>JBJDXJ010000015.1:4736-65437 GCA_051866635.1 Clostridia bacterium | reverse complement strand
ACCAAAAATCTTATATCTAATTCAAAAAAACTTACACACTTTTCTTGACAAAGCCGCTGTAGTCAACCCGATTTAAAAAATCTTTTTGCTACAGCCCCTTCTTAACGCTCGGACTGATGGTCCACCAAAAAAAGACAAGTTCCGAAAGGTGCTTGTCTTTTTTACTTCTTCACTATTCACTATTACCTATTCACTAATTTTCTGGACCTTCGTATCTTCGCTCCGACGGCTTCAACAGTCTGACAAATAAAATTTATCTTATGTAAGGCCAGACAAACCCATCAGCATTTCCGGTTTTTGACCATATGCCATCCCAATAATCAAACATCCAATTATTACTATTATCACGTTTGAAATAATATATACTGCCAACTCCACCTTCCCAAACAGCATATACTTCTGCACTATCTTTGTGATATTTTAAAATTTTCACTTTTTCATCTTTTAAGTATCTTTCACCACTAATATCGTGTATTTTGATATTTCTAAAGATTTCTCCGTATTTATAAGTATTGTATTCGCATACAGCTATGGAACCAAACCAAAATAATACAAAAGCAAATAATATCCCCAAAATAGTCCTTTTAAGTATCTTCATAGCATCCTCCACCAAATTCCGATTTTTTAGTTAGATGTTCTATTATTTATTCATCCGTTCAATAACTTTTTCTAAAACCACGTCCCCGGTTTTTGTACTGTATATCATTTCAGAGTATAAACAAGGATGTGAACAAACTATTTTGTTCACATCCTTGTTGTCACTTTATTATTTTACTTCTACTTCAATTTCGATTTCTGTTCTGTTGCCTGCAAAATCCTCAACGTAAATTACTACGGGGTACTTGCCTTTCTGAGTTACATCAAGTTCTCTTACATCAGCGGAAACGAATGATTTAATGTCAATTCCATTTTCGTCAAGAGCTTCTTCTACAAACAAATCTGCCCACTTAACTGTGGAAGTGTCTGCATTAAGTGCAACTGAACCAAGTTCTTCCTTAAGCTTAAGGGTAGGTGCAACCTTGCCGTGTTCATCATAGATATATGCAGTGAATACAGCTTCCTTTGTGTTGCCCTGGGAGTCTGTAACCTTTACAGTTATACCCTTTTCGTATTTACCAACCTTATCAAAGTTAATACCTGTAACAGATACTTCGCCTGCATCATTTACTGTTTCAGAATATTCGTATTCAACACTCATTCTGTTGGGAAGGAATTCGGGTTCTGCTTCTTCCCCTTCAGCACCTTCTTCAGTAAGGATAACGCTGGGCTTTATGTAAATATCGCCGTACATTGTTACCGTATTACCTTCAGCATCTTTGCCTTCGTATTCTTCCTGCTTGATTTCGTAGGCTCCGTCTACGTTATCGCTTGCAGTAAACATTGCACCCCAATTAACAGTTCTTGGGTCAGTACCCTGTGCAAAGGCTATAATACCGCTATTTGCCTGAGAAACACCGGGCTGAGTGCTGTCCACCGCACCTGAACCCTTCAAAGCATTTTGAATATCATTCAACGCATCGCTTACATTACGTCCGTTAGCCTTTACGAAAACTGCATACTTTGTAGCACCGTTTACAGCGTAAACAGATCTACCAAAGATATTGATACCCCATTTTTCATGAATATTCATACCTTCGCAGAATTCATTTTCTTTCAAAGAACCTAAAAGTTTGAAAATTTCAAGGTTCTTATCACCGATTTCTTCGTGGAAAATATCAATACCAAAAGCTACCGCTTCGGATTCAGCCATAGTTTCACGGTATTCTGCAATAGAGTTTACTCTGCCGTAATTCTTATAGAATTCTGTTCTGTACATTGCATAAGCTTCAAGAGCAAGACGGCTTTCTTCTTCACTAAAGCCACGAAGGAGACCTACGCTGTCCGCACAGGATATTGCAATGTTGTACTTGTAATTATCATCAAGGTGAACATCGTTGTTATATTCCTTAAATTCAACATTGTCGGGACGGGGGAAGAATATGATACCCATACTTTCGCCACGTTCTGCCAATGTTGTAGAAGATGAACCCATCTTCCAACGTGCACAGTTCGTAAATACACATTCGCCTCTTGCGAATTTTTCTACAGACTGAAGATAACCTGCACCTGCATTTTTACCGAAAGATGATACGCAACAGCTTATAAGACCGTCTTCCATCAAATCGGCAAGATATTCCGCACCTTCAATAGCTGCTGCGGAGTCAAAGTTCATGCCTTCACCGTCGTATACATAACCGCCGCTGGAGTGAATTGCCTGAATTGCGGTATAATAATATCTTGCATCATAAGGCACAATATCTGCACCTGAGGGTGCCTTTTTACCTGCATAATACTTCTGGATTGTTTCAAGATACCAACGGAAGTTGTCCCAGGTCCACTCACCCCGTTCATACATTTCGCATGGATAAAGTGTTGTACCGTCTTCTTCTTTAAATTCAGGGATTGCTTCAAGCATTGTTGCATTGTAAACAATGGGCCAGTCTGTTATGTAAAGCAAGTCACGGTTCAAAAGATAATAGTGACCGAAGGTCTTGCTCATTGTAAGCCACTGATAGTCTTCTTCCTCGAAAATATCCATATAATCGTCAAGTGGCTGAAGTACATTCTGTACCATTACTCGTCCCTGGAAACCGTTTGACAATATTGCGATATGACAATAAGGGTCGCCCGCAAGAACAGTCTGCAAACATTCCTGTGTTACGCTACTGGTCCACTGCTTCCACTTGATGTCAACGCCAAGCTTTTCCTTAACGGTTTCAAGAGCCGCAATTGCCGCCTTTTGCTTAACAGGGTCCATTACACCCTCACCTGTAATTTCACTTACCCAATAAGGGTCATCTTCAGGCTGATAATGGTGGCCTATGTAAATAGTATCTACAACAGCTGCTGAGGCTTTCTCCTCAGTTTCACAACCTGAAAACAGGCTTACAGCCATCGTTGCCATCAAAAATCCTGACATTATTCTCTTAACAACATTTTTCATACATATTTCCCCTCACATTCTATAACTTTCCCATACTATTATAATAATACTTTTTGTCCTCTAAGTCAAGCTATTTAACTATGTCACCCTAAAACTCTTTTGGCGATATCCGCACTCTGTTTCGCATCACGTGCATAGAAATCAGCACCTATACTTTTTACGTAACTTTCGGTCAAAACAGCACCTCCGCACATTACAAAACAATCATGTCCGCTTTCATGTAAAAGATTAACCGTTTCTTCCATGCTCTTTAAGGTGGTTGTCATAAGTGCCGAAAGTCCCACAAGCTTTACATTGTCACGAATGGCTCTTTCCACAATAACTTCCGGTTTAACATCCTTACCCAAATCTATAATTTCATAACCGTAGTTTTCCAGAATAACTTTCACAATATTTTTGCCTATATCGTGAATATCACCCTTTACTGTAGCAAGGATTATTTTCCCCTTTTTAATGTTGCCGTTTCCCTTTTTCTCAATAGATTCTTTTATCACACCAAATGCCTTGGAGGCGGCATTTGCGGCATTTAAAAGCTGAGGCAGGAAGAAAATGCCTTTTTCGTACTTCTCCCCGGCTTTATCAAGGGCGGGAATTAAGTCCTCGTTTACAATATCAAGTTCATCCTTATTGGTTAAAAGCTTTCGGCATATTTCCTCCACTTCACTTTGAAGCCCCTTCAAAATGGCATCCTCTATACTGTCCTCTTTTTCAGTTTGTTTTACCTCAGTCTGCACAAGTGCCATTTTCTGTGTATATTCACTGCAGCCCTTATCCTCACCTGAAAGAAGCTTATATGCATATACCGCACCCATCATAGTATTGTCATTAGGGTTTAATATTGGCAAATTCAACCCGTATTCCATAGCAAGGGTTAAAAAACTGCTGTTCACAACTTGTCTTTGGGGAAGCCCAAAGGATATATTTGACACGCCTAAAACCGTTTTCAAGCCCATTTCTTCACTTATATATTTCAGTGCATTCAAAGTTTCATACACGGCATCCTGTTCTGTTGAGGCAGTCATGGTGAGTGTGTCAATAAATACATCTTCTTTTCTTATTCCGTAGCTTTCTGCTGTTTTCAATATTTTTTCGGCAATTTTTACCCTGTCCTGCCACTTTTTCGGAATACCGTTTTCATCCAAAGTAAGACCTACCACCGCTGCACCGTACTTTTTCACAATGGGCAAAACAGAATGAAGAATCTTGTCTTCTCCGTTAACAGAGTTTACAATAGCCTTTCCGTTATACACCCTTAACCCACGTTCCAAACATTCAGGGTTTGTAGAATCAATCTGCAATGGCAAATCGGTTACGCTCTGAATGGCTTTGACGGATTTTGCCATAACCTTAGCTTCATCAATCCCCGGAACACCTACGTTAATATCCAAAATGTCAGCACCTGCTTCACTTTGCATTACCGCAGTTTTAAGGATATACCCCATATCGTCGTTTTTAATGGCTTCCCTTAAAACCTTTTTCCCTGTAGGGTTAATTCTTTCGCCTATTACATTTACAGTATCAATGATAACTGTTTTTGAAGATGAACAAACAATACTTCCTTTGAATTTCTCCCCTTCTTTAACTGACAATGTTTTAAACCTCTCCTTTAGAGCCTTGATATAATCAGGGTTTGTTCCGCAACATCCGCCTATGTACTTTACACCTATATTTGCATACTTTTCCATAGCAAGGGAAAATTCTTCAGCTCCGATATCATATTTCCCCGTTACAGGGTCCGGAAGCCCCGCATTTGCCTTTATAACTAATGGCAAATGTGTAAACTTACTCATTTCCTGTGCAATGGGAAAAATTTCATCAGGACCTAATGAGCAGTTAATACCCACTGCATCAACACCCAAGCCTGTAAGAGTTATTGCACAGGCTGAAGGGGTAGTTCCCGAAAAGGTTCTGCCGTTTTTTTCAAAGCTCATGGTGGCAAAAACGGGAAGATTAGTATTTTCCTTCACCGCCAGCACAGCCGCCTTTACCTCATAAAGGTCGGTCATTGTTTCAATAACAGCAATGTCGCACCCTGCCTTTTCACCGCATTGTGCAATTTCTTTGAAAATGTCATAGGCTTCTTCAAAAGTAAGTGTGCCGTTAGGCTCCAGCATTTCGCCGATGGGGCCTATATCCAAGGCAACCTTAGCCTTGCCCTCTGCCGCTTTCTTTGCCACAGACACGTTCTTTTCAATTATTTCCCAAACACTTCTGCCCACATTTTTCATTTTCAACCTGTTGGCACCGAAAGTGTTTGCGTATATAATATCGCTTCCGCTTTCAATATACATTCTATGCACATTTAAAACAGATTCCTCATTTTCAAAAGCTAAAAGTTCAGGTTTTTGGCCAACCTTCAATCCGCTTTTCTGGAGCATTGTTCCCATCGCTCCGTCAAGTATAATAAAATCACTCATAACAAGTAACACCTCTTTTTCTGTACTGACATTCACCCGAAAGGAAACAGTTTTTACAACCGGTAATCCTCTTTTTCCTGGGAGCATCACTTATTCCTATAACTGCTGTCACACTTTTAAAAGGTGTCAGAAGAAAACTTTGTGTATAGCTAAGTCCCATCATTTTGTGGCTTTGTGTAGCCTCACATATATCCTTTTGTGTTCCAATGGGGAAATCGCCGTATCCCGGGCTGAAGCGGTCTGTAATATACATATTATTTTTAAGAAGCTCTTTTTCAATATACCCCTGGGCGTTGTCGCACAAACTTTCAACCCCAACAGAGGCACAAGCATCAAGTATCAAAGCATCGGAAACATCCACATTGTTTTTTATCCTTATCAGCCTGTCAATTTCACTGCCCAATGTTGCCGACATAAAACAGCAACTTTTGCATCCTTCAAGGTGTTTTGCGATATCTTTTCCCATCAGCTTTATATCTGTGCCTTCAATTCTTACAGGGTTCGTTTCCTTTATATCGTACACTGCAAATTCAACACGGCATGTTGATTTTTCCTTTACCAGACAGGAATAAAATTCAATTTTGTCATAATACTCTTCCTGTAATTCCCCACCTCTATAGCCTAAGGTTCTTAAAACCTCATTTTTGTCAATATCTATGGGGAACACCATTCCTTTGCCAAAGCAAAGCATTACATCACCTTATTTTCCTGAATTTTGTGCCTTCAATTCTTTAATAGCGTCCTTGCCTACCGCAACAGAGCACGATGCCACAGCACCGTCACTTGTAACGGCACTTATAACGCATTGTCCGTTATCTACCGCTACAACCCGTCCGTCTTTGACAACAGCAATACTTTTATCCGAGCTGAGCCATTGAACTGTAGTATTGGCAGGTGCATTGCCTACAGCACATGTCAAAAGGAGGCCTTCACCAATTTCAAGATATACCATCTTATCGCTTATAATTACAGTTGACTGTGCATTTGGTGATGCAACAGGCACAGAGCTTTTAACAACGCCTGAATGGGAGGAGTCAACCCTGGGTGCCTGCATATCTGAATCAGGCATTTCATTTTTGGCACTTGCCGGAACATTTTTCAATCTTACCATGCATGTTCCGCTTACCCCATTTAAGGCTGTAGCGGTAATCTGAACAGTGCCGTTGTCATATCCTGTTACAACGCCGGACTGATTTACCTGTGCAATAGAGTTATCAGATGATGTCCATGTAAGCCTTTCACCGATAACATCAGGGAAACAATCAGCCTTCAAAAGAACAGTGGGTGAATCATTGTAATTCAATGTTACATCATCCGCATCGGAATAATAGCTTGTAACTCTTATGCTCTGAACATTTGATGTTCCCGCCACAACATCTACGACACAGCTCATATTTTCGCTGTTTTCTATGTATGCCGTTACTGCCGCAGTACCGATAGCAACAGGTGTTATAACACCTTCGTCTGAAACAGTAACTATCTTTTCATCACTTGATGACCAAGTAATATCGCCTTGGTAATTTAAAACGTCCAATTCACTTGTTCCGCCCAATTCTATCTTCACATTGGATTCGCTAAGTACAGGGACCGCCCTTTCTTCCCCTTCTTTACCGCCACAGGAAGAAAGCATAAGCAAGCTAAGAAAAATCCCCGCTATTTTTGTAACACGGTTTTTCATAAAATCCCTCCGTTACTCACATAAACAGTCAACACATACGCGGTCTGTCACGTTTCCTGTTATAATATTCTTAAAACCTATATGAATGGGGTCAACCTGGTAATTTTCCACATCAGTATAATTTTCAAATTCACAATAAAGACAAATATCATGAGGTTCGGAAGGATTGATATTCTTTAATAAAGATGCAGATATAAGACCTTTTATCTTTCCGTTCATACCTTTTGCCGACTCCTGTAACTTTTCAAACAAGGCTTCCCTTTCATCACTTCCAAGCTCCGCTTTATATTTCCACATAACAATATGCTTTACCATAATAACCACCCTTTTAATTTTTTGTATAGCTATTTTTATTATAACACAAAAAGCATAATAAATAAAGGTATTTATTACGCTTTTATAATATTTTTTAGTTATTAATGCAGATAATAAACCTTGAAGTATAATTTTCGGAGGCAACCATGACAAGGTTTATTATATTATTTCTTTCCGGAGGGTTCGGCTATGTGGCACTTGAGGTTATGTGGCGGGGTTATTCCCACTGGACAATGTTTGTTTTAGGTGGAATTTGTTTCTATATGCTTTTTAATCTTTTTATCCGCCTTGACTCGCAAAATCTTTTAATCCGTGCATTGGCAGGGGGATTTACGATAACCTGTGCAGAATTTATAACAGGTATAATAGTAAACGTTATGCTGAAATGGAACGTATGGAATTACAGCAGTGCACCTTATAACTTTTTAGGTCAGATTTGCTTAAGCTACAGTATTTTATGGGTATTTTTATCAATCCCCTTATCATACATTTGTCGCTTTATGGAAAATTATATCTGACAGAGCACAAAAATCCTCCATAGACAGCTTTTCTCCTCGGATATTCACATCCTTACCCAAGGATGTCACCATTTCGGCTATTTCATCTTTACTGCCGAAAACACCCGCATTTGCCAAACAATTAACCAATGTTTTTCGTCTTTGTGCAAATGCCGCTTTTATTACCGAGAAAAACAGCTTTTCATCTTTCGGCGTAACCTTTGGCTTATCCAAAATGGTCATTTCAATTACAGCACTGTCAACCTTAGGCATGGGTATAAACTTTTCCTTGCCCACATCTAAAATAACTTTTGCATCGGCACGGTACTGCACGCCTAAAGTAACAGCACCGTATTCCTTACCTCCCGGTGCGGCACAAAAACGGTCTGCAACCTCTTTCTGCACCATGATTATAATTTTTTTTAATCCGTAATTGCCTTCCAACAGCTTCATAACAATAGGCGTTGTTATATAATAAGGCAAATTTGCCGCAACGGATACATCAGAGTCAAATTCTTCCTTTATAATATTTGCAATATCAGCCTTCATACAGTCTTCCCATATGAGTTTAATGTTGTCAAACCCTGCCAAAGTTTCTTTCAAAACATTTTCAAGACGGGTATCAAGTTCAATTGACACAACTTTTTTTGTTCTTTGTCCCAAGGCGGCAGTGAGGCATCCAAAGCCCGGGCCTATTTCAATAACCCCGGACACACCTTCTGCTGCAGAAGCCGAAATCACATCTATCACAGAGCTGTCAGTCAGAAAGTTCTGACCCATATCCTTTGAAAATTTAAATCCATACTTCTGGCAAAGGTATTTTATTATATTTATATTTGTTAAATCCAGCATATCGGTATTCCTTTCATACAAGCTATATATATTTTACCCTACTGACGTAAAATTGTAAAGATAAAAAAGAGCATCTTTCGCTTATGTTCAGCGAAAGATGCTCTTTTTGTATAACAAATGTTTAATCTTCAATAATATAAACTCTTACCTGTCTTCTGCCGAACTGGAAACATTCAGACTTGGAATTCATAGCAAGGTCAACCTTGTTGCCCTTAATTGCCCCACCTGTATCAGCGGCTACACAGTATCCGTATACATAGCTACCGTCAACGGATTCGATATAAAGCTTTGTGCCCAAGGGGATAACACTGGGGTCAACTGCTACAACACCAACCTGACAAATTGCACCTGTTGCAGTACGTCCATCAGCATAAGGACCACATTCATCTGCCGCAGCTGTATATGCAGTAGCTTCGCAAATGAGAACCTTTGCCTTTGAAAGGTCTGCATTATAATTAAGACTTGACATTGCATTCTTAGAGCTCTTGGATGTACTGCTGTTTGTGGATTTGGAGCCGCCTTCAGCGGAATAATTTGAAACAACAGACTTAACTGTATGGATTTCAATTCTCATACCTTTTTTGATTACACTAGATGCAGAAGGGCTAACCATCTGGTTTTCTTCAAGTTCTACTTTTATTTCCTCGAGGAATTCTCCAACTGTTTTGCTTCTTGTGTTAATTGTAGCAGAAACGTCGCCGTCAACGAAAGTAACAGGCACACTTCTGTCAACATTAATTACAAGACCGTCATAAGCACGTGTATCTCTTGTTGGAGTTACAACATCATCATCGCCCAAAGCCGCATCAAATTCAGCCATTACATCATCGACAGTTGCCGCATATGTAACAGCACCGTATGTTTCGCCGTTATCATTTACGGTAACATACTTTGCAATATTATAAACAATTTCCATACCGTCAACGATTTCATCGTCGCCTGTATAGTTGATATAGTCGTTGTCCTTTACTGTAATATCTTCATTTGTTAAGAAATCGCCTACTGTAGAAGCGTAAGTTTCATAAGTTGTCTTGTAACCGTCACAATTAACTGTAACAATTGCAGAGCTCTTTTCTGCTGCAGCACCGAATATATTAACGAGCATTAATGTTCCGAGAACAACTGCTGCAACTCTTCTCTTTTTTGTGTTTGTTTTTAAAATGTTTCTCATAATCTAACCTCATTTCCGGCGTTATATTCAACACCTTTATTTAGCGAATATGCCTTATTTAGGATTTTTCGCGCGGCTGACCTGGGTCGCAATAGGCATTATACGCATTTTTAAGGGCTTTGTCAATACTTTTTCGCATTTTTGTGACAATTTTGTAACAATTGTTTAATTTTTAGATACAATTTTGTGGAAAACAGTGCCATAAAACCTTAAATTTCCGCCCAAAGTGGTGATTTAACAATTGCTTTAGCTGTCATAATATGATATAATTAAAACAAATCCGGCACAAAAAAGTCCCTTTACCCTGTTATTTATTTTCTATTCTATGCATACAAATTCTGTTTTATTAACATCAGGAGGACAAATTATGAAGAAGTTTTCTTTTTTAACAATTGTAACAATTGCGTTAATCTTACTGCCTGTCCTTGCACAGGCATCATGTAACATTTTAACAGACGGCAGTTTACTTGTTGCAACTGACGCCGCAGGCAATATGGTGGAGCCCTTTGTTTTTGAGGGTACAACATACGTTCCCGTACGTGCCGTTTCCGATGTTTTCGGAACGGAAGTTTTCTGGGACGGTGACACAATGACTGTATATATAGGTACAAAGGAAGGTTCGCCTGTATTAAATGACCATGTGAACATTTTTGTCAACGGCAAGGAGTTTATTGCGAAAAATTCTTTAGGTGAAGAGGTTTATCCCATTCTAAAGGACGGTTCAACCTTTCTGCCCCTTCGTGCTATAGGTGAGCTTTTCGGAAAAAATGTTACATGGGACCAGGACAACTTAACAGCCATTCTCACAACGCCCATAACTGATGGGGAAATAAAGTATCTTTCAGCTTGTATTGATAATACCTCCTCACTTCCGGACCTTAAGGTTGATGTAACTTTTAAAGGTGAACTTCTTCTTGATTCTGTTGTAACCTCCTCTGTTTCAACAAATGGTATTGAAAACTACACCCGTGGCGAATTTTCTTTGGCAACATTTCTTCCCGAGGATTATATGTCATGTGTGTCTTACCTTTCCGAAGGCAAGTATTTTATTCACGTCCCCTCTGATAAGTTTTCTCAATCACCCTACGTGCAGAAAGTTTTCTTAAAAAGAGAAATTGAAGCGAAATTTTCGCCCATATATATATACCTTTCAACTAAGGGCGGTTACATCACCTCGATGGATATTTACACCACAACGGACATTGCTCACGGCGGTGTAAATTTTGCCCAGAACCTTAACATTAAAGGTGATTTAATTTATCCTGACACTTTTTCATTTCCTGTAACACCATACCCCGACAAGGAGCTTAACGAAGGTGAGGAAGCCGTTTCCGGCAATACAAGTGAAAATTCTGACATCACTGATATTTCCGCTGTTGTAAAAAAATATATGGACGGCTGTATTGGAACTAACCCGGCTGAGCTTATAAAGCTTCTTCACAATGATGATTACGTTAATATGTTCTACTACAAGTCCGATTCACAGTATAAGCTTTTGTACTCCGTAATGGAAAGGAAGTTAAAATCCTTGTTCGAAAACTACGGCGGAGAATACACTGTTGATTCAATAGGTTATATAAACAATGAAAATTCTGACAATAAAGCAGAAAAAACAATAAAAGTTACATTGACTTACATGGTAAATGATGGTGACCAATCAAAGGCTGAGGAGCACATTGTAACATTTATAAAAGTTGACGGCAGTTGGTACCTTGATCCCGAAGTATTAAACTCTTATATGAGATAAAAATTTGTAAAAAATTCGTAACCTACCTATAAGTTACATATTGTTCATAATTTGTTCCCAAGTTTATAATTGATTTAATTTGGAAAACATGGTAATATGACACTATAATTTTTCGGAGGTTACCAAATGAAAAAAAACTACTCAGAAATTACGCCATATATAAAAAGTTTAGCGGCTCTTTCATCCGAGAGCAATCATATTACTCCCGATATGTACACAAAACATTCCGTTTTTCGTGGTCTTAGAGATTTAAACGGCAACGGTGTTGTGACAGGACTTACGGAAATTTCCAAGATAAAGGCAAAAGAAAAATTGCCCGACGGAACAACCGTTGCCTGTCACGGTCAGCTCTGCTACAGAGGTGTTGACGTGCGGGATTTGGTAAAGGGTTTCAGGCACGATAACCGTTTCGGTTTTGAAGAAACAGTATATCTTCTCTTATTCTCTCGCCTTCCCTCCGCCAAGGAGCTTGAAGAATTTACCAAAACTATTGCAGAATACAGAAGTCTGCCTACCAGCTTTGTAAGAGATATGATTTTAAAAGCTCCCGGTCAGGATATGATGAATATTCTTGCACGCAGTGTTTTGGCACTTTACGCTTATGACGATAATCCTGACGATATATCTGTGGAAAACGTGCTTCGCCAGTGTATTTTTTTAATATCCGTATTTCCTCTTTTGGCAGTTTACAGCTACCAGTCCTACCGCCATTATCACATGGAACAAAGCCTTAATATTCACCTTCCCAAAGAAAACTTATCTGTTGCAGAAAACATTTTGCATCTTCTTCGTGGCGAAGGCAATTACACCGATTTGGAAGCAAAGGTTTTGGACCTTGCATTAGTTCTTCACGCAGAACACGGCGGCGGTAACAATTCCACATTTACAACCCATGTTGTAACATCCTCGGGGACGGACACTTATTCTGCTATAGCGGCGGCATTAGGCTCCCTTAAAGGTCCCCGTCACGGTGGTGCAAATATTAAGGTTGTAAAAATGTTTGAGGATATGAAAAATTCTGTAGACACTACAGATAAATCCCAAATTGAGCAGTATTTACGGGATTTACTCGATAAAAACGCATTTGATAAACAAGGCTTGATTTACGGTATGGGTCACGCAGTATACTCTATCTCTGACCCAAGAAGCGATATCCTTAAGGAATATGCAAAGTTGCTTTCCGAAGAAAAAGGTCTTGGTGATGAATATGCTCTTTACGAAACGGTTGCCGAAATGGCACCTAATATAATTTCCGAAAAACGGCAGATATTTAAAGGGGTAAGTGCCAACGTGGACTTCTATTCAGGTCTTATTTACCGTATGCTTGACCTTCCCTGTGAGCTGTACACCCCCATATTTGCCATTGCACGTATTGCAGGCTGGAGTGCACACCGTATTGAAGAAATACAAAACAACGGCAAAATAATACGCCCTGCCTACATCAGCGTTAAAGATGATATGGAATACGTAGATTTAAAAGACAGATAACAAATATAGGCAGAAATTTACAAGTAAAAAACGGGCTGTAGCCAATCCGATTTAAAAAAATCGTTTTGCTACAGCCCGTTTTACATTTTGATTATACATTTAATACTGACTTTAAGAATGACTTTGTTCTCTCATCCTTCGGATTTGAAAAGATTTCATCAGGTGTACCCTCTTCAACAATACCGCCTTCTGCCATAAATATCACTCTATCTGCTACTTCTTTGGCAAATCCCATTTCATGAGTTACGCAAACCATTGTCATACCTTCCTTTGCCAAATCCTTCATAACCGAAAGAACCTCGCCTACCATTTCAGGGTCCAATGCACTTGTAGGTTCATCAAAAAGCATAACATCGGGATTCATACAAAGGGCACGCACAATTGCAACTCTCTGTTTCTGTCCGCCTGAAAGCTGGTTTGGATATGCAGATGCCCTATCCTTTAAACCAACCTTATCAAGCATATGAAGTGCCAGCTTCTCTGCTTCCTCCTTTTTCATTTTCTTCAGCTTCATGGGAGCAAGCATCAAATTCTTCAAAACAGTCATATGAGGGAACAGATTAAACTGCTGGAACACCATTCCCATCTTTCTTCTGTGAAGGTTTATATCAACTTTAGGGTCTGTAATATCCACACCCTCAAAATAAACCTTACCGCTTGTTGCATTTTCAAGTAAATTCAAGGAACGGAGAAAAGTGGACTTACCGCTTCCTGAAGGACCGATAACAACAACCACTTCGCCCTTTTGTATTTGTGCAGAAACATTTTCCAAAGCGTGAATTTCTGTACCGTAATACTTACAAAGGTTTTCTGTTTTTATAATTATGTTATCGTTCATTGTTTCTCAATCTCCTTTCAAGAATACTTACAAGTCTTGTAAAGAAAATGACTAATACAAGATAAATTCCGGCAACGGTCAAAAGTGGCATAAATGTTTCATATGTTGCACCTCTGATAATATCGCCGCCCTTTGTCAAGTCCTGAATTGCAACGTAACCTGCAACAGAAGTTTCCTTTAAAAGCACGATAAATTCATTTGCCAAAGTAGGAAGAACGCTCTTGAATGCCTGGGGAAAAATAATATATACCATAGTCTTTATATAACCAAAGCCCAGACTTCTGCCCGCTTCAAACTGTCCCTGGTCAATGCTCATAATACCGGAACGGAAAATTTCCGCAACATAAGCACCGGAATTTATACCAAAGGCTACAATGGCAATCATTACGCTGTTTCTCGAAGATGCAAAAACGATGTAATACATAATCATAAGCTGAACAACAACAGGTGTTCCCCTTATAACTGTAAGATAAATATTACAAAGGAAGTTAGCTATAGATAAAATGATTTTACCGATAGGATTTCGCATTTCCTTGCCGTTTTTGTCGTATGTGCTTCTGATAACGGCAACTACAAGACCGATTGCAATACCCATAAGGCAGGCAAACAAAGTAATTTTGAGTGTTGAACCTAAACCGTCCCATATGAGCTTCCAACGGTCCTTTGTTATAAAACATTTTATAAAATCAGACTTTAATGTCTGAAAAAACTCATTCATAATTTTTTCTCCTAAACTGTCAAGAAGGGAGCTGTTTTACCGGCTCCCTTTCTTAATTGTCAAATTGTTATGTTCAATTATTCAGCAGAGATGTACTTGTCAACGATAGCCTGAAGTGTACCGTCTTCCATAAGTTCTGCAAGAGCTACATTGATAGCGTCAAGAAGTTCTGTATCTTTCTTGTTAACAGCGATAGCATAATCTTCTTCAGCGTAAGCTGTGTCAAGAATTACAAGACCTTCAGCGTCTGCTACGAATGCCTTAGCAGGTTCGTTATCGATAATTACGCAGTCAACCTTACCTGTCTTAAGAGCTTCTACAGCATCAGCACCCTTGTTGTAACGGGAAACTGTACCAAGACCTTCATCTTCGATATCCCATGTGGAGTAGAGGTCACCTGTTGTACCTGTCTGAACACCGATTGTGTAGTTGCCGTCACCAAAGAGGTCATCAACTGTTGTAATAGCACTGCCTTCGGGAACGATTACAACCTGTACGCCCTTAGCGTAGCTTGTAGAGAAGTTAACTTCTTCAAGTCTTTCTTCTGTAACTGTCATACCTGCCATACCCATGCTGTACTTACCTGCAACAATAGCGGGAATGATAGAGTCAAAAGCTGTGTCAACAATTTCAAGCTTCATACCGAGCTTTTCAGCGATAACTGCCGCAACTTCAGCATCAATACCAACAATTGTTTCACCGTCGTAGTATTCATAGGGAGGGAATTCGGCATTTGTTGCCATTGTGAGAACCTTAACTTCTGCTTCTGCTTCTGTTGCATCTGTTGCAACTTCTTCAACTACTGTGCTGTTGCCACCGCAAGCTACCAAAGAAAGTGCAAGCATAAGGCAAAGTGCCATTGATAAAATCTTCTTCATCTTAATAACGTCCTTTCAAAACACATTTTTTTGTAAACTCTATGTTCACTACAGGTAATTTACCACAATTTCATGTGATTGTCAATATTTTTATTGAATAATTATTTATTTTTTAGTATATTTTTGCGTTATTCGCTGTATTTAATTTCGTCATTATTATTAAAATCCACATGCTTTGAACGCTCTATATCGTACCCCACATCATACGCCATATTATGCATATACCATTCGCTGTTCATGGAGTTATATGTCCTCTCCCACCTTGAGGGATGATTTTCTTCATATTTTAATAATATATCCAGGACACACTTTCTAATATCCGGATTGTCTGCCCTGTAGGAACAGCGTATCTGCATATTAGGGTCACTCATACCTCTGTAATCTATCACAACATAATCCTGCTCGTTTATAAAAAGACTATCTGCAATCTGTTCCTTTTCAATGTTTGTTAAACCTTTCGGTAAATCTAAAATATATACCTTTCCCTCAAAACTAAAATTATCAGAATGACAAGCATATTCATATGTGTATACATTTCCGCCAAAGTCCTCATTGGGAATTTCTTCCCCTGTTATATATACTTTTTCACCCTCTGTAGTCTCTTCGCTTTGCTCCGTTGTTTGATTTGTGGTGCTTTCCGTACAACCTGACATACATAACATACAAAGTATAACAACAGTTACTAAAAAATTTTTCACTAAAATAAGCCCCAATCTTTTTATAAATATAGCTTTAAACAATATCGCATCAAACTGATTTCCCCTGCTTTTAAGGTTTTCTGCCAATATATCGGTTCACTTTCTTTCTGTAATTCAGATATTCGTTTCCAAAAGTCTTAGCAAGAAATTTTTCTTCAACTATCACTATCTGTAAATGAAACATGAAAATTGCGAACATGGTAATTACAAGAAGTATTCTGTTAAAAAACATAATTAAAATGCCCACATATACCAAATCAAAGCCAAGAAACGCAGGATTTCGGCTAATTTGGTAAATTCCTGAAGTTATAAACTCCGTCTTGTCTGTTTCTGAAACGCCTGCACGCCAGCTGTCTCGCATAGTAATAACAGAGCATATAAACACCACAGCACCCAATACTCCAATAACAGAACCTACCAATCTCGCCCATGGTGGCATATAAGTGGTATTTAAACAAATGCTTACAACTTCTGCCGCAGGAGTTAAAATTGTTGCATACTTCATGGTCAATTCTATAAATCCGGCAATGCCCTTTTTTCCTTTGCCGATTTGGTCTGTCTGTATTCCTTTTTTTCTTTGGCTTAGCATCTTTAAAAAATAGCATCCGTAAAACACAGCCATAATAATTAACGCCACTATCTGAAATACCATTGTCTATCCCTCCAACAAGCCCGGAACTTACACCTTTTTACTATTTCAGAATATATTTCCATTCTCCGTCCTCTTTATAGTAATAAAATTCACTTAAATTATCATCGGTAAACACTTTCAGCATATGGGCAAAATCTCTGCCGATAGTCATTTTTGGTAAATCATCTAAACTTGCCCAAAAAACCTCTCCTTCGTCAGAGGAGTTCAGTTCGCCTTCAAATTTATCTGTTTTATATAATAGCACAATATATCTTTCACCACTGTCCTTAGTCCAATCTTTCACGCCGCACAACACAGGATTGTATATTGTTAGTCCCGTCTCTTCAAATACTTCTCGTATAACACTGTCTGTAAGGGACTCACCTCTTTCCACATGTCCGCCCGGGAATACTATCCCATTCCAATCAGGGTCTTTTCTGTCTTGTACAACAGCTTTATTGCCGTCATATACCATACACATATTGGTAATCGTTACAACCTCGTACCTTTCCATATTGTTCCCTCTTCTTATTTTGTTTTTATAATAATATCACATTTTTATTACTTTCTCAATAAATTCTTTGAAAGCTAAAAGGCGTCCAAAAGGACGCCTTTTTGTTTATTTAACCAACAATACCGCTGGCTGCAAAGTTTTCAACAAGTCTCTTCTGTACAATAAAGTAAATAACAAGAAGAGGAATAAGGTAAAGAAGCACTGCCGCCTGCTTTACAGCATCGTATGTGTAGCTGGAAGCCGCAGGAGCGTCATACCACTTTGAAACCGCATTAACAACAGTATTTGCATTTGTAGCCGCAAATTGCTGACTAAGCTTCATTGCAAGGTAAGGTCCATCGGGATGGAAGTAACCTGTATAATATGTATCACCGTAGTTCCAGATGAATGAAAGAACTGCTACAACCATGATTGAAGGAACGGCATTGGGAAGAGCAATCTTAATATATGTCTTGTAGAAACCGCAACCATCAATAAGAGCTGCTTCTTCCAATTCCTTAGGAAGACCCTTAAAGAATGAAGAGAAAATGTAAATGAACAAGCTCTGCTTCAAGCCCTGACCAAAGAGTGACAGCATATAAAGTGTTATGGGGTTATTGATAAGGTCAACCGTGTCCCCTGTAAAGAACTGGAATATTCCAAAAATATCAAAGTTCTTGAATCTCAAATACTGAGAAATAAGAAGAGACTGACGAGGAACAACGAATGTGAAAATTACAAGGAAGAATACAAGATTTTTAAAAGGAATGTTGATTCTACCAATTGTGTAACCTGCCATAGCACAGATAATAACCTGAATGAAGGCAATTACTGCGGCATACAAAAGTGACTGGAACATGATAACAAAGTTACCGAATACAAGTCTTATTGCCGCCTGGAAACTTACAAGTGAGAAGGTTTTGGGAATCCATACAACGTCGGGGTTACCCAAGTCTTCAACATCACACAAAATCATGGGGAACAGCTTCAAAATAGGATAAAGAATGGAGAAGCACATACCCAAAATAAGTGTAAATCCAAAAATCGTAAAGATTACGCTCTGAAGAGTTCTTTTACATACAAGGGGATCAGTGATGGAATTGTCGTTCCAAGCATTTTTAAACCATTCAACAAATCCGGGCTTTTTAGCCTTTTTAACTTTATTCTTAGTCACTGATCTTCACCACCTTTGTAAGAATGAGTACCATAGCCAACAGAATAAGAAGAACATCCACCAGGTAGACAACAGAAAGTGCACTACCTACACCGATATTATTCTTTTCAAACGCGAATGCGTAAACTTCCTTAGCAATAGAACTGTCAGAGAACAAATCAACGAAAGTGAACACGAAGTTAAAGAGTGTGATGGAACCAACCATGGGGAATGTAACCTTCCAGAACACTTCGTAAGTTGTAGCACCTTCAATCTTAGCAACCTCGTACAATGAAGGGCTGATACCCTGAAGTGCCGCAAGATAAAGGAGTGTCTGTACACCGGCCTTAGATATAATAGCTGAAATATCACTTACAACGCCCATAACGAAGGCGATAACATCCTTAGGAAGGAATGTGTAAGATGTTAAAAGACTCATAATAAAGCCGGACTCTTCTGTAGCAACTGCTGTAACACCTGTCATATCGCCACCTGTTGTTGTTACCATTGTTGTTACAATGGAAATACCAAGTACGATAGGAAGGAAGAATATAACTCTGACAACATCTCTGCCCTTGTAGTTAGCGTTAACCAAAAGAGCTGAGAAAAGACTGAATACAACAATCAAGGGAGTATTCATAACAATGTTGGAGTTTTCATCAGCGAACACACGTGTAAACTGCTGACTCTGTGTTGAAAGTTCGGTATTGAACAAATCGATATAGTTGTTAATACCGTTCCATGTCATTTCCATACCGCCGCTTTCTGCAACACCTACTGTGTGGAAAGAGTAGACAATTGTATTAATCATGGGGATAAGGAAGAACAGAAGAAAACCAATAATCCAGGGAAGAAGGAAAACATAACCGTTAATCTTCTGAGTAGTCTGGAATTTCATAGGCTTTCTTGTTTTAGTCTTAGGCTTTGTTGCCACTTGATTCTTACTCATTTACTTCCCCTCCTTCCTCGATTACAACTTCTGCTTCGGCTTCTGCCTCAGCTTCTGTTTCAACGATTTCTTCACCGGCTTCGACTACTTTGTAGCCGAAACCGGAAACATTACCATAAGGTGTTGTTACTTCATAAGTGTTGTAGTTTGTAACTACCTTAACACCTGTAGCATATGTAGTCACATAAACCTTTTCGTCAAGGATTTCATGACCAACTATTTCAGTAGTGCCAATCTTTGCAAATTCGCTCTTGATTGTGGCACTCATATTCTTAATACTTTCAGCTAAAAGCTTATATTCTGTTGAATAAAGCTCGCTGTAATTGTTTTCCTTAAGTCTGTCAACACTCTTGTAAGTAATCTTGTACTTAGGACAGCTACCTAATTCAAGAGCCTGAAGAAGGTAATAAGCTGTACCGGAAGAAGATTCGTTTACATCAAGTGTTGTATACTTTGTCAAACCGTTCATAACAATCTGACGGAAAGGAACATTGTGTGCAATAAGACCGTAGTCACTGCTTTCTCTTGAAATGTCAGCACTGTAGTCTGCGTAAAGCATTCTTGTGGCAAAGGGGTTATAAAGAACCAAATTTCTGTCGTTTGCGGAAAGTGTTGCCAGAGCATTGGCTATAATCTGCTCACCTTCGTAAAGGTTAACCTCTGTATCGGGATCATACTGAGCATATACAAGATTGCCAAGGTCTTCAACTGCAAGATTTACGTTGCCCAAACCCTTTGTAAAGCTTTCAACAACACCGGGAAGATAGTAAGGACTTAAAATATAGTGACCTTCACCATGGTGATTGAATCTGCCTGTGGGAATATCGTAATCGTATACCTTTACAGCTTCTGAATCATAACCTAACAAGCCGTGCTTATCTTCGTTGAATATTGCAGTATCCTTATATACATTTGAAACAGCAGTACTCATATAAATGGAGTCGCCATATTTCTTCATAAGGGATTCATATTCACTCTTTGAACCGTTTGACTTTGTTCTCTTGGCATCAGTATTTATTGTGTTATAAATACCGCCATTATAAGCACCCTTATAGCTTACAACCTTATCAACACCTTCAAGATCGTCCATAATCTCTTCAAGTTCGGAATATGTTGTCATTGAAATTGTTCTGTCATAAGGAACACCCATAAATCTGTCTTCAACAGTAAGGGAAGAAACTACATCAAGGAAAATCTCAGGAGCTAAAGCATTCTCGGCTGTAAGATTGTTCTTTGCTATGATATAGTTCTTATAATCCTGTGCCATTGTATAGTAATTGCAGTTTTCTGTATAAAGCTTATAACGTATCTTAAGGTCAACATCAAAGGAACCTGACTTTGCAAGGAACTTTGCTTCGTTTGTACTGTAAGGACCGAATACCTTTACATTTGAATACTGCATTACATCAAAGGAGGCATAAACCTTATTAAAGTTTGTACCGCCGTTAGATGTATCGGATACACCAAGATTTACTGTGATAGAAGCTGTTTCCGCACCGCTTTCGATGATTGCAAGGAAACCGTTCATATCAGCATCTTTAACTTCTGTTTTGATTTCAACGCTACCGTCGTCCTCTTTTTCAGGTTCTGTAACTTCTTCTGTTGCCTCTACAGCTTCTTCAGGAGTTTCTTCGGACTCTTCAGCTTCATTTACAACAAATTCAGCATTCTTCTTACCTAAACCGAACACAGGCATCATGAGGTCTTCATTATATTCTGTGTCGGAATAAAGAGTATCATAGTAATCGTTGTTATAAACGGAACGGGAATATTCAACATAACCGCTGTCGTAGCTGTTTAAATTGAAAAGTGCACCGGAACCGTCGGGAACGAAAATGAAGCCGTCGTTATACTTCTTAGCATCTGCAAGAGAGAAGTTGGGGAATATTGTAATCTTCTGAAGAGTGTAATATTCCTGGTCTTCGCTGTTGTTAAGAATTTCATATGTAGGAACGTGAACGACCAAATCACCGTTTTCCAGCGTTACATCCATAATAATCTGGAAATCTGCGGGGTGAGAAATTTCAACGTCCATAATATTAAATTCACGGCTGTCATTCAAAAGGTCTTCAGTAGTGTACTGAACCTTCTTCGCAAGGTCAATAAGGATTGTTGTAACAGTTACAGGAGGTGTACCTGCATACTTGTTATAGTAGTATTCCTGATTTTCTTCATCAAGAGCATAAATCATGGAAAGTGCCTTATTGTACTTTATTTTCTGGTCCTCATTAATCTTGCCATCTTCCAAGAGAGAGTCAATCTTATTGAGGAAACATTCAGTATACCTTTCAACGGAAATCTGCTTGGGCATATATTCGTTAAGTACAGCAGATTCAAGCTCACTTACCTTAAGTGTTGCTCTGAAACCGTTTTCAATGGTATTGATTGAATAAGTGTCTGTGTAGCTTTCGCCTTCTTCAAGTTCACGTGTTGTATTGTCGTTTGCAATACAGTATGTGTAAACATCCCAGTTGGAAACAGCACCTGTAGCATCAAGGAAAGAAATAAACAAAGGAGCCTGTTCTTTCTCTGTAATGTTACCGTCCTGAGGCATTGATTTCCATGTCATACCTGTCGCATCGTCAACAACAGTAACATTAAGCGACTTTGGTGACACGTAAAGGGATTTACCACCGTTCTTTGCAACAAGGACATTGCCCTCAATTGCCTTTGAAATCACTTCTCCGCACTCCGGAATACCTTCCTGAAGCACCTGGCTCACAGGAGTTGATTTAAGTACATATTCGGGGAGCTTTGATACGAAGGTTGCCACCAAGCAAATAACTAAAATTAATGTAATTATTTTAAGTAATGAAATTTTACTAAGTAACTTCTTCATATCGTCACCTCCTTGCCAATTCTGTTGTAAAGTCTGCGATAAATACCAAAACTTTTTCAACTAATGTGATGTATAATGTTGCCAGGAATATTACTACAACTGCCGCAACAAATGTTGCAATAATCATAGCGAGGTTTCTGCCTGCACCGTATTCATGAATTACGCACAAACCGCTGAATACAAGGAAGCAGAACCATACAAGTGCAATCATCTGTACTGCTGTAAGGAGGATTGCTTCTTCTTCTGTAACAACGTTAGAGAAAATGACTACTATAACGTCCAGGATAAGCTTGGGATAAAGGGAGTAAGCAAGAACTGTAAGAATATCCAAAAACTTACCGCTACCCTCAAAAATTGCTGTCATACTCCAGTTACTAATTGCAAAGAGCAGATAAGGGAACAAACCGAAAATAAAGGTTGTTACACTGTTCATCGCAAACATGGCATTATTATTCATAATAAAGCCGGTGTACTGATAAGAAATAACATTCATAAGACCACTCAAAATGAACAGGATTGCAACTAAAGCATAATTGCCCTTGCCTCTGAATCTTACTTCATAAAAGCCGTCGAACGGGTGAAATATGACATGGTTCAAATATTTAAAATCTTCACGAAATTTCTTCATCACTTTCACCTCACAGTTCTTCAAGTTTACGCTGCTGCTTATTGTACTTAACTTCACCGCGAAGTACCCATACAATAAACAGAAGAATTACTATTGCCAATACGAAGAAATACTTCTGAAGGATAAGGTTTCTGTATCCTGTAAATGCCTTGGAGTAATAAGTTTTATCATTACCAAGCTTGAAGTAATACATAGCTTCTTCGTATTCATCCTGCATCAAAAGGTTCTTACCGATAGATACGTATGCATGGTCGTAGTTTGCGTTCATTGCAACTACGTCTCTCTGGAGAACAGCCGCACCTTCAAAGTCACCTTCATAATACTTCTTTTCAGCTTCCAAAATAAGGTCACCGAAATCAGTTGTTGTGAAAACAAAGGCACTTGCCAGATTTTCATCACCTACGATAAGGTTATTACCCAACCAAGCAATACTTGTAGGATTGTTAAAAGTTCCCTTTGTGTTGCCTTTACCACCAAAGATAGTAATAAGGTTACCGTCGAAGTTGTATACGAACACACGGTTCTTAACTGTGTCCAAAAGTGCATATACACCGTAATCGTTTACGGCAATATCTGTGAACGTACTGATGGAGAAACTTTCATCAATCGTTGTGGGCAAGTCACCCATCTGCTTAGAATAACCGAACTTACGAAGAACGTTTTCGCCGTTTGAGTTAAATCTGAATACCATTTCCTTAGAAGCAGTATCCAATGTAACTGCATAAACGAAACCTTCTTTATCAGTCTGAATGTTGCTGAAGGAAGGAGCATATACCTTAGACATCTTTTCCTGCTGTTCTTCACTTGCAATACTCTTCCAGAAGTAATCGATAAGGTTTACTGAGGGAGAGTTAACACCGTAGTAACGAGAGAAACTACCGTCAACATTTAATTCGATAATACCTTCTGTGCTGTTCTGAACAACACAGAAAATACGACCGGAATTATCAACCGCAAGCTTACTGGGCTTGAAAATTGCACTTTCGCTCATTGCAGAAGGCTTTGTGATTTCACGGATAAGTGAATGTGAACCGTGATTTAAAACAAGAATTCTGTTATTGCCTGTATCGGCAATGTAGATACATTCATCTGTTACATATACACCTTCGGGAGCTGATAAAATCATCTGCTTGTTTGTTTCTTCGCTGACAACTATCTTACCTTCTTCATCACGGATGATTTTGATAGAATCAACAAATTTAAAGTCTTTGTCAAAAATGTTTACTCTTCCCTCTTCTGAGTCAACAATGTAAATTTCATCACCGTACACAGCAATGTCCTTTACTGTTGAAAGAGGAAGATTATGACCCATTGAATTACTGTCAATAGTTGTTGACAGCTGGAAAGCTGACAAACTCTTGTTTGCACTTCCCCAGTAATCGTAAATGTAGCTGGCATCCTGTGTATGTTCTGCCAATGCAGGCACAGCTTGCATACAAAGGACAAGCGACAACACTATTGTCATAGTTAATGTTACTATTCTCTTTTTCACAATCTGCACCCCCTTAGTCCTTCATACCGGATGAAGCCATTGTTTCGATAACGTTGCTCTGTGAAATTACGAATACGATAACCGGAACAATAAGCATAATCAAGCTTACAGCCGATGAAACACCTGTACGTACAACACCTGCTGCCAAAATCTGGCTAAGTGCATATGTAACGGGTTTCAACTTTTCTGTGTAAAGATATGTACCGCCTGTTGTGCCCCACAAGCTCTGGAAAGAAAGGATAATAAGTGTTACCCATGCAGGCTTTGAAAGAGGCATGATAATCTTCCAGTAGATTGTAAATTCATTTGCACCGTCAATCTTACAGGATTCAAGAAGTGAAGTAGGTATGTGAGTCATATTGTTTCTCATAAGGTAAAGACCCATTGTAGAGCCGATAGCCGGAAGAACAACTGCCCAATATGTATCAATAAGACCAATCTTGCTCATGATAATATAGTTGGGAATACCTGTTACAGAGCCGTTGAACATAAGAGAATATACAATCAAGCTACTCATCATTCTTGAACCCGGGAACTGGTACTTTGCCAAGGGATACGCCGCCATTGAAGCAACGATAACAGAGCCCAAAGTGCCAAGCAATGTGATAAATACCGTGTTAAAGATGTATCTTGAGAAAGGAACCCAAGAATTACCTATTAACTGGAACAAATCACGGAAGTTATCTAATGTAGGGTTAACTACATAGAATTTCGGAGGGAACATGAATACTTCATTCAAGGGCTTAAATGCATTTACGACGATAAGCCAAAGAGGAAGTACACTGATGATACCGAATAAACCAAGGAAAACTGTAAGTGCAATATCAACACCCAAAGAACGATTTCTTCTTGTAATTCTTCTGTGTGCGAGCCATGCACTGAACTGCTTGAAGGGAGGTACCTTTACAAGGGCCGCACCTATTTTAGAAAATAACTTTTTCATATTATTACGAACCCACCTTTCTAAGTACCTTCTGAACTAAGATGTTAGCAAAAATCATTATGAAGAAGAGGATAACTGCGATAGCTGATGCGTAACCCATTTCATAACGAAGATTGCCATAGTCGTTCAAGTGGTTCAAAATAAAGTGACCTGCGTAGTCAACTGTAGGATAACCTACAAGTGCATCGGCGATGCCGGCAACACCGAATGAAGATGTAATCTGCATTACAGCACCGAACATAAGCTGAGGCTTCATTGAAGGAAGAGTGATGTACCAAAGCTCCTGCCAACGGTTCTTGATACCGTCGATTGCACCTGCTTCGTAAAGTGCCATATCCTGGGACTGTAAACCTGCAACGAAAGACAGGAATCCGACACCAAGAGAAAGCCAAAGCTGTACAATAATGAGGATAGGCATGATATACTCTGCCGTTTCAAACCACAAAATAGGACTCTGAATAATATTCCACTTCAGAGCGTAGGCGTTGATGTAGCCGTACATATCTGATGAGAAAAGGAGCTTCCAAATAACGTAAGCGTTACCTGAAATTGAAGGTGCATAGAATACAAGCACCATGATTGCCCTGATCTTAGGTGGAAGTTCGTTAATAATCCATGCGAAAACGAAACACATAAGGTAGCTGACGGGACCTGTTACAATAGCGAAGAACAATGTGTTCTTAACAGCTATAAGGAATACATCGTCAAATACTATAAGATTAATGTAGTTTTCCAGACCGATAAAATCGGGAACCTGGAGCATGTTGAAGTTTGTGAAACTAAGAACCATGGACACTGCAACGGGAAGAACTGTAAATATACAGAATATAAGTGCAAAGGGAAGGATAAGCAGGTACTTGTCTTTATGAAGTCTCCATGCATTCTTCCATTCCATGGACTGAAGCTTCTTACGGTTTCTTCCCGTATTTTCAGTCTTTTTTACTTTCTGCTCAGCCATCGATTACTTTTCCCTCCTCGTCCAATCTTGTCAAGTGGAATTCTTCACGCTTGATAGTAAGTTCATCGTTGATTTCCTTAACATTCAAGTAAAGTGCTTCTCTGGGGTTCTGACCGTCTGTTACAACGCCCTTGAAAGCATAATCAACTTCACGGCTTGTCATATAGTAACCGGGAACATCGGGAACACCCTTAGTGTGTTCAAACTGCTCAAGGATAACATCAGACTGTCTTGTAGCCCAAGGCAACTGTGTCAATACATTAGTGTTAGCTGTTGCATATCTTGCACCACTACCTAAAACAGCTTCCAATGTATTACCGTACTGTACCTGAACATCTTCACTGAGCCACCACTTCATGAATTCCCAAGAATCTTCTTTCTTCTTTGAGCTTTCAAGCATAACTGTATGTGAAGAAGCGGAAACAACTGTGTTATTAATTTCGCCTGTTTCAGGATCTACATAACCTGGCATAGGAGCAAAGTTCCAAAGACCCTTTATTTCAGGAGCGAAAATTTCAAGAGTATTGAAAAGTGTGTAATCTGCAATACCGATGGGAATTTCACCTGTTCTGAAACGGTTTGAGAAGTCAGCAGATACGGGAAGAGCATATGTTGTAAAGAATTCTGTAAGCTTCTGGAATGCAAGCATTGCAGGTTCTTCTCTAAGACCACTCTGGATACCGTAGTCACTGCCTGTTTCTGAGTATACATATCCGTCTACGGGGTTTACAGTTCCCGCACCACCAAGATACATATCACCGCCATACTGGAATACCAATGTGGAGTAAAGAGCAGATGTAGGAATGTAGAAATCGTAATTATTAATGTGAAGGACATTGATTGCAGCTTCTACTTCGTCCCATGTCTTAGGTACTTCCAATCCAAGTTCTTCTAAAATATCTGTTCTGTAGAACAATACGCTGAAGGACTGAGTTTCTGGAATACCGTAAACACCGCCGTTGTAGCTTGCTGTATTAATAGCACTGTCCTTAAACTGTACTCTGTAGTTTTCAAAGTCATCAAACTGTCTGAGGTCTGCCAACGCACCACGCACTGCAAAGTCAACAACGCTTGCCTGACCGTTCGAAAGTGAAACGTCAGGTCCGTTACCTGCCAGTGTTGCGGGAAGGAGCACACCTGCGGGAATAAGCTGAAGGTTTACGCTCTTACCATGAGAAGGTGAATAGTCACCATCGATAAGGTTACGTATAATCTGAGCCTGGTCACGACCTGTAGCAATCCAAACTTTAATAGCATCGTTTGAGATTTCGCCGTCGGATGCAATCTGTGTATCGTCAACTACGAAAGTAGCGATAAATCGGATTGCTTCGGTGCCTGCTGATACAAGAGAGTTTGGTTCTGCACACTTAAGTTTTGCATTTGGAGCAGAAAGTGTAAAGGAGTCAATTTCCAAAGGCATGGAAGAAATGTCGAGCATCCATGTACCAAGAGCAGAAATGTTGCTCTTGAAGTCGGAAATTTCATCAACTACATCATCAGGCTTTTCAGCGAACTGAGCACACTGACGAGCAACCTTTTCAATCTGGATCGTACCGGAGCCCTTTTCACCCGTAATTGCAACAAGTTCATCGACAACGGAATAAAGAACTTCCGCCTGTTTTTCCATTGTTTCTTCAAAGCCTGCTACCTTGTCAGCAATTTCATAGTCAATATATGTATCCGGAACAGTACCGGTAATCTGAACAACCTTACGGTACATATTGTTAAGTTCAAGAACGCTGTCTTCAACCTGAGAAAGAGCATTTGCAAAGTCACCAAGTACAATTTCCATTGTAATTGTGTTTTCGCCTTCGTTCAGGTAGAAAAGAAGAGGTTCGGATTCTTTAATAACATTGCCTTCTTCATCATATTCAGCAGCGGTGGAAATTACATAGTTTTCAAAGCTTGTTGAATAGTCAAAGCCTATCTTTTCAGCTTCCTTGAAGGGAACTTCGCCGTTGATTTTAATTCGTCTGAAACTCTTAACACCACGGTTCGTATTCTGTCTTGCTCTGGGTGCAATCTGATACAAACCTGACTGGGGAACTTCAATAGTCCAAGTAATTGCCTGACCTGCTGTAGCCCAGTTACTACCGCCTACAATATTAAGAAGCTGGTTCCAGTAGTGATAAGGTACTGTGTAAGAGCTGGAGTAGTCAGTGGATACACCTACAGAAGTTGATGTCTTTGTAATAGCCACTGTACCGCCTTCATATCTTTCAGCCTGCATAACGAGATTTTCACCCGCATAAGTGTTGTCACCGTAAGAGGCAAGATATTCTTCATAAGTAGGAGCTACGGGAGCCTTTTCAAAGGTAATTGCGTTAATCTGCACGGGCTCACGATTTTCCTCAAGTGTAATTGTATGTTCGCCTGCTGAAAGATAGAAAACATAAGGAGCAAGTGTTCTCATGTTTGTATCAGAGGCATAAACATCAAGGGGTTCAAACACCTGAATAGCTGTGGGACGGATTTCGTCGCCACCCTTGGAAGTGATTTCACCGTTGTCCCAAGTTCTCTTGAAGTCAATCTGCTTCATGCCGTCAAAGAATTCTTCACCGTCGATGAGAAGCGTTCTCTGAGGATTGGATGTTGTACCTTCAATAGAAGTGTAGTTAAACTTAAGGTTATAATAGCCTTCGTTTTCAACTGTGAACTTCCATGTTACGTTACCGCGGTCGGAAATTTTAACGCTTCCGTTTTCAACAACCGCTACACTGTCATCTCTTTCAACAACAGCTTCTGAAACTTCAAAAGCTTCTTCAATCACTACATCTGTAGCGTCTTCCACTGCTAAAGTTTCTTCTTGTTTTGCCTCATTAATCCACGCATCACCTGTTACAAAATTAGTAACATCAACAGTGACAACGCTGTCAGATATTTCTTTTGTTTCATCATATCCGACTTTCTCAAGATATTCTGCGTATGTCTTTTCTAAGAATTCGCCTTGCTTACCTGCCACGGCAACAGTATCTTTATTACCGGGAAGTACGAATGCAAGACAGACAAGAACTGCACATACAACAAGAATGGAAGCAACAACAATCAGTTTTACATTTTTCTTTTTACGTTTTGCCTGATTTGCCATTTTTGATTTATCCCTCCGTTCATTATTCTACCTTAACAACAATTGTGGCTTCAACTGAATTTCCGGCAAAGTCTGTTGCAACAATGTCAACATTGTATTCACCTTTTTCAGTCACATCAAGCCAACCTGTATCTGCCGTTATATTTGAGGAAATATCAATACCGTCTACATCGTACGCCTTTTCAACGTATGAACCCCAGTTGACAGTTGATACATCCTTATTAAGTTCCATTTTATTTTCTCCGCTTTCCTTAAGCACCAGCGTGGGAGGCGTAGTATTTTCCTTATTATATATGGAAACTGTAAACTGACCCTCGCCCACATTTCCGCCTTCATCGGTAACCTTACCTATCAAAGCGTTTTCGTAAACACCTACTGTGTCAAAATCAACATTTGAATAGTCAAGTGAAACTTTATCGATTTCATAATCGCCGTCGATATTATCGCTTGCGGAAATATATTCGCCCCAATCAATCTTTGAAGGATCTGTACCTGCCGCAAATGCAAGCACCGCACCACTCTTTTTGCTTACTGAAGGATTAACAGAGTCCACAACCACGTTAGAGTTTACAGCTTCGGAAATGGTGTCAAGTTTCTCGTAAATACTCTGCTTATTGGCATGAACTGCTGTTCTGTATTTTGCATAGCCGTTAACACCGTAAATGGATCTGCCTAAAATATCACTCCATGCCCACATAACACTGCAGGCTTCCGAATATTCGTTTGCAGGAGAATTACCAAACTCAATCCATATCTTAAGGTTATCCTCACCCACTTCAGGATGGAATATATCCACACCGAAGGTAAGAGCATCAGCACTGGCACGTTCTTCCATGTACTCTGCTATAGAATCAACGTGAGCATATGCCTTATAGAACTCAACCTTATACATCTTATATGCCCGGAGGGCAAGTTCACTTGTTTCTTTATCAATACCACGGAGAAGTCCAACAGAGTCAGCCATGGGAGTTACATGACGGTATTTTGAATTCTCATCCTCGTGAGGGTTTGTGCCATCGGGATAAGGGAAGGGGATTACACCCATAGACTCGCCACGCTCTGCCAAAGTTGTAGAAGCTGCACCCATTCTCCAACGGGCACAGTTTGTAAATACTGTTTCACCGTTCTGGAAAGCGGTAGAGCCTGTAAGCCAACCGGAATCAGCCTTTACGCCCTTCTGAGAATTTGAACACGTAACAAGCTCCGCAGTCATAAGTTCGTCTACATATTCACAAGCTTCAATAGCCGCATCTGTATCAAACTTCATTGCTTCACCGTCATAAACGCCTGCACCCACAGAATGGAGAGCAAAAAGACCGAAGAAAGTAAAGTTTGTATTGAATGCCGCAATTTCATTACCTGTGGCGGCTGTCTTGCCGGAATAATACTGCTTGATTTTTGATATGTAATCCTTAAAGCGGCTCCATGTCCACTGACCTGAGAAGTACAAATCCGAAGGATAAATTGTCTTACCGTTTTCATCCTTCAAAGACGGAACTGCCTCAATCATATCTATATTATAAACAATGGGCCATGTATTGGAATAAAGTAAGTCTCTGTTCATCAGGTAATAATGACCGAAAGTCTTTTGAGGAAGAATCCACTTACCGTCAGGGTCATCATGGAATATGTAAGCATACTCATCAAGAGGCTGAAGGATATTCTGTGAAAGGATTGTACCTTGTACACCACCCCACAAAATCGCAAGTTCGCAATATGGGTCCCCTGCAAGCACCGTCTGCAACAAGAGCTGTTTAAGGTCACTGGAATATTGCAAGAACTGAATTTCAACATTCAATTCTTCCTTAACCTTCGTAAGGGCTGTTTCTGCCGCCTTTCTCTTGTCAGGGTCCATTGCAGATTCACCTGTTATACTGTCAACCCAGTATGGATCATCTTCGCTTTGTGCATGAGTACCTATCCTGATAACCTTTATTTCCCCGTTATCATGCTTACTTTCGCATCCGGAAAAGCAAGGAACAAGCATTGTCGTGCACAGCAACGTAGCAATCAGTGGTTTAAGTTTTATCCGCATATCTCACACTTCCTCTATAACATATTACTACTTACTTCATTATACACAAAAATTTAAAAAACTTCAAGAGTTTTTTATAACTTTTGCCTAAGTTTTTTAAATTTTTTTAAACAAATTGCCTAAATATTATTTCGCATGGTTAAATTTTTTTACACTTTTTTACTAACACGCTATAAGACTTTGACAACCCTCTTTCCGTATGTTATTATATATAATAGGTAAAAACTTCTGTATAAGGAGATTAAACATGTTAATTATTCACACATCAGACAATCATCTTGACGCTCCCCTTTCTTCTCTTCCCCCTGATATTGCTTTAAAGCGGAAAGCATCAAGACGTATGTCATTTTCAAAGATTATAGATTATACAATTAATCAAAAAGCTGACTGTCTTTTGATTTCAGGGGATTTATTTGACTCCTCCAATCCCGACAAGTCACTCTTGTCCTTCTGCTTTTCAGAATTTGAACGTTTGGGCGATATAGATGTATTTATATCTTTGGGAAATCATGATTACGGATTATCACAATGCAATTTCCCGGGAAATGTTCACGTTTTTTCTGATAGCTTTGAAAGGATAAAATTAAAGGATGCCACAATAACAGGTGTTTCCTTTTCCAAAGGTTCTGCGACCTTTGAAGGCTTAATCCCTCGTGCAGATGATGGCTTGAACATTCTGTGCATCCATGGTGATATTTTCTCAAAAAGCGAATATAATCCCATGAATAAGGATTTTCTTCTCTCGTTAGGCTACGATTACATCGCTTTGGGTCATGTCCATTACCACTACAGCGAAAAATCTTTGGTGTATCCGGGCTGTCACGACGGTTCAGGCTTTGACGAAACGGGTGTAAAAGGCTTTATCAAAGCCCGGGTACAAAAGAATGTTTCAAACATTTCCTTTATCCCCTCCTCCTCTGCAATATATAAGGTTATTGATTTTGACATTTCCGATTACACCTCCTCCTACACAATCAGTGAGAAATTGAAAGAGGAAACCGAAAATACCATATGTAAAATAAACCTTACAGGAATTATATCCGACGAATTATTTTTAGATATTCCGTATATACACTCCATTATTTCACCACAGGCTGTTTTTGTAAAAATTGAGGACAAAACTGTTACAGACAGCTTGTCAAAAAGCCGTATATATAAAGAATTTTCCGAAATCTTATTTTCTGATTTTGATGAAGACATTGCCCATCTTGCGGAAAAATACGGAAGCTATGCTTTGAAAGGGGTTGATTTTCACATATGAAAATCAAAGAACTTGACATAATTTCCTTCGGCAAACTTGAAAATTCAAACATTGTCCTCCAGGACGGATTAAATGTTATATATGGCAAAAATGAAAGCGGGAAGTCAACAATCGCTTTATTTATTGAATCCATGCTTTTCGGCTTCGGCTCTTCCAAATCTCAAAGGCAAAAATGCATCCCATGGGGTAAGGAAAGTGCATCGGGAAGCATGACTGTTGAAGAAAAGGGAGAATTTCTGACAGTTTTTCGTCGTGCGGGAAAAAGTGCAAAGTCTGATTTGACAGTGTACTCGCCTGAAAATTCCGATATTTCCGCATTTATGCCCCAAAGTCGTGAAACCTACCGAAAAACCGTTTACTGCCGTGAAAATGATGCCGCCTTCTTTGGCTCAACTGAAGAAATTGACAGAAAGCTTACGAATTTAATTTCTTCCGGTGACGAAACGGCAAACGCCTCTTCGGCAGTTGAAATACTTGAAAAAAAGCGAAGAGCACTTAAGGCTTTCAGGGGCAATTCGGGAAAGCTGTACGAAATTGAGCAAAAGCTGAGTCTTCTTCGGGCTGAATATAACAACTCCATTTCCTCAGATGCCACCGTGAAAGAAAATATACAAAAAATCAATTCTTTAACAGAAGAATATAACAGGGAATACTCCCACTATCTAAATCTTGTCAAAAAAGATGAACCCGACGCCCAAATCAGTTCGCTTGATGAAGAAATTTCAAGGCAAAAAGCATATATTGACTCCTTCCCCGACTTTAACGGAGAATATCCTATGCCTTCACACTTCTTATCAAAATCTCTTGCAATTTCTATAATATGCACACTTGTTCTTTTTATTATAGGTTATTTATTTTATACACCGTTGATGCTTCTAAGTTTCCTTCCTGTTCTTATATTTTCTTTAAGTTTCTTTTTTAAAGAAATTTCGGCAAAAAAGTTTAGGAAAGAATTTCTCAAGGCACAAAACTGTTCAGATTATGAGGAATACCAAAGGCTTATTTCGGACAAAAAAGAAGCCATAAAATACTACGAGCAACTTTTGGTAAAAAAATCATTACACATGGAAAGTGCCACACAAAAGGAGCTTCACATTAAGGAAGAGCTTGACAACAGCACAAAAAAACTTTTATCTTTAAAGGAGCAGATTGCCAGCTTTGAAAAAACAAATGCTTCGGTAAATATTCGGCCTGTAGACGAAATTCTTTCGGAAATTTCATATTTTTCCGAGCAAAAAGCGGATACAATAAAGAAGGTAGATGCTTTAGATGCCGCAATTTACGCATTGAAAAAGGCTAAGGACAAAATTTCAAAGGACTTTACTCCTGAAATTAATGAAAGGGCTAAGAAATATATTGAAATGATTGCACCTAAAGAAGGGAGAAATGTTCTTGTAAAAAGTGACTTGTCATTATTTATGACCGACCCTTTTCCTCAGGATATTTCAGAATGTTCACAAGGGTTTAAGGAAGAAGTTTACCTTTGCTTTCGTTTGGCATTAAGTGAGATTCTTTTTCCTAAAAGTTTCCCCATAATACTGGATAACCCCTTTGCCGCATCTGACGATTACAGAGAAAAATCCCTTATTGACTTACTTTATTCCATCTCAAAAACAAGGCAGGTAATCATTTTTACAAACAGAAAAAATTCCTATTTTGAGTATTTGGATTGCAATTATATTGACATTTCCCCCAAGGGTAGTGTATAATATATATCAGTATAAGAACGGAGGTGGCTTTATGGCTGCTAAAATTGAAAACAATCTCGGTGAAATCATCATCAGCAATAGTGTTATTGCAAATATTGCCGGTGCAGTTGCAAACAACTGTTACGGCGTTGTAGGCATGGCTGTAAGAGGTGCTAAAGACGGTATTGTAAGCCTTCTCAAGTCTACCAACCTTTCCAAAGGTATCAGTGTTCAGGTAGAGGATAACGCCATCGTAATTGATATGCATATTATGGTTCAGTACGGCGTTAACGTTCCCGCTATCTGTGAAAGCATCATGCACAACGTAAGTTATCAGGTTTCTGACATGACAGGTTTTGATGTTAAAGAAGTAAATGTTCATGTTGAAGGCATGCGTGTTGCAGATTAACGTAAGGGGGAATAATCGGATATGACAAACGTTATTAATGCGGCACTTTTAAAGAACATGATTATTTCTGCCGCAAACACTTTAAACGAGAATAAAGGCTATGTTGACTCACTTAACGTGTTCCCCGTTCCCGACGGTGATACAGGTACAAACATGGCACTTACATTTATGGCGGCAGCAAGAGAAATCTCTTCAAAGGAATTTTCCTCTGTTTCTGACCTTGCCTCTGCAGTTGCAAAAGCAACTCTCCGTGGTGCAAGAGGTAACTCGGGTGTTATTTTGTCGCAGATTTTCCGTGGCATTTCATTAGGTCTTGCTGGTAAAGAAACTGTAACAACCCATGATTTTGCCGTAGCTATTCAGAAAGGCTCAGACACTGCATATGGGGCAGTTATGAAGCCAACGGAAGGCACAATTCTTACCGTTGTCCGTTTTATGGCAAAGGGTGGTAATGAATTTGAAGGGGATTCCTTTGAAAAAATGTTTGCCTATGTTAATAAAAAAGGCAAAAGTGCTTTGGACAAAACGCCCGAAATGCTTCCTCAGCTGAAGCAGGCAGGCGTTGTTGACGCAGGCGGCAGGGGTCTTCTTTACATTTTTGAAGGTATGGCTGTAGCATTAAATGGCGAAACATTCACTTTAAACGAAGCTGTTTCTTCTTCCGCTCCCGCACCTTCTTCTGCACAGGAAGCTATTGACCCTGACGAAATTACATTCGGTTACTGTACAGAATTCATTATTGAAAAATATAAGGATGCAAAGAACGCTGACGAAATGAGAAGAAAGATTTCTCCCATCGGTGACTGTCTGTTGATTATTGAAGAGGATGATATTGTAAAAGTTCATATTCATACAAATAATCCCGGTTTTGTTCTTGAACAAGCCGTAAAGCTTGGTCAGCTTATCAATATTAAGATTGAAAACATGCGTCAGCAACACAGTGCACTTATTGAGCAGTCCTCACAGCCTGCAGAAAAGGCACCCATGAGCGAGCTTGCAGTTATCAGCGTTTCTGCCGGTGAAGGTATTGCAGAAGTATTCTCAGAGCTTGGCGTTTCTTACGTTATCCGTGGCGGTCAGACTATGAACCCCTCCACTGATGATATTCTTTCTGCAATTGAAGAAGTTAATGCAAAAAATGTTATAATTCTTCCCAACAACAAAAATATTATCCTTGCAAGTGAGCAGGCTAAGGAATTAGCTGATGTAAACGTTAAGGTTATCCCCACAAAGACTATTCCTCAGGGTATTACCGCTATGATTAGCTTCCTTCCCGAAAGCGATATTGACACAAATGTTGAAGCTATGAACGAAGCTATCACCATGGTTAAAAGCGGTAGCATCACCCACGCAGTGAGAGATACTTCTATCGATGATAAAGAAATTCACGAGGGCGATTATTTAGGTATGTATGAAGGCAAAATTGCCATTGTAAACAGCGACCTTAATGAAACATTTAACGCACTTATGGATACAATGGTGGATGACACATCCGAGCTTATCACTGTTTACTATGGCGAAGATGTTTCCGAAGAAGATGCACAGGCACTTTCAGAAGCTTTGGAGGAAAAACATCCCGATTGTGACGTTTCCGTAAGAAGCGGCGGACAGCCGGTATACTACTATTTCATAGCAGTGGAATAATTTTTAAAACACAAAAAAGCTCAGAATTTTCTGGGCTTTTTCATTTTTCTATGATATAATGAATTTACTATTTAAAGAGGAGGGATAAACAGTGGCTCTTTACGATTCTATCAGTTCAATAAAAGGCATAGGTGAAAAACGGGCAGAAAAGCTTGCCATTTTAGGCATCGAAACAGTCAGGGATATGCTCTACTATTTTCCTTCCTCCATTGAGGACAGGCGGGTAACAAAAAAAATCGCCCAGCTTGCAGATGGCGAAACCACATGCATAACAGCAGTTGCTACCTCTAAGCCTACTGTTAAACGCATACGCTCAGGTTTTTCAGTTTACTCTCTCCCCCTTCGTGATGATACAGGCGTAATACAGGCTGTGTTTTATAACAACCCTTACGTTATGAACAACTTCAAGGTAGGGTCTTTTTACAATTTTTATGGCAGAATTGAATATAAATTTAATCAAAGGAAAATTATAACCCCCATTTATGAGCCTTCTGGGATTAACTCTGTTACAAACAATATTGTTCCCATTTATCATCTTACATCTTCAATAACACAAAAGGTTATGGTATCTGCCATAAAAAAGTGTCTCGAAAATGCAGGTGATTCCATCGAGGACTTTATGCCCAAGTCACTTATTGAAAAGTATAATTTATGCCGTGCAGACTTTGCAATAAGAAACATTCATTTCCCCACCGACTTCGCTTCCTATGAAAGTGCCCGTAACCGCTTAGCTTTTGAGGAACTGTTTCTTTTAAGCCTTGCTCTTAACATGCAAAAATCAATTGCTAAAAGCACTTCTGTAAAGCCCTTTGAAATCACTGATATATCCCCTGTTTTAGAGTTTTTTTCTTTTCCTTTAACAAATGCACAAAAAAGGGTTGTGGATGAAATTATTAAGGATTTATCCTCCCCTACCCCCATGAACCGCCTTGTACAAGGTGACGTGGGTAGCGGTAAAACCGCAGTTGCTATAATCAGTATATATCTTGCTGTTAAAAACGGATTTCAGGCAGCATTTATGGCACCTACAGGTATTCTCGCCCGTCAGCATTTTGAATCCATTGCACCTATTTTTGAAAAATTAGGTTTTAAAACCGCACTTTTAGTGGGCAGTATGACAAAAAAAGAAAAAAACGAAGTCTATAAAAAGCTCTCTGAAGGAAAGGTTCAGATAGCTATAGGTACCCACGCCCTTTTTCAGGACAGCGTAGTTTTCAAAAATTTACGTCTTATAGTGACCGACGAACAGCATCGTTTCGGTGTAAAACAGCGTGGTGCTTTTGTTTCAAAGGGGGACAATCCCCACATTCTTGTAATGACTGCCACCCCTATTCCAAGAACATTGGCACTTATTATATATGGGGATTTGGACATAAGTATCATAGACGAGCTTCCACCGGGCAGAGAAAAAGTTGACACCTTCTGCATCGGAGAAAATATCCGTGAGAGAATGTACAGCTTTATAAGAAAAGAAGTTAATTTAGGTCACAAGGTTTACATTGTCTGTCCAATGGTTGATGAAAATGAAGAGCTTGACTTAAAAAGTGCCGTTTCCTACCGCGATAACCTCTCCGAAAACATTTTTCCTGACTTAAAAGTTGGGCTTGTTCACGGAAAAATGAAGGATAGCGAAAAAGATGCAGTTATGAACGATTTTGCCTTTGGCGATACTGATATTTTAGTGTCAACAACTGTTATCGAGGTAGGTGTCAATGTACCCCAAGCCACACTTATGATTATTGAAAATGCTGAACGTTTCGGTCTTTCCCAGCTTCATCAGCTCCGTGGCAGAGTTGGCAGAGGTAAGGACAAAAGCTATTGCATACTTCTGCCGGGGTTTATGGATGATGACATAAAGAAACGTATGGACATAATGACAAAAACAAATGATGGTTTTGTCATTTCACAAACTGACCTTACTATCCGTGGTCCCGGTGATTTTTTCGGTACAAGGCAACACGGTCTTCCGCCTTTGAAGATTTCTTCTCTTTTGGATATAGAAACATTAAAGAAATCCACCGAAGCTGTAACCGAGCTTTTAAAAACTGACCCACAGCTTTCAAAAGAAGAAAACCTTCTTTTGAAGAAGCGTGTTGAGGTATCATTTAAAAATATTGAAGAATATATGGTATAAAAAGCTATGAAGGCTCGTTTATAAAAAGGCACATATTTAGTAATTAATAATGAAAAATGAATAATTTCGGAAAATTTTCGCTTTATGGCGAAAATTCACAATAATTATTAATTCTATTATACAAGTAGCCTACTACGACTTTTAAAAAATTCAGTTATATGATCTAAAGGCTGTGAAATAAGGAATTTAACAATCCTTTTATTTCACAGCCTTTTTTAACGCCCGTAAAGACGGGTTAATTCTTTTATTTCTTCCGCTAATTCCTCTGTTAAAGCATCCTCTTTCATACGCCATTGCCAGTTACCTGAGGGCGTGGAGGGCGTGTTCATCCTACCTTCACTGCCCAAGTTTAGTATATCCTGCATGCAAATGATACATAAGTCACAAACGGAGCTTAACGCCCCACGGATAAATCCTTTTGCAATGCCCTCTTTTTCTGTAAGGTTAAAATACTTAACTGCCAGATATCTGTCGGCACGGTCACATTTTTCAAACCAGCCTATTGCGGTATCATTATCGTGTGTTCCCACATAGCATACACTGTTCTTTGTGTAATTATGGGGAAAATAATCTCCGCCTTCTTTAGAGTCAAATGCAAATTGCAAAATTTTCATGCCGGGAAATCCCGTATCGCAAAGCAGTTTTTTTACACTTTCCGTCAAATACCCCAAATCCTCGGCAATAATCGGCAAATTTTCACCAAGCTGGGCTTTAAAAGCATTGAAAAGCTTCATTTTCGGTCCTTCTACCCATCGCCCGTTTACGGCAGTTTCTTCCTTTGCGTCAATTGCAAAATAGCTGTCAAAACCACGAAAATGGTCAATACGCACCATGTCAAAGGTTTTAAGGGAAAAGCCAAGCCTTTTTACCCACCACTTATAGTTTGTATTATGAAGATATTCCCAGTCATACAAGGGATTTCCCCATCTTTGACCTAAAGGAGAAAATCCATCGGGTGGCACCCCTGCAACAAGGGAGGGTTTAAAATCCTCATCTAAAAGGAAAACATTACTTTCGCTCCATACATCACTGCTGTCAGAGGCACAGTATATAGGCAAGTCACCCATTATTTCAATGCCTTTACCATTCGCATAATCTTTAAGCTTAAACCACTGAGTGAAGAAAAAATACTGTATCACCTTGTAAATGTTTTTCACATGTTCATCGCAAAAGGACACTGCAAAATCAGTTTTAACCCTCAGCTTTTTATCCCAATCTTCCCTGCCTTTCAGGTTCATTTTTTCTTTCAATGCCATAAAAGACGCATAATCTTCAATCCAGAAATTATTTTCAGCCAAAAAAGTATAATAATCCTCCGTAGGGTTTATCAAAAATCTTTCTGCCGCCTTTTTTAAAAGAGGGTATCTGGTTTTGTAGACCTCACCGTAGTCTACCCTGTCACTTTCCCGGGGAATATTTTCTAAATCCTCTTTGTCCAGAAATTTTCCATCACAAAGAATATCCAAATCCACAAAATAGGGATTCCCACCATAAGAGGAAAATGCCTGATAAGGCGAATCCCCGTAAGAAGTATGACCTATGGGCAAAACCTGCCATACCTTCTGCCCTGATTTTTCAAGAAAATCCACAAAGTCATAGGCGTTTTTCCCAAGGGTACCTATTCCGTAAGGCGACGGAAGGGATGATATATGCATCAATATACCGCTTTTTCTCATTTTCCTTACCCCTTTACTGCACCTGATAATACACCCTCTATTATATACCGCTGGGCAAACATATACAAGAGAATTATGGGAATTACAGAAAGTGTCAGCATTGCCATAAAGCCGCCCCAGTCAACACTGCCATAGGCACCTTGCATTGTAAGCTGAACCGCAACAGGTATAGGCTTATATTTTGTGCCTAAAATAAGGTAAGGCAACAGATAGTCATTCCATATCCACATGGCGTTTAATATTCCCACTGTTACAGTTGTAGGCTTCAGTATGGGAAAAATCACCTTAAAAAAGGTCTGGGGAACACTGCACCCGTCAATAGTGGAGGCTTCCTCTATTTCCCGGGGAATTGTTTTCACAAACCCGGAAAACATAAACACGCTAAGCCCTGCACCAAATCCAAGATATATAAATATTATGCCTACAGGGTTTGCAAAGTTCAGCTTTACCGCAACATAGGTTAAAGTATACATAACCATCTGGAAAGGCACAATCATTGAAAATACAAATGCATAATACAACAATTTTGTGAATTTTGTTTTATACCTTGTTATGAACCATGCACTCATAGATGAAAAAAGAATGATTACCCCAACGGAAAACACCGTTACAAACAAGCTTATTCCGAAAGCCTTGAAAAATCCCGATGCCTTTATGCCTGAAAAATAGTTTGACAAACCTACAAAAGCATCACCTACAGGGAAACTAAAAGGCTCTGACATAATCAGAAACCTTGATTTAAAGGAATTAATTAAAATAATGATTATGGGCAGTAAAAAGAACAGCGACAACAAAGCCAAAATAACATAATAAACCCAGGTAAATCTTTTTCCTTTAACCATTAAGCCTCAACCTCCTTGGACCTTGTCAAGGATAATTGAACTAATGCAATTAACGCTACGATGATAAAGAACATTACAGCCTTTGCCTGTCCTACGCCTTGCCAGCCTACACGTCCGTAAAAGGTGTCATATATATCAAGAGCAAGCATTGCGGTTTCCTTGCCCGGTGCACCGTTTGTAAGTGCAAGGTTCTGGTCAAAGAGCTTAAAGGAATTTGTAAGGGTCAGGAAGGTGCATATTGTAACCGATGGCATAAGCGACGGTATCATAACATGAAACAAGGTTTGCATACTTGTTGCCCCGTCAACATTTGCCGCCTCCATAAGGGTGCGGTTTACACTTTGAATACCGGCTATATAAATAATCATCATATAACCAATCATCTGCCAGTTCATAAGGATAACGAGTCCCCAAAAGCCGTAATCAGCACTATAGGTTATATCCACACCGAAATATGAAAGCACACCGTTTATAATTACGTTCCATATATAACCCAGCACAATACCACCAATAAGATTAGGCATAAAAAACACCGTTCTGAAAGCGTTTACGCCCTTTAAGGGTCTTGTCAAAAGAAGTGCCAACAAAAAGGCAAATACATTTACCGTTATAACAGAAACCACGGTAAATTTAACAGTAAACCACAGTGCATTTATAAAGCCTGTATCCGTGGTCAATGCGGTTACATAGTTACTGATTCCCACAAAAGTTGCATTGTCAACAGTTGTAAATTTGGTAAAGGATAAATAAATCCCCATAAGAAACGGTATTACAAAGAACACTGCAAAAGCACTTCCTAAGGGCAATAGAAACATAGGAGCATACCTTTTCAAAATACCACTCCTTACTTTCCGCTTTCGCTCTTCCAGCTCTTTACGGCTTCTGTTTTTACTTCTTCCCAGTCTTTAGTTCCCTGGGCATATTGTAACAATAAGCTTCCGAAGTCGTCCTTAAATACCTGTGACGGGAAAATGGTAAAATCCCAAGGAACAGTATGAACACCTTCCTTATTCATCCATCTTACAACTTCCTTTGCAAGAGGGTCGTTTGGCACCTCATCTTCGGCAAAGGTGTTAAAAGGCGTTATAAAGCCCAATTCCTCTGTTACATACTTCTTTCCTGTTTCCGAAGAAAATAACCAGTAGAGAAAGTCTTCTGCAGCTTTTCTTTTAGACTCGTTTGCTCTTTCATTTATGCACAAGTAGTTTTCCGTACCTATACACAAGCCTTGACTCTCATCACCTATCCCCATAAAAATGGGCATCATTTTAACATCTTTTTCTTCTATTGTATTACCGCTTACATCTTTAATCTGACTGTAACCCCAGTTTCCGTTTTGGACCATGGCACATTTGCCCATTGCAAATTCAGCCATGGAGTCACCTACAAGTTTTGCCCCAAGCTTCTTTTTATCAGTTACTGAATTGTTTATATACAAATCAAAAATTTTCTTATAATTATCAGAATACTGAAAATTAAAATTTGCTACCTGGTCTGTTTCCAAATCTATATCATTTTCATCAAATTCATAATGAACGGGAATATTTAAAAGGTGTGTCTGCCAACGCCAATTTTCGCCGGGCTTTAATGATGTTGAAGCAAAAACACCTTCTATGCCCAATTCAGCCTTTCGCTTTGTCATATCTTCTACCACAGTCTTTAAATGGTCAAAGCTGTTTATTTCCTCAACGGAATTAATGCTTGTATCACGGTCGGGCAAAGCAAAATACTTGTTCATTATTTTTTCGTTATATATAATTCCGTATCCTTCCACAACATAGGGGATTCCGTAAATTCCCTCATCTGTGGAAAATGCCATGTCCTTATCCGCAAGGATATTGACAATTTTACTGCTACTTAAATCGGCACAATAATCCTTCCAGTTGGCATAACCCTTGGGTCCGTTTATCTGAAAAATGGTAGGTGCCTCATTTGTTGCCATTTTTGCAGTCAAAGTACTTTCATAAGTATTTGCCGCGGCAGTTTCCACAACCACCTTTACACCTGTTTCATTTTCATAATCTTTCGCTATTTTTTCATAAACAGTTGCAATTTCAGGTTTAAAATTCAAAAACCTTATAATTTCCTGTGTGTTTGTATTATCTCTTGCTAAGCCGCAACCGGACAGTGCAAGCACTACTGCCATCATAACAGGCAATATTCTTTTCCTTTTCATAACAACCCCTCTTTGTATTACGGCATATACGCCTTATTCGAAAAATAAAATTTTTCGTCTTTACTTAAAGGATTGCCAGAATGCAGTTTTTTATTCCGGAATGATTAAAAGCTGTCCGACATAAATTTCCGAAGTTTTCATTTCATTAATTTTTTTTAATTGACGAACGAAATCGCCTGTTGAAACATTTTCACCCTTGTATTCTTCCGCAATGCTCCAAAGTGTATCTCCGCTTTCTACTGCATGACAAAGGTTACTTGTAAAAGTTTCCCTGCTGATGCCTGAAACGGAAAAGGTTGCAAAACACATAAATGCCAATGCGACAGCCACAAAAAAGAAAATTGCTCTTTCCCTTTTAAGCTTTTTCTTTGCCGCTTTTCTTCTCTGATGATAGTCATAATAAGAATAATATGAAGGGACATTGTCTGTCCAGTTGTCCTTAAGTATAGGGGATATTTTACCAACATATGTTGTATTTGTCATATTTACTCCACCTTTCATCGAACACTTGTTCGTCTGTTCACCTTTAATATAACAGAACATTTGTTCGATGTCAATATTTTTTTTGGAAAATTTTCGAACAAATGTTTGCTTTTTCTTTTTTTATGTGTTATAATCATAGTGAAAAGATGAATTTTACCTGAGGAAGGTGTTAACGTGAAAGTTTCTTTCCCGTTAAAGCCTCCGGCGAATTTGATTGCCCGTGCGAAATTTTCCGAGGCTTTGCCTCAGAAACGCACATGGGCTCAAAAATCTCTTGTCTTTCCTGGCCATACGGATAAGAGAGGTTTAATTGATATTTGTGCCGACGTATGGCGGCGGAATGGAGATTTTTATGGTAAATTTAAGTAAACAACAGCAGATATTATCTTTTATTGAAGAACATACAAAAGAAAAAGGGTATCCGCCCACAATCCGTGAAATATGTTCAGGGGTAGGACTTAATTCCCCTTCTACAGTTCACGGGTATTTATCACGTCTTGAAAAATCTGGTAAATTAATAAAGGACCCATCTAACTCAAGAAGTGTACGCCTTGCATCCAAGGCTAATGTGGGCAATATAACAGAGGCGGACGACAATGTTTTTTCCGTACCTGTCATTGGACAGATAAGTGCAGGTGCACCTATTTTAGCAGAAGAAAATATTGAACGTATGTTTCCTCTCCCCACTGACTTTGCCCGTGGCGGCGATGTGTTCATGTTAAAAATCCGTGGTGAAAGTATGATTAATGCCGGTATTTTAGATGGGGATTATGTAATTATCAAAAGCCAGAATGTTGCAAATAACGGTGAGATTGTTGCGGCACTTATTGAAGATAGTGCTACGGTTAAAACATTTTACAAAGAAAATGGTCATTTCAGACTTCAGCCTGAAAATGACGCATTGGAGCCTATCATTACAGACACAGTTGCAATTATCGGCAAAGTAATCGGCGTATATAGAGTTATGTAACAGCAAAAAAATAGGAGCAAGGAAATTTTCCCTTACTCCTATTTTTGCTGTTTTAACTCTACAATGCTGCATATTTACTTTCATCAGGTGCATCAAGCTTCACCTTTGTATTTTTAATCTGCACTGTGATTTCTAGCGATATTTCTATCCCTTCATCGCTTTCATACACTACCCACAGACTTCTTTCTGTAACGTACTTTTTGTCAACCGCCGCTTCGGCAATCACTTCAGAAACCTTAAAGTTAACACCCTCAAAACCGCTTACCGCCGATTGAAGAGCAGATAACACATGATTTGAAACATCGGAATACTCCACATCATATTCATAATGCATCTTGCCCTTTTCCTTATATTTTCTTACATTGTACATTTTTTCATAAGGGAACGTTACTGCGTTTACAAGGTTATTGATATTTGACTTTGCCGCATCATATCCGCAGTAGCTTTTATATTTAACCCCGGGCATTGCAATATAATAGTTATCTTTATAATAGATGTACTCACTTACATCTTCAACGACTTCACTTGTTGTACTGTCAGTGGAGGTACTCTTTGCGTAAACCGAGTATATCATGTTTTTCTTATTTCGGTTTTTCACCTTTATTGTCTGGTCAATGACGGACTGCTTAGTATCGGAGCCTTCTGTTATTGTGACAATTGTTGACATTACAGCCTCAAACGAGTCCATTTTTTCTGTTTTTTCATATGCCTTTTCATAATCCAGCGTTCTAAAATTTGACACGACTTCTATAGCCATCACTGCTATAATTAAAATAAGAGCAACAGAAATTATTCTTTTTTTCATAAATACCTCCATTATTAAAGCACACCCAAAGGTGTGCTTTATCATTAAGAACCCTGACCTGTGACTGCAACCTTTACAGTCATAAATATAAGTTTTAAATCCTTAAAAAATGTTCTGTCCTTTATGTACTGTATATCCATGTCCATCCATTCATCAAAAGTAACGGAATCACGGTTATTCTGAACCTGCCAATAACATGTAAGACCGGGAGTTACAAGCAGTCTGAGCTTTGCATATTCATCATACTGTGCAACTTCTTTTGGAAGTGCAGGTCTCGGACCTACAATGCTCATATCGCCTTTAACAATGTTCAACAGCTGAGGCAACTCGTCAATGCTTGTCTTTCTGATGAATTTACCTATTCTTGTAATTCTGGGGTCGTCATGCATTTTAAACACAGGACCTGTCTTTTCGTTTTGTTCCTGCAAAACCTCCAGAAGGTCTTCAGCATTTACAACCATGGAACGGAACTTGTAAAATTTAAATACCTTTCCGTTTCTCCCAACCCTGTCCTGGGTAAAAATAGGGCTTCCGTGGGGGTCATCAATAAAGATAAGAAGTGCAATAATTGCAAGGGGGATAAAAAGAACTATAAGAGCACTCACACTTGCAACTATATCAAAAGCCCTTTTTGTTGCCCAATATACACGCTTATTCTTAATATATTTAACCTTAAGTTCGTTGCGAAGCAATTCCACTTCACGATCTGTTAACGTACTCATAATATTCCTCCAACATAACAAATACTACAGATTCCAATTATATTATACGACACTTTTTACAAATAATCAAGTATTTTACAAAAGTTTTTGTCCGTTTATTCTGAGCACAAATTTAACACCAAGCTTGTCAGCCGCTTTTCTGCATAAAATCATTCTTTCAAGGAATATTTCAAAGTAGTCTACAACCGAGCACATATTCGTATCAATTCTGAGTCTTAACTGCATTTCACCCTTTTCTGCATCCACTGTAAGAAGGGATTTTTTCACAGCAAAATTAACCCTGTCGTGAATATCGAAGGTTGTTTGGTCGTTATTTCTCACCCTTGTATAAATAACGTCAGACTTATCCGCCAAAATAAGTGCCGCCGCAACAGGGTTTACGGGAAAAGCAGTTGATTCGTCATGGTTTCCGATTGCTGTAACAATTGTTGCCACACTTTCAGGGTCGGCACCCATGGTTTCCAAAATTCTAAACGCCATAACAGCACCGCTTTGGGCGTGTTCAACACGGTTTACCACATTTCCGATATCGTGTAAATACCCTGCAATTTTTGCCAATTCCACCTCACGAGAGGAATATCCCAATTTTGACAAAATCATCCCTGCATTTTCAGCCACCTTTGTAACGTGGGCAAAGCTATGCTCCGTATATCCTATGGCACGAAGCGATTCATCTGCCTTTTTTATATAGGTGTTTATTCTTTCGTTCTTTCTCACATCTTCATATGTCAGAATCATATGCCTTACTCCTTTCTGAAATAGTTGTATATATCTGTGGCATTTTTTTCACTTATGCCTTGAACTTTGCATAAATCTTCCACAGTTGCCTTTTTTATTTTATCAAAGCTTCGAAAATAAAGCATAAGTGCCTTTCGTTTTTGCTCTCCTATGCCTTTTATATTGCAAAGCTCGCTTCCAAGCATTTTTTTTTCTTTTCTTTTTCTGTGGTATTCGATAGCTGTTTTATGAACTTCATCCTGTATATATGTCACAAGTCTGATGGCACTGCCCGTAGGCTTTAAATAAACCTCCCCTTCTTCACTGACAACGCCTCTTGTTCTGTGTTTGTCGTCCTTAACCATGCCGAAAACAGGTATATCAAGCCCTAATTCACCTAAAACCTCTTTAGCACAATTAAGCTGTGCCACGCCTCCGTCCATAAGGATAAGGTCAGGCTGTTCTAAAAACTTTCCGTCCCCACGTCTTTCCTCGTGAGTAAAACGCCTTATTAGCGTTTCTCTGAGGCAGGCAATATCATTTGCACCTGAAACAGAATTTATTTTAAATATTCTGTAGTCCTTCTTGCTTGGCTTCCCGTTTTTAAAAACTGCCATAGCCGCCACATTTTCTTCACCGCCGGTGTGCGAAATGTCATAGCTTTCAATTCTATCGGGTATAACTTCAAGACGAAGGGACTGTGCCAATTCAATAAGGGAATTTGCCTTCATCTTTTCCTGGATTTCCTTAGTCTTCATTTTTTCTATATTATGCTTTGCATTTTTCATTGCCATATCACAAAGCTTTTTTCGCTCCCCTATTTTAGGTGTTGTAACATTTACCTTATTTCCCCTTTTTTTGCTTAAAAACTCAGAAAGGGTGTCTTCCCAACCTATTTCATGGGAAATATAAACCGTTTTCGGCACATAAACCTCGCCTGTGTAATACTGGTCAATAAAATCTGACAAAACAGCTTCTTCGTCTAAGGTTTCGCCCTTTATGTTAAAAGAATCAGAGCCAATCATTTTCCCCGAGCGTATTGTAAACATTTCAACAGATGCCAATATATCCTCAACTGCCACGGCAAAAACATCAATATCCTCACCCTTGGCACTTAACACCTTCTGTTTTTCCGAAAGGTTATTTAGTGCTTCGATTTTGTCACGGCATAATGCCGCCTTTTCAAACTCAAATTCGGATGCCGCCTGCCTCATTTCCCTTGTTAAATTTTCAATTAATTCCTTGTCACTGCCTGAAAGGAACTTTTCAATCTGATTAAAAAGATTTTTGTATTCTTCCTTTGTGATTTTGCCACTGCAAGGTGCAACGCACTTGCCCATGGAATAGTACAAGCACGGTCTTTCCTTCCCTATATCACGGGGAAAACTCTTTTTACAACGGGCAATTTTAAATACTTCCTTTACAATATCGAAGGTTTCCTTAATGGAAAAGCCCGTAGGGTAAGGTCCGAAATATTTCGCCCCGTCGTTTTCAATTTTTCGCACAAAAAGCATTTTCGGATATTCCTCATTCATTGTAAGTTTAATATAAGGATAGTGCTTTCCGTCCTTCAGTAAAATATTGTACTTAGGTGTATGCTCCTTAATAAGGTTACATTCAAGGACCAATGCTTCCATTTCGCTGTCACAAAGGATATATTCAAAGTCACTTATGTTGCTTACCATAGCTTTGACCTTAGGTGAATGGTTTGAAGAAGATTGAAAATACTGCTTAACTCTGTTTTTCAGAACCTTTGCTTTGCCCACATATATAATTTTTCCGTCTTTGTTTTTCATTATATAAACACCCGGTGAATCGGGCAATTTTTTTATTTTTTCTTCAAACATAATTTCACCTCCGCTTTGTTTATTTTATCACATACACAGTATTTAATCAATCAAAAAACACGGCATAGCCGTGTTTTTAAATCTGTTATTCAGCAGTAATTGTAATAGTATCACTTACCAAACCGTTAGATTTAGCAACAAGTTTAACCTCGCCTACACCGCCGTCAGACTGTACAATCGCCATACAAGCACCGTTAAATGCTCTTCTCTTGCTTTCCTTATCAGGGTTATATGCATCAAGTGTAATAGGTCTGCCGCGGAAATCCTTAAGAGAAGCCATTTTATCAGGTTCTAAGCTCGAGGGGTCGCCGTTGCCAACACCGATAATATTTGCATTACCCTCCACCTTAAATCTTACTTCATTGTCGGCAAAAGGTACAACATCGCCCTTTTCATCATAAATCTTAGCGTAAATTACGATTGCATCGCATCCGTCAGAAGCCATAACAGTTCTGTCAGGTTCAAGAACAATTCTGTAAGCAGGCTTGGAGGTTCTTCTTACCATTTCGCAAACTGCTTTTCCGTCCTTCTTGCCGATTGCCTTAATTTCGCCCTTTTCATATTTCACATTAAAGTCTACATGGGCATACTTAACCATTTCTTTTTCGCCTAATGATTTACCGTTTAAGATAATCTCAATACTGTCACAGTTAGAGAACACCCTTACAGTTACATCTTCTCCTTCTTCCTTTAAATCCCAATGGGGCAGGAAGTGAACCATTGGTTCATCGCACCACACAGATTTGTAGTAGAAGTACGCATCCTTGGGAATACCGCAAGTGTCCATAATACCAAAGTGCGAGTTGATACAAGGCCATGCATAAGGTGTAGGTTCACCACGGTAATCAAAACCTGTCCATACAAAAATGCCTGTAAGACGGGGATTATTCTTATAATCAATCCAGCTACGTTCATGTGTACAGCACCATGATGCAAGATTTGTTTCATAGCTTGTACAGTAGCCCTTGATAACATCCGCTTCATAAATGCCTCTTGTTGTGGTACTTGATGTGGACTCTGTACAAATTGTCATTCTGTCAGGATAGTTTTCCAAATCCTTTATATACTGGTCATTTCTCTGACCGTAGTTATAGCCCACAACGTCCATACATTCCCAATAGTTATTTTCATTATAACCGTGGTTCATTGCCACCGTTGTAGGACGGGTGGGGTCAATCTTATGTGTAATTTCGCGAAGACGCTGTTCTATTCGCTTTCCTATAATTGTGCCTAAAATTACTTCTTCATTGTCAAGGCACCACATAAATACAGAGGGGTGGTTTCTGTCACGGTACAAAAGGCTCTTCAAATCTTCAATACCTCTGTCCGTACAATCCAATTTACGGTTTTCGTCCATTACAAGCATACCTAATTTGTCACAGGCATCAAGCAGTTCAGGTGTGGGAGCATGGTGGGAACAACGGTATGCGTTTGAACCCATTTCCTTAAGCTTTCTAATTTTAAATTCATTGATGGAATCGGGAAGTGCAACACCAACACCTGCAAAGTCCTGATGGTTACAAGTACCCTTAATGTCAACATGCTTTCCGTTTAAGAAGAAGCCTTCCTTTGTAAAATCAAGTGTCCTGATACCAAAGGTTGTTGTATATGTATCGATTACGTTTCCGTCCTGAAGGATTATTGTTTCGGCAGTATAAAGGTTAGGTTCATCAATATCCCAAAGCATGGGGTTACTAACATTTACAGACTGCTTCACTACACACTCATCAACCATGGAAATTTCAAATTCGGTGGAAATCTGGCCACATTCCTTACCACTTGGGTCATAAACTGTTGTTTCAAGTATTGCCTTTTCACCGTTTGCATATTTATTTTCTATAGTTGTTTCAATCTGAACCATAGCTTTTTCTTCCGAAACAAAAGGCGTTGTAACGTAAGTTCCCCACTTTTTAACATGGAGCTTGTCGGTAACGGTTAGATAAGTGTGACGGTAAATACCTGCACCTTCATACCACCAGCCTTCATATTTATCTGCCCGAACCTTTACGAAAATGCAGTTTGTACCTTCGTCACCGTACTTAAGATAATCGGAAATATCATATGAGAAAGATGTATAACCTGAAAAATGGTTACCGATAATGTGACCGTTCACCCATACGGTAGCATTACGTGAAACACCGTCAAACTCAACAGTTACTACTTTCCCCTTATATTCTTCGGGAATGTCAAACTCTTTTCTGTAGCAACCTATGCCCTGTGGAAGATAGCCCTGTGCATCCCATTCATTTTTTGAAAAATTGCCTTCAACAACCCAGTCATGTGGAAGGTTAACTTTACGAAGCAGGCTTTTATCCAGCTTTATTTCCACTTCCTTGTCGTTATATGCAATTGCAAGCCATTCACCGTCCTGACGCTTATCGCAAACAGTAACACCGCCTGTGCAACCTGCCTTAATTGCGTACTGTACATCAATATCACCGGGATAAAAGTCCCACTCACGGTCAAAATTAAGTTTTACTCTGTTCATTTTTTAATCTCCTTATGTTTAAAAAGGCAGTTTTGAAATAACAAAACTGCCTCTATTTTTTTACTCTTCAAAATTAGATTCGATTAACTCTTCCAAAGAATCAACCGCCGTTTGTGCATCGTCTCCGTCAGCACTTATCACAATTTCCATACCTCTTGTAATTCCCAAAGAAAGAACACCCAGTAAGCTCTTTGCGTTTACCTTCCTATTATCCTTTTCAACCCAGATACTGCTCTTAAATTCGTTTGCCTTCTGGATAAAGAATGTACAGGGACGCGCATGGAGCCCTACCTGATTTTGAACTACTACATGCTTTTCAACCATAGTTTCGCTCTCCTAACAGTTAATGTATTAATTATATCCATTTTAATATTTTTCAGTCCCTCTGTCAAGAGACATTTGACAACTCCTACTATATTTTTCACATTTTAGTATTAATCCAGGTTCATTATTGCATCCTGCATGGTCCCTTCAAGCCCTTCCACGTTTGTATATGTGTCGGGAACAGTCCCCACAATAAGCGTTCTGGAAATGGGGATTTCATTTTCCACCGTTACAGCGGAATGCATGGTTGGTATATATATCCCCACAACAGTTTCAATGTGAAATGAAATTGTATATAAAGTCTGATTTATCCCCCTTGCTAAAAAGTTTTCTGTAACTTTAATATTTGTATTTGACAAAATCAGAAATTTAACCTTTATTCTCGGACCTATTCCCGTCAAAAAAGGTGATGGAAAAAAGTTGCCTATAGGTATTTTTGCCTCTATTGGCTCCATATCTGCAATTTTATTTTTCAGCCCTATAGAAATTTTTGTCATAAACAGGTTGATATCGGTAGAATTCATAGTTGCCGCCGCAATTTTTCCCTCCGAGTCCTCTTTAATATTAATAAAGTTATATTCCTCGGTACGCAGTGCTTCGTCAATAATATGGTTTAAGGAGTTATTTACCTCATTTTTTGCATACCCTTTTGCAACGGAAATAATAAATGGGCGTACTTTTACGTTAATTAAAATAATTATCCCTGCTATGGCTATAAAAATGATTAACAAAACGCCAAGAAAACTTAACCGTCCCTCTCTCTCATATGTAGGATTTATGCTCATCCGCATATGAATACACCTCTTTGTATTATATGCACAATGTAACAAAAAGACCATTTCGGGACTGCATAACAAAACCTCGCAAGATTTCTTTGGCAAATTGTCTCCCAATTTGCAATAAGGGGGACTGTCCCAAATGGTCTCAGCCTATTTTAAGTTATTTATATGTTCCACTAATTTTTCAACGCCCATTGCGTAGCTTTCTTTTCCGTAGCCTGCAACCTGGCTTATGCAATACGGAAGAGTTACTGAATTTGCACGGAAACTTTCCCTGTTGTGTATATCTGACATATGGATTTCAACAGTAGGTATGCCAACCGCACTGATTGCATCGGCAATTGCATAGCTGTAATGAGTATATGCCGCAGGGTTTATAACAATACCGTCATACTTTCCGTATGCCCCATGAATAGTGTCAATAATTGCACCTTCGTGGTTTGACTGGAAACAGTCCATTTCACAGCCTAACTCTTTCGCCTTGCTAACTGTCAAATTTTCAATAGTTTCCAAAGTGTCGTGACCGTAAATTTCGGGCTGGCGAATTCCCAGCATATTCATATTTGGTCCGTTAATAAGCAGTAATTTCATATTTTATCCTCCATAAAACTTAGTTATCGTAAAAATAAGTTAGCAATCTGATATATACATGGCAAGCTCACAATGGCGAAAAGTGTTGTTATGAAAATAACCTCAACCGCATACTTTTCATCCATATCATATTCCTTTGCAAGTATGGCAACCATAGTCTGGGAAGGCATTGCAACCTGCAAGATAAGTGCAAGCATTGCCGTTATATTCATAAAACCTGTAGGCAATAGGCTAAGAAGTAAAATAAGCACAAGGGGCATAAAAACCATCTTTGTAAATGTAAGAAGATATACGGCAGGGCGTTTTAAAGCACTTTTCACATCGGCTCTTGCCATTGTAGCACCGATAAAAAGCATTGACAAAGGTGTTGTGGCACTTCCTACAGAAGTAAGGGAAGAATTCAAAACACCCGGCAATTTAATCCCCAAAAGTAGCATAACAAGCCCCACTGCAAAGGACATTGTACATATATTAAGCATATTTTTAAGTTTCTTAATTCCCTTTTCACCGCTTATGGAGCTTAACCCAAAGCTCCAGAGAAGCCCGTCATTTGCAAGGTTATAAAAAACCGCATACAAAAGCCCTTCGTCACCTAAAAGTGCCTGAATTAAAGGGTATCCCAAAAAGGCTACGTTGCCGAAACTTCCCATTGCAATCTGTATGCCACGCCTTTTGTCGCTGAGCTTTAAGGCTTTTCCCGTAAAATTGCCTATTGCCATCAGCACAGTAATAACGCATATTGCGATTACAACAATCAGCGCACCGTTTTTTGCCTTTGATGCGTCAAGCACGTTATTCGTAAGAGATGTCAGAAGCAGACACGGCAAAGTAATATTTTTAATAATAGCGGACACGCTGTTAGAAATATTTTTTACAAAGCCCGTTTTTTCACATATAAAACCAATCAGTATCATTATACCGATATAACCGATTTTTTCAACAATAACTAAAAGTCCTTCCATAACATCGCCTCCATAAAAGGCAGACTCATAAGAGTCTGCCTCAGACTGTCGATAAACTTATTTTTATTCAATCGCGAAGGGTTCGGGAAAGAAGGTTTCCCGAATAAAATAGGAGCCTGAAATCGCATTTTCGGCTCCGAAAGTGGTAATTTTAGGGGGCGTAGGCCCCTTTCACGAGAAATTGCCACTTTGTTCCCTAAAATTACATACCTCAAAGTGCCGAAGGGCGTTGCCCGCCTTTGAGGTCGCGTGTCTAAAAGACACGCTCAGGCAGACTCATAAGAGTCTGCCTTTTTAGTATAACCTTTTATTTATTACTTGTCAACCTTGGGAAGTTTTGCAACACTTTTTGCAATATCTTCATCTGTAGGAATAACGTCTGACATCTTGCCGTCGTTAAATTTTTCGTAAGCCACCATATCAAAATAGCCTGTGCCTGTAAGACCGAAAACAATAGTCTTTTCTTCGCCTGTTTCCTTGCACTTAAGGGCTTCATCTATTGCTACTTTTATTGCATGGCTGCTTTCAGGTGCAGGAAGGATACCTTCAACACGTGCAAAATACTCAGCCGCCTTGAAAACTTCTGTCTGTTCCACGCTTACAGCTTCCATAAGACCCTGGTCATAAAGTTCTGACAGTATTGAACTCATACCGTGGTATCTAAGTCCGCCGGCATGGTTTGCAGAGGGGATGAAACTGCTTCCCAACGTGTACATCTTAGCCAATGGGCAAACCATACCTGTATCGCAGAAGTCATATGCGTAAGTGCCGCGTGTAAAGCTGGGACAGCTTGCAGGTTCAACTGCAATAAATCTGTAATCCTTTTCGCCTCTGAGCTTTTCGCCCATAAAGGGAGAAATCAAACCGCCCAAGTTACTTCCGCCGCCGGCGCAACCGATAATAATATCGGGAGTTATATTGTATTTATCAAGTGCCGCCTTTGTTTCAAGACCGATTACAGACTGGTGAAGTAATACCTGGTTTAAAACGCTTCCCAATACGTAACGATAGCCTTCACGTGTTGTTGCAGCTTCTACGGCTTCGCTTATTGCACATCCCAAGCTACCTGTTGTACCGGGGAATTCTTCAAGAATTTTTCTGCCAACATTTGTTTCCATAGAAGGAGAAGGTGTTACGCTTGCACCGTAGGTACGCATAACTTCACGTCTGAAGGGCTTCTGTTCGTAGGAACATTTAACCATATAAACCTTACAGTCAAGCCCTAAATATGCACAAGCCATGGAAAGTGCTGTACCCCACTGACCTGCACCTGTTTCTGTTGTTACGCCCTTCAAGCCCTGCTTCTTTGCGTAATAAGCCTGAGCGATTGCAGAATTCAATTTATGACTGCCTGATGTGTTATTACCTTCAAATTTGTAGTAAATCTTTGCAGGTGTCTGTAGTTTTTCTTCTAAGCAATATGCCCTTACCAATGGTGAGGGACGATACATTTTGTAAAAGTTACGGATTTCTTCAGGAATGGGAATATAAGCTGTTGTATCGTCCAATTCCTGATCTACCAGTTCTTCACAAAATACTGCGGACAATTCTTCCTTTGTCATTTTTTCAAGCGTTCCCGGGTTTAAAAGGGGTGCAGGCTTTTTCTTCATATCTGCACGGACATTATACCATTCTTTGGGCATCTCGCTTTCTTCAAGATAAATTTTGTAGGGGATTTTTTCGTTTGACATTGTTATGTCTCCTTTCAATTTTTTATTTTGCGAGACAAACAAAAAATCCTGTCCCGCAATAAAAATATTGCCGGGACAGGATACATATCCTGCGGTGCCACCCTGCTTGGCGTATAACGCCCACTTAACGATATGCTTTACATACCTTCACGTACATGCATACGCAGACTTTTTTTAACGAAGTGCCATACTCCGTCTCACATACTCGCTTTCGCTTTCTGATCGCCCTCAGCGGTCCATTCAATTATAGCTTCAATACTGCAATCACACCGCCTGCAGCTCTCTTTGATTGAAGGATTATAACCTACTTACTCCTCATCAACGGTTTCATTGATTGAATGATAGCACCATCCTTTTTATTTGTCAATACTTTTTTTAATTTTTTCTCGAAATTTTTTTAACCTTCACGCAGATGTTCTATGGCTCTTTTTTCAATTCTTGACACATAAGAACGGCTTATATTAAGTTTATTTGCCACCTCTTTTTGTGTCAGGGGCTTTTTGCCCCATAAGCCGTAGCGAAGATGTATTATTTCCCTCTCCCTTGAATCTTTTATATTTTTAAGCCTTTCTATGAGTTTTTTAACATTGTTCTTTTTATCAACTCTTTCACAGACATCTTCCCCGTCACCCACTAAGATATCCATAAGGCTGACTTCATTCCCTTCACTGTCATAGCCTATGGGTTCAGATAAAGACACCTGGGAATTAAACTTTTTCTCGTGCCTTAAATGCATAAGTATCTCATTTGAGACGCCCTCGTAACGGCTCCTTTTTCTTCGCCGTCAAAATCCACCTCAAACTGGTAATTTTCGTCACTTCCATACATATACATGTGCACATTTTCCCCATCCCAAACAATCTTCTTAACAAACGTTCTTATAGCAGCTCGCTTTTGTTCAATGTTCATAGCCTCAAATGTGTTTGCAAAGGATTTTAAAATATCTCTCAATATATCAAACTCACTATCGGACAGTTCATGCTCTCTTGTCACGCTCTTCAAGTCTTTTAATCTTTGTTCCGCTTTTTTAATTTCTCCGCCTAACTCTTCCATATACTGATTTATATAATCATTGGAAAATTCTCCTGTAGCCTTTGCCATTGCTTCAAGAAGTTTACTAATTTGCTTCTGCTTTTCGGCAATACTCTTTTCTAAAGACTCAATCTGCATATCTACCTCATCACTGCTTGAAGTAATCTTCTTTTTAGCATTCTCTAACTGCATAATAAATTCACTATCATGTTCGGACAACTTCTTTATCTCTTCGCAAACAGCTCTGTCTAAAGTATTTCCGTTGGGATTTTTCATATCACAATTATGTCTTCTGCTCTTTTCCTTAGTTTCGCACAAATAGCCAAACCTTTTTTCTCCGTCCTCAAAGTCTTTGTTATATACCTTCGGTCGCATAAAGCCACCACAATGACCGCATACCAATAACCCCGACAATAAAGCCGTATGACTTCTTGGCTTTCTGTAAGCCTTTGATACATTCTGCTCCAAAAGTCTTTGTGCTTTTACCCAATCAGCCCCCGATATAATCCCCTTATGCTTACCGACTGCAATTATCCATTCGTCAATGCTTTTTACTATATTAGCCTTACCTGTTCGGTGCAGGGTTTTATTGTAACCGATTAAGCCATGTACACCATCAAACTTTTCTTTTTCTGCATATATCTCAACTTCCAAGTCCTCAAAGTATTTCCATGCATCTTCATCAGCAACCATATATACGGGATTTTGAAGTATCGTTCTTATGGTAAACCTTGTAAAGTCTTTTCCGTTCTTAGTTTTTATATGGTTCTGCAAGAAAAACGTCTCCGTCTTTGTAAGGCTGTTAAACTCAATAAATTTACTAAAAATCAATTTTATTATTTCCGCTTCTTCGGGGATAGTTTTAAGTTTAAATGCCTCCATATTTTTACCATTTATATTTATTCGCTCTACAATCTTTTCGCTTTCATACCCTGTCGGAGTATTACCGCCAAGCCATCTGCCCGTTTTGGCAAGCTCATGCATATTATCCCTTATTCTTTCAGCAATTGTTTCTCTTTCCAACTGTGCAAAGATAGAGCAAATATACATCATGGCTTTTCCCATTGATGTTGATGTATCAAACTGTTCATTGATAGAGTCAAAGCTCATTCCGTATTCGTCAAGTTCTGTAATTAACTGGGTAAAGTCACTTACGCTTCTGCTTATACGGTCTAATCTGTAACAAACTATTCCTTTCAGCTTCTTTCCTTTTGCATCTTTCATCATCTGCTGGAATTGTGGTCTGTTAGTGTTCTTTCCCGAATAGCCCTCGTCCTCATACACAACAATATCTTCATCTGTAATACTTGGATTTTTCTGCTTTATATATGCCTTGCATAATTCAATCTGATTTTCAATACTTTCTCCTTTGCCTGTAAACTTTGACTTTCTTGAATAAACAGCAACTTTTTTGTTCTCCATAATTAATAACTCCTTAAAATTAGATTGATACAATACTATCATAACGGCTCCCAAACTTAATTATTCTCCTAAATTCCTCAAAAAGCAAAAACTTTCCTTAAATACCATAAAAAAAGACTGATACAGGTATCATTTATACCCATATCAGCCTCTCTTTGGGAGTTATTAATTTGTTTTATCTAAAATATTCTAATCTTTTTTCTGCATTCGTTCAACTGAACAACACATTCGTCACATTGCGGATATTCGCAGACAAGAGCAATAATTGCATTTATGTGATTTGCAATTTCAATAAGTTTTTGTTCCATCATATCGTCTACTTCTATTGAATCATCTTCCATTACAATTCTGAGCAAAAGTCTCACCCCCTGAACTCCCAACAATTCAGGGGTGAGTTTTATGTTGTTTTAGTTTACTACTCTTACCACAAAGCTCCATATTGCATCTGTAGATACAAACAGATATTCGTAGTCTCCTTCTTTTTCAATATCGCCTTTAGAAGCTAATTTATCAACTTTTTTCGCACATGCTGAACCGCTTTCTCCTGTTATTGCCGAAAGTACAGACGCACAATCACGCTTCACAAATGCCTCACTTGCTTCTTCCGTTCCTAATGCCATCCTACTGCGAGACACAACAACTGATACAACATTATCATTTCCATCAACATAAACACTTACTGCAGCATTCTTCATCTGACCAAATTCTGTATAAAGGGTTGTATCATAGTCATATACTGCCACTACATTAGGAAACATTTCAACAGCCTCTGCCTCGGGATTCTTTTTTGAACAGAAGTTTTCATCAAGAACAGGATACTTAGAAGGATTGTACATTTCACTACCTGACAAATCATAAAAAACATTATTATACTTTTTAACAAATTCATTCTTTGTCATTTCAAAATGAACATATCCTCCTGTTTTTTCTGTTACTCCATTGCCCATAAAATTGGGTATAACAACAAAAAGAAGTACAACTGCTATTGCGATTATTGATAATTTTTTGTGCCTATTCCAAAAATACTTAATGCCGCCTTTTTTAATATTTTCAGCCTCACTCTTGTAGTCATAGTTTTTAACAGTTTCTGAAACCTCTTTAGCTTTTGACTTATAGTCATAACTTTTGACTTTATCTGCCATATCAGCAACTTTTTCTTTTGCTTCCTCAGCCTTATCTTTACAATCAAGTTCCTTGACTTTATCAGTAACCTCTGCTGCTTTTTCCTTTACTTTATTGGCAATGTTATCTAATTCAAACATTTTATCACCCATTACTGTTCCTCCAAAATTCTAAATGTTTTCATGCTTGTATCATAGAAAACAAATGTATTATCATCTATTACAAAAAATCTCTCATCTATATTTCTCATATTTCCCATATCTTCAAAATCTACATTTTCCGATTTTGTATTTATATCAAGGGAGGTTGTTGCTTTATTTCGCACCGAAATTTTGAACATTGTTCCGTCATTTCTCCAGAAGTAATAACAATCATCTTTTATTCCAAAAGCATCAAAATCAATATGGCTGGTTATACGCTCATAGTTATCTTCATTAAAGTTATATTGATAAATATAACCACCCAATCCATACATAGAACCACCAAATCCATACAAATTATTTCCATATTTTAATCCGCTTGTCCTGTCAAATAACATATTGATTTCCTCTGTGGAACCATCTGTAGCATCCATCTTATAACCACGATTTGTACCGTCCAGAATAAGATAGTCACTGTTTAAAACAACTGTAATTGGGCAATCAACATGCTTTCGATATGGTCCCCATTCAGGTATGCAGTAAACCTTTTCAGATTTACTTGTTATGTCATATATAAAATGATATTTTTCGCATTGGGGTGATTTTCCCATCTCTACAAGATTTTCATAATATCCATTCAAAAGCAACTTATCGTTTATATTGTCGTAGAATACTTGCACAGGAACAAATGATGTATATTCAGCAATGGTTACTTCCTCTGTGATAGTTTTAATTTCATGTCGTTTTACTTCTTTTGAGATAGGGATTTGTTTAGTTACGGTTTTTGTAATTTCAACTTCTTCTCCTGTTTCTTCGTCAATTACTGTTTCGGTAATTTCCTCTTCTATTTCTTCATATTCGCCCGTTTCAACCGTTTCAGTAATTTCCTCAACAATATCATTTTCCTGCTCTTCTGTTTTCTTGTATGATAATTTATTAGGGTCGAAATATTTTGATTTTTTCCCATTTGATACACTTATTTTGTAAATACACTTATCGCTTTTATCAATATAATAAATACTGTTATCGTCATCAAGAGTTGCCAATGATAAATAGTCTAAATCAGCAGAAGCTAATTTTTTCATGACATATGGCTTTCTTACTTCCTCCTCGATAATGTTATTATTAGACTGACTTGTATTGTTATTTATATCATTTGTACTCTTGCTAATATCAGCAGAAATACTTGATGTATTGTTATTTATATCGTTTGTACTCTTGCTAATATCAGTAGAAATACTTGATGTATTGTTATTTATATCGTTTGTACTCTTGCTAATATCAGTA
>JBJDXJ010000015.1:0-4636 GCA_051866635.1 Clostridia bacterium | reverse complement strand
GAAATACTTGATGTATTGCCATAGGTTTTATTTGCATTTCCGTATTGATATGCACGCCACAAAAGAGTTGCGGCTTCCGCTCTTGTAATGCTGTTCTGCCCTTTAAAAGTTCCATCATCATAACCCGAAATAAGTCCGTTTTCTATAGCTGTTGTAACATATATTTTAGCATTCTCCGATATGGATTGATAGTCGGAAAACATTCTCTGCAATGCTGTCATATCAGCACCCGTAGTTGAATAACCTTTTAACTTAACCAACGCTACGGCAATATCCTCTCTGAGAGCCGGAGTGTTAGGAAGATAATAGCTTGAACCGTTTTGAGTGTATGCACTTAAATATCCCTTTGCTGCATGTACATACGGTGCATACCAATCTGTAATCTTAACATCTGCAAATATTTGCATAGTAGGCTCTGCTATAGACAGTCCTGCCGCTGTTGTCATTATCTTTGCAAATTCCGCTCTTGTTATCTGTGAATCAGGATAAAATCTTCCGTCCGGATAACCACTTACTACCCCACGCTCTGCCATTTCAGAGATGTACTCAAATGCCCAATGATTTTCAGGTACATCTAAAAATTTTTGTTCATATGTTTTTGTCGGAGCATTTTGTAATTCTTCACCATAGCCAACTGCATATATACTTGTCGAAAAACTTGCAATAATACAAATTGACATAATAATAGATAATAATTTTTTCATCCTGCATTTCTCCTTTGATATTTTTTTATCTCATTATAACATATGGCGCCGCCCTTGTCAATGCCATTAGCTAATTTAATATAGCTAATGGCATATTAAATTAAAAGCAATAATATATTATGCTATAAGCATGAGAAAGGTGATGTTATGAACTACGAACTTATGGGCAGAAATATTGCCCACATAAGAAACAAAAATCATTTAACACAAGAACAGCTTGCCGAAAAAATAGGTATATCAACTGTTTTTATAAGCCAAATTGAAACTGCTGTCAGAAAACCCAGCTTGGAAACTATATATAAACTTTCTATTGCTCTGAACACTACAATTGACACTATTATTGGTAATGATAGTTTACAAACAAAATATGATGAGATTTCAAAATTGCTTGCTGATAAAAACTCCGATGAATTATCCTTTATAATCGGCATTTTGCGCGAGATATGCTCCAATATTCATGACGGGAAAATTATAAATAATGAATAGACATAAGGCTTTGTGAGCTGCTTGCTCATAAAGCCTATTTTTATATCTGATTTGCCCACTGGCAGTTTTTCTTTTTCACCCGCAACCCTGCCCAGGAAAATATTTTAAGCCCGTTTATGAGCCTCTTAAAGCTCCTTAACAACAAAATAACCTTTCAAGTAGCAAACAAAAAGCACACTATCATTTTTTTCGATGATAATGTGCTTTTATTTTTACTATTCTTTAAGTATACTCTCCATTTCTCGCATTAGGTCTTTGTATTCACTTTCATTTTTCAAATCAGTATCTTTTATTCTTATTAGATAGGTATAATATTCATCCTCATTTTTAATTGTGTTTTTTAATCGTTTTATTATATCATAAATATTCTTTTTTATAGCCTTTCGCCGTTTATATTCACTTTCGCTACAATTAGATAAATTAGTGTATTCCACCCACTTATTTAACCTATCCCTGATTTGTTTTCTTACTTTTTCGCAGCGATTATGTTTTTCTTTAAAAATTACAACCCCACTATTATTTAGCTCATAACAAGTTCTTTTGTGCATTCCGTATTTTAAATAATTACAGTATTTATTTGATTTGGATTTTAAAGGTACGAAAATACTTTTGCAGTATTCGCAACGCTTAATAACATGGTTATTGTTCAAAATCTCCTGCAATGTTGCATACAAAAAACTACTTATGTTTTCAATCCTATACAGATGATATACTTCTTTTTCTCTTACTACATATTCTCCATTTTGATACTTATTATTTAATCTTTGTAATTTATTATTGTTTTCAAACACAGTATAGCCATTATCTAAATTGTGTTGATTATTCATAGCTGTTATGCATAAATTTTCATAACTAGAAAATTCATAATCTGTAGTAACACACCGTTTTATAAAATCTAAAATAACAGTTGAAGCAACAATTTTTTCTTTTTGAAATTCTAAAATAGACTCCTCAGTTTCATATATATCGTTTAACAAGAAAAAAGAAAATAGCTCTATGCAATCATAAGTTTCTGTATTTTCATACTTATACATATTATTGACAAGACCTGTTTTAGGGAAAACATTTTCAAATATACGCTTACGTTTTTCAATATAAAACATTGGCTCTTCTTTCATATCATCTGAAAGCATGTTATAAAACTCTATGATTTCATTTTTTATGTCTTTCAATTCACGATTATCCGTGTCATATTTTTCGCTGCTCCAATACGTCGGATACAACTGTTCATAGAACTGTACATATTTTGATAACAAAAATCCTAATGGATATTTATTTGCTCTATCAAATTCTAATTCTTTTGCCACACAGTTATAGTCATGATTACCATCAATATAGCAAAAACATTCCTCTTTTGTTTTAGGATAATACTTATAATAGAATGATTTATACTCTCTTCCTAAATATAATTCCATCGCTTTTACTCCTTTATCCGCTTTTAATACTTTATATTTTTTCACAAAGCGGTCAATGATGCATTATCTCTACAATGTGTTATGATTGTATCATAAACGACATCGTGTTTCAAGGAATTACCAAATGTAGTTTTCAATATTCACGCTGTATTAGCGCTTGAAAGGAGATGTATGCTTGAAAAAGATAATAACCAGTGATTCTATTCCTGTTGATGACAACAAAATCTCTACAGTTTACCTTGGAAATGTGGTCGAGGTAATCACATCCAATCACATTCCCGATAACTTAAATAAGTTTCGTAAAGTTAGCAAAACGACTTATGTTGACACTAACACAGGAGAGGTTAAGCAATACAAGAAAATTGACAATAGAAGTTACAACCTTAATGGTGTACAGCGCTCCTTAGCAAAATTAAGGCGTATTATCAATCTTAACTTTGTTGGTGATAACTCCGAACGTTTCTTGACTCTAACATATTCGTATCTCATGGTTGATTCCGAAAAGATATATAAAGACTTTAAGAGTTTTGTTAAGGCTTTAAGAAAATATCATTCCATCGAGTATATAGCAATTGTTGAGCCACAAAGTTCGGGAAGTTTCCATATCCATGCCTTACTCAAATCATTTACTGAGAAGAACCTGGATATTGAAGCAGACCTATTGGACAAGTTGTGGCACCACGGCATCTACCACATCGAAAGATTACCTTTTAAACACAACTTCGGTGCATATTTCGCTGTCAGAGTAACCGACTTATATGTTGATTACAAAGAGAGCAATACAACAAAAACACCTAAGTCTATTATCAAAGGTGGCAGACTACATTTTTATCCTCCCGGATTTAGAATTTACCGTTGTTCGAGAGGAATAAAAAAAACCACCGCAATCAGAATGACTTACGGCGAGGTGAAGGCTCTAACAAATAATATGAAATTATGCTATTCGTCATCAAAACAAATAGTTGATGTTGATGATGATGGCAATAAACAAATTTTAAATATCATTAATTACGAACAGTATACTGTTCAAAAAGAAAAGGAGTAGATATTAATATGAAAAATTACGACACAGAAAAAAGGGCTTTAATTGCAAGAAAAGATTTTGCGGTTAGCACATTATTCAAAGAGGTCGACTCTATGTTTGAGATTATCAAAATCGAACTGGAGAAAGACTGCTCTTTAAAGACCATGAGGTATATGCTCATAATTGATGTCTTTTTAAATGAATTAAAAGATGCACTCGATAACTACAACAATAACGAGGAGGAATACGACATATGAACACTAACTGTCAATTTATCAATGACAGCGACAGCTATGCTGTATTTTGTAGCCTGTTCAAGGATTTAGATATTATAATACGCGTTATCAAAAAACGCACTGCTGAAAATCCATATGTTACTTTGCAATATATGATTGTAGTTGAATACCTGGTAAATGAATTAAGAAAGAGAATTTTATAATCAAAATTATATTGAAAAGGAGTAATAGTCTATGCACATTACAGTAATTGCTAAAAAAGTAACAATAAACAGTAAGGGTAACCGCGGAACTCATATATGCTTTGCATATCACGACAATAGCTTTGAAGGGCTTCCCGCAGGGTCTATATGGGTTCCAGAGCGTTTTGCCCGCCCTGAGAATATTATCGTGGGACAAAGATATAAGATGTCGATTCATGAATCTTATGCAGTAAAATTAGAACCAATATAATTTCATGTGAAGGTTAACGGATTATCAATATTTAACCGTGATTGTTTAATAATGTACAAACCATCACTAATATAATGTATTGAGAGGAGGGCAGGAATGAATATAATCGTGCATTATCCAACTACAACGGAAACAATCGACGATCTAAGGAAACGTGTTGTGACAGTACATATAGATGCTATCACATCATACATCAACAGTTTGTCCTGCCCAAAATCTCAAAAATTTCTATTGATGAACGAAATCATTAATAACTATCAAGAAGAGATTGTAAAATAAAGTGTGTAAGTTAGAAAAAAGCTTGCACACTTTTTGCAT
>JBJDXJ010000014.1:0-65494 GCA_051866635.1 Clostridia bacterium | reverse complement strand
AGTCGTGGGTTTCGTCAAATGCAATACTCCAACCTAAGCTAAGTGCATCAGGGTGTGTTTTTGCGTATTCATCATCTATATTTGCCATTACACCACGTCCGTTGTCTGTACCTGAAGATGCACCTATGTTATAAAGTATTTCACCTGTAGATGCAACCCTCAAGTTTTCCGCATAAGCTGCTTTATCTTCCTGAACGGAAAATACTTCCTGGACGCCATCGTTATTAAAGTCGGAAGTATGCATTGCATCACCGTGACCAAAGCGTGTATTTCCCAAAACTGTTTTTCCGTCATTATCCAAAACGGCAGAACCGTAAACAATTTCGTCACATCCGTCATTGTCAACATCAGCAACAGAAAGGTTGTGGTTACCCTGACCGTACATTGAAGAAGCGGAGCTTGATTCGCCCTTATATTCCCACACTAAGCTAAGAGTGGTCCCGTCCCACTTATAGGCACGGATTACTGCCGCCGCATAGTAACCGCGACATTCAATAAAGTGTGGGGTTTTACCGTCAATATATGCAACGGCGGCAAGGTAACGTTCGCTTCTGTTCCAGTTGCTGTCGCCCCAAGAAGATACCGCATCACGGGTGATGCCTTCTGTTGTGTACAGAGCCTGACCTGTTTCCCCATCAAAAATAGTAACGTATTCACCCCCTGAGGTGGGAATACCTTTACCTGAAAGATAAACTGCACTGTTGTCAGCGTTACGGATTTCGGCAGTATCTCCTACTTCGGTAACATATCTGCCTGTGCCGTCAATTGTACCCGGTGCGGTTTTCATTGCGATTTCGCTTTTGCCGTCACCGTCAAAGTCGTAAACCATAAACTGTGTATAATGGGCACCTGCACGGATGTTCTTGCCCATGTCAATACGCCACATATAGCTTGTATTGTCAGGGGAAATTTCATATCCGTCAATAAATACGTTGCCTGTATATCCCCCTGAAGCAGAGTCTTTAGAGTCGGAAGGGTCCCATTTTAAAACTATTTCATAATCGCCGTCACCGTCCAAATCGCCTACAGAGGCATCGTTTGCACCGCCCTCAACACCATCTACGGTGTAGTATTTACTTGTACCGCCACCGTGGTTTATGGTGTTTTCAGGTGTAAAAATGGGAATATCCACAATGTTAAAAGCGTTAGGTCTGCTCGTGCCCGAGTTTACCAAAGAACCACGGGCATAATTAATATTTGTTGAGGGGGTAACCTCTGTCTGTCCCTCTATGCTCTCCCCTTTTTTTACAACTATGTATTTATCTGTAGCACTTCCCGATGTGTCCATATAATTTGTGGCATCGTGATTACCTGTTGTAAAAATTTTTATACCGTTACGGTATATGTCAAAAGCTTGGTCTGTAAGGCTTTCATCGCCCAAAAGCCTCCAGGACAAGTACACCCCTGCGGCTATAGAGTTACTTGGTGCGGCAGTTGTCTTTACCGCAATAAGTCCACGGTTTAATTTTTCCATCTGCCTTTGGTAAGGCTGATAGATGGGCATATTTTCTGCCGCCATAACAGGTATGGCTGACAAAACCATAGCCGCAACAATAATTACTGATAAAATCTTTTTCATTTACGTTCCTCCTATTGTCTGTATTTTGTGGGGGGCAATCCGTAGCACTTTTTAAAGACGGTTGAAAAATAAAGCTGGTCATCAAAGCCTGCTGACAGTGCCACCTGACCTACGGAAAGACTTGTTTCCCTTAAAAGTTTCGCCGCCGTTTTCAGCTTATAGTCAATAATATATTTTTTAGGGGAAACACCTGTCTTTTCTTTGAAAATCCTGTACAGATAGCTTCGGTCAATGCCTATGAAGCTGCTGATTTGCTCCACATTTATATTTGTGTGATAGTAAAAGGTGTGTATATAATTTACAGCCGCTTTCACATATTCATCTGCCATTGAGCCTGTATTTGGCTTATAGCTTACAAAAACCGACAAAAACTGATACAAGTACCCTGCCAGAAGATATTGGTTCGTTACATCGGCAGATACCAGTTTTTTGATATGTTCTGCACACTCGGGGATATTTGACAGGGCAAGGTTATCATCGGAAAAATCAGTTTCTTCCAAAAATTTTGAAATACCGTCACCTGAAAATTCAACCCAGCTATATTCCCACGGGTCCTCCTTTGATGCGGCATAATATGTAATTTCATCAGGCCGAATTAAAAAAGCATCGTTTGCTTTAAGGCTGTATTCCCTTCCGTTTGCTTTGTACACGCCGCTTCCCTTATGTATATAATGTATAAGATAATTACTTCTCACAAAATTACCGATGGAATATCCCGGGGCACAATCTTCATGTCCGTATTGAATTATGTTGAAATCGTTAAATTCTCTGAACCTGTTTACAACAGTTTTACGCATTCTGTGCTCTCACCCTTTCATCTATACTTAGGATATCGCAAAATCTAATGTTTTGTCAATGAATATATCACATTTTTAAATACTTTAGCAACAAAAATATATACAAATCCCATTTTTATTAAGGTATCATACTCTTGAGGATGTGAAAAAATGAATTTATTGAAAATTGCTGAAAAAATTGCATACAGATACATGGCAGAAAATCCACCGGAACCGCTTTTGTACCTGCCCTTTTATTCAAATGGTGTCGTGCGTTGTTCCGACTACCGATATAATGCCGATATGAACAAAATTTTCCCAAATGCAAATTTTGGGGATGAGGCAGAGTTAAAATGCGTGTACATAGCAGAGAGTGACTCCTCTATCGGTATGTCAATCACCCTTTACGGCACAACAAAGCTTTTCGTAAATAATAGGGAGGTTTTTTCTTCCGATATTTTCACGGAGCGGAACAACCATATTGACAACCGCCTTACAATAGAGGTTAAAAAAGGTGTTAATGAAATAAGTTTGAAGTTTAAGAAAACACCGCTGGGCTTTGGCTGTAAATTCGGCACGCACCTTGCCAAGTGGGACTATATTTTTATGCGTCCCGACGATTACAACCAAGAGGGTTGTATTTACCGGTTAAATGAAGACCCTTGGCTTCCCGAAAAATACCATTGGGACCCGTCAAACTTGTCCGATAAAGAAAAGAAAGATATTTTAAATCCCGAAAACGTAGCTTTAAGGCTTTTGGATAAAGATAATATGTACATACGTCCTTACTACGGCAAGGGAAATTTCGGGCGTTGGAATTATCCCTTGGGTGTTGTGATGTATGGCTTAATGCGTACAGCCTCCCTTTTAAATGATAAAAAAATCGAAGATTATGCAAAAGCTCATATACAAAGAACTCTTGACACCTTTGACTATGCAATGTGGGACAAAGAAGTTCACGGAGGGGCAACAAGTTTGCATAACCTTTTGACGAGTATTGATTCTTTGGACGATTGCGGTGCCTTTTGTGCGGCAGTTGAAGAAGCAACCATTTTATACAACCTTGACAGTAAAAAAATCTGCGACTTTGTGGCAGATTACATCGAAAACCGCCAGCCGCGAAACCCTGACGGCTCCTTTTGCAGACAACACCAACTGCACTCATTTCACAACGAAACAATGTGGCTTGATGATATGTACATGAGTGTGCCGTTTTTAGTTCGCCGATACAAAATAACAGGCGAAGAAAAATATCTTAACGATGCCGTAAATCAGTTTATACAGTATAAAAAGTGGCTTTATATGGAAGATAGAAATTTGATGAGCCACGTTTACGACCTAAGGCACAATCTTCCCACCAATGTACCTTGGGGCAGAGGCAACGGTTGGTTTATATTTTCACTTTCCGAGCTTTTGGCGTTTCTTCCGAAAAGCCATCCCAAAAGAGAGTTTTTGGAGGAATTTTTCAAAACCCTTGCAAAAGGGTATCTTTCCCATCAGTCGCCATTGGGCAGATGGCATCAGGTTATTGACGATAAAGACTCCTATCTTGAAACAAGCTGCACGGCAATGTTTGCCTGTGCCTTTATGCGTGGCTACCGCACGGGGCTTTTAGGTGAGGAGTATAAAAATTCTGCCATAAAGGCAGTGGAAAGTATTGTGACAAGCTGCGTTGACGACAAAGGCAACATTTACGGCGTTTGCCGAGGCAGTGAGTTCAGCTTTTCCAATGATTATTATAAATATGATTTATTGCCCCGTGTAAACGATACACACGGAACAGGCATAGTTTTACTTTCAATTTATGAGGTGGTAATATGACGCTGAAGGAAATAACAAGATTAGACTTAACCAAGTCAGGGAAGTTCTGCCGTATGTGGCTTGGGGATATTAATAATGACGGCAGAATGGAAATTATTATGGTACAGCCTGATTCTCATTTTGACGACAGATACTATCCCCACAGTGTACAGGCGGCAACAGCCTTTGACCTTGAAGGAAATGTGCTTTGGCAAATCGGAAGTATAGACCCCGAGGCGGAGCCTTCAGGTGCGGACATACCCTGTCAGGTTTATGACATAAACCGTGACGGTCAGCTTGAAATCATCTGTGCAATGGAGGATAACCTTTGCATATTTAACGGAAAGGACGGGTCACTTATTTCAAAGCATCCCCTTCCCGATCCCCATGCACACGACTGCATTATGATATGCGATTTAGAAGGAAACGGTTATGCACAAAACATAATAGTAAAAAACCGTTACCACAAGGCATGGGCACTTGACAAAAATTTTGAAGTTATGTGGGAACACGAAGGCAACACAGGTCACTACCCTTGGTGTTATGATTTGGACGGAGACGGACGTGACGAGGTTATTTTAGGCTATGACGTTTTAAACTTTAAGGGGGAAACCCTTTGGAGCATTGATATGAAAGACCATGCGGACTGTATCTGGGTGGGGGATATAAACAGTGACGGAAAGATGGAGGTTGTGGTAGGCGGTGATGATTTTACCGCATATTCAAACAGCGGCGAGCTTTTGTGGCGTTTTACGGACACCGTTGAAAGCCAGAATGTTGCAATAGGTAACCTTCGCCCTGAACTTCCGGGGCTTGAGATTTGCGGTCTTGACCGTATAGACCGTTCTGATCCGGGGCTTGACGGAATTTTCATTGTTTCCTCCACCGGGGAATGTCTTTTTAAGGAAAAGCGTACAGTCCCCGGTTGGAGCAGTGTTTGCACAGTTATAAATAACCTTGACGGCAAGCACACGGACCACATTTTGGCATATAGACGAGGAAAACTACCCAACGCTGTATATGACGGATATTTAAACACAGTATTTAACTTCCCCTTTGACGGATATGTTGCCTGGGGTGATTTGGTAGATAGTGGCACAGACCAGCTTATTGTATATTCAAATGATGAAGCGGTTATTTATTCATCAAATGATATTGACATTACAAAAACAGAAAATAAAACACTTCCCCAGCCCAAGAGGTTATATAACAACACCCGTTACTGGGGCGGAGAAGCATACAAAGAGAGTTAAGAAAGGATGGAAATTATGAAAAAATTAGTAACCTCGTTGATAATTTTAACACTTTCCCTTTTTGGGATAACTGCTATGGCAAAGGATACCGGCGGCTTAGTTGCAGTGGGGGTAGAGGACGGCGTGTACCTTTCATGGCAGATGACAGATTTAGGCACATATAACCTTTACCGTGACGGAAGTCTTATTTTAACAACGGACAAAACAAACTACACAGACACAGAGGGAAACGAAATTTCAGTTTACAACCTTGAAGGCAAGGACACTGTTACAGTATGGGCAAAGGGTTATCTTGAAATACCCCTTTCAATCCCCACCCCTACGGTGGAGGGGGTAACATACAGCCCTAACGACTGTGCCATAGGTGATTTGGACGGTGACGGCGAATATGAAATAGTTTTAAAGTGGGACCCGTCAGATTCCAAGGATGCGGCAACAGGCGGCAATTCCGACCGTATTTACATTGACGCATACAAACTTGACGGCACATTTATGTGGCGTATTAACATGGGCATAAATATCCGTGCAGGGGCACATGACACACAGATGGTTGTATATGACTTAGACGGTGACGGCAAAGCTGAGCTTGCCCTTCGTACATGTGACGGCACAGTTGACGGCACAGGCACAGTTATCGGTGACCCTAATGCAGTTTACACAAACAACTGGTGCGGCAAGAACATTGACGGACCTTTGTTCTTAAGTGTTTTTGAGGGTGCAACAGGTAAAGAAGTTGCAAGAGTGCCTTTCGACCCACAGAATAACGAGCCCAACACAATTATTTTCGGTGACGATGCAGGCAACAGAAGTGAAAGATATAATGCATGTGTTGCATTTCTTGACGGTGTAACACCCCATATTGTTACACAGCGTGGTTACTATCACGGCAGAGCAAACAAAGGTCCCGGTAGAACAGTTGTTGCTTCTTACACATATAAGGACGGAACACTTACAAAGGTGTGGCGTTTTGACACAATGGATGAGGGCAACGAAATTTACATAGGTCAGGGTAACCACAACCTTTCTGTAGGCGATGCGGACAATGACGGTTGTGATGAAATATTTTTCGGTTCATTGACACTTGACCATGACGGAAGCGTATTGTGGTGTTCGGGAAAGGGCCACGGCGATGCCCAGCATTTAGGTGACTTTGATCCCGATAACGAAGGTATGGAATATTTCTCCGTACATGAAAGTGCACCCTACGGTTACACAATTTATGATGCGGCAACAGGTGACATTATCTTTGACGAACCTGCCGGCAAGGACACAGGCAGAGGATTAATTTCCTCCCCCGGTCCCTTCCGTGGAAGCTTCATCGTTAACGTGGGAAGCGGTGCAAGGCGAATAAATTCCTTAGGTGAAACAGTTACGGACGTTGACGACTGCGGACAGAACTTCCGCATATATTGGGACGGAGATTTATACGACGAATATTTAAACGGTACTGCAATTACAGATGTTAACACAGATGGCAAGGGCGTTGTACTTTTGGACACAAAAAATGAGGGCTGTGCCTCAAACAACAGTACAAAATCAAATCCCTGTTTACAGGCAGACTTTTTAGGTGACTGGCGTGAAGAAGTTATATGGAGAACACAAGATAACAGTGCTATCAGAATTTACACAACCACAATCCCTACAGAGTTTTCCGTTCCCCCGCTTATGACAGACCACGTGTATGAGATGGGCATAGTATGGCAGAACTCCAGCTATAATCAGCCGCCCCATTTAAGCTATTACCTCGAAAGCGGTGTAACACTTACAATAGACTCACCCAAGGCTGACATAAACGGTGTAAAACTTGACCTTGACGCTCCTGCATATATCGAAAACGGCAGAACAATGGTTCCTTTAAGATTTATCAGCGAAGCCTTTGATGCAGAAATAGGCTATGACAGAGGCGTTGTAGAGGTAAATAAAAACGGCATTGTGATAAAAATGACCATCGGTGAAACATCATACACCGTTAATAATAAAGAGTATTTTATGGACACTGCCCCAAAAATAGTAAACGACAGGACAATGGTCCCTGTAAGGGTAGTTGTGGAAGCATTGGGAATGAACGTACAATGGAATGAGAATACAAAACAGGTTTCCATCACACGAGGAAAGGCAAGGCGTGACAAAGTGAAAATATTTATAGCAGGGGATTCAACAGCACAGTCATACCGTGAAAATATGGCACCCCAGGCAGGTTGGGGACAAATGCTTCATATGTTTTTTGACGATTCGGTTATAATTGAAAACCGTGCCATGGCAGGAAGAAGTTTAAAGAGTTTTTTTAACGAAGGCAGATGGGGCGGCATTTTAAATGACGCGCAGGAAGGTGATTATGTAATAATCCAGTTCGGACATAACGAAGGCAGTTACAATAAGCCCGAAAGGTACATAAGCCACGAGGACTTTACAACTATGTTGGAGAATGAATATATTACCCCTGCAATTGAAAAGGGGCTTAATGTAATCATTGCAACACAGACACAGTCAAGATGGTTTAACGAGGAAACGGGCACCATATGGGAACCGGGGGACGAAGTCAGCTATGCATCCCTTCTTCGTGATGCGGCAGAAAAGTATAATCTGCCCTTAATTGATATTAATGCCTCCTCACGTGCTTTAGCAAACAGCTACGGCATGGAGGGCAGTAAAAAGATTTATTTACACGCTTCTGCCAGAGAATATGAAAAATACCCTGACGGAGTTAGTGACAACACGCATTTCTCCTTCCACGGTGCATTTAAAATAGCCTCTCTTATGGCAGAGGGGTTAAACTCTATCGATGATTTAGCAGTCAGGAAAGCTGATGGCTACAGCTATGTTGCAACTGTTAACGGCACACAGACCTTTGATGTACGTATGTGGGGTGCTGAAAAATGCCGTGTTGTACTTGTAGGCGACACAAATGTTAAAATAAACGGCGAAACATACCTTACATGGGACATGGCAGATGAGCTTGTAGGGGAGGTTTCCTGTAAAGACAGTATAACAATATCATCCGACGGAGAAGTGAAGGTTGAAATTACACCTGTATTTACCTTTGCTCCCACAGGCGGCATTAACACGGCAAACGGTGAATACTCAATCTCCCTTCCGAAAGGTACATATGACTTTGCCTTTACAAAGAACGACAGAGAGAGAGCAAACATATGGCTCAACGGCTTCCTTGTAGGTGCAAATGTTGATATGTACGGTACCGTAGGCGTTCCCGATGGTACACGCCATGAGTTTACAAATGTTAAAATCGAAGATACGGCAAAAATTAAACTTACGGAAAAATCTTTTACGTTGGAAAAGGTTGAAGCGTACAGAACACCTACAATTATAAACCGCAAAACAAAGGTTTTCGTAGGCGGTGACTCCACCCTTTGTAATTACTACCCTGTTCTTCCCGATAAAACAGATGATGAAATTGCCCCCGGTACAATCCGTACAGGCTGGGCACAGGTCCTTGACAGATACCTTTCCGATGAATACGAGGTTGTAAACTTAGCCTCAAGCGGTGACTGGGCAAACAACTGGAAAAATCAAGCCTTCCCCACAGTTATGGAAAACGCAGAAAAAGGCGACTATCTTATTATCCAGTTTGGCATAAACGACCGTAACCGTGACGACAAAACAAAGGACACAATGTATAACGCACTTTATGAAATGGTAACAAAGGCACAGGGAAAGGGCATTAACGTAATCCTTGTTAAGCCACAGCCCTCCGTTGGATATTCCTGGGGCAACGCAGGGGACTTTGAAAAGCCAAACGGCAACAACGGCGGTTTCTTTGATGTTCCCTATCAGGTTTGTGAGGCTACAGGATGCACCTTTGTAGACCTTAACAATATGGTTGGTGACCACTTTGCACAGATGGGTCGTGAATACGTATCACAGAACTATCAGCTTTGGGATTATAACACCTCCACCATGAGCGACAAACTTCACATTTCCTTTGACGGTGCAAATAAGTGTGCGGAGCTTTTTGCCGCATATGTTAACGAAAAAGGCATTTTAAAGTCAAGGGATTATATGAAAGTTACAAGCATTGTTTCCGATGTGTATGTGTTTGAAAACGGAACCGACACAGTTATTTATAACAATTCCCCCATTAAAAAGGAGGTTTATGTAGGTTCCAATTTAGTTACGGTTGCACCCTTTAGCAAAATAACAAAGTACGGTGTTTTAAATGGTTAAAGAATTTACAAACCTTAAAAAAGGTGAATACAGGTTAAAAGTAAAATTCACGGCAGAAAATGATACTTTAATTACACTTTACGGCAACCACCGCCATTTTCTGATTAAAGAGATGGCTGCAAAAAAGGGAGATGTAATTGAAAAAGATTTTGCCATTGCAATCCGTGATGCAGACTTTCAAAAGCAGGACAATTACCGTGACGACAGTTTAAAGCTTTGCATGAAAGGTGACGGATGTTGGGAATTTCAATTGACAAACGAAAGTTTCCCCGTAATATACACCTTGGGCGACTCTACCGTGTGCAACCAGGAATATTTAGGTGAAAGCCCTTACAATCGCTGTGGCGGTTGGGGGCAGGCACTTAGTATGTTTTTAGGTGATAAGTTTGCCATCTCCAACCATGCCGAGCAGGGCACACATACCGCTAACTGTCTTGACTGTCACTTTTTAAAGGTAGAGGAGCAGTTAAAGGAAGGTGATATTGTCTTATGCCAGTTTGGTCATAATGACCAGAAGCAAAACTATCTAAAGGCATTTGAGGGGTATTATGAAAACCTTGTGAAAATAGGTGAATGTGTAAAAAGCAAGAATTGTGAATTTATACTTTGTACACCTATAAACCGCCTTATTTACATTGACGGCAAGCTTAATAACTACCTTGATGATTACCGTGACGGAGTAAAAAAGGCGGCAGATTACCTTTTAGTTAAATGTATTGACCTGCACACATTTACAAGTAATTTATACCTTGAAATGGGCGATGATGCTGAGGGGCTTTTTTACCACTCCCCTCAGCTTGACCGCACCCACCCAAACGACTATGGTGCAATGAAAATTGCAGAATTTATATCCAAGGAGATACGAAAATGAAAAGAATTTGTTTAATTACTGTTATCTGTCTTTTATTATCATGTGTAACGGCTTCTGCCTATGGTGTTAAAATCGACAATCTTTACACAGATTGCAATATGGAGTTTTCTAATAACACCGTGTACCTTTCCGTTGAAGAAGTGGCGGAAGAAATGGGAAAGGTGTCCCATTGGGACGAAAAAACACAGACCCTGTTTGTTGGCGGAATATATTTATTCCCCAAAAAGGGTGAAAAAATAACCGTCTATGTTGACGGCGAAAAGAAAATTCAAGGCGAGGGCTTCATCCTTGACAATAAAACATATCTCCCTGCACACATAGTAGCTGCCGCATTTGACCTTACCGCATCCTACGATAGTGAAAAGGGCGAAGTTATGCTTACAAGTAATATACTTGCAAATAAAGGTGAGGACATAAAGGAAGATAAAACATACGCTATTATAAACAAAGCTACAGGTGAGGCACTTAGTGTTTCAGATGGCAATCTTACAACAGAAAAATACACAAAGAGCGAAACCCAACAGTTTAAGTTTATAAAAACGCAGTTTGACGGATATTACCATATTCAATCTGTTTTTTCAGGTAAAAACCTTGACGTTAACGCACACGGCACAACGGCAGGTGTATCAATAATCCTTTGGGATATGGGGACTGAAGATAACCAAAAATTTATGGTTGAATATGTTCCCGGCGGTGCATTAATTTACTCAAGAAACCGTAACCTTCCCATTGAGCCTTATAACACGGGTATTATTCAAAATACAAGAACACTTTCAAACAATCAGAAGTGGGAAATAATTGAATTTGGCACAGACTACAAAAAAGAAGAAGCAATTTTAGGTGAAGAACTTGTTGTTACAAAAATACCCGAAAAACCTGTAACTGAAGAAGAAAAAGAAACCTACAGCATATTTACCATAGGGGATAAATCTTTAACAGACCAAGGTTCTCTTAAAATGGGCGAGAATGTAGTTTCAGACAACACTATGTGGACACTTGAGGAAGTAACAAAAGATGTGTACGTAATAACAAACCGTGCCACAGGCAAGAGCCTTGACGTTAACGCCCGTTCCTTGGAAGAAGGCGGCAGTATTATTACATACACCACAAACCGCGATGCCAACCAAAAGTGGATTTTGGAAGCACAAGGTGACGGAACATATATGATAAAAAGCGTTCATTCCTCCCTTTATCTTACGGTTAAGGACGACGGAAGTTTAATGCAGATGGGTAAAAATGATAATTTAAGCCAGAAGTGGACAATAACTGTCAGATAACGAAATGGGACCTCAAAGGCGGACTACGTCCTTCAGCACTTTGAGGTCTGTAATTTTTCTAATGAACAAAGTGGCAATTTCTCGTGCAAGGGGTCTTTGACCCCCTAAAATCGCCACTTTCGGAGCCGAAAATGCGATTTCCGGCTCCTATTTTATTTGGGGAGCCTTACTCCCCACACCCCTTGCGACTGTGCTAAAAATAGGTTTATCGACAGTCTAATATCAAAAAACCTCGGACAAGTCCGAGGTTTTTACTTTTTTCTTTTTTCTCTTTTTTAGTGACTGTAATCTGTCTTTACGTCATAGGGCAAAAGCCTTAATTAGTACATCTCTTATGATACCACACTTTTTATTAAAGTCAACATCTTTGTGCAATTTTAATTTTTTTCGTTGTTTTATCACATTTTGTTACACGCCTTTTGTGCAATATGCACAAGCTCATCCCTGTACAGTATAGTATTTATCACCGCAATACAATCTCCAAGCGGAAGTAAGGTATGAACCGGAGTCCTCCTTATTCACTCTGTAAACCTTTTTTACGCTCTCAATCACACTGCCTGAGGGAATTTCATCCAAAATATCCCCCACCGCCTGTACAAGGCTTGTATATTCTGCTTCATCCCCGACTGTAACCTTTGGCCACACGCCCTTTGCATAGGCGATTTCCCCGTTTTTGTCAAGGCTTACGTCAAGATAAACAGATTCAATAAGGCAATCGTCAATTTTAACCTTTACCAATCCGTCTGTTTTGTCGAAAAAGGCACCCGATGAATAAATGCCCTTCTTTTTTAACGCCTTTATAATCTTTTTACCGTCCTTCTCCACTTTTTCGTGTAAGGTGGAATATTCAAAGGTTTTTCCACGGACGGTAATTATTTTATCATCCATTGCCGCACTTACGCTTTGTCCGTCAGACACATATTCTGCCCCACTGCTCACAAAAATCTGTTTTAGCTTATTAATATCATAAAATTCAACATAAACCTTTTTTCTTTCCTCGTACTTTTTCGGTACAAGATTTTCTTCTATCTGTATGTTATTGCCCTTTAAGATCTTCACAAAGCTTTCACGGGCAGTTTGGTCCACATTTCCCGTTGTTGCCCGTATGTGAACAAGATTAACAAAAAGGAAAATGTTCACCGTAAGGAGCAGACCGATTATAGCATTTTTAAATATTGATTTATTCATACTCTCCTCCTTATTTTAACTATTGCCAAAGATTGTCGGAAACACTTCGTTTAGGATATCTTTCGTCACCGTAATTATATTCACAAAGCCACGTTATTTTTATAAGCCCCTCTTCGCCACCGTCAAAGTACCCCGGATACATATCTGTTATGATGGCATTTTTTTCACTCTTAAAAAGGTCAACATAATAGTCAAGTGCAGTTATAAAGCTTTCCTGACCGGTGTAGGTAACCGCTTCCTCGTAATAGCGAAGGTACTGACGGTATGATGTAATCTGACCGTTTTGCACCGAAATTTCAATGGCGTGGTACAAGGGCTCTCTGCCCTCTTTATCATAGGCCACCGCAACCTCTCTGCCGCCGCAGTAATAGTCAAAGGTGATTTTACTGCCCGTTTCTGTTTCTTCAACACCTGAAACAAGAACATTTAAGGGTTCTTTTGAAATACTGTTCCAAAGCTTTTCCGCAAAATCAATGGCACTGTTTAATATTTCGTATCCGTTACCATCCTTCTGAACCAAGTCAATGCCCTTGCCCTCTTTAACAGAGCTGTATTCAATATATCCGTCAGGATATATTCTTACTGTGGCATAGTTTTCAACGTAGTTTTCGCCACCGTATTCGTCACTGTAGCGACGGATGGGACTGGGGTTAAAGGAAAAGCTTTTAAGAAGATTTCCGTAATCTGCACCACTTAACGGATTATGTGCATAAATGTCCCTTATGTTGGCATCGTTGTCTGAAAAAAGAACCAAATCTTCAACGGTTACACCGCCCTCGCCAATACCGTCCCCGATTAAGGTACTGTAGGCAAACTCATAATATCCGTCACGGCTGTTCTGCTTAGTAAAAAGTGCCAGAACTGCCTCGGGGAAAGCTAAAAACTCGTCCTCAATATAAAACTGCCACGCCTTAGAGCTGATACTGTCACGTATTGCAACACATACGCCCTTTTCCCCTTCGGGGATAATTATGCCGTCACGGACAATGTTAAGTCCAAAGGGCATATCCTTTGATGTTGTGTTTAAAATATTAGCAAGCATTTCAGGTGTTACGGCAATGGGGTATTCAACATATACGCTGGGCTTGTCAAGATTTGCCAGCCACTCTTTGTATGTTATCTGTGTAACTTTTGCACTGTGACCTGAAAGACAGCTTTTCAGTATTGCCGAGATTTTTTCGTTAAGATTGTCAAAAGCCTCGTCCGTGTTATAATAAGGCACCCACAAGCTTCCATCGTTTACAACAAGCTTTCTGGGCTTTGACAGATTTTCCTTAGGCACGCTGACAGTGTTCTTTTCCCCTGTAAAAAGACGGACTATGGGCAAATCGGAAATTTCAAACCGGAAAAGATTTTCGCCCGTCACAGAGCTTTTAAACCAAGTTTCATAAGTTAAAAGAACACAGCTTGCCAGAAGGACTACTATTAAAATTGTCTTTAATCTTTCTTTAAGCATAACAAACTCCCACATTAGAACAAAGTGTCTCCTCGCTTTTGGCAATAGTTGCCTCTGAAGCACACAGAGGAGAAAACACTTTGTTACGCCATGTGCGTTTTCCTCGTTTGCGAGGAAATTCTCGCACGGCAATAAAATCCAAATTTTTTTACATTATAGGAAATGAGGAATTTCCTATAATGTAAAAAAGCACAATTGCCCATTTTTCGGCAACTGTGCTTTTATAATCCAATTTTAATTAAGCCAACCGTTCAGTTTTGACTGCATGTTAAAGGAAAAGGAATTAATATCACTCATAACACCGTTTTTTATAACACTGATACTAAGATAAGCCAGTTGATAATTGCCATCTGGGCTTTCCGCTCTTACACATATGCGGTTTTGACCTTCACTAAGTGCAATCTGACGGTAAAAAACGCCGGAGGAACCGATTTTAAAGGATTCCACAGCACCCTGTGCGTTTGTTCTCGCAACGTACTTTTCGCCGTCAAACACGTAAAAGCACACACTTACCCCTTCCTTGCCAACACCTGTTACGGAATATGTAGTTTTAACCGTTGATGTAGACTGAGTGTCAGGCTTTTTTATAGTTATTAAATTGGAAACCGTACTACGGGTTCCCTCCGCAATTGTTAACGGATGTGCCAAAGCCGAAATTGACACGCTGAACAATAAAATAAGAACCATTAGCACGGAAATAAGCATCTTTTTCATAATGACTACCTCCGAGGGGACAGCCTAACCTATCCTCACGGATATTATACTATAGTAATGTTACAATTGTATAACAGAGGCTTTAATCCTATATTACATTTATCATGGGCAAGGTAATGGTAACCACCGTACCCTTATTTTCCCGACTTTCTATATTAATTTTGCCGTCGTGAAGCTCAACAAGCTCCTTTGCAATGGCAAGTCCCAGCCCTGTTCCCCCGCTTTCACGGCTTCGTGCCTTGTCAACGCGGTAAAACCTTTCAAAAATTCTTGGTAAATCCTTTTGGGGAATACCGATACCATTGTCCGTAACACGGATAAATGCTTCCGTAAAGCCCGTGCCGCATACAACCTGAATTTTTCCGCCCGATGGGGTGTATTTAACCGCATTTGATACAATATTCGTGACAACCTGTTCAAGGCGGTCCTTGTCGCCGAAGAAGTTCTTTGTTTCCCCTTCGCTTTTAAAGCGAAGCTCTAAATTATGGCTCGAAGCGTTTAGTTTAAGCTTTTCAACAACACCTCGAACCATATCCGACAAATCGAAAACCTGTTTGTCAAGGACTGTAGCTGAATTGTCAAGCCGTGACAGAGTGAGAAGCTGTGACACGATTTTCGCCATACGGTCGGCTTCTGTTTCAATAACCTTTATAAAACCTGTTTCAGCTGTTTCTTCCTCTGCCATATCAAGGATTGTTTCGGCATAGCTTTTAATAGTTGTTATGGGCGTTCTTAATTCATGGGACACATTTGCCACAAATTCACGTCTTGCAGCATCCAGCTTTGTCTGTTCCGTTACATCCTGCAATACTACAACAATGCCTTCTATATGCTCATCCTCGTTGGAATATGGGGCAAAAAGAATATTTATAACTTTATCGCCCACAGTTGCCTGTTTTTTTACAACCCTGTCCCGTTCAAGATAGGTAAGCTGTTCCATTGTTATATCAATCCCTAAAATCTTTACAAAACTGGAAAAGTCCAATTTCTCGTTTGTACCCAGATATACTTTAGCGGCAATATTTGAATGAATCATTTCGCCCGAGGTTGAAAACGCCGCAACACCATCGGTCATTTGTGACAAAATGGCTTCGACCTTGCTCTTTTCTGCGGCAATTTCCGACAAGTTTTCGTCAATACGTGCCGCCATGATGTTAAATGCCTTTGTAAGCCGCCCGATTTCGTCATGGCTTTTAACTTCAATCCTTTGCCCGAATTCACCTTCAGAAAGCTGTTCCGCCTGAATTTGAAGGTTTGAAATGGGAAGTATAATTGTTCTTGAAAAAATAAGACCTAAAAACGCACTGATTAAAAGACCGAAAGCTAACGCCCACAAAATGTTTACAAAAATGTTTTTTATAATGTCATAAACCTCTTCCTTGCTGTCAATAATATACACAATGTATTTTACGTCCTCCCCTGCTTTAACGGGAAGGGCATAGTCCATATAATTTGAACTTCTGTCCACACTGTCCCCCACTTCACCTGCCATGGCACATAAAATGTTGGGAGTAATTACAACAGAGGAAACATTTTCACCGCTTCCCGAAAGAACGCTTGCATCATGCCCATCAAGAACATAATAATTTCTGAAGGAGTCAATCATCATCCTGACGGAGTAGGCGTTTAAAATCTTGTCAACTTCACCAAGGCTGTCTGCACTGCAAGCGGCACTTTCAAGCTCTTCTTTAACAGAAGGGGTAAAGGTCTGTGCAGAAAGAGTTGTTGCAAAATCGTCATGATAATAGGCAGAAATATTCTGCAAGAGAAAAGTACCTACGACAATCATTACAGACATCGTAAGCAGAAGAAAAATAGCTATAATTTTCCACTGAATACTTTTAAACATATTACTCACCTATAATCAGATTTTGCTATAAAATCTATTTATTAATATAATAACCCACACCGCGTTTTGTCATAATTATAACGGGATGTGCAGGGTCATCCTCGATTTTTTCCCTTAACCTACGGATGGTAACGTCAACAGTACGCACATCACCGAAATATTCATAGCCCCACACCTTTTCAAGAAGAACTTCTCTTGAAAAGACCATGCCCGGCTGAAGTGCCATAAACTTCAAAAGCTCAAATTCACGAAGGGTAAGCTCCACAACAGCAGAATTTTTCTGCACTTCGTAACGTGTTACGTTGATGGTCAAATTACCAAAGGTAAGTATATTTCCCCCACCTTCACTTGTAGTTTCCGGAACACTTCGTCTTAAATTTGCTTTCACACGGGCAAGAAGCTCACGCATGGAAAAGGGCTTTGTAATATAGTCATCAGCACCCCATTCCAAGCCTAAAATCTTGTCAACTTCCTCCTCACGGGCAGTAAGCATAAGGATGGGAACGTTCTTTTTCTTTTCCCTTACCATTTTCAAAACTTCAAAGCCTTCCAATTTGGGAAGCATAACATCCAAAAGAATAAGGTCCACATTTTCATCAAGTGCAAGCCTTAAGCCCTCCTCCCCGTCATATGCACACAAAACTTCATAGCCTGATTTGGAAAGATTAAATTTCAATATATCGCTAATAGGCTTTTCATCGTCTACAACAAGAACTTTTTTCGTATTCATGCCGCATCCCCCTTTTTATCTTAATGCCAATCTATAATACTATTCTATAATAAAACATCTTCAATGTCAAGTTTGACAACGCAGTGTATAAATGGTACAATACACTTATAAAGCTAAAAAAAGGAGGGTCTGTCATGTCTTGCGTATATTCAAAAGATGAATACCATATTAACCTAAAAAAAGGCGATGTGGGGAAGTACGTCATTCTCACAGGGGACCCGGGCAGATGTGAAAAGATAGCATCATATTTTAAATCTCCGTCACTTGTGGGGGCTAACCGTGAATTTGTAACATATACAGGCACTCTTTTGGGCGAAAAAATATCCGTATGCTCCACAGGCATTGGTGGGCCTTCGGCAGCTATCGCATTGGAGGAGCTTATTCATATAGGCTCTGATACCTTTATCCGTGTAGGTACCGCAGGGGGTATGGCAGAAGATGTGGATGCAGGCAGTGCGGTAATTGCAACAGGTGCCATCCGTTTTGAAGGCACAACAAAGGAATACGCACCTATAGAGTACCCTGCTGTAGGCGACTTTTATGTAACAGACGCACTGCTGCAAAGTGCAGAAAAATTGAACATACCCTATCATTTGGGTGTTGTGCAAAGTAAGGATTCCTTTTACGGTCAACACTCGCCCCAAACTATGCCCACCGCAGGCAGTCTTATTTATAATTGGAACGCATGGATAAAATGTGGTGCCTTGGCAAGTGAAATGGAAACTGCCGCCCTTTTTATCGTAGGTGCCATAAGGCGTGTAAGGGTTGGTTCCGTTTTGGCAGTTATGGGCAACCAAACAAGGCGTGAAAAGGGTTTGTCCGACAATATAGTAAAGGACACCGATTATGTAATATCCATTGCAATTGAAGCCATGAAATTATTAATTGAAAAAGATAAGTCCCGTTTATAACATAAATTGAAAGGAATGGTATGGGCTTATGACTCCTCACAACGAAGCGGCAAAAAGCGAATTTGCAAAAACAGTGCTTATGCCCGGTGACCCCCTTCGGGCAAAGTTCATTGCGGAAAAATATTTAAAAAATGCCCGTCTTGTAAACAATGTACGTGGTATACAGGGGTATACTGGTGAATATAAGGGCGTAAAAGTAAGCGTTATGGCAAGCGGAATGGGTATGCCATCTATGGGGATATATGCCCACGAGCTTTTTAATTTTTATGATGTGGAAAATATTATACGTGTAGGCTCTTGCGGAAGTTACAGCGAAAAGGCAAAGCTTTACGACATAATTTTTCCGCAGACGGCTTGTTATGACTCAAGCTTTGCTTCGCAGTTTAATCTTCCGGGTACTTTTTCCCCGGCGTGTGATTTTACGCTTCTTTTAAATGCGGTAGAGGCGGCAAAGTCTTTAGGCGAAGATTACCGTGTAGGTACGATAGTGTCCTCAGATGTTTTTTACAGCGACAATCCCAACACTGTTGATGCATGGCGTAAGATGGGCGTTATGGCAGTTGATATGGAAACAGCCGCCTTATATATGACTGCAGCAAGGCTCAGTAAACGGGCACTTTCGATTTTGACTGTGTCTGACAGCTTGATAACAAAAGAGGAAACCACCCCCATAGAAAGACAGATTTCTTTTAATGCAATGATGGTTATAGCTCTGGAAACAGCTATAAGAATGGAGAAAATATGAAACGAGTATTTTTAATAGTCCTTGACGGATTTGGTGTAGGTGAAGCCTTCGATGCATCGGATTTTCACGATGATGGTGCCTACACATTAAAAAGCATTGTTAAAAGTAAATATCTTAATATTCCGAGCCTTATTAAAATGGGGCTTTATAACTTGACTGACTTTTTGCCCCACGAGGAAAACCCAATTGCCTCCTACGGCAGACTTGAGGAAATTTCCATGGGTAAGGACACCACCATAGGTCATTGGGAAATGGCAGGGGTTGTAAGTAATCGCCCCTTCCCCACATACCCTGATGGCTTTCCAAAAGAGCTTCTTGATATTCTTTCGGAAAGAACAGGCAGAGGCATTTTATTAAACGGCGTTTCCTCGGGTATTACTGCAATCGATATGTACGGGGATGAACACGTAAAAACGGGGAAACTGATTGTTTACACATCTGTTGACAGCGTTTTACAGATAGCGGCACATGAAGATGTTATTCCACTTCCCGAATTATACTCTATCTGTGAAACGGCACGTGAGATTTTCACAGGGGACAACGGTGTAGGCAGAATTATTGCACGGCCTTTTAAGGGTGAAAGCGGAAACTACAAACGCACATCCAATCGCCGTGATTTTTCACTAAAGCCTCCAAAGGAAACTATACTTGATGCAGTAAGCAAAGATATGGAGGTAATATCCGTTGGCAAAATAAGCGATATTTTTGCCGCCCGTGGTGTAACAGAGAGCTATCGCACCCATTCAAACCGTGAGGGCATTGAAAAAACAATTGAGATTATGAAAAGTGATTTTAAGGGTCTTTGCTTTGTAAATTTAGTGGATTTTGATATGTACTACGGTCACCGCCGTGATATTGACGGCTACGCAAAGGCATTAAGTGAGTTTGACTCTTTCCTTCCTTCAATGTTTTCTGCTATGACGGATGATGATTGTTTAATGATTACAGGGGACCACGGATGTGACCCCGGCTTTTTAAAGACAACGGACCACACAAGGGAAAATGTTCCCATTATTGTATATTCCCCCTCGTTTAAAGGGGTAAATTTAGGCAAGATGAAAAGTTTTTCAAACATTGCCGCCACAATAAGCGATATGCTTAATGTTGACTATAACTGCAATTCGGAGGGGTTTTATGGAAAACTTGTTAAATAAAGCCCGTGAAGCATTAAAGTTTTCATACGCACCTTATTCATCCTTTAAGGTAGGTGCCGCACTTTTGTCCACAGATGGGCAGATTTTCACAGGATGCAACGTGGAAAACTCTGCATTTTCACCTTCAATGTGTGCAGAAAGGGTTGCATTTTCTAAAGCAATATCGGAAGGCGTAAAAGACTTTTCTGCCATTGCAGTTGTAAACAGCCTTGATACACCATGTACACCTTGCGGTGTATGCCGTCAGGTTATGGCAGAGTTTTGCCGAGGCGATTTTAAAATCATCACAAAGGATAACACATATACGTTAAAAGAACTTCTCCCCCAAAGCTTTACCATGAAATAAAAATATTGATTTTGATTATATTTACTGATATAATTATTTTAACTAAATAAGGAGGGTTTTACCAATGGACAAAAATATGATAATTAATGATATTGAAAGCGGAAAAACTGCTTTAGGTATCGAATTCGGTTCCACAAGAATCAAGGCTGTTTTAATCGGCAGTGACCACACACCCATCGCATCAGGCGGTCATGACTGGGAAAATAAGCTTGAAAACGGAGTATGGACATATTCTCTTGATTCTGTATGGACAGGCTTGCAGGATGCTTATGCAAAGATGGTTCAGGATGTACGGGACAATTACAACGTGAACCTTACTAAGATTGGTTCTCTCGGTTTTTCTGCAATGATGCACGGCTACATAGTTTTTGACAAAAATGACAATCAGCTTGTTCCCTTCCGCACATGGCGAAATGCCATCACAGAAGAAGCGGCTGACCGTCTTACAAAGCTTTTCAACTTCAACATTCCCCAGCGTTGGACAATTGCCCACCTTTATCAGGCAATTTTAAACAAGGAAGAACATATTAAAGATATCGCTTTTGTCACAACACTTGCCGGCTATGTTCACTGGAAGTTAACAGGCAAAAAGGTTTTAGGTGTTGGTGAAGCCAGCGGTGTGTTCCCCATTGACAGCACCAAGTGCGATTATGACCAGGATATGGTTGATGCATTTGACGGTTTACTTAAGGTTAATGATTTGCCCTTTGCCCTTCGTGAAGTTATCCCTCAGGTTTTGAACGCAGGGGACGATGCAGGTTCTCTTACAGAAGAAGGTGCAAAACTCCTTGACCCCACAGGCAATCTTCAACCCGGCGTGCCTATGGCTCCCCCTGAAGGTGATGCAGGCACAGGTATGGTCGCAACAAACTCTATCGCTCCCAGAACAGGTAATGTTTCTGCCGGCACCTCCATCTTTGCTATGGCAGTTTTGGAGCGTCCTTTAAAGGGCGTTTATACAGAAATCGATATGGTTACAACACCTACAGGTGCTCCTGTTGCAATGGTGCATTGTAACAACTGTTGTACTGATTTGGACAACTGGGTTAGACTTTTCGGTCAGGTGTTAAAGGCAATGGGCGTTGAATATTCCACACCTAAGCTTTACGACACACTTTATTTTGAAGCTGAAAAAGGTGCTAAGGACTGTGGCGGTATCTTGTCCTACAACTATATTTCAGGGGAGACTATTACAGATGTGGATGAAGGCAGACCCTTGGTTACACGTAAGGCTGACGTTAAGCTTACACTTCCCGAATTTATGCGTGCACAGGTATACGCTACAATGGCAACACTTAAGATTGGTATGGATATTCTTTTTGAAAAGGAAAATGTTGAGCTTGATATGCTCCTTGGCCACGGCGGTTTGTTTAAAACAGAACGTGTTGGTCAGTCATTAATGGCGGCGGCAATGAATACACCTGTTACAGTTATGAGTACAGCAGGTGAAGGCGGTGCTTGGGGTATGGCTCTTTTGGCAGCTTACGCTGTTGAAAAGCAGGGCAGAGAAACCTTGGATGAATTCCTCAGCAGCAAGGTGTTTGACAAGTATGAGGGCAGTACAATTGCACCTGATCCCGACGATGTAAAGGGCTTTAACGAATATATGAAAGCATACAGACAGGGCGTTGCAATTGAAAAATCCGCAGTAGAAAATTTTTAATTAAATAAACTAAAACAATTAATCCGACCTACGGCTTCACATAGGTCGGATTTTTATATTTGTGTTGGGGGTTGGAATATCCGAGGCTCCCTCTGACGAGGGGGCTGTCAGCGAAGCTGACCGGGGGAGAGATGCTTAACAGTTAAATCAATATGTTCGCACACACCGAGAAAATTGCGGTCAATATCTATATTGCAAATTCTCACCACCGTTAGATTCATAGACTCTAAGTCTTTTGTGCGAATATCATCTTTCTCTGCCTGCTCCTCTGTATAATGTTCGCCACCGTCAAGTTCAATGACCAGTCTTGCTTTTGCACAGTAGAAATCCGCAATGTAATTTCCAATTGCTTTTTGCCTTTGGAAACGTACCGGATAGTTTCTCAAAAAATCATACCATAGTTTCCTCTCCCATGGAGTCATATTCTTTCGGAGTGTCTTTGCAAGCGGGATATTTTCTTTATTGTAGTCTTTCATTTTCTCTCCCTCCGTCAAAAATCTTTGATTTTTGCCACCTCCCTCGTCAGAGGGAGGCTTTGGTGCCGTGATAAAACATAAGGAATAACCCCGACATTGTCGGGGTTTTAGTTTATTCTGTGTCCTCTGCCCTTTCAATTTCTTCAAGGGCAGATTTTATCGTTTTTTTAGATATCGTGGAAAGGTTTGTGAAACGTAGTCTTAATGCATGGTTAAACATTTCCTTACCTTCTTCCCTTCTGTCTGCCTTTAATAAAGCACAGCCGTAATAGTAGAAAGGTGTGGGGGAAGTAGTTCCGCAGTCCATCAATTCTTCAAAGGTTTTGATGGCTTTTTCATTTTCGCCCATTGAATAGTAACATTCCCCTAAATTTGCAAGAATTGTTTTTTCATATGTAAACTTTTTATTTGCCTGTGTGCAAAATTCCAGCGGCTTTTCATAATTTTTATCTTCTCTTGCCCGAAGAAGCATAAGTGCACCCAATGTTCCTGCCACATTTACGCTTTCGCATCTTTCCCAAAGTGACTGTAAAAGGTCTATTGCACTGTCAAGCTCCCCTTTTTTCCACAAAAGGATTGCCATGTTGGCATCAAGGCTGTTTTTCTGTCTGTCGTTTAGCTTCTTTTGTGAAACTTCTGTAAGGATTTTTTCCCCTGTTTCCATATCCCCTTCCTTTATGAGGATATATCCGCAGTATATTTCCATATCAACGGAAAGCCTTTTTGTTTTGTAGGCTTTTTTATACAGATTAACTGCTTCTTTATACTGCCCCTTTTTGTAACAGGAATTACCCCTGAACATATAAAGCATGGGTAAGTTTAAGAGAGCACTTATCAAAATTGCAAGAATAATGCCTATAATCTGATAAAAGTTGCCGCCAAGCAAATTATTTAAGGGTAACATTGGTGCTAGATACCCCAACGCAAAAACCAAAATTATGGCTATAACCACAGAAATTAATATACTCATTTGTTCCTCCTGATATTATGGGAAATGAGGAATTTCCTATAATGTAAAAAAGCCTTTATTTAATAATCATGTTGGCAAGGGCTTCCGATGCCTGCAGGGAAGCCTCGCTTCCGTAAAGTGTTCCGCCGAAGATAGTAACCTCACTGTCACCGTCTATATAATAATAAAATTCAAACACGCCCTGTTCATCATCGGGGTCTTGTGCAAGAACCAAGGCATGAACAATCTTTTTCCCGTTTATGTCAAGAATTTCCACCCCGTCATATACTACTTCTTCATCTACGTTTAAACGACTATCAAAAAGTTTTACCCATTCTTCCTCAGTAGCGTTTTTATAAACCTCCTGGAATTTACGTATAGCATAATTTTTAACCGCCTCTATTGCCAACGCTTCTGTAAGGTAGGCTTGCTGTTCCTCCCAATAAATTACCATTTCTTCGTTGTAAATTTGGTATTCCTCCTGATAAGCCTGATATTCTTCATATCCTGTAACGGAGGAAAAATCGGCGTTTTCTTTGGAAATATTAATCTGTTCCTGCATTTCTTCATCACTTTCAAAGCCTAAAAGTGCTTTAATTTCTTCCTCGTCCAATTCTTCTAAATTTTCAGGAACCTCTACGTCCATGTCAATAAACATCTGCTTTAATATTGCAAGGGTATATTCCTCTGTAAATTTAGTCATATCAATTTGGGGGAACTGTGGTCTTTGGGGTCTTTCGGGAGCCGATGGGTACTCTTTATTCATGTTAGAAATGTCATATTCTTCACCCGTGTATGGATCAAGAGCTGAAACAACATACACAATACCGTTTATACCCGACTGGTCAGCATAGCTTTCATGGATTGTTACTTTTTCCCAGTTATACTTATGCTGTACATCAGTTGCGTCAAGTGTTTTGTATGCAAAAGACTCTTCACTTTCTACATCTTCGGGATAGAAATTTGCGGGAATTTCAAACATTATTGAAGTAGAGTCTGCCTGCACGGTATTATAAAGCACATCTTCCTCAATTACAGTTTCTTCTTCTGTAGGTGCCTCTTCTTCCAAAGAAGTATCGACCTTTTCCTCTGCCATATCTACATCTGTTGATTTTTCCTCGGGTACATATACCTTCTGTGTATCAACCTGTCCGTTAATTACAACACGCTGATACTGTTCGTTCCAGAAAACATTAAGCCCCATCTCTTCTGCAATAAACCTCAGCGGCACCATTGTTCTGCCATTGATAATTTCAGGTGCCCCGGGTGCTGTTTTTTCGCCGGCAACGGTCTTTATTTTTGTACTGCCGATAACCATTTCAATAAAGAAATTGTCCTTCTTTAAAGTAACTGTATCGCTTGGGTCGTCCCATGTAACCAAAAGGCCCAAGGCTTCGGCAATATCACGTATGGGAACTAACGTAGTGCCGTCTTTAATAACAGGCTCCTGATCGCTAAATTTCAAAAAAGAGCTGTTCATAATAACATTAACTGCCGATGCACTTTGTGCAAAAACAGTCATAAGCATAACCATTACACAGATTAAAGCTATTTTTCTTTTCATTTTCCACACTTCCTTAATCATTCATAAGCACTTTTATTATATAATTTTTCCCATCTAAAATCAACATTTTTTTCAACTTAATAAATAGGTGTCCTTGTAAAAGGTATAATAATATGGTATTATTAGAAAAGTGAGAGGTGAGGAAAAATGTCCGAATTTTTGACAAGGACCAAGCTTTTATTAGGAGCCGACCAAGTAGAAAAATTAAAAAGTGTCCACATTGCCGTTTTCGGCATCGGCGGTGTAGGCGGCTATGTAACAGAAGCATTGGCTCGAAGCGGTGTAGGTAAATTTACCTTAATTGACAACGATACAGTGACAGAAAGCAATATTAACCGCCAGATTTACGCCCTTCATTCCACAATAGGCATGATGAAAACCCTAGTTGCCAAATCAAGGATAAAAGACATTAATCCCGACGCAGAAGTAAATGAATGTAATATGTTTTACCTGCCTGAAAACGCCCATGAATTTGACCTGTCGCAATTTGACTATGTTATAGATGCCATAGATACTGTTTCATCAAAAATATATCTTGCCCAAAAATGCGAAGAGCTTGGTATACCCCTTATATCCTCTATGGGAACGGGAAATAAGCTTGACCCCACAATGTTTGAGGTTACGGATATTTACAAAACCTCCGTCTGTCCCCTTGCCAGGGTTATGCGGACGGAGCTGAGGAAACGGGGAGTAAAGAAACTAAAGGTTGTATATTCAAAGGAACAGCCTAAAACGTGTGTTGCCGACAGTAAAAACGGACGCCACAGCCCCGGTAGCTGTGCCTTTGTACCATCAGTTGCAGGGCTTATTATAGCAAGTGAAGTTTTAAAGGATTTAACTTTAAGGAGTGAGGAAAATTGAAACAAACATGGAAACCCGGTGCATTGTTAGCACCCGTCCCACCGGCACTTATATCCTGTTCACATAACGGGAAGGACAACCTAATCACAATCGGCTGGACAGGTATAATAAATACCGACCCTGCCAAAACATATATTTCTGTACGCCCGGAGAGGTTTTCTTACAACCTTATAAAAGAGTCCGGGGAATTTGTAATTAATTTGCCACATAGTCACATTATCCGTTCCATTGACTTTTGCGGCTGTAAAAGCGGCAGAGATATTGACAAATTTGAAGCGTGCAAATTGACAAAGGAAAAGGCAACGATAGTAAAATGCCCTATGGTAAAAGAGTCGCCCGTAAGTTTAGAATGTAAGGTTACCGATATTATCCCCTTAGGTACACATGATATGTTTATGGCAGACATTGTTGCCGTAAACGTGGACGAGAGATACATTGACGAAAAGGGCAAGTTCCACATTGAAAAATGCTCCCTTGCGGCATATGCCCACGGTCAGTATTTTGCACTTGGGAAAAAGATAGGCTCCTTCGGTTACAGTGTTAAAAAACCCATGACAAAAAACAAAAAAAAGGCTGTGCGAAAATGATTTTCGCACAGCTTTTCTTGTAAATTATTTAATTGTTGCCATGAATCTGTCAAAGGCTTCCTTGCCTCTATCGTCACGCTTGTAAACGCCTGCATGTTCAAGTACGCCAACGAACACCTTACCCACTTCATCGTGGAGGATATCCATTACGTTACCCTCGTTGATATCTTTATAGTTTGCCTTAATCATTTCTGCCCATGCAGCATGACTTTCCGTTTCGGGAGTATTCATAGGTTTGTTATTAACAAGGCAGTCTGCAACTGCGTCAAGTTCTTCAACAAGACGGGCAGGAAGAACTGCAAGACCCATAACTTCAATAAGACCGATGTTTTCCTTTTTAATATGGTGATATTCGCTATGGGGATGATATACGCCCATGGGATGTTCTTCTGTTGTGATGTTGTTACGGAGAACAAGGTCCATAACGTACTTGCCGTCAGCCATGGAAGCGATGGGAGTTATTGTGTTATGGGGAGTGCCCTCTGTTTCGGCAAAAATGAACGCATCTTCGTCTGTGTAACCACGCCATGCAGAAAGTATCTTAGAAGAAAGAGAGCAAATCTTTTCTGTATTATCGCTCTTAAGTCTGATAACGCTCATAGGCCAGTTAAGTCTGCTTACTTCAACATCTTCGTATCCGGCAATTGTGTAGAACTTTTCGCTTTGTGCCTTATGCATTGCAAACACATGGTTACCGCCCTGGAAATGTTCATGTGTAAGGATGGAACCGCCAACGATGGGCAAATCTGCATTTGAACCTACTATGTAATGGTTAAAGCGTGTAATAAAGTCAAGTAATTTTCCGAAAACCTTATCGTCAATAACCATAGGTACGTGTTTAGAATTAAATACGATGCAATGCTCGTTATAATAAACATAGGGTGAATACTGGAAGCACCAATCCTGTGAGGCAATCTTAATGGGGATAATTCTGTGGTTTGCCCTTGCAGGGTGATTTACTCTGCCCTTGTAGCCTTCGTTTTCAACGCAAAGCTGGCAGGCAGGGTAGCTTACGGATTTCTGGAGTTTAGCCGCCGCAATAGCCTTGGGGTCCTTTTCGGGCTTGGAACGGTTAATTGTAATTTCAATTTCACCGTAGGGCGAATTTACAGTCCACTTAACGTCCTTTTTAATTCTGCCACGTCTTATATAGTTATTATCGCAGGAAAGCTTGTAGAAGTAATCTGTTGCCGCTTTACTGCTCTTTTCGTAAAGATTATTAAACTTGTCAATAACAGTGGAGGGATAGGGCGTTAAAATGTCCATAACCTCTGTATCGAAAATATCACGGTAAACAACGCTGTCGTTTTCGATAAGGCCCTTTTCTACAGCATAGTCTAAAATATCTTTTAAAATTTCGTCAAGCTCTTCCGCTTTGTTACATACGGCACCTGTAGGCTCGTAGGCATCTAAGCCCAGCTTTTCCAAAAGCCTGTTAATTACATACATTTTGTCCGTTTCCTTAATTAAATCGGTCATAATACCGTAAGAAACCAGCTTGTCAATGCTTTGATAAATCATTTTCAACCACCCTTTATATAAATATTAACTCTTTCTTTTTATATGATAGCAAAATTTGGCGAAAAATACAAGAGAGATTTAAAAAATACCGAAAAACATTATAGATTTTTTATCCACCTTATTGCATCAATAATCCAGCCTTGCACTTCTTCCACCACGCCATAGTCCCCTGCCGCCACAACATCCGTTCCAAGGGACAAGCCGTGAATCCCCTTCGGGTAAATATGTGCTTCTGTGGGGATTTTATTTTTAGCCAAGGCTTCAATCATGTAAATACTGTTTTCCACAGGAACCAGTTCATCAGTGAAGGTGTGCCATATAAAGACAGGCGGTGTGGATTTTGTAACACGCTTTTCTAAGCTTACAAGCTCTTTAATATCTTTATCATTACCGCTTATTGTGTCAATACTGCCACGGTGTGCTTTTTCCCCCGATGTTATTACAGGATAGGAAAGTATCATACCGTTGGGTTTGTTTTTCATGTCCTTACGCTTTATCCCTTCGAGATTGTCCCAGAACACGCCTAAACTTGCCGCTAAATGACCGCCGGCAGAAAAGCCGCAAAGTATTATTTTGTTTTCGTCAACATTCCATTTTTCTGCGTTTTCACGTACTAATACAACAGCTTTTGACAAGTCCTCAAGTGATGCGGGGAAAAGTTTATTCAAACTGTAATACACCACAACAGCATGTATACCTTTCGCGTTAAAACTTAATGCTACAGGTTCAGCTTCACGTTTACTGCAATGGTTATATCCCCCACCGGGGCAAATGACAACCAAGGGCCTCTTTGTATTTTTATCAAGACAATCATCTGTTATGTATGTTTCCATGTACACATTTTCGCTATTACGCAAGGAAATTTTTTCATGTATCATTACTTTTTCCTCAATTCCTTAATAAGTGTAACTGTTGTAATTATAATAACGGCACTTTCGTTTATAATGCCGCCTATGCTGAATACAAAAATATTGTAAATAAGTACAAAGGGTGATGAAATAAGAATTCTTTTCCGCGTATCAACAGGCATTTTTGCCGCAACTGCAAGGGTGTTAAAAATCATGCCAACGCACATTAAAAGGGAAATTGGACCTTGCCATGATAAAAGGGCACTGCCTGCCATTATTATGCAAAAAAGGGTAACGGTAAATGGTGTGTTCTTTTTGTAAAAAACACCGTTACGCAAAATGGCAATCATATTTACAACTGCCGCCGTTATGGCACCTATCATAAAATAATGTGTTGCAAAAATGATAGAGGTTACTATCTGCATTATAATAATTTTCTTCTTTGTGTCAAGCTGAAAACTCATAACAGAGCAAATCATTGCCACAATGCCTAAGCCTTGGGCGACTAAAGCATACATAATCTACGCCTCCCTTTATATGATTTTTGTTGTCTTATCTTCCAAATCCCAGATTTCGTCACAAACGGCGTTGTAGAAATCAGGGTCGTGGCTTACTAAAAGCACAGTACCTTTAAATTCTTTAACTGCACGCTTTAAATCCTCTTTAGCGTCCACATCAAGATGGTTTGTAGGTTCGTCCAATACAAGAAGGTTTACCTCTTTAAGCATTAATTTACAAAGGCGTACCTTTGCATTTTCGCCACCTGACAAAACCTTCATCTGGCTTGTAATATGCTCTGTTGTAAGTCCGCACTTTGCAAGGGCGGCTCTGGCTTCCGCATTTGTAAGGGATGGGTACAGGTCCCATATTTCTTCAAGTGCGGTTTTAGAGGAGGCAATTTCCTCCTGTTCAAAATAGCCCACGCTCATAAACTGGTCATGTTCAATTTCCCCCTCAAAGGGTGGGATAATACCAAGGAGCGTTTTCAAAAGGGTTGACTTACCTAAGCCGTTGACGCCTCGTATTGCTATTTTTTTGTTACGTTCAACAATTAAGTCCCACTTTTTTGTAAGGGGTGAGTCATAGCCTATGACAAGATTTTTTGCACTTATTACAACCCTGCCGGGTGTACGGTCGCTTTTAAAATTAAATTCCGGCTTCACCTTTTGGGGTGCAAGTGTTATTTTTTCCATTTTGTCAAGCTGTTTCTGCCTTGAACGGGCAAGTGTAGCCGTTGCCGCACGGGCCTTGTTACGTGCAACAAAGTCCTCCAAATCGGCAATTTCTTTCTGCTGTTTTGCATAGGCGGCTTCTAATTGACGCTTTTTTAAGGCATAGCTTTCTTCAAAGAACCTGTAATCACCGCTGTAGCGTGTAAGAGTGGTGTTTTCAAGATGGTAAACAACATTTATTACACTGTTTAAAAATGGTATATCGTGGCTTACCAATATAAATGCGTTTTCGTAATTCTGCAAGAAATTTGTAAGCCAGCGTATGTGGTTTTCGTCAAGAAAGTTTGTAGGTTCGTCCAAAATAAGTATCATGGGGTTTTCCAAAAGGACTTTTGCAAGCAAAACCTTTGCCCTTTGTCCGCCCGAAAGCTCGCTTACATCACGGTCAAGACCGATTTCATTAAGCCCCAGCCCTGTTGCATATTCGCTTATTTTTGTGTCAATCATGTAGTAGCCGGACATATCAAGAATTTCCTGCATTTCCCCTACATCTTCCATCATAAGATTAATTTCATCATCTGTGGCAGTTGCCATTTTCTCATATGTTTCCATGATTTCTTTTTCAAGGTCTGTAAGATGGGAAAAGGCTTCCTTTAACACATCGTATATTGTTTTTCCCTTTGTAAGGGTGGAATACTGGTCAAGATAACCTGTTGTTATTCTTTTGCACCATTCAACCTTACCTTCGTCGGGGGTTAATTTACCTGTTATAATGTTAAGAAAGGTTGACTTGCCTTCACCGTTAGCACCAACCAGACCTATATGTTCCCCCTTAAGGAGGCGGAAGGAGGCATCGGATAAGATTTGCCTTCCGCCAAAGCCGTGGGTTACGTGTTCAACGTTTAAAATACTCATTTTTTTATCCTTTTATTTAATGGTGATTTTGTTTTTAAAGAGGTCACCGTTTTCTTCAATTTTGCTCTTGGAGCTGAAAACGCAAACCATGTTTTTATCCATAAGTGTTTTAAGGGTTTCCGCCATGTCTCTTATGTCACAAACTTTTGTCTCAAGCATTTGGCGTCTTATACTGTTACGCATATCCTTTGTTATATGTGTGAAATAGTCGCTGTCACTTCTTGCACCCTTTGTATTAGGTGACTTTGGTTTGTCAGTTGCGGCAACTGCACCTATGATATATTTTGTCATTTCTCTTTCGTCGGGGTTAAATTCTCTAAGATACTCATTAATCTTGTCAAATGCTGTAACAGTTGCCTTTAAGTTGGGGTCACGGTAGGAATATACGCCCATATCTCCTGATAAATTTACAGTAAAGCCTGTGCCGTATGCACCGCCCTTTGCCCTTATGGTGTTCCAAAGGTAGTCATAGGTGAGAATGTGGGATAAGACAAACATACTGCCATTAACCTTTTTATCTGCCATTTTTACATTGGCACTTTTTGCAACATAGGCAACATCTGTTGGGATAATTACCCCTTCGTTCTTTACTTCACATTCAATATTAAAGTAGCCGTTACTTTTTTCGCCACAGGGCAGATTAAACTTTTCAATGTTTTCAATTGTCTTTTTGTAAATGCCTTCGTCACCTGTTATGGAAAGGACTAAGTTATCTTTATTAATAACTTTTCTTAAGGCAGTTGTCATTTTTTCAACCGTCTTTAAGGCAAAGGACTGACATAATTCTTTGATAAAGAAGTAATAGTCAACACCGCTGAGCTTCTGGCTTAAGGCTGCCTCCTTGGAGAAGTAGCTCATGGAACGGACTAATGCCGCACTGTGGCCGCTTCGTATCATGGAGTTTTCCAGGTTCATTTTTTCCTGTAAAAGCATTTTCTTGATTTCGCCCACGTTTGTAAAATCGGTATTATTTATAAGCTCGCCCACAAGGCTAACTGCGTTTTCAATATTATCCTCTAAGGCAGAGAAACTCACCCTTACCTTTGCACTTACTTTGCCGGGGTTATCCACAGGGGTAAAAATATCCACACCTGCACCAAATGCACCAAGTTCAATCTTTATACGGTTTATTACCTCTGTTGCAGTGAGCTTATCTGTTCCCAACCTGCCTATAAGCCTTACTGCCAAAGCGGCATATGTTAAATCCTCTATATTGAGATTACCTGCGTCAAAGAACATTCTTCCGTAAAGGATTTTCTTTGTTGTAATGGGATGATATAAAATATTAGTGTCCTTTTCACATCTTTCCACCATGGGTATATCTTCCGTTTCGGGATTAATATATTTTAAATCAAGCACGGGAATAGTTTTGAGAGCCTCGGGTGAATCTACTGCGTTTTGCATTCTTTGAAGGCTTTCAAATTCCTCTTTTGCTTTTAAAAGACCTTCTTCGCCGATTTTCTCACGGTATGCGGCAACTCTTTCTCTTTCTTTTTCCGCCTTTAATTCCCCGTAGTTTTTATCGGGCACTATTTTAACAAAGGCACTGTGAGTGGATTTTAAGAAAAGCTCTTCCAAAAGTTTTTCAAAATAGTCACCCTTTGCCTTTTCACGAATGCTTTTAAGCTCTTTTTCATATGTGAGACGTGCCGTAGGGTCACCACCGTAAAGCCAGGAAGCCATAACCCATGTGCAGTAAATAAGACCTTGGGGCTGACCGCCAAATTCCGCTTCCCTGAGTTTAAATTCAGTCTGATTGATATTTGCCTCTATTAACTCTTTGTCAATTCCTTTTTTTAAGATGTCGGAAACGATTTCATAAAAGGCAGTTTTTATCTTTTCATCATCGTTATCACATCTTTTCATTGCAACACAAACATAAGGGGATATAAGCTGGTCATCAAGGTATGCCCACATATCTTCACATATGCCCCTGTCTAAAAGTGCCTTTTTAAGCGGTGCTTCATTATTCGATGCAACTATATTTAAAAGAATGTCAATTGCAAGAAGTTTTTCATTGTCTGTAAATTCAGCCGCCTTAAAGCCCATTGCGTAATGGGTTGCAACCTTTTCATCTTCGTCGGAGTCGTATTTTCCGTAATTTTCAAGTAGACCCTTATCCTGTTGTATGCCTATCTTTATATCCGCATTAATTCTGTCGTATTTATTAAGATACCCTTCGTCTATAAGGCGGAGCTTTTCTTCAATATCCATTTTACCGTAAAGGTAAATATAGCTGTTTTCGGGATGATAAAACTTTTTATGAGTTTTGATAAATTCTTCATAGGTAAGGTTTGGTATTGCCTCAGGTGCACCGCCTGAATTTTTCGCATAGCAAACATCGGGGAAGATGGTATTTTGCAAAAGCTCTGTCAAAACAGAATCTTCACTGCTCATTTCGCCCTTCATTTCGTTATATACAACGCCACGGAAACATTCGTTTTCGCCGCCTTCGTAATGCCAGCCCTCCTGCAAAAAGATTTCCTTTTTATTATATATTGCAGGGTGAAAAACAGCATCAAGATACACATCCATAAGGTTTTCAAAGTCCTTTTCGTTACAGCTTGCAACGGGGTACATTGTTTTATCGGGATATGTCATAGCGTTTAAGAAGGTTTGCATACTGCTTTTCAAAAGCTCAACAAATGGTTCACGGACAGGGTATTTGTCACTTCCGTTCAACACGCTGTGCTCCAGTATATGCATAACACCTGTGTCATTTTCAGGCACTGTTTTAAAGCTTATGGAAAAAACCTTGTTTTCATCTTCACTTGCAACATACATAATACGTGCACCGCTTTTTATATGCTTGCCTATATATACATCGCTTTGGATTTCCTCCACATATTCCTTACGGTCAAATATAAACCCGTAAACAGGCTCATTCAATACTAACATTTTCATTCTCCTCACTTTTTAAGAAAGGTTTTCAAATTATCCATTTGTTCTACTGCATCTTCGTAGCCCTCATGATAAAGCTTATCCAGCTTGTCATGGTCAAGCTCCATCCTTGCCACATCAACGGGATGTTTGGGACGGAATACAAATACGTCCTTACCCTCATGCTCGTCAATAAAATCTAACGCTTCGTTATAGCGTACGTGCCTTGTTGCGGCAGCTTCGGCAAACTTGGGATACTTTCTTCCGTAGAGTTTTTTAATATATGTCACTTCCTTCGAAGGCTTTTTAACAAAGCCCTTATGCTGTGTAAGTATTACAACAGCCTTGTCGTTTCCATGCTCTAAACTATATTTTACCGGAATAGAGTCAAGTATGCCTCCATCAAGATATTTTTTGCCGTTAATATTCACCATACGGGAGATAATGGGAAGAGAGGCGGAAGCACGGATCATGTCCATATCACGCTTTAAGTCCTCAACATGAAGATATTCAACCTCGCCTGTTTCAACATTGGCACAAACAGTGTAAAAATTAGTGGGGTTATTTTTAAAAGCCTCATAATCCACAGGTTCCAATTTGTTAGGAAGGGTGTCATAAACAAATTTTACACCCACCATATTCCCTGTTAAAATCAGACTGCGTTTACTGCAATAACGCCAGTCGTTCATGTATTTCATAGTTATATCGTATGTTCTGCCATGTTGACGGGTAATAAAATTCTGTCCGAAGGTTGCCCCTGCGGAAACAGAGTAGCAATTATCAAAATTTATATTATAATCCAAAAATGCGTCCAAAACTCCGGCGGTGTATAATCCCCGTGAGCCGCCGCCTTCAAGTACAAGTGCGTTCATTTAATCATTTCCTTTCACCTTCCACAGTCTACATCATTTTGCCGTAATATTCAAGTCTTTCCCAAAGTTTTATCATTGCCAAGGTATCTAAGGCACAGTAATCCTTTAAATCACTTATGGCCTTTTGTTTTTCTTCACCCGTCATCTTGTGAAGTCTTGCATATACGCTTTCAGCCTGTTGGCCGTTCTGAATTTTCATTTTACTGTAGCTTAGGCTTTCATCATCGGGATAAAGGGCAGGCAAAACTTTTTTCAAACTGCTCTTTCCTTCCATCCGCCTGTTCACGAGGTGCTTTTTTGCAAAAGGCTTTTCCAAATCCACAAGGTTTTTACATATAGCCTCCAAATCCGCACTATATTCCGGAAGCCTTTTTATAATGCGGTCAATGCAAATTCTTTCATAATCAGAATACATTAAAACAGTATGGTCTTTCCCTATGTATTTTATAAGAAGCTCGGCTACTTCTCTTTCGCAGTAGCTTTCTCCGTCGCCGATAAATTCGTAATGCTTGGGCTTTTCCCCTTCTTTTTCGATAACATGGTATGAAAACTGTGTTATAACCGTATCCATAGGTGACAATATGGGGTCATTTGGTACAAAAACCTCCATTGTTTCAAAGTCAAGAAAGCCCAAAGGGTAAGAAAGTTTATTTAAAAAAGCTTTTATTTCCTCTTTATTGTATACGTCTTCATCTGTTTGTCTTACCTTTATTTCACGTATTACCCTTTCGTCAGCATTGGGAAGAGACAAATATTTATCCACCGTTGTTATACCGCTTTTGTATAAGCTCATCTTTTTGGGAAACTGCAGTGATTTTATTGAAAAAATACTGTCCTCACGGTCACCAAAGCAGTTTTTAAAGCATGTACATGCACCGCACTGCTTTGAAAGCTCAGGCTTTGGAAGATAGCCACTTTCAATATATCCTGCAATACATTTTATTTTTTCATAAAGCTTTTGTTGCCTTTTTTCGTTGTCCACATTTATAACAGAAAGGATATTGTTTTTCTCCCCTTCTTTATTAATGGCACATATTAAACAGCGTCCCACATTAACGCCTGCCATTTTCATGATAATTTTATCGTAAAGCACTTCGTCAATCCAACGAGTATAGCGTGCCGTAGGCCTTACCGCATAAATGTCGTAAACGCCCTCATGTGCCACAATCACATCACAGCGTGCCGAAAAGTTACGGTAAACAAATGTTGCGTTATAAATAACCTCAGCCCCTTTATCAATAAGAAGACGGGTGTCAATGGCGGCATGCTTCACGTCACCGTACACCGTTACCCCGCCGGGAAAACTTTTTAACATATCACGCTGAACATTTCTGAGCCGTCCCGCACTGATTGCACCTTCACTGCGGTTTTTGTCGGAGCCTCCAAGCTTACTGCTGAGTAAATATGCCTGCCTTGGACAGCCGTTGAATTTTGTAAAGTTTACTTCTGTAATCAAATCTATCGCCTCACTTTGTGCGATGAACACCCTTTGGCTCATAGCCTAAATAAGTGGCAATGTTCACATAATCGCACATAAGGTAAATAATACTAAGCCACATTTCTGTGCCCTTTAAACTTGCCTCTCCCCCTACTTCAAAGGAGAAACCATCTTCTTTCATCATTGACATAAACACGGGAAGCATTTTCACGCACCACTCTTCACATTCACTTTTTCTGTGATGGGTAAACTTTGAGGCATAGTATAAAGGATGGATAATGTCAAGGGCATCACAAGCGTTATCAGGTACTCCCACGCACTTTGAATAATCAAGTATTGTATCAATAATATTTTCACATTCGGGAACCTTAAACCCGAACTGGGCATAGGTACCCCTGACTGTACGGTAGTAGCCGTTGACCTGAAGGTGTATATCGCCACATCCCCAGGTACCCGAGGGGTTTTGTTTAAGATTAAGGTACGTGAAAAGGTCAGAAGGCATCTTACCGCCATAGTATTTTTTATTAAAATACAATGCCGATGCCAATATGTCTGTATAGTGACCTGCATCCCATGGGTCCGTTTCCCATTTCAATGACTCAAGATAATCCCACATATCCATATTGCAAAAGGTGAACTCGATAGGCTTTTCGCCCAATATCTCCAATGCGTAGGATGCACTCATAACGCTTTCATAATTATTTTCATCCTTTTGCATATCCTTTATTCTACCCTTTATTTCATCAATTGTCAATTCATTTGGAAAAAAGCCGAACATTGCGGCAATTTCCACCGCATCACAAATTGCACGGAACTTTTCCCTATCGGTTTTTGCGTTGATATACTCACCGTTTTCAAAGTGTGCCGACAAAAAGTAAGGTGCTTTTTCCCTCATTTCTTTGCCGAAACTCTTCACGCTTTCTATAAGCTCATAGGAAACATCATTAAGTCTGCTTTTTATAACACGGGCAGGGTTACCGCCCACAACAGAGTATGGGGGAACATCCCGTGTGACAACACTTCCCCCGCCTATAATACTGTGGGCACCTACTTTTACGCCGTCTGTTATAACAGCGTTTGCACCAATCCACACATCTGAGTCAATAACAATGCCTCGACTGGTGTTAGGCTGGGTGCAGATGGGTATATCGGTTCTTGAAAAGCCGTGGTTTTCGCCAAAAATTTTAGCCCCCGGTGCAATACGCACGTTGTCACCTAAAGTTATTTTGCCGTGCACAACACAGTATGTATTAAAGGAACAGTTATCCCCTGCTGTAATTTCAAGGCACCTGAGCAGTGCATGGGACCCAATTAAAGTATGCATGCCGAAACTGCCCTTTACCGAATAAAGATAAGCCTCCTTTGAAACTACGCTGTTTTCCCCAAAACTTACATCGTAGTGCTCCGAAAGGCTTTTTTGCCACTCTTTTTGTTCCGCCTTTTCTTCTTCTGTAAGGTTGTTCCAGGGAAGAAATTCATATTCCTTTTTAAAGTAGTCCATACTATCGCCGCCAAACTGTAATTATTTAAGCCTTATTTACTCCTTACAAACTGTCGATAAACCTATTTTTATTCAGTCGCAAGGGGTTTGGGGAGTAAGACTCCCCAAATAAAATAGGAGCCGGAAATCGCATTTTCGGCTCCGAAAGTGGCGATTTTAGGGGGGCAAAGACCCCTTGCACGAGAAATCGCCACTTTGTTCCTTAAAAAAACAGACCTCAAAGTGCTGAAGGACGTAGTCCGCCTTTGAGGTCAGCGTGCATTATTTTAGTTCAAGCCCTGAGGATTGTTCTTCTGCCAGTTCCAAGAATCACGGCACATATCTTCAAGGTTCTTTTCAGCCTTCCAGCCAAGTTTTTCAAGTGCCTTGGAAGCATTTGCATAACATTCTGCAACGTCACCGGGGCGGCGTTCCTTTACAACATAATTAATCTTAAGGTCGTTTGCCTTTTCAAAAGCGTGTACAACGTCCAAAACGCTGTAGCCGATACCTGTTCCAAGGTTGAAAATTTCTGTACCCTTGTTTTTGTCTGCATATTCAATAGCCTTAACGTGGCCCTTGGCAAGGTCAACAACGTGGATATAGTCACGCACGCCTGTTCCGTCAGGTGTGGGATAATCGTCACCAAACACACTGAGCTGGGGAAGCTTGCCTACAGCAACCTGTGTGATAAAGGGCATAAGGTTGTTGGGAATACCGTTGGGGTCTTCACCTATTCTTCCGCTTTCATGAGCACCGATGGGGTTAAAGTAACGAAGAAGAACAACGCTGAGCTTATCGTTGGCAACTGCCGCATCTGTAAGAATTTGTTCAATCATGTACTTAGTCCAGCCATAGGGGTTAGTACAACCTGTGTCCATACCTTCAACAAGAGGAACCTGTTTGGGAACACCGTATACTGTAGCAGAAGATGAGAACACAATCTTATTACAATCGTGCTTTTCCATTACTTCCAAAAGAGCAAGAGAAGAGTCGATATTATTTCTGTAGTAGGAAACGGGAATACGAACACTTTCGCCTACAGCCTTGTAGCCTGCAAAGTGAATAACCGCATCAATCTCATTTTCCGTAAAAATCTTTTCCAGGGCGTCCTTGTCACAGCAGTCAGCTTCATAAAACTTGAAATCTTTCTTTGCAATTTCCTTAATTCTGTTAAGTGCTTCGGGCTTACTGTTTGAAAAATTGTCCAAAACAATTGCCTCATGACCGGCATTAAGAAGCTCGATACAAGTATGAGAACCTATGTAACCGGCACCGCCTGTAAGTAATACTTTCATAATCCTATCCCCTTTTCTTTATTATCTATTTAATTTTATAACAATTTTTCAATATTGTAAAGAGTTTTAACAAATAAATGCTTTAATTTTTTCATGTTTTATAGTAAAATTACCTTTGAGGTGTATAATTTATGGTTTCCGGCATTTTTTCTACTGTATTTTTTGGGCTGGCTACGGCTTTTTTCGCCTACCTTTCCTATATTAACTACTACACTGGGGCAGAGTCGTTAGTCTTTGCATTAAGTGCAATTGCCTTTTTACTTTTTCTTTTACTGTATTTACCCTACAAAGGCAAAGGCAAGTTTTTCACAAAGCCTTTTGTGTCAATTCTCACAATTTTGGTTATTATCGCATTTACCTATAACTGTGCCGTTTTTTTGGTTTTAGCGGTGCTTTGCCTTATTTTAGGCAGACTTTTTTCAAGAAAGAAAAAATATACCCACATATCCTTTACAGATGACTTAGATATTATCCCAATTAACTACACCTACTCTGTAAAAATTGGGGAAGTTATAAGAAAGTCGCATCTTTTTCTTACGCCATTGACTGCCCTTATTTTAGTTTTAACATTTTCAGTCACATTTCCATATACATGGTGGGAAACAAAGGCATTTCCCGTAAGTTTAAATGAAAAGGATATAATATCAGATACAGTGTTATTGTCGGGAAATGTTACGGCATCTGTTCTTTACAACGAAACTGCAATGCTTATCGGCGGCTTTTTTGATATTGAAACAGAAGATGGCACAAAAGTCTCACCCTGCAAAGAAGCAGGCATTGAAAAAGGTGATGTTATTACCCATATAAACGACCAAGAAGCCCTTTCATCGGACTTTATCACAAAGGGACCCACGAAGGCGGAAATTAAGCTGACCGTAAACCGATACGACAGTGATGGAAACGGTCAGACACTTACATTTTCAATAACACCTGTTTATTCTTCGGAAGATGATGCCTACAGAATAGGTATTAACTATTACGCTGTTCCATTTCAATTAGCATCCACCATTCAGACAATGACCTTTTCATATCCGATTTCAGGCTACTTTGCCGCAACAGGTCACAGTGCGGAAATGCCCACAGATGACAGTGTAAAAAGTGCCCTGTTATCTGCCACGGTTACAGGACATGACAGTGAAGGGCTGACGGTAGAGCCGGGTGAAATCATAGGCGATTGCTACGTAAACAACCGCTACGGCACTTTTGGTATTGTGACAGAACCTGAGGGTGAAGAAATCTTCATTGCGAAAAAATGGCAGGTTCATCCCGGAAAGGCAAAGATGATTTCCACCTTTGAGGGCGGCGAGGCAAAGGCATATGATGTGTATATTACAGGCACCTACCGTATTGATGGGAAGGACATAATCTGCCTTTCTGCAACAGATGAAAGAATAAAAAATTTCGGCGGCGTTATGCGTGGCATGAGCGGTACGCCCATAATCCAGGACGGAAGGCTTGCAGGAGCTCTTTGCAATGTTGACTCAAACGGATTTCATGCATATGCAATTTACGCATATGATATGGCACATGAATTGTATCTTAACCAAGACATATTAAAAGAGCATCTGACGGAGGAATAAAGTGATATATTTAATTTGTTTTATTGTATGGAATATTTTTGTTTTCTTTCTTTACGGCACAGACAAATTGCTGGCAAAAAAGCGTAAACACCGTATAAGGGAAAGCACCCTTATTTTACTTTCATATTTATTTGCATCATTAGGTGCAATGCTTGGGATGATAGTTTTTAACCACAAAACAAGTAAAGTAAAGTTTCGGGTGCTTATACCCTTGTCCTTTATATTTAATATAATATGTGCATTGGTGTTTTGTAAATTTAATCAGGTTATATAAAAGGCACGCTGCTTTAATCGCAGCGTGCCTTTTGTTTATCTTACCTGTCCGTTACCTTCAATAACGTATTTATATGATGTTATTTCCTTAAGTCCCATAGGGCCACGGGCATGAAGTTTCTGGGTTGATATGCCCATTTCCGCACCGAAGCCGAACTCTCCTCCGTCAGTAAAACGTGTGGAGGCGTTGTGATAAACAGCCGCAGAATTAACTTCCCTGAAAAACTTTTGAACATTTTCACAATTTTCGGAAATTATTGCTTCCGAATGATGTGTTGAATACTTTTCAATATGGTCAATAGCTTCATTAACACTGTCCACAACCTTTACGGAGATAATAAGGTCAAGAAATTCTGTGGCATATTCTTCCTCTGTAGCCAATTCGCAAGGGTATATTTCACGTGTTTTTTCACAGCCGTAAATTTTGCAACCCTTGCCTTCAAGGGCAGAGAGTGCCACGGGAAGGTATTCTTTTGCAATATTTTTGTGAACAAGAAGCGTTTCTGCCGCATTGCACACACCTGTACGCTGTGTTTTTGCATTGATTATAATATCAGTTGCCATTTTTATGTCGGCACTCTCGTCCACGTAAACGTGGCAATTGCCTGTACCTGTTTCAATAACAGGTACCGTTGCATTTTCCACAACACTTTTAATAAGGGAAGCACCGCCACGGGGAATAAGCACATCAAGGTATTTATTAAGCCGCATCATTTCCGTTGCACTTTCACGGCTTGTATCGGTGCAAAGCATAATTGCATCGGGGTGAATTGCAGTTTTTTCCAAGGCTTTCTTCATCACAGAGGTAAGAGCCATGTTTGAATTAATTGCATCACTTCCACCACGGAGCAAAACACTGCTTCCGCCTTTTAAGCATAACGCCGCCGCATCGCAAGTAACATTTGGCCTTGCTTCGTAAATAATGCCGATAACGCCCATGGGAACACGGATTTTTCTTATTACAAGACCGTTGGGTCTTTTAATACATTCAATTTCAGTGCCGATAGGGTCAGGGAGAGAAGCAATATCCTCCATGGAGGACGCCATTTGTTCAATCCTTTTCTCGTTTAACATAAGGCGGTCCACAAGTGACTCCTTCATCCCTTTTTTACGAGCATTTTCAATATCCTTTTCATTAGCCTGAAGGATTTTTCCGCTGTTTTTCCTTAATGCATCTGCTATGGCTTTTATTGCTTCATTTTTTTCCGGCTCTGTTGCAAGCATAACGCTTTTTGAAGCGTCCTTTGCTTTTTTTCCGTCAAGTTCAACCATATAATTCACCTACCCAAAAATTGTGCCGATTTCTTTTTCTTCAAAAATGTCATATATAATCTTGGGGTCATCAGCGTTACAGACAATTGTTTTAATGCCTGAATTTTTAGCAATCTGTGCCGCATGGAGCTTTGTAATCATACCGCCTGTGCCCCTTGTTGACCCGGCAGACCCTGCCACGGACAAAATACTATCGTCAATTTTTTCCACCTGACTTATAAGACGGGCAGAAGGATTTTTCCTTGGGTCGGAATCATACAAGCCGTCAATATCGGTTAATATAACCAAAAGGTCACTTTCACACAATTCTGCCACATATGCAGACAAGGTATCGTTGTCACCGAACTCAATTTCTTCTGTGGAAACGGCATCGTTTTCATTTACAATGGGAACAACGCCCATGGAAATCAAGGTCATAAAGGTGTTATGGGCGTTAAGGCGTCTGGTATCGTGCTCAATAGCATCCTTTGTAAGAAGAACCTGACCTGTAATATGACCGTATTCGGAAAAAAGCTTGTCGTAAAGGTACATAAGCTCACACTGACCTACTGCCGCCGCCGCCTGTTTAGAGGGCATATCCTTTGGCTTTTCGGAAAGTCCCAGCTTTCCCACACCAACACCGATGGCACCGCTGGACACTAAAACAACATCCATGCCACGGTTCTTGAGGTCAGAAATTACCCTTACCAATACATCTATTTTATTTATATTCAATCTGCCGTTAGGGTATGTAAGGGAAGAGGTGCCAACCTTAAACACAACCCTTTTGGTTTTTGAAAGATTTTCTCTTAAGTTCATTTTGTCTCTCCATTAAAAGGTGTCAAATAATCTGTCCCCCGCATCGCCAAGACCCGGAAGAATATAGCCCTTATCATTAAGTTTTTCATCCATTACACCAAGGTATATCTGCACATCGGGGTGTTCACGGCTGATTCTTTCAACGCCCACCGGTGCACCTACAATGCTCATAAGCTTGATTTTTTTAGCACCTGTTCTTTCCTTAACAAGCTTTATTGCCGCACTACAGCTACCGCCTGTTGCAAGCATGGGGTCAAGAATCATAACAGTTCTTTCCCCTGCATCGGCAGGCATATTGTAGTAATAAAGTTCAGGTTCAAGGGTTTCGTGATTTCTGGCAAGACCGATATGACCAACAGCCGCATTAGGCAAAAATTCCATAACTCCTTCCACCATGCCTAAGCCTGCACGGAGAATGGGCACCAAAAGAGGCTTGAAGGATTTTATCATGCCAAATTCCGCTTCCATAAGTGGTGTTTCCACCTTTACAGGTGTAAGGGGCAAATCACGTGTTGCTTCGTAGCATATAAGCATACCGATTTCGCTTACCAGTTCCCGAAACTGCTTGCTGGTAGTATTCTTATCTCTGAGTATTGCCAATTTATGGCTGATAAGAGGATGATTCATAATAAATACGTTTTCCATTCAAAATCTCTCCTTTAGTATATTATTTCTTATATTATATAACTCTTATCCTTATTTGTCCACCTTTTTTTGATTTTGTTTATCCATACAAAAAGGCTTTCGGTTTTCCGAAAGCCTTAGCGTATCAAAAAGTCAATTAGCAAAAGTGACGAATCTCATTAGGTAATTAATAATGAAGAATGAATGATGAATAATCTCGGAAAATTTTCGCTTTAATGCGAAAATTCACATTAATTATTCATTTAATTACCTAATCCTTGCAACTTTAAAATTCAGTTCATGTTATTGAGGATAACGTGTAATCATATAACTTGCTGCTGCAACTTCTGCTGCTGTAAGTTTACGTCCCCAATGAACGGAGTTATTGTAATTTCCTTCGGCAATAACAACGTAATCTGAGTGAACTTCAAGAATAATTACACTGTGTGAATCGTTGTCAAGCCTTAAAATGTCGCCAACCTTTACTGTGCTGATGGAAATATTTGTTTTAACTTCTCTTGCAGGAAGAGTGCCGAATGCCGCGTCACTTAACATGAAGGCAAAGCCTGCACAGCCGTAACCGCCGCTGTAAAGTCCGCCTTTCCAAGTATAGTAATTGTTGTTGTTCCAAACTGTTCCTTCAGGATACTTGCTCTTTAAAGCAATCATGCGGTTATAGTAATCCTTTGCGGTATCCTTTGCCGCTTCTGTTGTTGCTTCTGTAGGAGCCTGTGTAGGTGCCTGTGTAGGTGCTTCTGTTACAGGTTCTGTAGGTGCCTGCGTGGGTGCTTCTGTCACAGGTTCTGTAGCTTCTGTTCCTGCTTCTTCTGTAGGTTCTTCAGTTGTTGCCTCTGTAGGAGCCTGTGTAGGTGCTTCTGTTACAGCTTCCGTAGGAGCCTGTGTAGGTACTTCTGTCGCAGGTTCTGTGGGTGCAAATGTAGGAGCCTCTGTTACAGGTTCTGTAGGTGCCTGTGTAGGTGCCTCTGTCGCAGGTTCTGTGGGAGCCTGTGTAGGTGCCTCTGTCACAGGTTCTGTGGGAGCCTGTGTAGGTGCTTCTGTCACAGGTTCTGTGGGAGCCTGTGTAGGTGCTTCTGTCACAGGTTCTGTGGGTGCAAATGTAGGTACCTCTGTCGCAGGTTCTGTAGGTGCCTGTGTGGGAACTTCAGCCAAGGTCACCTCTTCAGTAGCTTCTGTTGTTGCCGCTGTGGGTGCCTCTGTTGTTGCTTCAGTAGCTTCCGTTGTTGCCGCTGTAGGAGCTTCTGTTGTGGCTTCTGTGGCTTCTGTAGTAGCCTCTGTAGCTTCTGTTGTGGCTTCCGTGGGAGCCTCGGTCGTTGCTTCTGTTGCAGGTTCTGTTGGAGCCTCAGTCGTTGCTTCAGTAGCTTCTGTTGTAGGTTCAGTTTCTTCTTCTACAGTTATGCTCTTATCCCAGATATCAGTTGTGGGAACATCATCCTCATCAGCATCATATCTGAATATGAACACATCAACCAAATCATCTTCATATGTTCTTGCAATTACATAGCTTGCAACGGAGCTTGTTGATGTCTTTATGGAAGAAAATGCACCGTTTACATATGTTGTATCTCTGCCTGTGTAATCAATTACGTAATATGAAGTCTTAGTGTCGCTATAGAATGCATCTTCCACGCCTTCGATAAAGAACTTGCTTCCGCTCTTAGACTGTACCATACCACCGAATACGCCTGCATCTTCGTCGGAAGGAATATCGGCATCTTCAAATGCAGTGAAAAGTCCGTTAACAGAATTTGTTGTATCTGCAACCTTTTCAAGCTTTGTGATATAGTTTGAAGCATTACACTTTATAAGAACGATATTACCAATCCTAATATCAAAGGATTCTTCGGGGTCAATAACGTATGTTACTGTCTTGCCCTTCTGGAGACCTGTAATCTTAGTTGTCTTTTCATCGTCTACCACAACTGTGGAAATCTTTGTTATGATAATTGCATGGTCTTCATAGCTCAACGCTGAAACACCGTTTGTAAGAACAAGTGCTTCAATGTCCTTATTTCTTTCACCGTATGCGATGAACATATAGTTGTCACCGTTTGTGAAGAATTCGCCTACAGTACCAACTTCAACAGCATCGGCAATACTTTCTTCGCTGTTGTCAACGCTGAATACGATAACATCTCTGTCAAGGTCATAGTTACCGTAAGTACCTCTTGTGGAGGAATATTCCTTAGTGTTTTCTGTTGCATACTTTGTCTGTGCATAAAATTCTTCATACTTACCGGGAAGATAAATTTCGCTTATCACGCCGGAAGAGGATGTCTTAACTCTTGCAAGACCAACGTATCCTTCCACACCAAAGTCATTGGAAAGGTCAGTTTTGTTTTCCTTAAGGTAATTGTATACAGTAGCATCTGTTACACTCTTGTACAGGTTGCCGTTTGTGTCAATATACTTCACCTTGTTCTTCAATGTGTATGTCTTAACACTGCCACTTTCTGTTACAACCTGAACAAGATATGTTACCTTGCTGAAGGAAGTCTTTGTGTCATAGTTAGCAACAAACACATAGTCACCGCTTGTAACGGAGCTCTTTACTGTAGAGTAAGCAATCTTGCCTTGATAGTTAAGGTAGAATACGCCTTCGTCACCTGCTTCAAGCTCCTCAGAGAATGCAGGAGAAAGTGTGTATGCCTTATTCTTTATGAAATATTCTTCTGTGTCATAGTCAACTTCGCTGATCATACCGCTTACAGTGCTGCTTGAAACATAAACTGTAATTATTCCTGCGGATGCATCAAGACATGTCAATACATCTCCGTATGAAATATCGTCAAGTTTTGCCGCTTCACCGTCACGGATAACTCTTACAATGATATCATCATCTTCTGTGTCGATTTCTATTTCGCCGTCTTCGCCTTCAAAATACCACAAGCCGTCATCTTCTTCAATATCTGTAACAACGAATTCAACGCCTTCGGATTCATCATACATTGTAACAAATACAGCATCGTAATAGCTGTCACGGTCGTTGTTAACAAATTCCATTACATCAAAGTATTCATAATATTCGCTGATATTCTTATTTACAACAATACCGTTTACTACAACAAGGAGGTTTCTGTCAAGATCAAGGACTGTAAGCTTTTTGTCTGTGGCACGCTTTGCATAGCTTACATAATTATCGTTACTTTCATCTTCGTCGAAATTGTCCGGTGTAATTTCAACAACATCATTTCTTGCGTCGTCCAAAGTGATAGCATAAATCATGTCCTTGCCGGAATCACTGTCTTCACCAACATATGCTGTTACAGCATAGCCAAGGTATGTGTTTGCGTAGGAATATTCGCCTTCTTCAAAGTCAATAACGTCACCTGCATCATAAAGAGCGTTGCTCTTTCTGTTGTTTAAGCTGTAAACCTTTGTAATGTCAAGTGTGATATGCTTATCCTTTGCAGAATATACTTCGCTTGCCATGTAAGAATCAGTTACAACAGCATCAACCTTTTCAATACCAAGGTAATCTGCAAGAATTGTTTTTCCGTTTAAGGAATATGTGTTACCTAAAATACCGTTGCTGAAGCTTGTTGCATCCATCATTTCAACTTCAAGTGCGTTGTAAACAAGCTGAGCCACAACACCACGGGATGCTTCCTGTCCTACGTAGCCGGAAAGACCCTTTGTAACGCTTGCTTCACTTGCGGCACGGATATATCCGTCAGGATATCCGCCGTAAGTTGTAGCCTTAAGCTCATGACCGATTGCACAAACAATCATCTTAACCATCTGTTCGTATGTAACATTATCTTCGGGACAGAAGGTGCCGTCAGGCATGCCATTAATAATGCCCAAGGATGTTGCAACATTAACATAACCTGATGCCCAGTGGCTATATTTTACGTCAGAATAATTAGTCTGACCCTTTACCACGTCATCCTCGTAGCCCATAACTCTTACCATAATAGCTGCCGCTTCGGCTCTTGTAATTGTATCACCGGGACGGAAGCTTCCGTCTTCATAGCCGTTGATAATTTTAAGACCTGCCAAAAGTTCAATAGCTTCCGCATACTTATTGCCTGTTGCCACATCGTTAAAGCGTGAAGCCGCAGAAACTGAAACTGTACCTGTCATCATAATGATAACAAGAAGTGTGCATAACATTCTCTTCAAATTTTTCATGCTTAATCCTTCCTTTCTTATTTTATAAACCCAATCCGGTCAATACGCTCCTCCGCAGTTTAAACTGCCGCAGTACCTTTTCCGGTTTATTTTTATGTAGTGAGACTTCTTCTTATCTCACGTACATTATAATCATTTAAGAGTTTTTTGTCAATTACTCCATTGTTAAGGTTTTGTGACGGTTAGATTACAAGTCCCCTTATCCGTTATCTTAAACTTGTAATATAATCGTTTATTTCCCTAAACATTTTATCGTAATTTTTAAAATTTCCGCCCTTGTTAATGTCAAAACGTGTGTTGCCGTCACCATAGAAAACAAAGTCCCACTTATAAATATATTTTTGACACTTTATCATTTCATCCACACGGGCATATTCATACACAGTGCTTCTCGAGTCGCTTTCGCCTATAATTATCATACATACCTGGTTGGGCATGTCACAATCGGGCGTATTTGAAAGCCTTTCGCCAACTGTATCCATAGTGTAACCAATGGCATCGTAAAGGGCACTTTTGCCCTTGGGCACATAGGTAAGTTTTGTGTACTTACGGATTTTTTTTAAACTTTCACCGTTAAAGGACATCTTCATATCGTCATTAAAAAATACAAGGGTAAAAACACTGTCGTCCTTGCCCTTTTTCTGACTCTCCGCAATGCTGTTCCAGCCTTCAATCATCTTTTCGGCATCCATTTTTTCACTTTTACCTATTACAAACACAAATTCTTTACGGTTGTCTCTCATTTTAAATTCCTCTCTTTATTTCTGCGATTTTGACAGGGGAGTTTTAAACAAATCGCCAAGCACCCCGGTGAAATGCAATGCCAAAACATACACTGCCGCACATATGCAAAACGCCAATATTGTTGTCAGTGTGCCATGGTTTAAAAACCTTTCCGCCACAAAGGCAGTAAAAGAACTAATTACGGCACACAGTGCAATTTTCCCCATTTTTCCACCAAGTTCTTTGGTGATATAGTCACCTATTATGTCTTTTAATTTCACGGCAACAAAAGCGGCATACAACGTTAAAAGTATTGTTGTTGATATTGCGGCGGCATAAACGCCAAAATAAGGCACAAGGATTAAGTCAATCAATGCATTTGCCGTTGCCACAACCAAAGCACCTATTACGGTTACGGTGTACTTACCGGAAATATAGAAAAGCTTGTTCAAAATATTTTGTGCCAGATAGCCGAATATTGCAAAAGAGTAAATGCCGAAAGCTATTGCTACCTTTATGGTATCTTGGTGAGTAAATGCACCTCGTTCATAAATAAGACCCACCGCAAAGTCACCGAAAAATACCACCGCAACAAGATAAAATGCGAAAATAGATGCCATAAGCTTCATCATATACCTTACAAGCTCCCTTACATAGTCCATTTCCCCATGCTCGTAATTCTGGCTGATGGCAGGGAACACCACACTGCTCATTGCAACAACAAAGATGCCCGAAAATGTTATAAACAGGTTGCTTCCGTAGGAAAGGGTTGTTATCATGCCTTCCTCAAAGCTTACGCACATTTTGTCGAACATAAAGCAAATCTGGAACATAAGCCCCGATATAAATATTAAAATAGTTTCGATAGAGTTGCTCATACCGCTTCCCTTTTTATTTTCGGGAAGCTTTAAGAAAAACCTGTAGCCCTTCTTGTAAAAATCAGGTAGCAGTATAACAATATGCAAAAACCAACCGAAGGTTGTTATAACGCTTATCTTTACAATATCGTCAACACCCAGTAAAAGCACAAAGATAACAATTACATTATAGGGCAGACTCATAACAGACGGTGTGAAAAACGCCCTTCTGTTCTGAAGCAGTCCGCTCATCATGTATGCAATGCTGATGAATAAAAAGCTGGGGAGCATTATATACATGATTTTTACTCCAAGTGCCAAATCTGCCCCCTCTAAATTTGGGAGGAGGAATTTTACAATAGGTTCTGCAAAAATATACAAAACAACACTAATCCCGCCTATAAGAAGGGTTATGTTCCGCATAAAATAAGATGCGTAACGGTTTTGTCCGTCACATGAGGAATGTTCTGTTTTGTTTACGTTTTTAATAATAAGTGTGGAAAGAGCACTTCCTACCGCAGTAAAAATAAGGCTTGCCACCCCGAAAATCTGAAAATAAATATCTGATGCTGTACCGGTGCCGAAGGTTGATGCAAAAACCGCATCCCTTAAAAAGCCTGCCGCCTTTGCACATAGTATTCCGAACACTACCAAAATATATGCGTTTGCCACTTTATCACTCCTAAACGTATATATTTTATACCCAATTTACACCATAGTCAACCAAAAGTAAAAATACGGGGGGATTTTTTTCTGTAATTAGTAACCTCATAGTGGGAAATTTCGCCCTTTTTAAGAAAATATATAAGGACGGAAGCACTTATTTGAAAGTCAAATAAGTCTGTTTTAAAGCACATTTTATCCCACGCCAGAGAGTAACTCCCCGAAAAGGGGTTTTCTCTTATGTCAATCACAGCCCTTTTCATAAGAGGGGATATATGCTTCTTTTCGTCCTCCAAAATAAAAAGGTCAGGCACTTTTTTCATTTTGCTTAAAAACCTTACGGGGACGCCGTCTTTAAAATAATCCTCCCCCGTTTCACCAACAATTGTTACAAGGCGTGCATATTTTACACATTTATCGGAAATGTCCCTGCCCGAAGGGGAAAAAATCACAATTTCCTCCAAGGGCAGATTAAGTTTTAACAGCTTTACTGTTTCTAAGATTTCATTTTCCAGATAGTTTAGTATAAAATTTCTGTCATAATCTTTCACCTCCCGTATTTTTCCCGCAAAGAGCTCGTCTTCTAAAAAAACCTCTGTAAAAAGAACGTTTTTTAATGGGGATTTCAAAAACTTTTTCTTGCACCTTTTTGTATCTGTTATGTAAATATAATTATCCTTTGTTCTGTAGGCTTTTTGAAACAATTTTGTTTTCTTTTCAAGCTTTGCCATATAGTACATATAAATCACCAATACAACATATTTTAAAAAAAAGAAAAAAGAACACTTGATTTTTCTTTCAGCTTAGGTTATAATCTGTATGTTAACAATCGAGGTGTAGCGCAGATTGGTAGCGCGCTTGCTTTGGGAGCAAGATGCCGCAGGTTCGAGTCCTGTCACCTCGACCAAAACAAAAATCCTATCGTAAGATGGGATTTTTTTGTTTTGTATTATTAATTATTCAATATTAAATATTCATTATTCATTAAAACGGATTTTTCTGATGAATAATGTCGGTAAGTTTTCGTAAAACGAAAACTTGAATTGAACAGCAATTCATTTCTCTGCTTGTTTACTTTATTGTTGAAAATTTACACTCCGTATGTTATAATATAAAAAAATTCGAGGAGGAATATTTATGTTGCAGGATTATAAGAAGGAATTTATTGAGTTTTTGCTTGATGCAGGGGTTTTAAAGTTTGGTGATTTTACCGCAAAAAGCGGAAGAAAGCTCCCCTACTTTATAAACGCAGGCGAAATTAAAACAGGTGACCAGATTTGCCGTTTGGGCGAATATTACGCAAAGTGCTATAAAGAAAATATAAAGGCAGACAACGTGGTTCTTTACGGTCCTGCCTATAAGGGTATTCCTCTGGCAGTTTCAGCCGCAAGTGCACTTTCCAAGGAAGGGGTTAATCTTCCCTTCTTCTTTAACCGTAAGGAGGTTAAGGACCACGGCGAAGGCGGCATCTTTGTGGGCTATACTCCCAAAAAGGGTGAAAATGTTGTAATCGTTGAAGACGTTATTACAGCAGGCACTGCAATCCGTGAAAGCATTGAGCTTATGAAAACACTTGATGGTGTTAAGATAAGTGGCGTTATGATTATGGTAAACCGTATGGAAAAGGGTACGGGCGAAATGAGTGCCATGAAGGAAATTGAAGTTCAGTACGGTTTCCCCGTTTTTTCCATCGTAACAGTTCACGAAATTATAGAATATCTTGAAAGTCACCCCGAAAGAATGAGCGATAAAGACTGCATTGAAAGAATTCGTCAATATCTTTCAGTGTACGGAGCAAACGACTAAATAGAAAAACGTGCCTTAATTGGCACGTTTTTTTCTATTGCCTTGCGAGAATTTCCTCGCACCCTTAGAAAACGCACATGGCGTAACAAAGTATCTCCAATTATATTTGAGTAATCCGGTCTATGGCATACAGCGGCAGATTGACCAGCCATTCTTCTTTTTTGTAGTCTGCCATAGAGGTGCGAACAGAAACTTCCGGCGAGAATTTTTCCTGATAGGTTTTTAGGCTCTTGGCTCTGAGATTGACTTCTGCCTTTACTTCAACGGGTATAATCTGCTCGCCTGTATCAACAACAAAGTCAACTTCGCAGGAGCCTCTGTCGTTGGTATAATAGTAAACTCCCAAATCCTCGATGGTTTTAAGTTGCTGGCAAACATACTGTTCTGTTAATGCTCCCTTGAACTCTGCAAAAAGGTCATTTCCGTCAAGCAATGTACGCTGGCGTAAACCTGCCATACAACTAAGTAGCCCTACATCTACCACAAACAGTTTAAAGGCTTTTAAGTCCTCGTAAGCCTTCAAAGGGATACCCGCCCCATTGACTCGGCTGACCTTGTGGACAAGTCCACAATCGGAAAGCCACATAATTGCTGCCTCATACTCTTTTGCACGAGCACCTTCACGGACAAGACCGTAAATAAATTTCTTGTTTTCTTTTGCAAGCTGAGATGGGATACTGTTCCACAGCATACGGATTTTTGGAACAATCTCATTGGGAGCGTGTTTAGAAAAGTCCTGCTCGTAAGCGGCTAATATTCGCTTTTGAATGTCACGGACCTCATTGAAATCTTTATTCTCTTTGAAGCTCTGCACCGCTTCGGGCATACCGCCGACAAAGTAATAGTGTTTCAAAGCATCAATATATGTTTGCCTAAAGCTTGTGATCATCCTAAAATCCTGATTATCAATAAGTTCTGCGAAACGCTCCTTGTCAACTGCCGTCAAAAACTCTCTGAAAGAGAGAGGATAGAGCTTTAAGAAATCCACCTTGCCAACAGGGAAGGAAGTGCCCTCATGTAATGCGATGCCGAGCAGAGAACCCGCACAGACAATGTGATACTGCGGTGCATTTTCGTAGAAGTATTTAAGCGATGCCAATGCTCGTGGTACTTCTTGTACTTCATCAAATATCAGCAAAGTATTGTTGGGGTCAATTTTGTGACCCGCATATAGTTCCAATCCCATAATCAGACGGTCAGTATCCAAATCGGATGCAAACAATTCCGACATTGTGGAATTAGAGTCGAAATTGATATATACGGTATTCGCATACGCCTGTCTGCCAAATTCTTTCATTAACCAAGTCTTTCCGACTTGACGTGCACCTTCGATAATTAAAGGCTTACGGCGTTTGCTTTGTTTCCATTTTAATAGCTTTTCAATAGCAATTCGGTACATAAACGCACCTCCATCATTATAATATGAAACAATACGAATATATTATAGCACGTAATTACAAAAATTACAACGATTTTTGAAAAAGTAATTACACTTTTTACACCGTATAAAGCATATTTTCGATGACTGCGTTTTCATTGGGCAATTTTGAATATTCCTATAATGTAAAAAAGGCTCTAAAAAAATAAGTTAAGACCATTTGGAACAGTCCCCCTTATGACAAATTGGGAGACAATTTGCCAAAGAAACCTCTAAAGGTTTGTTGGGACAGTCCCGAAATGGTCTTTTTGTTATCTCAGAGCCACTTTTTTACAGTCTCTTTTTTCATTTAGTCTGACAAATCGCTTGCAAGAGTAAGGGAAATTTTAAGATTTCCGTTGAGTGTTCTTAAGTCGTCCAAAAATTCCTTTTCGCTTATATTCTTCTTAACCCTTACGTCAAACACAAGTTCAAAAAGTGTACCAAGGTCAATATTCATAACCTTTAAAAGCTCGTGTTTATCGCAATACTTATCTAAAACAGGTTCAAAGACCCCTTCGTAATTCAAATCCTCGGGAATAACTACACGAAGTTTTTTCACAGTGCTTCCCGGTGCAAAAAGATTAAGCTTTGTAAGTATGATAACGCATATACTTAAAATGATAACGCCTAAAAGTGCCACAAGATACACCCTTGCACCTACCGCAAGGCCTGCCGCTGTTGCAAAAAGCACGTAGGCAATATCTTTAGGTTCCCTCAGGCTCATCCTGAAACGGATAACGGACAAGGCACCTGCAAAGCTGAATGCACCTGCCACATTGGTGCCTACAACAAGGATAACAAGCGAAATAACAGTACACATCATTACAAGGGTCATTACAAAGGACTGGGAATAACCAAATCCGCTGTGGGTGTACTTGTACACACCGCCGATAATAATGCCCACAATAAAACTTAAAACAATGGCAAAGGCAATTTCGCCAAAGCCTAAGGCACTTTCACTGCCCGAGCTTGTCAGCATATTTAAAAAATCATTAATCATTTTCATTCTCCTTTACTTTTCTTATTTAATACATATTGTGAAAATTCCGTTCCGTATTTGGAAAACCGTATTTTCCGCACATTGTTTTCGCTTAAAAGCCTCGCAAGCCACAAGGGCACACTTTTGTCAACTTTAACCTCCATAAGCACATAATCTTCGTCCAAAATTCTTGTGCCGTAACTGCCAAGGCGTAAATCCAAATCGTAACGCCGTGCACGGATGTTTGTGTCAAAGGTTACACGTAAATCGCCGTCCTCGTCTCTCGTTCCGAAAAAGGCTTGCCTGTCATAGCAAAGAACAACCTTAGGCAAAAGCTCAATATTTTTGGCGATTACATCAATCTCTTTAATGACCTGAGGCTTTATAATCTCACTTTCAGGCACCTTTTTATGCTCTGACAAAAAGGGGTTAACATCATCTATGTACATGAGTGTACGCCTTTTGTTTACAAGCCCGTTCACCTTTTTCTTAATTTCCAGAAAGGCTGTGGGGTACTTGGGATCGTAGCTTCTGAGGCGTATTTTATATCGGTAATCGTCCTCCCTCTTTAGTGCCATGGACACCAAATCGTCGTTGGGAGTGTCGTAATATATGTTCATGATAGTATACAAATTTCCGCCTACGTTATATTCATCCAGTGTCATTTTGTCACTAAAGCCCTTGACAACATTTTCGTACTGGTCATGATTTAATATAAATTTCACTTCATATCTGCTGAAAACCGTTTTTGCTACCCCATATTTTCACCTCCTGTATTAATAGTACATTACCTTTGTGTTCATTTTGTTAAAACTTTGAAAGTATATAGTTAAGATATTCGTCCACAATGTCAACATCGGTATATGTATAAAGCATCCTTGCACCAACAACATCTTCCATTTCGTTGAAAATGATTTTTCCATTGTCAAAAATAAAGTCAAGCCCTGCATAGCCAATGTCAAATTGGTCCATAACCCTTTGTATTTCTTTTTCTTCCGTAGGGCTTATATTGTAAACCTCAGCTCTCCCCCCAAGGCAGAAATTACTTCTGAAATCACTGTCGGATATTCTTAGCATCCCCTTTATAATTTTGTTTCCGATTACGTAAACCCTAAGGTCTTTCCCCTTGTCGCTTACAACCCTTTGGGCAATTGTTTTTTCACGAACCCTTTTTCTGTAGGACAAAAATTCATCATAATTATTTACAATTTCCACATCACGTCCGCCTTTGCCCATTGCAGGCTTTAACACCATAGGGTAGAAAGGCGGAGTAAAATCCTCTGTTACAAGAAAGGTTTCCGCCAATGCCACACCCTTGTCCTTTAAATATTCATATGTGTTCCACTTGTCGTTTGCCACACGGCTTATAAATGAGGAATTGAAAACCTTAACACCGCACTTTTCCAGCTTTTCGGAAAGAGTAGGGTTCATTGTCCGCACAATAGCACATTGTGGAAGAAAGTCAAAATTAATACCATCTTCCACAATTTTAAGTTCAATGTCAATATTCTTCTCTTTACACTTTTCAAAGTAAAAATTTATGTAACGGCGGTTACGCTCCGCCTCGTATCTGTCATATATTAACCACAGTTTCATTTAAGTTTTTCCTTTATATATTTAAATATTTCGTCAGCCACATTAATACCCGTACAATCTAAAATGTTCTTTACATGGGCGTTGGAATTGACCTCGCAAAGAATAGGTCCTGAAGGTGAAAACAAAAGGTCAACGCCGCCAAAGTCAACCCCCAGCACCTTGCACGCCTTTACGGCAATTTCACATTCTTCCTTTGTGGGGGTGTATTTTTTCATTTTGCCGCCGTTTGTAATATTTGCACGGAAGTCATTTTCGTTAAACCTTTCCATAGCGGCAACAACCTTATCGCCCACCACATTAAGACGTACGTCCCGTCCTTTAGAACATTCAATATATTCCTGAAAAATCATCTGATTTGGGGAAATGCTGTTTGCAATTTCCACCGCATCGTAATAGTCCATTGCCTTATAAACGCCCATGCCGAAGGAGCTACAGCTTTCCTTTATTATAATAGGGTAGCCTAATTGTTTCCCCGCTTCCTTTACGAAGGAGGACATGTCAGTTTTTGAAAAAGCCAAGGGTGCAACAAGTGTTTTCGGCATTTTGATACCGCTTTTTTGAAGTATCGTATGGGTCATGCCCTTGTTGTCGCATACCGCTATTGCATTGGAGGAGTTAAAGACCTTTATTCCCATTTCCTCAAGCATACAGCAAAGTGTAATATCCTTATCCCAGAACAGCACAAAATCAACCTTTTCAAAACTGTCAGCACCGCCCAAAACAATGGTTTTTAAAAGGTCGGCATTTGTTTTCACCTGTAAATCAATATTATTTTTCGAGGCACTGAGACACAGTAATGAATTCATTTCAAGATATTTTTCACTGTTAAGGTAATGGTTTGTAACAAGGTATGCTTTCATAAGCTCAACGCCTCTCATTTGTTTTATAGATTAATTATACGCTACTTGTTTGTAAATTTCAACTTCTTTTACACATATTACATCCTGTACATACATATGCATTTTCTTTAAAAATTTTCTTTAATGTGGAAGACAGTGGCGATGCTTCCGGCGGCAGGTGCAGAACCACCTTTTCCGGTGCAACGGATATTATGGCTGAAACTGCTAAATCTTCGCTTTTGGCATCACATTCTTTTGCGGCATTTATAAATTCCGCCTGATATTTTTCCGTTACATCTCTGCCCCGTTTATTTAAAAGCCGAACAACGCCTTTATCCCATATCACGTGCAACAGCTTTTCTTTAGGTTCTCTTTCTTCAATAAACAGGGAAAGAAGGTTTATAAATTCCTCATATTCCTTTTGGTTAAAAAACCGTTCCGCACCTAAAAACACAAATTTCTCCGCATATTTATACATTTCACGAAGGCGAAAGTCCACAAACCCTTTGGGGACAATTTCCCTGTTTTCCCTAAGGAATTCCCACACAGCACCCTTTACCATTTTCCGCCGTTCGTGGTAGTTTTCTTTTCTTTCCTCCATGGCGTAGTCTTTTACAATGGTTTTTTCATTTTCATCCAAAAAAGGATAAGTCGTTTTTATAAAATAATCAATAAGCTGACTTTCGTATTCCTCCATTATAATGTCCGTTATTTCCTCGGTCATTTTTCTTCTTTCATCTTCTGTGACAGTATAGAGAGTATTATATCTCGTGTAAGTCACCTCCGAAATACATACTTTGCTGTCATAGACATTTTTATTCTTCAATTATAGGTGAAAAGGAGCCGAAATCGTAAAGTGTAGCTTTGGACGTATTTTCAATTTCAATTTCCTTACTTTTAAGGAAATTTTTTATTTTTTCATAATCGGGATGCTTTGTTATATCGCCGTTAAAGGCAATGGTGTTTTTATCCTTCATATATGCACATCCGCCGAAAAAGCCGTTGTCAAAGCCTTGAAGTAAAATGCCTTTATTTGTAATTAAAAGAACCTCTACCCCTTCTCTTTCGGCGGCTCTTGCAAAGGACACATCACCGCTTATTGCCGCATTTTCGCTAACAGGACAGACAGAGCATTTCCCGTACCCTTGGTTAATATTTACAATCTTATACCCCATCTTTTCTGCCTCTCGCATAAGAACAGGGTCTGTAATGCTCTTTTTACAAAAAATTTTCTTCCCCACTATCGCTACATTATATGCCGCATCAGAAGGGTAGTGCATGTCAAGGGTTTTCTCACCTTCAATTAAGGTCATGTTAAACTTTTCAAGCTTTTCTTTATAGTAATTATAGCTTTCCCTTTCGCATACTGCTATACCTTGCCCCAGATAACAAAAGGTTAAATCGGTATGCTTTGTCAATGAGGGGTGCACCCTTTTATTTTCATAGGGCGGTATAACCAAAGATGTGTTATCTTTAATATCACCAACTGCATACAACGCTTTTTTCTGCGGCAAATAGGGAATTTCAACGAACTTCATATGAAATATTAACTCCTTTACAAGATTAAGAAAATATGATATAATGAACTTATCTATTTTTCACCGGGGGGATTTTAATGCTTACTAAGGAAATTAAAGCATTGGGGGACAGCTTTGAACAGACCGCCATTGAAACAAGGCGTATGCTTCACCGTATTCCGGAAATTCAGTTTCAAGAATTTAAAACAGCCGGATATATCTCGTCCATGCTTGACACCTTGTCCATTCCCTACCAAAGGGGCTTTGCAGGTGGCACAGGCATTGTTGCCACAATCAAAGGTTCCGATACAGGCAAATGCGTGGGCATCCGTGCCGATATTGATGCCCTTCCAATACAGGAGGAAACAAATCTTCCCTTTTCCTCAGAGCATGAAGGTATGATGCACGCTTGCGGACATGACGGGCATATTACCATTGCACTTTATACTGCTTTTATTTTAAATGAACTCCGCCACTCTTTCAAGGGCTGTGTAAAAATTTTCTTCCAGCCGGCAGAGGAAGGTGACGGCGGTGCGGAAATTATGATTGAGGAAGGGGTTTTGGAAAATCCAAATGTTGATATCTGCCTTGGCTGTCACGTTATGAGTGAATACGAAACCGGAAAGGTTGTTTACAAAAAAGGACCCCTTATGTCCTCCCCGGACAATTTTGAAATTGTGATAAAAGGCGTAGGCGGTCACGGTGCCTACCCTGAAAAGTGCATTAACCCCATCCTGGTGGCAAGCTCTGTTACATCTCGTCTTACCTCGCTTACGGACCCGAATGTTCCAAGGGTTGTTTCTGTTTGCACCGTCGAAGGGGGAAATTGCCCCAACGTTATACCCGCCTGCGTTAAATTGACAGGCACTGCCCGCACCTTTACACGCCAGAGCCGTGAGGAAGTTATAAGGCTTATTGAATGTGTTACAAAGGAAGTTTGCGACACATTCAACGCACAGTATGATTATAAATATATCCCCTTGTACCCTGCCCTTATAAATGATGACACTGTTACAGAGCTTTTTGCACAGTCTGCAAAAAAAATTGTAGGGGAAGAGAATGTTATTGAAACGCATACAGTTTCCATGGCAGGGGACGATTTTTCATATTTTGCCGCATCTGTTCCATCTGCATATGTGCATATTGGTTGCAGAAACGAGGCGGAAAATGCAATCTACCCCATACATCACCCCTCCTTTACAATTGACGAGGGCTGTTTAAAGGTTGCCGCCACATGCCTTGCACAGGCAACTTTGGATTATTTTTCAAAGGAATGATTAAATGACATACGACGAATTTCGCAATGTTTTAAAAACTAAAGACACAACTCCTCTCTATTTTTTCACCGGAGAGGAGGATTTTTTACAAAGTTTCTGTCTGTCTGAGTCCAAAAATGCATTGATAGACCCATCTTTTGAAGACTTTAACTACAAATGCTACATTGAAGTCCCCACAGCAGAAGAAGCAGATTCTTTTATTAACGCACTGCCTTTGATGAGCGACAGAAAGCTTGTAATTTTCAATAACTGCAATCTTTTTTCTGCCTCCCTTCCTGAAAAAAGCAAGTGGGAGTCAATTTTTTCAAATCTGCCCGAATATGTGGTATGTATAGTACGTGATAAGGAGTCAGGCAAAAATAAAAAAGGCTCTGTTGTTGAGCAGGCAGTGAAGTCAAAGGCGGTAACGGTAAATTTTGAATATCTGCCCGAAAACAGGCTTATAAAATGGCTGATGAAGGCGGCGGCAGTAAAGGGGAAAAGCCTTGGGGAAAGGGATGCTTCATATATTATAAAAAACCTTGGCAGAAGCATGACCCTTTTAAAAAGTGAAATCGAAAAAATTTCCGCAAGAGCTGAGGATTTTGTTATTTCACGAAATGATATAGACTCTGTTATTATAAATGTTTTTGAAGAAAGCATTTATACGCTTATGGATGCAGTTTTTTTATCACGGCGTGAAGTTGCATTTAACACCTTGGCAAATCTTAAAGAGATGGGAAACGAAGCCGTTTCAATCCTTGAAAGGCTGGCAAGCCAGGCTATTGACATATACAAGGCAAAGGTTCTCATGACACAGAAAATCAGCACCGCTGAAATAAAAAAGATGGTCAGCCGTAATCCCTATGCCGCAGAAAAAATCATGTCAAAGGCTTCAAAAATATCAATTGAAAATATTGAAAAGCTTATTTCCCTTTTAACCGAAGGCGACAGAAATATTAAAATGGGGATTATGGACCCATGGTGTGCATTGGAATATATAATATCAAATTAAGAGAGAATGAGGATTTTCGACTTATACGAAAATCCTCATTCTCTCTTACCTCTTCACTATTCCCTCTTTATTTACGAAGCACAATCATTCTGCTATGTACACAACGCCAAATGCACCGGGGCCAACATGTGTGCCGATGGCGGCACCGATGGGTGTAATTCTGTCCTCGTCTATTTCGTAGCCTAACTTTTCAAGGCTTTCTTTTAACAAAAGTACATTTGTCTTATCATAGGAATATACAAGATACATAGGCATATCTTTTGAAGGCTTTTTATCTTCAAGTTGTTTAAGTATTGTGGAAAGGGCTTTTTTAACGCCCATTGCCTTTGCGGTAGTTTCAACGATGCCTTCATTTCCCACGTGGATAATGGGCTTAAGGTTAGCCAAACTTCCGATTGCGGCGGCAGTGGCAGAAATTCTTCCACCACGCTTAAGATATTCCAGTGTATCAACAGCGGCGTAAATATTAAGTTTTTCCTTTATTCTGTCAATTTCTTTGCCTATTTCACGAAGGCTTTTCCCCTCATCACGAAGTTTTACAGCATAGTCAACCAAAACTCTTTCACCGCAGGTTGCAGAAAGGGTGTCAACAAAATAAAACTTATCTTCGTCAATTTCCGAAAGCTTTGCCGCAAGCATTGCACCCTGGAATGTTCCGCTTAACTTGGAGGAAATGAAAAGACCTAAAATTTCGTCGCCCTTTTCCTTTGCATCTTCAAAAACAGTTAAAAAGTCTTCAACTGTAGGTTGGCTTGTTGTAGGATGGTTGGGATTATTCATAAGCTTTTCGTAAAACTCATCCTTTGTTATATTTATATTTTCTTTATATTCCTCATCTCCGAAAATAATGGAAAGAGGGATTATTTCTATCTTGTTTCTTTCAATCTGGTGAGCTTCAAAATCTGCCGCTGAATCAGTTATAATTCTTAACATAATTTAACTCCTTTATAATCAATTTTTAACGCCGTAGAAAAGACATTCCAAACCGAACTTAAGACTTTTTACCGCATCACTTTTTGGAACATTGCGGTTTACCGCATCTGTGTTAAATCCGTGCAAAAAACACCACAGTGCATAGCTTAGCATTTCCGAATCGATGTCTTTTTTTATTTGCTCTGTCCTTTTTGCAGTTTCAATAACATCTTTGATTTTCTCAATCCACCAATTACAGTAGGTATTTGTATATGATTCAAATTCAAACATATACTGACAAAATCTTTGCTTTACGTCATAAGTATTCAAAAGTGCATTAAGTGCAACATCAGTAACGTAACCGAAAAAATCCTCTTCTATATTCTTTTCGGAAGACAAGCTGTGTTGCATAGTTACCATATTTTTGTAGTATATGCACTCTAACACTTCTTCGATATTGTGAAAGCGGTTATAAAAAACACGGTTCGTAACACCCATGGCAGTTATTACACGGCGTACATTAATATTTTTTGTGCCCTCTTTCAGTACAATATCTTCACAAAGCGATATAATTTCCTCTGAAATATGGTCTTTTATCAGTTCGCTCATTTTTCTACCCCGTTTCAGCACACTGTGTGCTGAATACTTTATATCATATAAATTCCAACTTGTCAATATAAACTAGGAAGATTAAGGAAAAAACATTTTTTAAAATTTTTTAAATCTGATGCAACTTTTCTGCTGTCTTGAAAGTATTATAAGTGAAAGGCGGTTGAAAACCCCTTACAAAGCAGGGAATTTGAATCTAAAATATAGGTTCTTTCGGTTGCCCTCTGTTCGGTCCTCCTCCAAATACCGTACATAGAAGACAACAGCCCTGTTACATATATATTTTACATTTGAAAGGAATTACCACTATGAACAAAATTTTAAAAACAACAGCGCTCTGCCTTTGTGCAGCAACACTTTTTTCCACAACAGCTATGGCAAAATCATATTCTGTTCCCGTAAGAGATACTTTTGAAAAAGCAGGCTTTTCAATTTCCTGGGACCAGGAAAATAAGTGCGTAACACTTGAAAAGGGTAGCTTTAAGCACTGTGAAAAAGTTGGCGAAAACATTTTCCTTGACTACGACAAGACATTTGCAACAGAAGAATTTGCAAAGAGCATTATTGAACAGTGCACAAGAGAAGAGCTTTCAAGTAAGGCAACAGTTACAGAAACAGGCGAAGGCTACTTTATTGCAAACACAGAAAAGATGGGCGAAGTTAAGTTTTTAATTGACGAAAACACATTCTTCCATCACGAAGTTAACAAAATGCTTTACACAGCAGAGGATATTACAGTAGGTTCTTTGGTTAAGGTTTATTACAGCGAAGCTATGACAAGAAGCCTTCCTCCCCAGACATATGCAAAGGAAGTTGTATTTTTAAATTCTGAAGCAAACGTTGAAGAAAAAGAAGCACTTCAGGCATTTACCGTAACAGAAAAGGGCGAAAACTACATCCTTGCAAAGAATGAAACAATGGGCGAAGTAATGTTCAGAGTTAACGAAGAAACATTTTTCCACCACGAAAAGAACAGAAGACTTTACACAATTGAAGATGTTGAAATAGGCACTACACTTAAGATTGATTTTTCTCAAGTAATGACAGCTTCTATTCCTCCTCAGGTTACTGCATATGAAGTTATATTCACAGACAACGAAGAAGGTATCGGTGTGGAAAGCGTTACTTCCACAGGTAAGGTTACAGAAATTGGCGAAGACTTCTTTGTTATTGAAACAGAAAACGGAGGATACCGTTTTAACTGTGACGAAGAAACATTTTTCCACCATGCAGTAAATAAGAGGCTCTACACACTTTTTGACATTGAAAAGGATATGGAAGTAGAAGTTATGCACTCCAACGCCGCAACAATGAGTATTCCTCCCCAGTCTTACGCAATTGAAGTTATTATTAAATAAAGAAAATATAATTTGAAATAGGCTGTAAAAAAAGTGGCTCTGAGATAACAAAAAGACCATTTCGGGACTGTCCCAACAAAACCTTTAGAGGTTTTTTTGGCAAATTGTCTCCCAATTTGCCATAAGGGTGACTGTCCCAAATGGTCTTAAATTATTTATTAGAGACTTTTTTACAGCCTTTTTCTGTATTGACACAAATTATAAAAAGAATTATAATAGCTGTAAAAATGCAAATGAACATTATTGGAGATGTCCTTTATGAAAAAGTTATTAAAACAAGTATTCCCCCAAACCATACCTGTTATGGCAGGGTACATATCTTTGGGCATTGCATTCGGATTGCTTTTACAGTCTATTGGCTACGGACCACTCTGGGCGTTATTGATGAGCATATTTATATATGCCGGTTCGGCTCAGTTTCTGGCGGTAGAATTACTGTCGGCAGGTGCAAGCCTTCCACAGGTTGCACTTTTGACTTTACTGTTGAATTTCCGCCATCTTTTTTACGGCTTGTCAATGATAGAGAAATACCGCAAAACAGGAATAAGAAAGCTGTATCTCATATTCGGGCTTACCGATGAAACATATGCACTTCTGACAGGGTACAAAACCCCTGAAGGCTTAAAGGATAAAGACTATTATTTTGCGGTAACATTAATGAATCAAGCATATTGGGTTACAGGATGCCTTCTTGGTTCTGTGGCAGGGGGTATAATCCCCTTTGATACAACGGGGATTGATTTTGCCATGACTGCTCTTTTTGCCGTATTGGTTGTTGAACAGTGGAAATCACATAAGAACCACATTCCCGCAATATCAGGTTTTGCTATAACAGTTATTGCACTTTTTGTGTTCGGTTCCGATAGCTTTTTGATTCCGGCACTTATCGTAATGTCGGTGTTCCTTATGTGTATGCAGAATACTTTAAAAGAGGAGGAAGCCAATGAATAACCAACATGTAATTTTGGTGATTGCAGTAATGGCAGTTGTGACAATGCTGTTACGGTTTCTGCCCTTTATTGTTTTTGACCGTGGCGAAAAACTGCCAAATTGGATTTCTTATTTAGGCAAGGTTTTGCCCCCTGCTGTAATGAGTATGCTTTTGGTATATTGCCTGAGGAACATCGACCTTTTAAGCACAAATCACGGTTTGCCGGAGATTATATGCGTAGGGGTTGCAATGCTACTGCACACTTGGAAAAGAAACACATTGTTAAGCATTGGTGTCAGCACACTGCTTTTCATGGTAATGTGCCGTTTAATTGGGTAAAAAAACAAACAAAAAAACAGGCTGTAAAAAAAGTGGCTCTGAGATAACAAAAAGACCATTTCGGGACTGTCCCAACAAAACCTTTAGAGGTTTCTTTGGCAAATTGTCTCCCAATTTGCCATAAGGAGGACTGTCCCAAATGGTCTTAACTTATTTCTTTAGAGACTTTTTTTACAGCCTCGTTTTTCAGTCATTTTTATTTTACGCTTTCTGCAATAGGAACAACGGGGTTTGCAATTTGTGTGGAAGCATTTCTGTCTTCAAAATTTACAAACTGTCCTACCGCACTATAGCTATATCCCATCAGTTCAAACATTTTTGCCGGAACAAAGGTTGTATCTTCAATTAAACAAGGCGAGGCATTATAACTTTGAGGAGCACTCATTCCCACCGCATCTTTTATTTTTGTTACCCCAAAATAATTATCAACACCGATATACATCACGACTTTCCAAGTGTCACTTTCAACTGTAACTGACATATCTTCGCCATTCCAGTTTACTTCATATCCCATTTTTTCCGCAACTGCCCTGACAGGAACCATGGTATTTCCGTTTTCCTCATACATATACGTTGAAAGATTTGTACTCTGTAAGTCAACGCTTTCACCATTTACCGTA
>JBJDXJ010000013.1:10619-17661 GCA_051866635.1 Clostridia bacterium | reverse complement strand
TTAAAATTAACATTGTCCGAAAAGCAGGTATGGATTTTCGGATTACAATTGAGGTTTTATTTATATTATGGTATTATCAGTAGGATATGAGGTGAAAGAATGCGAAAGATAATCTTTTTTGATGTTGACGGAACAATTGTGACAGATGTAAGCTGCGGAGAAGGAAAGTTTATCCCCGAAAGCTGTAAAAATGCTATAAAAAATGCAAGGGAAAACGGGCATTTATGCTTTATAAATTCAGGTAGACCATACGCTAATGTGGAAAAATATATTCTTAAAATCGGCTTTGACGGTGTTGTGTCAGGGTGCGGAACAAACATTCATGTTGGGGATAAGGATATTTTTCATGTGTCCGCAAGTGAAGAAGCGGCACAAAAAGCCTTGGATATGTGCAGAAAATATAACATTACAGCCTTTTTTGAAGGAAGGGACAAAACTTATTACATTGAAAATGGGTATAATGTACCCTGGCTTGACAATTTTTCGGCAGAAATTGAAAAACAAGGCTCTGTTGTTTTAAAAGAAGTTGACGAAGATTTTACTTTTGATAAATTCTGTGCCTTCCATGACGAGAAAAACGATATTTCGGATTTTTTAATTGAAATGGAAAAATATTTTTCCATCATTGTGCGTAACGAAACATTTTTGGAGCTTGTGCCATTAGGTTACACAAAGGGTACTGCCATAAAAACTCTTTGTGATTATTACAATATTCCCCTTTCTGAAAGTTATGCCATAGGCGACAGCTTAAACGATTTGGAAATGTTTAATGCTACACCTAACTCCATAGGCATGGGAAACGGTAAGGAAATACATAAATACGTAAGCTTTGTTACTAAAGATATTACTGATGACGGTGTTGAATTTGCACTGAAACATTTTAATATAATCTAAATGATTAGAACTCTCCTTGTGAGAGTTCTAATTTCAGACTGTAGATAAACCTATTTTTGCATAGTCGCAAGTGGTTTGGGGAGTAAAACTCCCCAGATAAAATAGGAGCCGGAAATCGCATTTTCGGCTCCGAAAGTGGCGATTTTAGGGGGTCAAAGCCCCTTGCACGAGAAATTGCCACTTTGTTCATTAAAAATATCAGACCTCAAAGTGCTGAAGGACATAGTCCGCCTTTTTGTCGCGTGTCGACATTTCGGCACGCTCTGATTAGCACTCTCCTTGTGAGAGTGCTAATTTTACAAATTGTTAATATAAACACAATAAAATATGCTAAAAGTGTTTCTATAATGTAATTGTCAAAAGGAAAAAGACATATAACATATTAAAGAAAAGAGATGATTACCGATGGGTTTGGTAAATTTCCGACTGATGCCGACCTTGTCGGATGAAAATTAAAAAAGGGCGACATAATAAAATACACTACATTAAAAATTGGAGGTATTAATTATGTTTGAAATCAGCAGAAGAAACAATAACCGTCATGTGAACTCTTATAATCCTTTCCGTGAAATGGAGGAGTTCGAGAAAAACTTTTTTGACAATCCCTGGGGCAATTTCTTTGGAATTCAGGACCTTGCCGAATTTAAAACCGATGTGACAGATGAAGGTGACCATTACCTTTTGGAGGCGGACCTTCCCGGTTTTGATAAGAAGGATATAAACTTAGATATTAACGGTGACACTCTTACGGTTCATGCAGAAAGAAGAAGCCGTATCGAAGAAAAAGACAAAAAGGACAAAGTTATCAGAATGGAGCGTTCTTATGGTTCCTACTCCAGACAGTTTGACGTTTCCAATATCAACACCGATAAAATTAAGGCTAAATACGACAACGGTGTGCTTAAAATAGAAATGCCGAAAAAAGAGAATATTTTGCCTAAGTCAAAAAGGCTTGAAATTGAATAAGATACGCAAAAAGAGACTGTAAAAAAGTTTCTAAAGAAATAAGTTAGACCATTTGGGACAGTCCCCCTTATGGCAAATTGGGAGACAATTTGCCAAAGAAACCTCTAAAGGTTTTGTTGGGACAGTCCCGAAATGGTCTTTTTGTTATATCAGGGTTGGCTTTTTATTTAAAAAAAGAATCGAATACAAAAATTTTATCCAAACCCTTGCCGAATAGTGAAATAAGCGGTGCATTTACAAGGGTAATAATTACCGTGCCTATTCCGACGCCTTTTAGTGACTTATTAAGTACAAGTGCAAGAATTACCGACATTACAAGATATATTATATCATTTACCATTTTTACTTTATTGACATCTATTTTAAATTTGTCGCTTATTTCCGAAACAAGAAGCTCATAACCCTGAACGGGCATTGTGGTACGGAAGAAAAAGGCAATTGAAAGTGCAGTTATACATTCACCTAAAATAAATGCAATCACACGTACAAAAAAAGAGTCGTACATGCCGTTGCCGCCCAAGACAAAAAACCAAAAATCCAATGCAAATCCTGATAAAATTGCAGTTATAAATGAAAGAGCGTATTTTATACGGAAACGCCTGCAAATTATAACCGTTAATATGATAATTCCTATCTGAAAAATATATTCGCTTGTGCCTTGGGTATACCAGGGGAAAAACTGTACCAATTTTATGTGGATAATATATATCGGTGCGGCTATCATGGAAAGACCTAAGCTTGCTTTTGTGCAAAGTGCAATGCCTAATGTACATAAAAGAATTCCCAATATCCAACCTATTTCGTTCATTTTAGATATTTTTTTCATGTATATCCCTCCAAACAATGAAATACTACATTATCTTTGTGGGGTTGTCAATAATAAAATAATGTGTTACAATAAGACAAAGGAGTTTTATCATGAACATAGAAACTAAAATCACACCAAGGCTTAAAATGGTGGCAGATTTGGTGCCACAGTGCTCAATTGTGGCAGACGTGGGGACAGACCACGGATATTTGCCCATATATTTGGTAAATAAGGGTATTTGCGAAAGGGCTGTTGCCGCTGATGTAAACCCGGGACCGCTGAACTCTGCCATGAAAAATATTGCACTGACACGTGTGAAAGATAAAATTACAACCACTCTTTCCGATGGACTTGAAAATATAGAAGAAGCCGATACTGTAACAATTGCAGGCATGGGCGGCGAACTGATTTGCCAAATTCTTTCCAAAAGGAAAATGAATATGACATCTTTTGTTCTCCAACCTCAACGAAGCTATGATTACCTCAGGGAATATCTTGCAAAAGAAGGGTTTGTAATTGAAAAAGAAGCTATTGCCAAAGAAAAGGACAAAATGTACTGTGCTTTTTATGCCCATTTTACAGGCGTACCGTATACGATTACAAAAAAAGAGGCTATGCTTGGTAAATATGAGCTTTTAAAGGATAATTTATTGTATGAGGAATACGTACAATACAGAAAGCGTCAGGTTGATCTGGCACTTTTAAGTATGGAAAAAGCATCAAAGGACAGCGAAAGGCTGGAAGAGCTTAAGTGCTTAGCTAAAATATACAGGGAGGCAGAAGATGAAATCAGACAAAATAATTGAATTTATGGAGAAAGTTGCACCAATTGATGCGGCAATGGAATATGACAACGTGGGACTTTTGGTTGGAAGATTAGATCGCGAAGTAAGTAAAATTTTAACTGCCTTGGACTGCACTATGGAGGTTGTGCGTGAAGCTGTGGAGATGGGTGCGGAGATGATTATTTGTCACCATCCCGTGTTATTTTCAGGCACAAAAAGTATTACCGATGAAACATACGAAGGCGAAATGCTTCTTTATGCAATTGAAAATAATATTTCAATATATGCGGCTCACACAAATCTTGATTTTGCCCAAGGTGGTTTAAATGATTATTTTTTGGAAAAATTGGGATATTCCCCCGTTGGCACTATAGCGGAAAATGAAGGCAGAATTTTTGAATGTAATACAACAGGACGCAGATTGTGCGAAAAAATAAAAGAAACGTTCAACATAGACATGCTCCGTGTAAACATGGATTTGGATAAGGAAATCTTAGTATGTGCACTTTGTACGGGAAGCGGCAAAAGTTTGGCAAAGGATGCATCTGATAAAGCCGATGTTTACATAACGGGGGAATTGGGTCATCACGATATTCTTAATCTTTCAAACTATGGATGCGGTTATATTGAAATAAGCCATTACGATTCGGAAAAAATAGTAATGGAGCTTTTAAAAAAACTTCTTACGGTTGAATTTAATGGTTTGGAAGTTTATGAATCTAAAGAAAATAAAAACCCTTTGACAATTATATAAAATTTATGTATAATGAACGGCGAGCAAGTTGAGCGGTCGCGGGGGCGGGAAACCGTCAATGAGGAAAGTCCGGGCTCCATAGGACAGGGTGCCGGGTAACTCCCGGTGGAGGCGACTTCAAGGAAAGTGCAACAGAAATAAACCGCCGCACTTTGCGGTAAGGGTGGAAAGGCGGTGTAAGAGACCACCGCTCGGAGGGAGACTTCTGAGGCTCTGTAAACCCCACTCGGTGCAACATCGACAGGATGGACGAAAGTCACAGGTTGGTCCGACCCATATCCGAAAGATGGCTGGAGTCATATAGAAATATATGGTGTAGATAGATGACCGTTTTAAATGACAGAACTCGGCTTACAGACTTGCTCACAAAAAAAGACGCTTTTGCGTCTTTTTTTGTGAGCAAATGTGAATAAAACAGGCAAGAGGAACATATAATTAAATAAAAAAATAAGAAATTTCAAAAAAAGGCTTTACAAATCAAAAGTTTTATGTTATATTAATAGAGCTGAAAGGTAAACTGAATATCGCGGGGTGGAGCAGCTTGGTAGCTCGTCGGGCTCATAACCCGAAGGTCGTGTGGTTCAAATCCCGCCCCCGCAACCAAAAATGAAAAAGGCAAGTCGAAAGACTTGCTTTTTTCGTTTTTGCTACCGGACTGAAAGCACATCAGTTAAGAAGCCCGACGAGCGTTGCTCGTTGGGAATCGAGCAACGACCGCATCCTGCGGATGATGAAGGGAGTGCGGAGAGCTGTGCCGCGGTCAATTTTATATGAGCGGATGCGAGTAAATAAAATTGGGCACCGCAAACGGATAGCCTTGGGCGGTGTCGCACAAAGTGCGAGCAAGCAGAGCCGAGTGTATCGAGGCGATAGATTGCGACACACGACTGCGACAGGGGTATGTTCGCACTGCAGCTTTTGACGGCACAAAACCCCGTTTATGTGTGGTTCAAATCCCGCCCCCGCAACCAAAAAAAGTGCGAGTCATCGCACTTTTTTTACACAAACTATAAAAAATAGCGAATATGTTATTGATTAATTATAGCGAATATGCTATAATTTAATTAAAGAAAAGGAGTTGAGGAAATGCCAACAATATGTATGTTTAGAGGTATTAAGATTTATATTAACTGGAGAGAGCATCAACCGCCTCACTTCTACGCAAAGTATGGCAGTGATGAAGTTCTTGTATCAATCAAGGATATCGAAGTGATTGAGGGTACAATGCCCAGCAAGCAGTTAAAAATGCTTTTAGGTTGGGCGGCGTTCCACCAAGAGGAGCTTATGGAAAACTGGCTCCTTGCAGAACAGCAACAGGATTTATTTACAATAGAGCCATTGAGATAATACAGTTTCTTTGCAAGGGGGTATATCAATGAAAAAAACAATAGAGTTTTATATTTCCAAAGGTTTTGACAAGAAAATGGCTGAATATTTTGCAAACGGCAGAAGAACAATCACAGCTGTTGTTCCTAACGATGATTTCACTTTGACACTCTCTTTTGACAACGGAGAAAGACGAATTTTTGATGTTTCGCCGTTTCTAAAACCTGGAACTGTATTTGAAACTTTTAAAAATTTAGATAACTTTAAGAGAGTTTATCTTGATGAAGACGGCGCCGTAGCATGGGATATTGACCCGAATGTGGACAGCAGTACTCATTGGATGAATAAGGTTGACCTTTGCCCTGATACTTGTTATGTTGACAGTGTACCGCTTTCGGGAGGTGTTTTAAGTGTCTGATACTTGTAACGCTATAATTGACACCTTGATAGCAGAAAGAAAAGGACAGGGATTAACACAAAAGGACCTTGCCGAAGCTACACAGCTTACCCAGTCTGTAATTGCAAGACTGGAAAGCAAAAAAGCAGTTCCGCAGCTTGATACACTTTTGAAGGTTGTTTCTGCTTTGGGGTGCGATTTGCAGATAACAAAGGAAACTGTTTGAAATAGTTCAACAAAGGTTCAACTTTTTTATAAAAATGTACTGAAAAAGATTGAAAGATATACAAAGCAGCTTTTTAAAAAGTGCCTATTTTCAGGGGTTATTAGAAATTATTAAACGATAAAAAAACAAATTTAATCCCTCATAACCCGAAAGTTATTTGTAAATTAAATACTCTGCTCTTAACAAAAAATCTCTCGGGCAAATGCCCAAGAGATTTTTTTGGTTGCGGGGGCGGGATTTGAACCACACGACCTTCGGGTTATGAGTAGGGCGAGCGTTGCTCTGTGGGTTTCTATGCATTTAGCGATAGTCACCCATCGTTGACAATTGCACAGACACAAATGTCAAAAAAAGAGAGAATTGTTGACTTTTACCAATATTAATAATATAATAATCTCATGTTTAATTTTGTATTGCTGAATTAACAGCAATACGTTGTGTGGTAATTAATATGTTGTAAAACACTATCATTAAAATAATTAAAGAATCCACCCTGTCAAAAGGAGGGCTGAATGGACAGGTGGAAAAACACAATAAATTCTATGAAAAGAAAGGGCGAAAAAAATGAAAAAATTATTATCAATTGTTTTGACTTTATCACTTATTTTTTCATTAGTACCAACTGCATTGGCAGAAGAAATTCTTATTGAAGATTTCGCTGAAGAAGTTCAGGAAGAAGCAATTTCCGAAGACGTTATTATTGATGAAGGCGAATGTGGCGATAACGTTAAATGGAAATTAAGCAGCGAAGGTGTGCTTGCCATAAGCGGTGAAGGTGATATGTATGATTATGTTCCTTCAGATGTGCCATGGTATGACTACAGAGATAATGTGAAAGAAGTAGTGATTAGCGATGGCGTAACAAGCATAGGGGATAGTGCGTTTT
>JBJDXJ010000013.1:0-10519 GCA_051866635.1 Clostridia bacterium | reverse complement strand
ATGGTTGCAGCAGCTTAGCAAGCATAACAATCCCGGACAGCGTAACAAGCATAGGGGATAGTGCGTTTTATGGTTGCAGCAGCTTAGCAAGCATAACAATCCCGGACAGCGTAACAAGCATAGGAAATTTGACGCTTGCCCATTGCAGCAGTTTGTCAAGCATAACAATCCCGGACAGTGTAACAAGCATAGAGAGTCATGCGTTTTATAGGTGCAGCAGTTTAGAAAGCATAACAATCCCGGATAGTGTAACAAGAATAGGGAGTTATGCGTTTTCAGGTTGCAGCAGCTTAGCAAGCATAACAATCCCGGATGGTGTAACAGGCATATGGGAAGGTGCGTTTGATGATTGCAGCAGTTTGTCAAGCATAACAATCCCAGACAGCGTAACAAGCATAGGGGATAGTGCGTTTTTAAGTTGCAGTAGCTTAGCAAGCATAACAATCCCGGATAGTGTAACAAGAATAGGGTGTTATGCGTTTGCAATTTGCAGTAGCTTAGAAAGCATAACAATCCCGGACAGCGTAACAAGCATAGGTGATTGTGCGTTTAATGGTTGCAGCAGCTTAGAAAGCATAACCGTAAGCGAAGAAAACCTTAATTATGCAAGTTTTGAAGGAGTTTTGTTTAACAAAGATAAAACAAAACTTATTCGTTATCCGGCAGGAATTACACAGACTGAGTATGAAATCCCGGACAGTGTAACAAGCATAGAGAGTCATGCGTTTTATAGGTGCAGCAGTTTAGAAAGCATAACAATCCCGGACAGTGTAACAAGCATAGGGGGTAGTGCGTTTTCAAGTTGCAGTAGCTTAGCAAGCATAACAATTCCGGATGGCGTAACAAGCATAGGACGTTATACGTTTGGATATTGCCGCAGTTTATCAAGCATAACAATTCCGGACAGCGTAACAAGCATAGGGGATAGCACGTTTGAAGGCTGCAGCAGTTTAACTGATGTGTATTATACAGGCACAGAAGAAAAGTGGAACAGTATTGTTATTGAAAGTGGAAACAGTTGCCTGACAAATGCAGAAATCCATTTTAATTACACAGATGAGCCAGAAGAACCGAAAGGCGAACGTGTTGCAAAGGGAACATTATCTTTCCCGGAGGATGCATATTTGACAGGCGGCAGTTTGATTGCAGATATTTGGATAGACGGACAAGATACAAACGAATATCTGAAACAAGAATTTGAGATAAGCGAGATTAAAGATTATCCATTTGAATTTAACTTTTCCGCAGAAGAAACAGCTGTAAGCATAAGGGTAATGCTCAGAAACTTGTCAGGAGCACAGACAAATCTTTATACCGATACATCTTCAAATTTGCAGTTTGTATTAACCGAAGAGGGTATGAAGCCTGATCGTTATGCAGATGATTATTTAAGTATTACAAAACTTCCCGATATGGAAATTCTTATTCCCACGGGCAAAACAGTGTCCGGTAAAATCACGGCAGATGACCTTAAAACGTTGGGAAATGAACCGATTACAATATATTTCGGAACTTATTGGACGAGAGGGTATGTAAATCCTGAAACTTTTGAGTACGAGGCTGTAATGCCCTACGGAATAACGGAAAAAGAATATACTCCGTATATTATATTTGATGAAGGTGAAATGGGGGCTTCGTCAAATATTTTACCCGGAATATATTATGCCGATTCCGAAGAAACCTTTACGGTTAACCCGGAAGAGGATTTGACTGACCTGAATTTCAGTGTAAACACAGGATACGCGATTTCAGGTAGTGTAACACTGCCTGATGATGCAGTTGTTGAAAACTATTCTACCAACTGCGAGCTTTTAGTTAACGGCAAAACCTACTATGTAACAGGCTTGACAACAAAGGATGATTTCAGCGAAACAAAAAAGGAAATTCCCTTTATTATAGGCGTTGAAAAATCCGACGCACCGGTAAGTACAAAGCTCCGTTTAAGTATAAGAGGCGGTATGGCTGACGATATGCTCGGAAACAGTTATTACACAAATATTTTAGAAGGAAACTATTATTATTCGAAAAAGGGTACAACAACCGATGAAGCACAGGCAGATGAGGTTTTGTTGGATTCAGACATTTCCGGAATAGATTTTACTTTGAAGGTCGGCTGTGCTTTTAATATTAATATGATAGATCCGGATCATAACTATTGTGATTTTTATATTATTTCGGAGAACGGAGAACTAATAGCCGAAGACTTGATAGGAAGTGTATTCAATTCAATAATTGTTATTTCGCCCGAATATGAGGGTGAAAATGTGTATCTTATGTATCGGTATGACTATGGACATTCCCCTTTATATTCCGGAAGGGCATATTTGTGCTTAGACGGAAGCGTGGTGGGCTTTAGAAAAGATGCTGATAAATTTACCATTGAGAAGGCAAATGATATAACATTTACTTTGGTAAATGAGGATGATGTTGACATTCCGGAAACTATTGAATATGACGGAAAGTTGATTGAAAGCTCCCATCCGTATCGTTCAAGTACTACAGAAACTGTTCGCTATGCGTATACCGGAAGTTCTGTAAAAGGCTTATGGGTAACTATGTCACCTCTGTCTCACATTTATGATCGTTTAAACGCAACAGTTACAATAACAGATGGAACAGGTGCAAAAAAAGAATATGGAACTGATGAGTTTAACAATTTGCTTTTTGAAGACAGCTTTTATGTAGATGGTTCTGAGTTTGAAATTTCACTTACCACCCCTTATTTATGGTCATGGCACTATGACTACGGATTTGCCGTAGTGCATGTTGAGCCTGTTTTGCAGGAAGGCAACACTCGCTTTAAAGTTGCTGACACGCAAACACTGCAACCAATACCGAATGCACAGATTTTTATATCGAACAATGACGGAACAGTGAGCAAAAAAGCCACAACCGATTCAAAGGGAGATGCAGAATTCAAACTGGATAACGGCATATACACTGTTAATATTATTGCAAAAGACTACAATATGCGTACGTTTACAATAGAGAAAACAGACGATGATGCAGAGTTTACTTCTTATTTGGAAAACGGTTCAATTCTTGACATAAAGACAGAGGTTTCGGAAATGACCTACGATGACATTGTAAACGCAGGTATTGACCCCGAAGCTGTCGGAAACAAGAATGTTTATAACTGCACTGCTGTTTTACGTTTCTCACCTGAGGAAGAAATAACAATTAATTATATTTGCACCGATGATGAGATTTTGATTTATACACCGCCGGTTGATGACAAGATAATTATGCCTGTTTCAAAGGATATTTATCTTATTATTCACTCAAATGTTACATGGCTTAAGGAAATGTTTGACGTGCAACTTGTGGCTGCAAATGTTTCTGCGGTGGAAACGATTGAGTCGTGTCAGGCAAAACTTAATTTGCCTGAGGGTTTGTCTTTGGCAGAAATGATAGATGTTCCGCAGTCTGATGAGGTGTCTCTCGGAAATATTTTGCCTCAAGGAACAGCAGAGCATCACTGGTATATATGTGGAGATTCAGAAGGAGAGTATTATATAAGCGGATTGGTCAGCGGCATAAGAACAGGCGGCGGAATTTCTGAAAACATTAATGTGCCATTTAAAACAAAGGAAGCGATAAGTGTCCTTTGCGGAAGTGCTATGAAGCTGACTATCGAGGCGGAAAAAACGGCAGTAACTGGAACACCCTACAGAGTTTTGTTCAGATTGCAGAATGTTTCAAACAAAAACTTGTACAAAGTAGCCTTGAATATTCTTGGCGGAAAATTCTGTAAAGAATATTCTGTAACGGATTTACAGTATGATCCCGAGGAAAGTTTGGGAGGTACTATAGTCGGTACTGCTGAGGAGGGATATGTTCTCCAAGCAGATAAATTTAAACCGGGCGATGTACTTTCCGGTATTTTCGAAATTACATTCGGCGAAGGCATAGATACTGAGGATGGAATAAAATATATGCTTACCGATATGTTTACAATCACAGGAAACGGAAGTACAACTGAAATTCCTACAGAGATCAAGCTTGTAGACAGTATTACAAAACATAACTGGGATAGCGGAACAGTAACGGTTGAGGCGACCTGTACCACAGACGGAGAAAAGGTATATACCTGTACTGATGAAGGCTGTGCCGAAACAAGAACAGAGGTTATTCCCGCAAAGGGACACAGTATGGGCGAATGGACAGTAAGAGAAGATGCGACCTGTACAGATGACGGAGAGTCCTTCCGTAAATGTTCTGTCTGTGGCTATGAAGAAACAGAAATCATTCCTGCAACAGGACACGATTTTGAAGATGATTGGACAATAGATAAAGCTGCAACCTGTACAGAAGCAGGAACTGAATCACGTCACTGCACAAGATGTGACGCTGCAACCGACATACGTGAGATTCCCGCAAAGGGACACAGTATGGGCGAATGGACAGTAAGAGAAGATGCGACCTGTACAGATGACGGAGAGTCTTTCCGTAAATGCTCTGTTTGCGGATACGAAGAAACAAAAATCATTCCTGCAACAGGACACGATTTTGAAGATGATTGGACAGTAGATAAAGCTGCAACCTGTACAGAAGCAGGAACTGAATCACGTCATTGTACAAGATGTGACGCTGTAACCGACATACGTGAGATTCCCGCAAAGGGACACAGCATGAGCGAGTGGACAGTAAGAACAGCGGCAACTTGTACCGAAAAAGGAGAGTCCTTCCGTAAATGCTCTGTTTGCGGCTATGAAGAAACAAAAACCTTTAACGCATTAGGGCATGATTGGGACGACGGCGTTATTACAAAGAATCCGACGGAGACAGAGGAAGGAACAGTAATCTATACCTGTAAACGTTGCGGAGAGCAAAAGACAGAAATAATTCCCAAAATGACAAAGCAAGAGCTTGAATTTACTATTGAAAACGATATAACTGTTACATACGGCGACTTTAGGTATGTTGACAACATGGTATATAATGACAGCGAAAACGGTGGAGAAATAACCTATACAAGCAGCAACACAGAAGTTGCTACCGTAGATACAAACGGAAGAGCTACAATTCTGAATGCAGGTGAAACTACTATCACAGCTACAGCTGCTGCAACAGACAGATACCTTGAAACTACTGTAAGCTATAAGATAATCGTAAATAAAGCACTGCTTAAAGTTAAGGTAAATGATTCGGAAATATTCTACGGCGAAAAACCCGAATTTAAGGGATTTGAAGCAACAGGCTTTGTGTTTGAAGAGGATAGTTCCGTTATTTTGGGAGCTCCGGAATACACAACCGAGTATAATCAGTTTGATAATGTTGGAGTTTATAATATTTTCCTTTCAGGAATTACGGCTAAGAATTATAACGTGAATACCGAAAACGGAATTTTGACAGTAAAAAAAGCTGAAGATTATTTAATAGAATTGGGAAATTTAACGCAGAGAAAAGGAAAGGTTTCCAATGTTAACGCTTCTATAGTTCCTAAGGATGCAACGGCTGTTATTAAGGTGGAATATCAACATGCAACCGGTGTATGGATGGAAACCATTCCGGAAGAGATAGGAGAATATAAGGTTCGTGCATGTCTGATATCAAGTGACAATATAACAGTAAAAGCTGATACGTATTTCGAGGCAATTCTGAATATTAAACCGGGTGCACTCATCGGTATCAACGGAGGAAGTATCGAAATTGATACCGAAATTGACGGAAATAATGTTGAGTTTAAGATTGGTGAGGCTGACATTGAAAATATTTTAGATAATGTCCCTTCTGCAGGAGAGATTGTTATAGACGCAAAAGGAGGAACAGAGGGTATAAATAATATAACTTTGCCGTCCAATCTTATAAACGCTCTTGACAACAGCACAGAGGTGGATTCTCTTACTGTTTTGGCTGATGAAGCTGAAATAACCATGAGCTCTGATGTTTTGAAAACAGTATCTGATAAGGCACAAGACAATGACAAGGTCAGCATCCATATTGATGCGGTAGAGAAGGATGCTTTAAATGAGAAACAACAAGCTGCACTTGCCACAATTGCTAATGATGCGGTTATACTGCAGTTGAATCTTTTTGTTACTCATGTTGATGAAAATGGTGTAGAAACAAGCGATGAAATTCATTCCCTTAATGGTACAGTTGATGTTCGTGCTGCCTACGTAATGCCGGAAGATATGGAGGGAAAACGTATTATTGTATGCTATGTTGCCGATGATGGCTCGGTATCATATGTGCGTGCAAATTACGAGGATGGATTTGTAAGCTTCAAAACAAACCATTTTTCACACTATGCTATAGCTGCAATTGAATGTCCCCATGAATGGGATAGTGGTATTGTAATAAAGAAAGCTACCACAAAGGAAGAAGGTTTAAAACGCTACACTTGTGCTCTTTGTGACGCAACAAAGGATGAGATTATTCCAAAGAAAAGTTCAGAAGGTAGCGGTGGTGGCGGAGGCGGTGGAACTGCCAAGACAACATATACCGTCACATTTGACACTAATGGCGGAAGTGTGATTAACAGCGTTGAAGTAGAAAAAAATAATATTGTAACAAAGCCGAAAGATCCTACAAAGGAGGGCTTCATTTTCGACGGATGGTATTCGGATAAAAATCTTGTCACAGCTTATGATTTCAACACAAATGTGACAAAGGCGATTACCTTATATGCGAAGTGGGCAAAACAAGAAACCGAGAATGATAAAGCATGGAAAAATCCCTTTACCGATGTAACAGAAAATGACTGGTTCTATGGAAGTGTTAAATATTCAGCTGAAAACGGATTATTTAGCGGGACAAGTGATACGACCTTTGAACCCAACGGGCTGGTTACACGTGCAATGTTGGTAACAGTTCTGTGGAGAGCCGAAGGCAAGCCTCAGGTAAATTATGCAATGTCTTTTGATGATATTGATACAAACAGTTACTATATCGAAGCGGTACGCTGGGCCGCAAGCCAAGGTATTGTAAACGGTCGTTCCGAAACAGAGTTTGCACCGGATGACAGTATTACAAGAGAACAGATTGCGGCTATTATGTACAGATATGCACGATACAAAGGATATGATGTGTCAGTTGGTGAAGATACAAATGTCCTATCTTACACGGATGCAGAAAAAATATCCGAGTATGCAATCACATCTGTTCAGTATGCAGTAGGTGCAGGCATGATGAATGGCAAAACAAATACCACAATTAATCCTCAGGATAATGCAACAAGAGCAGAGGTTGCAACAATTCTGAAAAGATTTCTTGAAGCAAATAAATAAATTTGAACAAAGCAAGTCGCTTGACCGAGAAAATTGGTTGCTATTCAGAGGCAACCAATTTTCTTTACCATTATTTTGCTGTACTTTATTAAATAACTTAGGAAAGCGTCACAGCTACACTTATTTGCCCTGATACATATTCTGATATAACGGGAGAAATTTCAATAGATAACGGGAATTGTGATTTTGTTGATTGTAAAATAATATTAACCCGGGACAGACACAAAAGAGGCACCTTTAAAATATACTGTAGTATATTTTGGAGGTGCTTTTGTGTTTTTAGAGCTTTTACAATACTTCTTTACGTCCCTGTTTTTGTCGGGAGTTGTATCAAGCGGAAACTTTCCTGAACCTTTAAGCGAAAAGGAAGAGAGAGAATGTCTTGAAAAAATGAAACAGGGTGATAAGGAGGCACGGAATACTTTAATTGAACATAATTTGAGATTGGTTGCACATATTGTAAAAAAGTATTCCCAGTCGTACGATATTGACGATTTAATTTCCATTGGGACAATAGGGCTTATGAAAGGAGTTGACAGTTTTGATTACGAAAAAAATACACGCCTTGCAACTTATGTGGCACGGTGTATAGAAAAAGCGACCCACTCATTACGGCTCTTTTGGGTTGAAAGAGGGAATAATTGCTCCCTTTTATGACGACATTATCAAAATTGACGATAATGTTTCGCTGATACGGAAGAAAAAAAAAAGCAATAAATGTGTGGCTATACCGATGTACATACACTCGTTTGGATTTATTACTCCGAGAAAGATATCTGAGGTGCAGAAATTCACTTTGAAGTTTCCAAATGCGGATATGATTACTTCTGTTGCGGACAAGTTAAGATACTACAGGTATAAGAAAGGTTTACTGCAAGTAGAAGTCGCTGACTATCTCGGAATTGAGCGAAGCACTTACATAAGTTACGAGGATTCTAACCGTGACTATTATGAAGGTAAGATGATGGACAAGATTGCTGAGATTTTGGATGTTGATGTGTTTGACCTGCTTGATGATTATAATAAATTTCTGTATAACGGACAGGGGGCATATATTAAAAGGTTGCGAAAAGAATTACATATAACACAGATGGAGTTTGCAAAGATGATGGGCGTTCAGCTCTCTAAGGCTAAAAGATGGGAGCAGAATAAGGTTAGGATGTTTAAATATACTTGGGAGAAATTGATTAGTATCGTTGACGATTAAAAATATGTATTGTATAATAGTGCTATAATCACAAAAGAAAACAATTGTAAACTAAGGAGAATGAAAATATGAATGCTAAAGATGAGATTTATAGTTATATTGGTTGCAAAGAAGATAATGGTGCTCTGTTGGTAAGTGGAAAATGGGGTTGCGGAAAAAGCTACTTAGTAAAAGAAATCGCAGAAGAATTACACTCGGACGAGAAAGCAGAAATAATCGCAAAGAAAATCGGAGCAAAAGAAAGATATGCTGTTGCAATAGTATCACTTTTCGGCGTTGACTCTATCGAAAAATTAAACCAAAAAGTGAAAGAAAATGTGTTTTGGTTGCAAAAATCGAGTAAATGTGATGATAAGAGCAGGGCGAAAATAACAAAGGCGAAAGAAAATGTGTCACAATTAGCATCAGCATTCAGCACATATTCTAAGGTAGCCGCAGGTATTAATGCTGTGCTGTCAGTTGATGTATATAATTTTGTAGAAGTTAAAAATAAGATTGAATGTTGGGATGGAAGCAATAAAGTTACTAAGACATTGGTGCTTGTTTTTGATGATTTTGAAAGGTCAAAGTTAGATGAGATAGAACTTTTAGGTTCGATTAATGAGTATTCAGAGAACAGAAAAATTAAAACAATAGTAATTGCTGATGAAACTAAAATTAAGAAAGAGAAAAACGGCAAGGATAATGATGAAGAAAGTAATGACAACACAAAATTCTCATATGCTGAATTTAAAGAAAAAGTAATTTTTAGAACAGTTCAAGTTGCACCAAAGCATTATGAAGTGGTTAATTGCTTAGTAGCGGGATATAGCACGAAGAGCGAGAAATATAAAAATTTTTTGGGCAATAATAAGGATTTAATAGCTAAAGTATTTATTGAAAGCAAATATGAAAATATAAGAAGTTTAAAATCAGCTGTTATAAATTTTGAACGTGTGTATGATATAATGAGGGCTAATAGTGTTGCGGAAGAATATATAGAGAAAGTTTTATATTTGTTTACAGCTATAACCTTTGAGTATAAAGCAGATAATTATAAAGAAAGCGATTATGGATACTTATTCTCTGATATTTCTTTTCAAAAGAAATATTCTAATTATAATAAAGAACAGTTGATTACACCAAGTATAAGAGATTGGATTGTGAAGGGCGAGTGGAAGCCAGAAGATATTAGAATTGAAATTGGTAAAATCTATGTTTCTAAAGAAATAACACCCGAACAGAAATTTCTCATATATGATTTTTGGTCATTGTCATATCAAGATATTTTTGATGGATTACCTGTTGCAGTTGAGAAAGCATATAATGGATATTTGACATGTGATGAATTGATTTCTTTGCTTGAAAAAGTTACAGGAATGAAGATTCACAATGTAGATTTGCCGTGCAAAATAGATTGTAAGAAAATGGAAGAGGGACTTGATAACAGAGAAATTATGCTCAAAAATGGTGCTATCACTAAAGATGAAAGGCATAGATATATTACTGATGAAACATTACATGAAATGAGTCCTGAAATGAAATCCGTATATAATAAAGTTGTTAAGAATAATGATAGACAATGTTTGTTTGTAAATAAAAGAGATTTGATAAAGCATATAAGGAGTGGCAACAGCATACCGATGCATGAGTTTCGTGGTGCCCCTATTGATTCTTTCGATGATGAATTATTAGACTTGTACCTCAGAAGATATGTAGATGGAGATGATGTTGTTAAAAGAGAGCTGGATTATGTAATCAGTCATATTCACATTTTTAACAATGGATATTCGACAGACGAAGAAATGGCAAAATCTAAAGAAAACTTCCAAAAACTTATTGAAGAGTTAAAGATAATTCAAAAAGCAGAGGAAGATAAAATGGTAAAGGCTTATATAAATATTTCAATCCGAGAAATTCAAAAATGTTTAGACAAAGCAAAGTGATTAAAGTGTTTTACCTGCAATAAGAAAAATCCGTATTACTTCAAGGCAAATGAGCCAAGGAGAATACGGATTCTTTTTATTAGCCTGTCTTCCTTTCTTGATGGCTTTGTCAAGAAAAGTGTGTAAGTTTTTTTGAATTAGATATAAGATTTTTG
>JBJDXJ010000012.1:0-18234 GCA_051866635.1 Clostridia bacterium | reverse complement strand
GGTGTGTAATTACTATCCCCTTTTAAGGACAGGAGATGAGGAAGATGGCACCGTTATGACCGGGTGGGGTATGCTTCTTCATAAATATGTTGATGCAAGGGTTGTAAACTTGGCGGCAAGCGGTTACTGGGCATCAAAATGGTTGGAGGAGAGCTTCCCCATAGTTGAAAAGGAAGGCAAAAAAGGCGACATATTTGTTGTACAGTTCGGTATAAATGACCACGATAAGTCAACTGTAGAGGAAATGACCAATGCTCTTTCTGCCATGATTGACCGATGCACTCAAAAGGGAATTATTCCCGTTCTTGTAAGCCCACAGATTTCCGCAGGCTACGGCTGGGGTGAGGAAAATAACACAGGTAAAAGTGACGGCGGTGCTTATGAAGAATTTTTCTCTGCTGTAAGGCGTTTAAGTGTTGAAAAGGGGACCTTCTATGTTGACCTTACAGACCTTTCTGCCGGTTGGTTTTCAGAAGTGGGCAGGGATGGCGTTTATAGAAAATACCACCTTTGGGATTATGAAAACGACGCCCCCGGCGATATGATGCACCTTTCATATAAAGGGGCGGATGCGATGTGCCGCTTCTTTGTGCTGGGACTTAAAAAAATCGCAGACTCCTCTGCTACCGACAATTGGGGAAATAATCTTAGCTTGTTAAAAATTTGGTAAAAAAATTATGCAAAAAAAGTAACAAAACTATTTACATAATGCAAAAATTAGTGTATTATATATTGTAGATATATAATAATATAGGTGTCCCTATGCAGAGTAAGGAAAACTCAATGCGTAGAGAAACTCCGATGATAATGCGTTATGCGTTATCATAAATTATGTATAAAAATTTTTAACATATCAGCCGGTGGTCCGGCAGTTTTAGGAGGAATGTCAAATGAAAAAAAGTAGCATGATTTTCAAGGTGATTTGTCTTGCTGTTTGCTTTGCACTTTCTCTTTCTGTGATTCCCGTTATGGCGGAAGAAGCAGTGGTGGAAGAAACAGTTGATGAATATGTTGAACTTGTTACGGAAGAAGCGGAAGAACCTGCTACAGAAGCAGAGGAACCTGATGCAGTTGAAGAATCAACCGAGGAACCTTCTGAGGAAGTAACGGAAGAAGTTGAGGTGCTTGACCTTTTTGAAGCAACTCTCCGTGATGGTGGCGTATACGTAACACCCGGTGAATTTAATGCGGCAGTGTTTACTTGTGACAATGTTCGTTACAAGGTGCCCGCAGGTTCCGGTAACCTTATTAAGCTTGACGGTTTTGAATCCGGCGTTACAATTCACGATTCAATTGCCGAAAACGAAAAGAACCGTATTCAGGCAAAGGGCGAAATTACACCGGAAGCGGCTCACAGCGGATACTTCGGACTTTCTGTTAAATCAGGTGATGTTATTTACCGCACAGCTGTAACAGAAGGTGACATTTACGTGTTCTCTGCTTGGCTTAAGATGACAGGCGGCTCTATAAATGATGACGACCGTGCTTTTAAGGTTGTTGGTGGATCCGGCAGAGATTATACAGTAGGCTGGAATGAAGTCGGACGTCTTACTCCTGCAAAGGGTAGCTGGCAGCAGATTCTTTTCGTTTTCAAAGCACCTGAAACAGGTCTTTTCCAGATTGACTTTAACTACAAGGGCAGTGCAGCACTTTACATGGATGACTTGGAGCTTTACGATGCTGAAGTTTTCTTGAATCCTCTTGAAATCGTAAGTGTTGAATGTACACAGGGCGGTGGAAATAAGTTTGTTCCCGGTCAGGGTATTATAGAACGTGAACCCGTTCCCTTTGACCCTAAGGAAGGCTTCACCGATACCGGTTATTTGACTCATAAAATTACTGTTTATAACTCTGATGAAGATGACGTGTACTATATAGCTTTAATGGTTGTATACAAAAACGGTCAGTACTATGGATCAAGTAAGTCCCGTAATTGTGCACTGGTAAACGATGAAACTGAAATTGTACTTACCAAGTATCTTAATACCGATGACGATGCATCTATGTACAGCTATATGGTATATATCTTCAACGAGTCTGATTACACACAGGTTTACGGTAAGGTTCCCTCAAGAGAAAATCCGTATATTGTGTATGGTCATTGATAATCTGCCGGAATGGAGGAATGAAAAATGAACGCTAAGAAAATTTTAGCAGCCTTGGTTGGTGTACTTATGCTTATGCAGTGCACAGCATTTGCAGCAGATATATCTCCTGAAGCTGAACCCTATGTTAGACCTGAATTGACAAGTGTGGAAATTGAACAGATTGGTCCTAAGCTTTATATTGACATTACAGCAGAAAATGTTTCAAATGACCAGCCGGTATTTGCTTATATGTGTTATGGTGACGAGAGCGAAGGCGGTTATGAAAACGGCGGCTATGATAATATGTTCGGTTACTATGAACCAAGCCTTATCGGTGTTGCATACTCACCTGTAAATGCAGGCGTTGCAGAGCTTGAGCTGTATCCCGGTACAAACAAGAGCGGTGACTTCTACTATGTTACAATTGCACTTTATAATGCCGGTGAAGTTTACCAGGAAAAGATTTTCTTTGTAACGAAAGAAGATGTAGATAGCTTCATGGATGCGATTAAGTCCAAAGAAGATACAACAGAAGTAAGAGAAAACATTAAGAATCTCTATTATGCACTTTCTGTTTTAGACTATGAAGATTCTGTGGCTCTTACATCAAATGATTACGAAATACTTTCCGAAAACGGTCAGGAAGCTTTTGTTGAGCTCATTGTGAACGGTGTAAACGGAAAATATAATTTAGATAAGGCGAGCCTTGATTACGTAAGTGCGGCAGGCTTTGTAAAGGAAGCATATATTGTAGCCGCATATAACAAAGGCGGATTTTCAGATGAAGAATTAGCAAATGTTATTTATACTCATGCTGATGCAGTTGGTATAGACGCATCTGACGATTCTGTTTTCGGAAAGATTAAAAACAAGGATATTGTTGCAAAGATTTCAAAGACAATGAAGGAAGAAGTGGCTAACGCAGACGAACTTGAAGACATTCTCAAGCAGGCAGTATGTGTTCAGATTGTAAACGAAACTCACTGGCTTAATCTTGTTAACGTAATCGCTGAAAATAACGAATTGTTCGGAGTTGATGAATCCGAAATAAAGAAACTCCTTAACAACAAAAAGCTGAGAAATGCTTTCTGTGAAGAATTTAAGGGTACATACTACAGTGTAGACGAAATCAAAGATGCTTGGGATGATGCTTACAAAGCTGCTGAAAAGAAGATTGAAAGTTCTTCATCCTCAGGTGGTTCTTCATCATCCGGCGGTTCTTCATCCTCAGGCAGTGTAACACATACTGTGTCAACACAGATTTCAAATACGGCAAACAACTATGACCCCTATGTGGAAATTGCCGGTTACTACACAGATATGGGCGATTATTTGTGGGCTTCAGATGCTATCTTGAACCTTACAAAGAAAGAAATTGTTTCCGGTTACGGTGACAAGACATTTGGCCCGGGTAACTCTCTTACAAGAGCTGAATTTATGAAGATGTTGGTTAACGTGTTTGGCTTAGCTGATATTACTGCTACAAGCTCGTTTACTGATGTTGATAAAGATGCATGGTATCATGTATATATTGCAAGTGCCGAAAAGATTGGTCTTGCAGAAGGTTATGGCAACGGCTTGTTCGGCGTTAATGACCCTGTTACAAGACAGGATGCAGTAACACTTATTTACAGAGCCGCTAAGATAAAGGGCCTGTCACTTGATAAGTTCACATCAAGTGTGGACGGCTTGAAGGACAAGGGCGATATTGCACCTTATGCTGTTGATGCTGTAGCTGCTCTTTACAATGCAGGTGTTTACCTCGATGCTTCCGATCCTAAGAGCATTGACGTATTTGAACCTACAAGAAAAGCTACACGAGCTTATGCATGTGCTTTATTAAACCAGGTATATATTTACATGAACTAATAAATTCACAGACAGAGAGGGTTGCGATATGAAAAAAAGAATTATGAGCATGTTTATAATGCTCACAATGGTTTTCTCTCTTATAGTTGTTCCCAACAGTGCAGTGGCAGGTACATATTATGACACTGTGGACACCGATTGCGAACTTGCAGTTGATGTGCTTAGCGCTTTGGGCATTATGGGAGGTTATACGGACGGTTCTTTCCTTCCTTATAACACAATTACACGTGCTGAAATGGTAGCTGTTGCGGTAAAGCTTGCAGGTATTGACGAATATCCTGAAACAGCTCCCGACGATATGGACCTTTTTAACGATATGTACGATTATGAAGGTTGGGCAGGCGGCGTTATTGCTTTGGCAAAGGCCGCAGGTATTGCAAGAAGTGACGAAGACGGTAACTTTAACCCTGACATGAGTGCTTCTTACGAAGATGCTATGCAGATGGTAGTTTCTGCTCTTGGTTATTCTCACCAGGCTATCAGCCGAGGTGACAAGCTCAGTGACTATGTTTATGTAGCACAGAGACTTGGTCTTACAAAGAAGCTTTCAACCTCCATGGGTCAGAACATTACTCGCGGTGATGTTGCAAAACTTGTATATGCGGCATTGACTGTTGACATTATGGAAGCTGTATCCTACTCTGTTGACGGTACGGTTGTGGAATATCGTGCAGTAGAAGGTAAGAATGCACTTAATACATACTTTGACGTTTATGAAGTAAACGGTATCATTGCTGAAAACGAATATGTTGCTATTGACGGTGAAACAACTGTTGATAAAAAACAGGTTCTTATCAACGGTGAAGCCTTCTATGTAGGCAGTACAGACATTGGATCCTACCTTGGATACTATGCCACTGTATATGCTCTTGATGACGATTTGACAGGTAGCAGAACAATTATTGCTTACGGTGTCAAGAACGTAAAGAATAACCTTGTAACTATTCAGGCTGACAATATTGAAAGTATTGAAGCTACAGTTGAAGGTTACACATATAATTACTGGAACGACAAGAAGACAGATAAGAAGACAAAGTATGTCAAAACAAGTGCTACACCTCTTGTTCTTTATAACGGCAAGGCTGTAATCGATGTTCAGACAGAGCTTCTTAAGCCTGAAAACGGTTACGTAATATTCATTGATAATAATGGCGATGATAAGTACGATATTATCGATGTTTGGGAATATGAACTTGTATATGTTTTCTCTGCTTCTCAGTCAACAGGTAGCGTTTCCGGTTACTATGACCGTACAACAACATACAAGCTTGACCCCACACATGACGATTATCATGTAACACTACTTAACTCTCAGGGCGGTGCGGCTCAGCTTAGTGATATTAAGCAGTACAGCGTTCTTTATGTATACCAGTCCTTGGACGGTCTTGAAAAGAAAGTTGTAGTTTCAAACAACAGAGTTAAGGGCGAAGTTACAGAAATAAGCTATGATGGTTATTACACAATCAACGGTGTTGAATACGAAATTTCCCCTGCCGCAAAGGGCAAGGTTGAACTTGCAGTTTCCGATACAGGTGAATTTTATCTTGATGCCGATATGCGTATCGTAGGTTTTGAAGGTACAACTGTTATCAGAAAGAACATAGGTATGTTTATCGCTATCAATGACGGTGGTCTTGCCCGTGGTTATCAGGTAAAGGTTCTTACACAGAATAGCGGCGTAAAAATTTATAATCTTGCATCCTCCATTAAGGTTAACGATGACAAGATGACAAGCGAAGAGTTCTATGAACTTGCATATACAGATGCTCTCTTCGGTGCAACAGAAGACCCTGTTTATAAGTCAAATAACATGGCTCGTCCTCATCCTTCCAGAGCAGGTTTCCTTTACAAGGTAAACAGCAAGGACGAAATTTGCGAAGTAATTGTTGTGGGTGAAAACGACGGTTATCTTCAGACAAGACAGATTAAAACTTCAGGATATCTTTACTACAGTGCAGGTTACAAGTGCTTACACTACAGTGGAGAAACAACAGTTGATGAATATGGTAACACTGTTGGTAAGAGAACATATTGTGATGACAGCACAGTTAACTTCCTTATTGAAGAAGCTGCTGTTCATACTAACGATAACCAGTCTTTCTATACAAAGTATATGAACACATACTGGGACAACTACAACTTCGACATATATGATTACTGTTGGGCTTATTATTACAGTCCTGATGAATCAAAGGTTGACATGCAGAAGACTATCTGTAATTTCCTTGTAATGGCTAACTGGTATGATGAATCTGTTGACTCTTCTGAAGATGATGACCAGAACAGAGATGCTACATATTATCAGGATAATACACCTCCCAAGTTCATCCAGAAGATTACAAAAGCTGTTGACCGTAACAGCGGCGATCCTACTGTAAGAGTTTACTACTTCGACGGTACAAGCGTAAGAAACTCTCTTGTAAGACCTCAGTATGAATGGGTTGCATATCTTGATGGTGAGTTATATCCCAATGGTTATCCCGTAAGAATTTCTACAGATGGTTCTTATATTGAAGATATTGCTCCTTACTTTGACACAAGTCTTTATGCTAACATGATGGATATGGTTAACCCCATATACAATGCGACAACAGAAACTAAGTTAATGCCTTTCCAGCCCTTCTATCAGGAACAGTGGAGAAAGTGGAACTACTGGGCAAGTTACACATACTGTACACGTTACTACTGCGGTATGATAACTTCTATTGATGAAGTGGTAGGCAGAAAGCTCTTCAGCATGGCTTATGCAACAGGCGGAAGCATTTCTAAGGAAAATCCCGCTGAAAGCACATATTCTTTAAGCGTACTTTCCAACGAAAGACTTGAAGGTACGGTTTATAAGGTAAATTATGACCGTGACGGCTACTTTGACTCTATTACTAAGGGTTCTTTGGAAGATATTACACCCGGTCAGCTTGTATTGGTAAGAAAGCGTGCTTACGATACATCACCTAAGTGGACTGCTTTAACAGGCTATGCAGTACATGAAATTTATATCCTTGGTGATGATGTGGCTGAACTTGATCATCTTGAAGGATTCTACAATCAGGTAATGGAAGAAATCATGGGAGTAGAAAAGTAAAAATTTAATCAGTTAAACCAAAAAATGGTCTCTCATACTGAGGGGCCATTTTTGATTGTCGATAAACTAAATTTTCAAAAAAGTTTTGTAATAAATGAATTATATCTGTTCCCAAAACACGAAAGGGATGCTTTGATTGGTGCCCTACGGAATAAGGGCTTTACTATGGGGAAACCTGAAAGATTGACCGGAATATCCTGTGAAATTATAACCGGAGCAAAACAAGGTGCAAAAAGTGGCATATCCCATCAACAAAAAACAATTAAAATAATTAAAAAAAGTACTTGACATTTTCAGCTATAAAGGTTATAATAATAAAGTAGTCAATAATTGAATATTCCTCTATAGCTCAGTCGGTAGAGCGCATGACTGTTAATCATGATGTCGCTGGTTCAAGTCCAGCTGGAGGAGCCAGAAAAAATGGTAGGTTTTGATAGAAAACCTGCCATTTTTTCAACGAAATAAATCCTATCGGATTTGTGAAATACCCTTCGGGCGTGAAATATTGCTACACAATGTGAAATACGCCTTGCGGCGTGTGGATTTATTTCATTTCACTTGAAACAATAGTTTCAAATTTCACAATTTGCGAAGTAAATTATTTCACATCAAGCTTAGCTTGATATTTCACTAAACAAAAATATCCTTATGGTTCTGCTTTCCCAAAAATCGACAAGACTCGTAAGGGGCTTATCGATTTTACTTATTACTTATTAACTATTCACTATTCCTAAAAAAGCCTTATCGATTTTTGGAAAGTAATAGGTAATAGTGAAGAAGGAAGAGGTAAATCATCATCTGTACCATGCCTGAAAGATAAGGAGTATTTATGAATGTAATTAAAATCACTTCTGATATGCATAATCGAAAGCTTGAATATATACTCAAAAGTGAATTGGGATTTTCGGAAAATATTATAAAAAAGCTGAAACAGACAGAAGGCGTTAAAATAAACGGCGAAGCAGTGCATATGAACCGTATTATGTGCAAAAATGAAGAAGTTCAGATTGAAATACCCGAGGAAAAGACAGGAAACATCATTCCTGAAAAAATGGAACTTGATATACTATATGAAGATTGTGATATTATTGCAGTGAATAAACCAAGAAATATGCCGGTACACCCTTCAACGGAACACACTACGGGGACTTTGGCAAACGGGATGGTATATTATTTAAAAAAACCTACTTTTCGTGTTATTACACGCCTTGACAAAGACACCTCAGGTGTTGTACTTATTGCAAAAAACCACCTTTCAGCCCATAAACTGAACGAAGAAATGAGAAATGGTGAAATACAAAAGGAATATCTTGCTTGGGTAAGTGGTGTACCAAACCCGAAAGAAGGCATAATAAATGCCCCTATATGCCGTGGGGAGGGAATTCGTCGCATTGTATCCGAAAATGGGAAAGAGGCAGTAACGAAGTATAAGGTTGAAAAGGTGGTGGGAAGCTATTGTCTTGTAAGGCTTAATCCCATTACAGGCAGGACCCACCAGTTAAGGGTGCATATGAGCTATATAGGCACGCCTATTTACGGAGATTGGTTGTATGGGGCATGTCAACAAAATGAGAAAACGAGACTTCATTGTAAAAGGATAGAATTTCTCCATCCAACAGAAAACAAAAAAATGGAAATAGAGGCTGCGATGCCGTCCGATATGTAAAAAAACCACCGAAAGGTGGTTTTTGTTAGTCGGGGCAGTTGGAAATGCAACGGATAAGGCATCCGGTAGAAGATAGCATCAAAAAGAAGAACAGCGTCAGAAGACCTACTATAATTGCATAAATAACACCTATGGGGAAACAGGGGATTGTAAGAAGTATCAACGAAGTTATGACAGTTCCTAAAACTCCTATAATAATCGCTTTTAATGCCCGGCACACACAACGTGTAGCAGAACATGTTCTAAGCGACAGTGCAATTAAAACCACAGGCAGATACAAAAGGGCTACTATAAGTGCTGTAAAAATGATTGGTGCAGTTAGCCTGAGAATACACGTAATAGAAAGAAAGGCGGCTATAACACCTAAAATTGTGCTTAGTATAACACTGTGAGTTGTACAATCTGGACATTGACAATTGAGCTCAGTCATATTTTTCACCTCCTGCTACATTATATGAATTTTGTCGGATTATGTGTAAAAATATTTATTTATTGAAAAACGATAAACAAATATTGACAAACAGAAAAAACTGTTGTAATATAGAGGCAGGAAAGGACGGATGAAAATATGTATAAAAAGAGTATTATTCACCATATTGCAAAATGGGTAGTTGAAATAATGTTTTACGGGGGTATCTTTTGTACTGCGGCAGTGCCTTTTACAATAGGCAGTCTTATAAAGCTTTTTGGATATTCACAAAATTATGAAGATGTTTACCGTGTGACATTGACACTTGGAGGTGTCTGTGCAGTATACATACTTTTTAATATAAAGAAAATGTATAAAACCTTGCTTGAAGGCAGTCCTTTTGTAGAGGAAAATGTGGCATCATTCAGGCACATGGCTATTGCCGCAATGCTTAGCTGTATAATCTTTGCGGTGCAGTCGGTTTTGGCGTTTACTGTAGGCAGTGTGACAATTTCACTTATTTTTGCAATAGCATGTTTGTTTTGCCTGACATTAAAGGACTTGTTCAAGCAAGCTATCAATTACAGAATTGAAAACGAATTGACTATATGAGGTGATGATATGCCGATAATTATAAACTTAGATGTCATGATGGCAAAGCGGAAAATAGGGCTTATGGAATTGGCAGAAAAGATAGGCATTACACCTGCAAACCTGTCCATATTAAAAAATAACAAGGCAAAAGCCGTAAGGTTTTCAACTTTGGAGGATATTTGTAAAGTCCTTCAATGTCAGCCGGGGGATATACTTGAGTTTAAGGAGGATTAGGCATGTATAACGATAAACTTAAAATCAGGATGCTTATTTATTTGATTGTAACAGCCTTGACTTCATCTTACTTGGTTATGGCGGAAAATTCGGGAATAGGCGTGGTTGTATTTGCAATTTTACAGGCATTTGCCCTTTATTTTGTAATTCCGGAGAAGAAAAAACTTATATTTTACATACCCGTTGTAATTATTTCATTAAACTTCTTTATAAGCGGGAACAGAATTTTTGCCGGTGCAAACTTTGTTGTATGCCTTGTGCTTTACAGTGCAATGTTTGTGAAATTCGATTTAAAAAATACAAGCCTGGTTTTTATTAGGGAGCTGTTTGAAAGAATTTTTCAACCTTTGGGGAAATTTTACTATCCTGTTGAATGGGCTTGCGATTTGGGACATGGAAAAAGCACAAGGTTAAAGCGTGTTCTGGTAGCGGTAGGTATAAGCATTGTTACGGTTGCCTTGTTGTGTCTTGTTTTGTCAGGTGCTGACATGGTTTTCGGTAAGGGTGTCGAAAATGTTTTAAACAAGATAACTGATGTTTTCAGCTTTAACAGCCTGATAAAAGTAGTTGCAGGATTTCTGATAGGCATATATCTGTTCGGCGTCATTGCAACAGGGTATGAAGATTACGATTGGCATGAAGAAAAAACAATAAAAGGCGATTTGATTATAATAAGTACCGTACTTATGTCAGTACTTATGGTTTACACGGTATTTGTGTTTATTCAGTTCAAGTACCTGTTTTCAGGTGGGAGCTTGCCTTACGGATTGAATGTTACGGAATATGCCAGAAAGGGATTTTTTGAACTGTTGGGACTTTCTGTGGTAAATATAGGAGCAATACTATTGGTTACCAAGTTAACAGGACATCTTTTGGGAAAGAAAATGTGGTTTATAAAAGTCCTTGACTGTTATCTTTGTGCTGTTACGGTAGTACTTTTAGCATCATCATTTTACAGAATGTGGCTTTATAACCAAGCCGATGGACTTACAAGACTCAGATTTATGGTTTTTGGATTTCTGATATTTGAAGCAATAGGGCTTTTAATTACTTTCTTCTATATAATAAAGCCAAACTTTAATGTTGTTATGGTTTACTTTGCAATTGCACTTTTTTACTACATGATTTTAAATGTGGTACCAATGGATAAAATTATTGCAAAAAATCAAGCAGACAGATTTCTTTTAGGGGAAAGAGGGGAAATAACTTACATGTTGACCCTTTCTTCAGATGCTGCAAGTGAAGTTGAACGAGTTTATAAAAATACAGAAGATGAAAATGTGAAAGAGCAGTGCATAAACTGGTTTAGAGAAACGCAGGAAAAATATAAAAGTGTTGAAAATTGGCAGAAATATAATTTATCTTATGAAAAATGCCTTATGAGTAAGGATTGAGCATTGAAAACTCATTATCCTTGTGCTATAATGTGGAGGAGGAGATGATAACGTGAAAGTTCCTTTCACGTTATGCCTCAGGCAGATTTAATTGCCCGTGCGAAATTTTCCGAGGCGTTGCCTTAAAAACGCACATGGGCGTAATAATCTCTTATCATTCCTTGCCCTGCGGATAAGAGAAATTTAATTACTATTTGTGCCTTGGCAGGGCGGCGGAATGGAGATTATTATGTTTGATGCTGTGAAGGTTAAAAATGATTGCGTTGAATGGATAAGAAAGTTTTTTGAAGAAAACGGTCCGGGCTGTAATGCTGTTTTAGGTATTTCAGGGGGTAAGGATTCTTCAGTATCGGCGGCACTTTGTGTTGAAGCTCTCGGCAAGGACAGGGTTATCGGTGTGCTTATGCCTTGCGGTGACCAGTTTGATATTGACTGTTCACATAAATTATGTGACCATCTGGGCATAAAAAAATATGTTGTCAATATAAAGGATGCTGTGGAAGGCGTCTGGAATGCTATGGATAAGGACTTGGTTATTAATGCTCAGGCAAGAATTAATCTTCCTCCCAGAATACGCATGAGCGTTGTCTATGCTGTAAGCCAGTGCTGTAACGGCAGAGTGGTTAATACTTGTAACCTTTCCGAGGACTACGTAGGATATGCTACACGTTACGGTGACGGAGCAGGGGACTTTTCGCCTCTTGCAAATCTTACTGTTCAGGAAGTAAAAGCTATCGGTCGTGTTTTGGGTTTGCCGAGTGACCTTGTGGAAAAGACGCCCATTGACGGGTTATGCGGAAAAACTGACGAAGATAACCTTGGCTTTACTTATGCCGAACTTGACAGATACATCCGTGAAGGCGTTATTGATGATGAAGAAAAGAAGGCTAAAATCGACAGGATGCATAAGATGAATTTGTTTAAATTACAGCTTATGCCCACCTTTAAGCCGGAAATTTAAAAATGATATACAAAAGGGCTGTAAAAAAGTCAACACTGAGATAACAAAAAGACCATTTCGGGACTGTCCCAACAAAACCTTTAGAGGTTTCTTTGGCAAATTGTCTCCCAATTTGCCATAAGGGGGACTGTCCCAAATGGTCTTAACTTATTTCTTCAGAGACTTTTTTTACAGCCTCTTTCAGTATGAAAATTAATATACCACGTTTTCGGAAATGGATTTAAGCTGTACAAAATTGTAGAGATAATCCACGGTGCCTGTCTTTGCAGTAGTACCACTCATGTTGTATCCGCCGAAGGGATGGTTGTAAACAACAGCACCTGTACACTTGCGGTTGATATAGAGGTTACCTACAAAGAAGTTATCCTTTGCATATTCAATGTTTTCGCGGCTTGCAGAGAATACAGAACCTGTAAGACCGTATTCTGTAGCGTTTGCAAGGTCGATTGCATCTTCAAATGTGTCAACCTTCATTACAGCAACAACGGGTCCGAAAATTTCCTGATTGGCAATAATGCTTGTAGTTGGGTCAACATCGGCAATAATTGTGGGCTTTACATAGTAACCGACAGAATCGTCATATGTACCGCCTGTAATAAGTCTGCCTTCTGTTTTACCTGTTTCAATCATTTTTGCAATCTTATCGAAGGAAGCCTGATTGATAACTGCACAGATGGAAGCGTTATCCTTACCTTCGCCCTGAACGAAAGCTTCTGCTTCTTCCTTGAAGTATTCCAGGAATTCATCATATACATCGGAAAGTACAATTGCACGGCTACAAGCTGAACACTTCTGACCTTGGAAAGAGAATGCCGCTGCAGCTGCCTGCTTTGCCGCCCATCTCAAGTCAGCAGAGGAGTCAACAACGATTGCATTCTTACCGCCCATTTCAGCGATAACTCTCTTAATCCACTTCTGACCTTCGTTAACCTTAGCGGCTCTTTCCGCAATTCTGAGACCTACTGCCTTACTTCCTGTGAAGTTGATAAAGCGTGTAAGGGGATGATCAACAACAAAGTCACCGATTTCGGAGCCTGAACCGGGGATAAGGTTAATAACGCCCTGAGGAATTCCGGCTTCTTCACACATCTGGACAAACTTGCATGTTGTAATGGGGGAGTCACTTGCGGGCTTAATGCATACTGTATTACCTGTAACAACGGCACTTATTACCATACCTGCCATAATGGAGAAGGGGAAGTTCCAAGGAGGAATTACCAAACCTACGCCAATGGGACGGTATTCTGCACGGTTATTTTCTGTTTTTGATTCAACAAGAGGAACGGGATGTTCTTCAAGATAAACAGCACCCTGGGCGTAAGCGTTAAAAAAGTCAATTGCTTCACAGATTTCACCATCAGCTTCACCGAAGTTCTTACCTGTTTCAAGAATCATCCATGCGGCGATTTCGTAACGACGTTTCTGCAAAATGCCGATAAGACGCATTACATAGTCAACTCTTACCTTTGTGGGAACGAGACGCCATTCTTCATATGTGTCATAAGCAACACGGATAGCCTGATCTGCCTGTTCCTTCGATGCGGAAGATGCATAACCTACAACTTCGCTCTTTTTACAAGGGTTGATGGATGTGATTTTCTTTTCTGTGAAGATTTTTTCACCGCCGATTACCAAAGGGTAATCTTTTCCAAGCTCTGCCTCAACGGAAGCTATAGCACTTTCGATGGCGGCTTTCTGCTCCGGAAGGGAAAAATCAAACTCAGGTTCGTTAACAAAAATTCTGTTCATATGTACCTCCAGATGTAAAAAATTTAAAAAAGCATTAATTAAATTATTTTCAGTATATTTTACCACAAAAACAGCACATTGTAAATAGAAAAATACTCATATAAATGAGAAAAAATTTTTGGAAAGCAAAAAAAAACAAATAAAATACTTGAAATGGTTCCAATGTCGTGGTATAATGCTATTGTGTATTTTCGGGCAGTGTCGAAGAATACACAAAAAAAGTATTTAATTTTATTTAAATAAAAGGAAGGTGCAACTATGAAAAGACGTATTTTGAGTCTTATTCTTGCAATCGCAATGTGCGTAACAATTCTTCCCGGCTTTGCAGTAGCAGAGGAAGATGTTGAGCTTATGGCATCCTTGCAGGATTCAATCGGACTCTACACAGAAAGAGCATGGGACTGGCAGGAAGCTCAGTTTAATGCTATGACCGAAGAACAGTTAGCTGTTATCGCAAATGCATATGCTAATTACAATGCGAAGGCTGACGAAATCAAAGACATTGTTTATCAAACTGCTGAGACAATTGTTAACGCAGGCGGAGATGAATTCTTAGCCACTGACAGCATGAAGGATCTCTACAAGTGGAAGATTATGAGAGATATCATGGAAGGCAATGTGGATGTAAGCGTTGACGATCCTACTTATGAACTGTGGCTTGAGAACTTTACTGAATTTGAAAAGGATAATGACGAAGCAATTTCTGCTTCCCGTCCTAACGAAGCTCTTAACGGATTAGGCGGATATTCAGCTCAGTTGAGTCAGTACTACATTGAACTTGCTATGATGTATAATGACGGTGCTGCAGTAACAGGTGCAGATGCAGACAAGTTTAATGTTTATGCCGAAGCTGCACTGGCTGAAACAGGTTTGCCCGCATACACAGTTGATGAAGCTAAGTTCAAAGATTACTTAAAGAACGATGTAATCGAACTTATTGCTGAAAGCATCCTTGACGTTCAGCAGATTGGCATTGAAATTGCTTGCAATGAAAGAGTACGTGGCGATGCAATATTTGATGAAATTGATGACAAAACATTGAAATCCAGCTTCCTTTTGCTGGGTGAAGATCTTATCAGATATTATATTAATATCATTCCTGAATTAAGATCAGCTCTTGTAACACTTGACAAGAGAGAACTTATCACGAAAATTGCACAAGCAAAGGGAACACAGATATTGGACGGTTCCAATGAAGTTGCCATCAATGCAATTTACGATGTTATGAGTACTGTTTCTGAGTATGTTGAAGATTTGGACTTCATGGCTGAACCTATTGAAAAACTTGGAGCAATAGGTTTTGAAAAGGACGAAATTGAAACAATCCGTACATCCATGATAGGAAAGGCAAAGAGCATAATGGCTTTGCTTGACGCAAATCACGGTGTTGAACTTGTTCATACTGATGTTTACATGGGAAGAGTGCTTCTCCGTCCTGCTATGAACAGTGTAATCGAAATTGAAGCAGGTAAAAAAGACACTATTGAATTGACATTTGCTCATGACAGATATCCTTCAATTAGTGAAGTTATTTCAGGACTTCCTTCTTTCGCACAGTTCGATGTTGAAGTTGTTTCAGGTACAGGAATTGACGCAGTTGCAGCTAATGAGATTGGTATTATCAATCTTGATGCGACAAATGCTGAAATCGGAGACGAAATTGTAATCAATCTTTACCGTGGTTACTCCGATGAAGATGTTGACGGCGTTGACGATTTTGTAGAAGATGAATATCGTTATGTAACAACATATACAGTTAAGGCTGTAGGCGAACCTGTAGTATATGTGGTTGACCTTGAAGAAATCGGCGACGTAAAGCTTAGCGATAAGACAATTACAGTAAAGGGTGAAACAAACCTTGAACACGTAACAGTATCAATCGTTAAGGGTAGCGAAACAATTTACGCAGTAGTATATACAAAGGCTGAACTTGCAGCAGGTATTGAAATTAATATCCCTGACGGTGCAGTTGTAGGTGATGTATACGAAGTAGTTGTTGGTACAGACAAGGCTGAAGACAGAGTTAACTTCACAATCGTTGACGAATCTGTAGTATATGTGGTTGACCTTGAAGAAATAGGTGACGTAAAGCTTAGCGATGAGACAATTACAGTAAAGGGTGAAACAAACCTTGAACACGTAACAGTATCAATCGTTAAGGGTAGCGAAACAATTTACGCAGTAGTATATACAAAGGCTGAACTTGCAGCAGGTATTGAAATTAATATCCCTGACGGTGCAGTTGTAGGCGATGTATACGAAGTAGTTGTTGGTACAGACAAAGCTGAAGACAGAGTTAACTTCACAATCGTTGACGAATCTGTAGTATATGCGGTTGACCTTGAAGAAATAGGTGATGTAAAGCTTAGCGATGAGACAATTACAGTAAAGGGTACAACAAACCTTGAACACGTAACAGTATCAATCGTTAAGGGTGGCGAAACAATCTACGCAGTAGTATATACAAAGGCTGAACTTGCAGCAGGTATTGAAATTAATATTCCTGACGGTGCAGTTGTAGGTGATGTATACGAAGTAGTTGTTGGTACAGACAAAGCTGAAGACAGAGTTAACTTCACAATTATTGAAGAATCTGAACCCACAGAACCCACAGAACCTTCTGAACCTACAGAACCTACAGTAAGCGGTAAACTTGCCCTTGCAGGTTCTTCCACAAGATATGTAAAGGTTGGAAAGACAATACAGATTACAGTAACACCTCAGAATGTTACACCTGCAGATGCAACTGTATTAGTAGAATGGACATTGGCAGACGGCACAATCCTTAATATTACAGAAGTTGCTGTAGCAGAAAACGGTGCAAGCACAGCTACAATTGAAAGACTTGCAAAGGGTACAACAGAAGTTGTTGCTACACTTTATGTAAACGGTGAAGCAGTTGATTCAAAGACAATTACAGTTAAGGTATCCTCCGGCAGTACTATAAGTACTCCTTCCGATAAGGGAGAAACTGTAGTTCATAAGTGTCAGTGGCCTGATATAGAAGCTCACTGGGCTCATGAAACAATTGACCAGATGACAATTAACGGTTATATTAACGGTTATCCCGATGGCTTGTTCCGTCCCGATCAGAACATCACAAGAGCTGAATTCTCCGCACTTGTATACAGAATTCTTGGACTTGAAGAAGCAGAAGACGGTGTGCTTTACGATGATACAGTAGGTCACTGGGCAGAAGGCATCATTGCTACAATGTCACTTCCCGAAGGCTACGGTATGACTCGTGGTTACGGTGACGGTACATTCGGACCTAACGACAACATCACTCGTGAACAGGCAGTTGCAATTATAGCAAGAGCTAAGAGTGCTGTTTGGGTAGCGGCTGAAGACGGTGCTAAGGATGTATTTACAGATGCTGAAGATATCAGCTGGTGGTTCGACGGCGAAATGGATGCCGCAGTAACTAACGGCCTTATCACAGGTTATGAAGATGGCTCTTACAGACCTCAGAAGTTTACAACAAGAGCAGAAGCATGTACACTCCTTGCGAGAGCATGGCCTGAAGTTTTAGAATAATTTAGGTTTTATCAAGGGTTGCATATATTGCAACCCTTGACTTATCTATAGTGACATGGTACTTACAGTTTGTTTATATGTGTGGAAGGGAATAACTGAAAGGATGGATTATACCATGATTAAAATTTTAAAAAAACTTACAGCTTTGGTTGTAGCACTTATGATTATTACAACATGTGTCCCTGTTGCTTTTGCAGGCCTTGATGTTTCAATTGAAGATGCATACGATGAATGTGCGGCAATGTACCCTGATTTTGTAAGTCGGGTTTTGGCACAAGATGTAAGTGAAAAACAGATTATAACATTTCTTGAAAGTGTCCAGGAATATTTGTTGAATGTTAATGATGAAATCACAGAAGACAATTTTGAAGGATATCTCATTGAAGGAATTAATGCTGCTATTGCTCTCCGTAAAAACATTAAGGTGAGAGATGCTTTGATAGCGGCGTTCCCTGAAGCTGTTGTTGACGGTATGGACGGCGTGATTAATGAAGATTTCCAGCCTATTGTTGAAACAATTAAGCTTATTATTTTCGGACAAAATTCACCTGATGACGAAGAGGAAAATAAGGAAACGGAAACACAGCCAACCAAAGAAGAAACAGAGCCTGAAACAGAACCAACTACAGAAGCAGACACATAAACAGTCACC
>JBJDXJ010000011.1:0-70235 GCA_051866635.1 Clostridia bacterium | reverse complement strand
TGTACTGATTGTAGCCTGCCTCCTTATAGTCACCGTCAAAAGCCTTTGATGTGTCGACTATAAGGGTGTGGAAGAAAACGTGGGTTATGCTTTTCACATTTTCGTAGGGTACTAAAAACTGTTTTGCATTTTCATACCGTGCCACCGCATTTAAAAGGTCTTGGTTTTCCGCATAGTCCGGGTTATAGCTTTGTATTTTTTCAATAGCACCGTCATAGTCATATCCTGCCGCTATAAAATCAGCCTGTGCTATCAGGGCGTTAATTTCAGCTTGGTAAAGCTCTTCACGTTGTATTCGTGCATTCTCTGCCATATTATGCAATTTAACTATAACCGTTACTACGGCAAAAACTAAAAGAACAGCTAAAAAGGCACCTATGGCAAACAATGCCCTTTCTCTTTTACGTTTCTTTTTACGGTTTTGCCTGCGTTCTTCTATTTCCCTTTGCAAATTAATTTCATTTTCTGCAAATTCTTTTTCAATTTCTTCTTCAATATTTGTTTTTCTGTCCAACATTTTTTTGCTCCCAATTAAATAAATGTATTATTACGTCTGTGAAATGATACCGAAAGAACAATACCTATAGCAATCATGCTTGTTATCATATTTGAACCGCCGTAACTGAAAAAGGGAAGGGGAATACCTGTAATAGGCAGAAGGTTAATACACATGCCGATATTTTCAACAATGTGGAAAAACAGCATTGCCCCTGTACCTACACACAGCATTTCACCAAAGCTGTCCCTTGCACGTCTTGCGTTTATGAATATGCGGTATAATATAAAGAAAAGAAGTGCTATAACTAAAACTGCACCCATAAAGCCCATTTCTTCGCATATAACGGAAAAGATAAAGTCCGTCTGTTTTTCGGGAAGATAGCCCATCTGTGTCTGTATGCCGCTTTGGTAGCCTGTGCCGAAAAGCTGACCTGAACCTACAGCTATTTTTGACTGTATAATGTGGTAGCCAGAACCTAAGGGGTCTGCTTCTGGATTAAGAAAGGAAAAAATTCTGTCCTTCTGATAATCCTTTAAAAAGAAAAACCATGCGGCGGTACAACCTAATATTCCCACACCTAATGCGGAGAAAATGTATTTGTAGCTTATGCCTGCAAAAAACATCATAACAATAAACATAAACACAAAGACAAGTGCCGTACCTGCATCAGGCTGGAGAAGAATTAAAACAACGGGTACTGCAAGATGTAAAAGCAAAAGAAGAATATTTGAAACAGAATTTATATCTTCCTTTATTTTAGATATATGTGACGAAAACGAAATAAGGAAGCACACCTTTGCAATTTCCGCAGGCTGGAGATTTAACGGACCGACGCTTATCCAGCCCTGTGTACCCGTATCTTCACGGCCAAAGCCCAGAAAAAGAACAAGCACAAGAAGTGCTATGCCTAAAATAGCTGCAACGAAGCGGAATTTTTTTAAAATGGAATAATCCATAAAGGTTATAACAAGTGCACAGACAAGACCTAAAAGAAGTGCCAAAGACTGCACAAGCACATATCTTGAGCTTCCTATGGAATAAGTTGCACTGTTTATCATAAGTATTCCGTATATTGACGAAATAAGAACTGCACACAATAACGGTATGTCAGCCCCATCGCGTGAAAAAAACTTTTTTATCATGGTTAGTCACCTCTACAGATAATATTATACCAAAAAAAGCATTAAATCAATAGATAAAAGAAAAAAGTGTTGCAATAAAGGGTATTATTAGTGTATACTATATGGGAGAATTTCTTGAAAGGCGTGAAATTTATGTACACAAACGTATTTGATGAACTTCGTGACCGTGGACTTATTGCACAAACTACTCACGAAGAGGAAATAAGAGAGCTTTTAGAAAAGGAAAAGGTTACTTTTTATATAGGTTTTGACCCCACTGCCGACAGCTTGCATGTAGGTCACTTCTTGCAGATGGTTGTTATGCGTCATATGCAGAATTACGGTCACCGTCCCATTGCACTTGTAGGCGGCGGCACGGGTATGGTAGGTGACCCTTCGGGCAGAACCGATATGCGTCAGATGATGACCCCAGAAATTATTAACCATAACTGTGAATGTTTTAAAAAGCAGTTGTCCTCCGTTATTGATTTTAGTGACGGAAAAGCACTTATGGTCAATAATGCGGACTGGCTTTTAAATCTTAATTATGTTGAATTTCTTCGTGATATAGGAACTTGCTTCTCTGTTAACAAGATGCTTACAGCTGAATGTTTTAAGCAGAGATTGGAAAAGGGACTTTCCTTCCTTGAATTTAACTATATGCTTATGCAGAGCTATGACTTTTTGATGCTTTCAAGAAAGTTTGACTGTAAAATGGAATTGGGCGGTGACGACCAGTGGAGTAATATCTTAGGCGGTATCGACCTTTGCAGAAGAAAGGATCAGAAGCAGGTTTACGGTATGACATTTACGCTTCTTACAAACAGTGAAGGTAAGAAGATGGGTAAAACTGCATCAGGTGCTGTATGGCTTGACAGTGAAAAGTATTCTCCATACGATTTTTACCAGTACTGGAGAAATGTTGACGATGCGGACGTTGTAAGATTTATGAAGATGCTTACATTTGTTCCCATGGATGAAATCCGTGAGTTTGAAAAGCTTGAAGGCAGTCAGTTAAATGCTGTAAAGAGCAGGCTTGCTTTTGAAGTTACAAAGCTTGTACACGGCGAAGAAGAAGCCTTGAAGGCCAAGAGTGCCGCTGAAGCAGTATTTAGCGGAATGGGCAGTGACGAAAACATGCCTACATTTACTGTTGAAAAGGCTGACGGCAGTGAAACTGTTATGGATGTTCTTGTACGTGCGGGCTTTATCCCATCCAAGGGCGAAGGCAGACGACTTGTTCAGCAGGGCGGTCTCAGCATAAACGGTGAAAAAATGACAGATTTTGCACTCACGCTTACAAGTGACCTCTTTAATGATGAAAAGGTTGTTGTTAAGAAGGGTAAAAAAGCATTTTTAAAGATTGTTATAGGGTAATGTTTTTCAGAAAAAAGAATACGGGTAAGTCTGATAATAGGCTTTTGTATTATATGAACCGCGACTCACTTACAGGGCAGATGGATAAGTCATTTGCTATAAAGGAGTTTGAGAGGCTTAAAAAACAGACAGGCTATGGAGCAGTGCTTGTAAAACTGTCCGGCGGTGACAATCTTCCTCTTTACGAGGCGGAGGATAAAATAGAAAGGTTTTCAAGGCTTATTGTAAATATTACCAATTATGAAATATCACGTGTTCAGTACGGTGAATTTATAATTTTCTGCAAAGACTATAAAACGGAGGCAGATAAAATCTTTGATATTTTAAGAGAATTTTCAGATGATTTTCCCTGCGGTGTAGGTGCAAAGGGATTTGATGAAAACGAAAAGGATTTTTCAGCCTTTTACAGCAGGCTTTCAGGCTGTGCCACCTTATCTGAGATAGCAAGGGTTAAAAAAGCTGTCTATTAATCAGTATTTTCCAATAAAATGAAAAAGTACTTGATATTTCGATGAATTTATTATATAATGATAAAAAAATATGGATATTCGGGGGCGAGGACCTCGAACAGAAAGGATTTGTTAAAATGATTTCAGCAGGCGATTTCAGAAATGGCGTAACTTTTGAATATGACAACAGCGTTTTCCAGGTTGTAGAATTCTTGCATGTAAAGCCCGGTAAAGGTGCGGCTTTCGTTCGTACAAAGCTCAGAAACGTTATCAACGGCGGTGTAGTTGAAAGAACTTTCAACCCCACAGATAAGGTTCAGGAAGCTAAGATTGACAGAAAGAGCAAGCAGTATCTTTATAAGGATGACGATTTCTATAACTTCATGGATCCCGAAACTTACGAACAGGATCAGATTGCTATCGGCGACATTGAAGATGCAATGAAGTTTGTTAAGGAAAACGAAAATGTTACAATTCTTTCCTACAAGGGCAAGGTATTCAGCTGTGAACCTCCGCTTTTCGTAGAACTTGAAATTACAGAAACAGAACCCGGTTTTGCAGGCAACACAGCACAGGGTGCTACAAAGCCCGCTATCGTTGAAACAGGTGCACAGATTAAGGTTCCCCTTTTCATCAACCAGGGTGAAGTTGTAAGAATTGACACAAGAAGCGGCGAATACATGGAAAGAGTTAAGAACTGATTTGGAGCGAAATAGAGGATTATATTATGGGATATTTATCTGAAAAGGCAGCATATCTTAAGGGTCTTTCCGATGGGCTCGAATTAAAGGCCGATTCCAAAGAAGGCAAGATTATTTCCGCTATTATTGAAACTATAGAAGAAATGGCGGCAGAAATTGACGATGTAGTCCTTATGCAGGAGGAAATGCAGGATCAGATTGACGATCTTGACGAAGTTCTTTCTGAAATTGATGAAGAGGTTAATGACATCGGTGATTATCTTTTTGATGTTGATGATATGGATGATGACTTCGACGAGGAAGATTTTGACGAGGATTTCGACGAAGATTGGGACGAGGAGTATTCATTTGAATGTCCTAAGTGCGGCGATATGATTTACGTTGACTTGGGCGTGCTTGATAATGAAGAAGGTCGTATTGTATGCCCCAATTGTAAGGAACCCATTGAACTTGAGTTTGATATTGACTCAGAAGAATAATGGAAATCTTCAAAAAATTATAATTGTATTCAAAAAGGTCAGATGCAGTGCATCTGACCTTTTTTGAGCGTGTCGAAATGTCGACACGCGACCTCAAAGGCGGACTACGTCGTTGGGCACTTTGAGGTCTGTATTTTTTAATGAACAAAGTGGCAATTTCTCGTGCAAGGGGCTAACAGCCCCCTAAAATAGCCACTTTCGGAGCCGAAAATGCGATTTCCGGCTCCTATTTTATTTGGGGAGCTTACTCCCCAAACCCCTTGCAACTGTGAGAAAAATCGGTTTATTAACATTCAAAAGGGTCAGATGCAACGGCATCTGACCCTTTTTAGTGCTTAAAATTTTGGAATAATTTTCTGTTTTGGGATGCTTTTGTGGCATCCTTTTTTAGTCTTTTTGATGAAGTGATGAAAAGTAATTTACTAAATTAATAACCATTTCTTTTTCCTCGGCATTGAGGTGATTAATGTCAAGGGTTTCATTATCTGTTATGCCTAAAATGTAATCAACACTTGTTTTAAAAAATTTTGACAATTCGATAAGCGATTGAGCGTTAGGATAGCTTATGCCCATCTCCCATGCATTCACTGTTGCACGGGTAACTTCAAGTCTTTTTGACAATGCGTTCTGACTGATATTATTGCGTAATCTGAGCTCTTTTAGTCTGTCTGCCAAGGTTATCATTTCGTTCACCCCGCTGTTAGTATACCATACAAAGCATGATAATTAATTATCAATAATTGCATATAAATATTGACATAAGAAGAAATTTGTGGTAAATTTAACATGGAGAAAGTTTTGAAAGGGGTTAAGTCTATGAAAAAAATCGGAAAAGAGATTTTAACATTGTTGTTGGCAATAACAATGTTACTTTCTACGATGAACGTAACTGTATTTTCTGAATCAGCTAATCTTGATCCGACTGATACAGAAATGACAGTGAAGGGCAGTACGTCTAAAGTACAGGATGATAATCAATATATCGGACAACGTGCTGTGTGTAATTATGATACGTATGTTTTGCACGATGGAAATTTATATGTATCAAAAGCTGATGGACAGGATATTTTAGTTGAAAATGGAGAGATTTCCTGGGTAATAGCTAAGGGGAACACTCTGTATTGGGCAAAGATAGAAGGATATAATACTGCTGTGTACAAAAGCGATGCACATAGCGAAAACAAGGAAGTTTTCGCTCGCATATTTGTTCCCATAGAAGCTTTTGATATTTTGGAAGACAATATATATTATCTCTATAATGGCGTAATTATTAAGCAGAGTATTACCACAGGAGAAGAAGAAACTGTTTTTGTCGACAAAACCTTAGAGGGGTTCTATTTGGATGATAACGGTGATATTAAAGAGGTAAAGAAATTTGACACCGTAAAAAGTTACGAATATAATGAAGAACCTATACCTGAAGAAATTTCTGTGAAATTAATGGAAGCATCTGATGAAGAATGGTTGTGGCCGGTATATGGACACTATAGTATCAGTTCCTTTTACGGATATAGAAAATTTTGGAATAGCGATATGGGAGCATGGCAAGAGGGCCACCATAAGGGGATTGATATAAATGATGGAAATATATATGGTGCAACTGTATATGCTTCTAAAAGTGGATATGTAACAACTGCGATAGATAATAATAAATATAATGATGGTTGCGGAAACCATGTAATAATTGATCACGGTCAATACAAAACAAGATATTTACACTTGTCCAAGGTTTTAACCGAAAATAAAGTATGGGTAGAACAGGGGACACCAATTGGGTTGGTCGGTAATACCGGTAACAGCACAGGTCCTCATTTGCATTTTGATATGAATAATGCTTTGAATCCGATGCCGTTTGATAGTTCATGGCATACATATTCAACAAAAGCGTCGGGAAAAAAATCCTATTCTATAAATTATGTATATGATGAAAGTTTATATCTGGATTTATCCGATTCCCCAACAGAAGTAAATGATAAAAATGTATATGTTGAAATTATAAAATGTCCCGGTGATAGTTTTGTACCGAAGAGTTTTTCGATAGAGGGATATGCAAGGTCAGAAAGTCCAATAAAAAATATCAAAGCAAGTTTAACAAACACAGATACCGGTGAAGTGATTGCTTCTTTTAATTCAAATGTCGGCACGATCTATTATGCTTTTAAGGGAAGTGCACTTGATAAAGCAATAAAATTTAATTATATAAAAAAATCCGGTACTTATTGTTTGAAGATTGAGGCAACTAATGGTGTGGGGAATACTCAATGTCATGAAAAGGTATTTACTGCTGTTGTTGGTGGTGAATTAGTTGCAACGAAACCTTCAATAACAAGTTCAATTACAGGTACAGGTCAGCGTGCGGTTATATCTTGTAGCGATTCTTCCGTATTGATTCACTATACTGTTAACGGCGGAAGTGAAAAGACTGGCTACGGTAGTGTGACAGAGAATTTTACATCAGAGGGTACTTACAATATCACTGCTTGGACTACAAAAAACGGATATACAAAAAGTGTAGATGTATATAAGGCTGTAAGTGTGAAAAAAGTAAATGCACCTTATATAGGAGATGTTATATATGGTGAGGACGGAGCGAGGGTTGTAATATCCGGTGATGGAACTATATATTATACTGATGATGGCTCCGTTCCTACAAAGGATAGTAGTGTATATGCTGGACCCATATATGTTAATAACAGTAAAACAATAAGGGCGATAGGTGCATCTTACGGATGCGTTAATAGTGATGTTTCTGAAAAGTATGTTAACATAACTGTGCCCGACGCACCCGTTATTAAACTGGATACAGGTGATAAGATTGCTCAGGGTGGAATGGTAAGTGTGTCATGGAACAAAACTGACAGAGCAACAGGTTATACTGCGTACCTTATAAAAGATGGCAAAGAAGTAAAATCTGTTACAACAGCAGGATCTTCAGCATCTTTTGCTCTTGACGAAAAAAACGACGCAGAAAATCTTGAATATACAATAAAAGTTGTTGCAAATAACTTTAAGGGAAAAAGTAATGACAGCAACAGCGTAAAAGTTACTGCAATGCATCCTGTAACAGTTACAACGGTTGATAAAATTGTGCGCGAAAACGGAGTAACAGATGAAGTTGTCAATAAAATACAGCAAAATGTTAACAACCACGACGGAGATGATGCACAGCTTATTGAAGGAAATATGATTTCAGTTCAGAAAATTGACTACGGTACAAAGCCTTCAAAACCTTCCACACCATCCAAAAAGGGATTTACCTTTGCAGGTTATAGCGAAGGGTTGTACTATCCCGCAACGGAAGATGTAACGGTTTATGCATTGTATGAAATTAACTACTATACTGTAGAATTCTGGCACAGTTACGGTGAGGATAAGTCTTCAAAGTATCAGTTAGGCAATACTCAGGATGTGATGTATACGGAAAGTGCTGTACCACCTACGGATTTTGAATATCCTACAGGATACACATTGGCAGGGTGGAATGTTGACAGTGCGGTAAGCACAGGTTACGACTACACATATGTTGAAGGAAATATGAAACTGTATACTTCCTACACTTGGGGAAATGAGAATTTACCTACAGTAGTTAAAATAACAGGTGTAAGCCGTGATGAAAAATGTACGTCATATACTGTTAATCTGCAGTATACTAATAATAATTTAAGCGGAACACAGGCAAGACTTATTGTGTCACTTTATACTGCCGATGGCAGAATGATATACACCCAGACAAAAGATGTGGATATGGATGCTTTTGAAATCGGCGAGTCCATAACAGATAGTGTCCAGCTGAATTATGTGAATAAAATATCAAAGGTTTCTGCCGTTATGGTACAAGTTAAGAATGACTTGACCGGTGGTGCAGTGTCAGAAATGGCATGTTGCGAAGATATTGAGTTCCCTGACACGAGTGGATATTGGGCAGCTTGGAGTGAATGGGATACAACAAGTGTGGTTGAATCAGACAGAACACAAGTTGAAACAAAAACTCAGTACCGCTATGTTGACAAGCAGTACACCACAAGTAATACAAGCACACTGGGCGGATGGAACCACTATAATACGACAGCTTCGGTAGGAAATTGGAGCAACTGGTCACAAACATATGTAAGTGCGTTTAAAAATGATGCACAATGGCGTGAAGTGGAATCCTACTGGGAACCTGCAACTTATAAAACCCAGTATCACTACTTTACATATTACAAGGGTTCAAGTGCACCTTGGACACATTACAGTTCATCACATCCTTATTTTGCAGAAATATGGGTTGACAGTCATCTGCCTTGGAACAGATATAGTGGTGGTATAGACCAATATGGCGGTAGCGGTTATGATTTTGGGTACCCCTTTAACAGGTGGCTTATTTGTGACGGCACGACATACGGAGGTCCCGGACCTTGGACAAGAGAAGTCCAAACAGGCGGCGGATACAATATGTACCGTTACAGAGATACATATTATACTTACTATTTCTGGAAATGGGGTGACTGGAGCGATTGGAGCGATACCATTTATACTGCATCAGGCGACAGACAGGTAGAGTCACGTATAGTATATCGTTATAGAAATTATTATGACAATTATCCGGGGTATGACCCAAGTAATGACAGTACCCTTGAAGAACAGACATTGGCAAAATATGAATTTAATGGTATTTTGACAGGCTTTGACAGTGATTTGTCAAACAGAGTGGCAACAATAATGGTTTATAAAAAGACCAATACTGACCCCACTCAGGAGCAACTTCAGTATGTAGACCAGATAACAATAGGTGAAAATAATTCCTATACCTTTACTGTTAACCCAAAGGAAGAAATTGATTATGTTAACACAGGTGACTATATAGTCACATTATCCGTTGAAGGTTGTGAAAGACTCGTAAACGTTGATGTTATAAAAGCACCCGCACCTACATATGAAGTAGTCTTCTATTCAGAGGACGGTGTACAGTTTGGCGATACGCAGTATGTTGAATATGGCGGAGGTGTAGATGTTAACGAAGTTGGCATACCTGAAAAAGACGGATACAGGTTTGTTAAGTGGAATAAGTCTGTAGTTGACATAAAAAAGAACACATCCGTAACAGCTGTATTTGAAAAGGAAGTATATTCAGTAGTATTTGTTGACCATGAAAACGAAACTGTTGAAATACAAGAAGTAGCTTATGGTGAACCTATTATTGCCCCCGTTGTTGAAAATGTTGATGGCAAAGAATTTATGGGATGGGATTTATTGTCGGAAGACGAGGAAACATTTGCAACTAACAGCATGGTTATTACAGCTATGTGGAATACAGTAACTTACACTGTTACTTTCTGTGACTTTGATGGTAATGTTATAAGCGAACAAGTGGTTGATTATGGTGATTCGGCTGAATTGCCCGAGTTTGTTGAAGTTGACGGTATATTGTGCTCTTGGGATTTGACACATAACAAATGGTGGAATGTTACAAGTGATATGACAGTATATCCTTATATGCCACAGACAGTATATGTCAATGCACCAACAATCAGTATCCCCACAATTGATGCTTATGGCACATTTATGGCAGAATTGGAAACAGCAGATACAGACAACAGAATATATTATATCATTGATGAAGCTATAACTGACCAGGATGCGAGAAGCTTTGTCCAGATGCTCACAGTTGATGAAGGGGAAGAAGTATCCTTAATGAGTGAAGAAATAAGCGAAAATTCAAATAGTGATAGCGAATATGTTGAATACATAGAGAATGAACCAATTACTGTTGAAAAAATTGCTTTGTACACGGAACCCATTGAGATATACGCAGGTGCAACAGTTTATACTTTTGCAGTGGATGACGATGATAATATCAGCCAGATTTCAGTTTTTGAGTATGAATACAATTGGGATGAGGAAGATATTGGATTAATACCTGAGGATGAAAGAGCAAATTTAACGGTAGGTAACATTACAGCAAAAGCAGGCGAGACTGTAACTGTCCCCATTTCCATTGCAAACAACCCCGGTATTGCAGGCTTTAAATTCAGGCTTACTTATGACAAGAGCGTACTTACTCCTGTTTCGGTGGTGAAGGGCAGTGTACTTACCACAGGCACGCTCACCAGCAATGTTCAGCAGGGCGGAGATTTGTCAACCTTGAATTATGTATCTGCGTTCTGGTCAAACCCTGCAAATGTGACAGACAACGGCGAAATTTTAAATGTAACATTTACTGTAAACAATAATGCAGAGGATGGAACATATCCAATATCTATAACCTATGAAGAAGGCGATATTACAAATCAGGATTATGATGATGTTGCACTTGCTGTTGTGAACGGAAGTCTGGATGTTATAAATTATATGATAGGCGATGTTTACGCTGACGGTAAGGTAAACACAAAAGACAGCGTAAGACTTGGTCAGTATCTTGCAGACTGGGATATCGAACTGTCTGCATACGAACGAAAGTCAGCAGATATCTATGTTGACAACAAGATCAACACAAAGGATGGCGTAAAGCTTAGTCAGTATCTTGCAGATTGGGATGTTGAACTGATGAATCTTCTCAGTGTGGAGGCAGGTAAGATAACATTTGAAGCTGGCGAGGCAAGTGCTGTTGACGGATATGTTGATATTCCTGTTACGATAACTGAAAATGACGGTGTTGCAGGCTTCAAACTTAAACTGAACTATGACAAAACACTTTTGACACCTGTATCTGTGACAAAAGGCAGCGTACTTGCAACAGGTACTATGACAAGCAATCTTGATCAGGGCGGAGATTTATCTAAACTGAAAGCTGTTTCAGTATTCTGGTCAAATCCTTCAGATGTAACAGGCACAGGCACAGCATTTACAGTAAGATTTAAAGTTTCTGATAGTGCTACAGAAAATATTCCCGTAAATCTCAGCTATGATGAAGGGGATATATGCGACCAAAGCTATAACGACCTTCAGGTAACATTGGTGGACGGAAAAGTGATACTTGCTAAGAGTGTTACCGTAACGGTTGACGGTGAAAAAGTTCAGACAAACGGTACAATTACCCTTGGCAGTGACAATGGTGACGGAACATGTTCACTTCCTGATGATGTGTTAGGTTACTACTTGAGAGATGGGGAAGGAAATGAAACATTTGTCAATGCCGGTAAATACAATGTAACCGGTGGCGAGATTATCACAAGTGCTTTGATGAATGTTACAATGGTAGACGGTGCACAGGTACGCTACAGTGGAGGAATTGATGCAGAAGGAAAAATCAGTACAGGAAACGGTCTCAGATTTTTGGCATCAGTTGACAGAAGTAGTATCGGTGACGGTGAAGCAGTTGCCTACGGCATGAAGATTACCGCCGAAGGAAGCGATAAATCATCAATTGTTTTGGCAAATAGCTGGCAAAGTGATGAAGTCTTTACTGTTGCAATCACAAACCTGGGTAAAAACAACTATAACCGTAATTATACAGCTACACCTTTTGTAAAGGTTAAATATGCTGACGGCACGGAAAAGATTGTTTACAGCACACAAAGCATAACACGAAGTGTTTACTATGTGGCATCAGGCTTATTGAAAAACGGTAAAAACGGTCTTGATGATTACGTAGTAGGAGAAAGCTACGGCTTATATGATGTGCTTAATGCATATGTAAATATGGTAGGCGTAAGGCTTACTCTTGATTCACAGGGTTCAGTTACTGCAAGAACGGAAGGTAACGGTGCATACACGGGCGAGGTGTTCTTTGATGTTACAAGTATTGATAACGGCGATGAAAGTTATACAATTACTGTAACGCCCGTAACAGATAACTTTGAATACCCTGTTAAGATAATGAGTTATTGGGATGAATTTGTAAGAATTAACAATAATAACAGCAAAGTTCGTGCAAATATATCGGATGTTCATTATAATGAAAACGGTGGCGTAACATTTAAGTTTTCAATGCCGCAATAAATAATTCCTCCAAGACAAACAGACAGTCAAAGGACTGTCTGTTTGTTTGAGCGTGTCGAAAAAGCCCTTTGGCCCCCTCTGACGAGGGGGCTGTCAGCAAAGCTGACTGGGGGAGAGAAGATGAATTGTTCCTTTTTTACCGTAAAAAGGAGCAAAACTGTAACATTGTCTCTCCCTCCGCCACGGCTTTCCCGTGCCACCTCCCTCGTCAGAGGGAGGCTATTTAGTTTTTCGACTGTCTGTTTGTCTGTATACTGAAAAATCCTTTAAATTATATTTTCATAAATTTAGCCTATCTTGGTATTAAAAGTTTCTGCCCCACAGTTAAAATGGCGTCCTCCTTTAAGGCGTTTGCCATTGCCAAATCCGATAAGGGAATGTTATATGCTTTGGCAATGTCCCACAATGTGTCTCCGGCACGGACAAATGATATAATAACAGATGCTCTCTTTGGCATAGTGTATGGCATTTCTTCGCAGAAGGAATATACCTGTATTTGGTTTTGGTTAAAGGAACTTGCAGAAAGGTTTAATGACAATCTTACTTCTATCCCATTATTGCCTGAAATAGTATAGCTTGAATGATTTAGTTCTGCTGTTACGTTGCCTGTTGTAGGGTTAGAAAATTTGTGGGTTGCCTGAATTTTTGCCGTGTGGGAATTCAGGCTATTTTCCAAAGTGTAAAGAACCGTAACTTCAATTGGTATTGTTACAACGGATAAATCTTCGTTTTCAAAGGTTGGTGAACCCGGTTGAATAAAAAGGTCCACTATGCGGCTTTGGGGAAAGTTAAGGTTATTTATTGTAATATTTTCTTTTATGTATTCTTCCTCATTTGTTTTTTCCGCTGTAAAGGATGGTGTTACGGCGGTTTTTTCTGTTTTTATACCTCCTCGGGGAAGGTATATGTCTGTTACGATGGGGACAGAGGTTTTCATAAACGACACTATGGATACGGATAAAATGGTGGTAGCATCTATCATTTTGTATTCACCGGAAAGGTCAGTATCGGCAGATACATCACAGTCGTCTATTGATATTTTTACCTGTGTTTCATAATTGGGCGATAAGCCTTCGGCTTCCACTACTTCCGTAAAGGGCAGAGAAATTGCACATTCGCATATTTCGCTGTCTGATAAATATAAAAGTGAAAGGAGTATATTTCCCTTTATAATGGTTTTGTTGTTTAAAACTTTATATTCGCTGTCGGTAATTCGTTCGCTGTGACGTAAAATTGAAGAAATTGCATTTTTCCCCGCAGGAATATCGGCACTTGAAATAACGGAAACATTTTTTTTGCAAATGACCTTTGCACAGTCAAATGTAACGTCCGTTGTTCTTGTCTGGGCGTTTTCGGCATTGGTCAGTATGTTTATACGGTTGTGGCGATATGCCTTTGCAAAAAGGCGTATATTTGCATTGACTTTAATTTTACGGCTGTTTATAAGGGTGAACCCGGGTGTGACAGTGCCGATTGAAGAGACAGTTACAAAGTCACTTGTAACATTTTCGGACATTAAAACGTGTGAAAATGGGACAGTTTGTTCCATTGCACAAAGGGGTACATTGTCTGACTCACCTATGTATAAGATGTTGAACTTAACTGTGCCTGATATTTGAATTCTGCCTTCCTCAGCTTTTGAATTTGTAATGCAAGCTGTTGCCTTGACATTTATGATTTTTGCAATATCGTTTTTAGAGTCGGGAACAATTAAGCTTGTGTCGCAGAAGCAATTGTCACTTTCACAAAAACAGACATTGCTGTACTCCATTTCCTTATATGAACATTCCATGATAAATTCCTCCCAAAGGTTTTTGTATAGTTTATGTGTCTTTAGGGGAAATATGATTGAAATTTATTCTTCTTTATGCTACAATAAAAGGCGAAAGGGGTAGAATTATGACGAAAAAGAAAAAGAATTCCGGAAAAATGATTATTGTGGTAATACTGTTATGTGTTGCTATCATTTTTGGGATGCCTTATGTGAAGGAAATGACCGCAAATACTTCTTCTGATGGTGAAAGTATAACGGTGGAAATTCCACAGGGTGCTACAACTGCTACCATTGGCAAAATCTTAAAGGAGGCAGACCTTATAAAAAGTGTAAACATTTTTAAAGTAAGAGCAAAGCTTTCCGACAACGGAAACAAGATGAATTACGGCACATTTAATCTTCATAAGGGTATGTGTATTCCCGATATTGTTGATGCTTTGGCAGGTCAGTATGCATATAGGGAAACTGTAAGGCTTACCGTTCCCGAAGGCTTCAGCGTGGAACAGATTGCTAAAAGGTGTGAGGAATTAAACCTTTGCACAAGTGAAGAATTTTTAAATGCTTTAAATGATGATTACTCTTTTGATTTACCGAAGGTAGACGGCGTAAGATACAATCTTCAGGGCTTTTTGTACCCTGAAACCTATGAGTTTTTTACAGATGCTACAGCCCATGAAATTATTGAAAAAATGCTTGATCAGTTCATGAAGGAATGGGAAAACGCAAACCTTAAGACAGACAAGAGTTTGTATGAAATAGTGACAATTGCTTCTTTAATTGAGCGTGAAGCACTTTTGGAGCGGGAAATGCCTACTATATCAGGTGTTATTTATAATCGCCTTAAAAAGGGACAGAGATTGGAAATTGACGCCAGCGTTCAGTATGTTGTAAGCGACGGCTTATATGATGTGAACAGGATTTTGTACAGCCATCTTGAGGTCGATTCACCTTATAATACTTACAGAATAAGTGCACTTCCCATAGGTCCCATATGTAACCCCAGCATACAGGCAATAAAGGCGGCATGTAACCCCGAAAATCATGAATATCTGTATTATCATACAGACAAAGAGAAAAATGACGGAAGTCATGTATTTACAAAAACATTTGAAGAACATATTCAATAATGAACAGGGGAGATATTTTGTTTAAATACTCTTTTGATAATAAACGCTATCACACCATGAATTATCATTTGAAAACAATGTTTTCAGAGTCTGTTTTTAAGGCGGTTATAGACGGGGGCTTTTCCTGCCCTAACATTAATGCGGGGGGATGCAGCTTTTGCAAAAAGGGAAGCGGTGAATTTACATCACAGGGCAGTATAACCGAGCAACTTGAAAAGGAAAGAGTGCGAATTTTTGAGAAAAAGGGCGACAAAAAGCTGATAGCCTATTTTCAGGCAAATACCAACACCTTTGCACCTTTATCTGTTTTAAAAGAAAAGTATGAGGAAGCACTAAGTCATCCTTCTGTGGTAGGAATGAGCATTGCAACACGTGCCGACTGTCTGCCGGAGGGTGTTTTAGATTATCTCGAAGAAATAAACAGAAGAACCTATCTTACGGTGGAATTAGGACTCCAGACAGTAAGTGATGTGACAGCAGAAAGAATTAACCGTGGGTATGACTTTAAAGTTTTTGAAAATTCATTTAACGAACTTAAAAAGCGTAATATAAGGGTGGTGGTACACATAATAAACGGGCTTATTGGCGAAACGAGGGAAGATATGATAAACACAGCCAGAGTCCTTAGCAGAATGGACCCCGATGGGATTAAAATACACCTTCTTCATATACTGGGTGGTACAAAGTGTGAAGAGGAGTATAAAAAAGGGCTTTTAATGCCCCTTGATAAAGAGGAATATATTGATATTACAGTAAACCAGATACGCTATTTCAAAGAAGAATGTGTTATTGAACGTGTTACAGGTGACGGTAAACGTGAAAGTTTAATAGCACCATTGTGGAGTCTTGATAAAATTTCCGTTTTGGGCGGTATTGACAAGCACTTTGTGGATTTGAATGTGTATCAGGGAGATTTGTACGAAAATTAAAGTTTTTTCAGGAGGTTAATATGAACACAAAAGATATGATAATAAGGGCACTTTTTGCAACAATACTTTGTATAACGGCACCATTTTCTATTGCCATAGGTCCTGTACCTGTGACATTTGCAGTGTTTTTTCTTGCATTTACAGCTTTTGTAACGGGAAGCAAAAACGCTGTGTGGTCAACTGTTATTTACATATTGATAGGTATGATAGGCTTGCCTGTTTTTTCGGGCTTTAAAGGCGGATTATCGGTAATTATGTCCCCTACGGGAGGGTTTATAATTTCTTACGTTTTTGTTGCATGGATTTTAGGGCAAAGCGTTAAGTGCAAAAATAAAATGGCAGTAGTGGCTTTAAGTGTTTTGGCTATGTTTGTCTGCTACTTATTCGGAACAGTGTGGTTTATATTTATAACAAAGAGTAATATATTGGCGGCTTTAACCATGTGTGTTGTGCCTTTTATACCTATAGATGCAGTTAAGTTGGTTTTAGCATATATTGTAGCACAACCAACAAGAAAAGCATTGATGAAATAATCACCAATGCTTTTGGGGACATTTATTGTTATTTAGTGCACATCTTAACATTACATAGCAACCGCACATCATACATGTTCCCGACAGGTCCATATGTTTACATTCAGAACAAATATTAAGCCTTTCTTTGTAAAGTGCCTCATCTGCCATAGGTGTAGATGAGGCATTTAATCTTTTAAGCTCTTTTTCAATAGTTTCTTTATGAATTGCCGATGTGTATCGGCATGCTTTGCAATTATCCATTACTCCAATGTAACTGCAATTGTGCTGAATGGGGGAAGTGTAAACTTAAGAATGTTATTTTCAAGTGTAACGGGAACTTCTTTTATAACAACTCTGTCTGGTTCATCAAAGGAATTCATGTCGTCAAATTTTTCACTTGTTAAAATACGTGCGGCTGCTTTTGTATAACAGTTACCCACAAGGGAAAGTTCACAATCAACACCTTTATCATGGGCAATGTTACAAAGTGTTGCAGTAACGGAGCCGTCAGAAGCCTTTGTTGCGGAAATGTTTACGGCATCGAGTATATCTGGCATATGACGTCTGTTTTCTTTGGGAAGATTGGAAACCGTATAGCTTTCGTTCTTAAGAATGTCACATCCGATAAGTGTTGCATCATGATGGGGAGTATACAAATCATAAATGTGATATGTAGGAGTCTTAATCATTTTGTCCCCTTCTGTCAAAATAACTGATTGCAAAACATTGACAACCTGTGCAATATTCGTCATGCGAACACGGTCGGAATGGTTGTTGAAAATGTTAAGAAGGGAAGCGGCAACAACCGCATCACGCATTGTGTTTTCCTGATATAAGAATCCGGGATTTGTACCTTCCTTAACCTTGTACCATGTACCCCATTCGTCTACAAAAAGGGCTACCCGTTTATCAGGGTCATATTTATCCATTATTGTAGAATGTTTTGTAACTAAATTTTCCATGTCAAGGGCATCACGTACTACATCAAAGTAACCTGTATCATCAAAGCCTGTTGCACTGTCACTCCAACGCCATACGTAGTTATGAAGACTGAGAGCATCCATATTTTCCCCTGCCATACGCATAAGTGTTTCGGTCCATTTGTAGTCAGAGTCGTTTGCTCCGCAAGCTACCTTGAAAAGCCTGTTATCTCCGTAATTACGGCAATAGCAAGCATAACGGCGGTATTCGTTTGCATAATAGTCAGGGTACATATTGCCGCCGCAACCCCAGTTTTCGTTACCTACAGCAAAATACTTAACGCCCCAGCTTTTCTCTCTGCCGTTTGCCTTACGCATATCTGTCATGGGGGATATATTGTCAGAGTTTAAATATTCAACCCACTGGCTCATTTCCTGTACAGTGCCACTGCCAAGGTTTCCGTTTATGTAAGGTTCACAACCAAGAAGCTCACAAAGACGGAGAAATTCATGTGTACCGAAGCTGTTATCTTCTGTTACACCGCCCCAGTGAGTATTAATCATTGTAGGTCTTTTTTCCTTGGGTCCGATACCGTCTTTCCAGTGATATTCATCAGCAAAACAGCCACCGGGCCAGCGAAGTACGGGGATTTTAATTTGCTTTAATGCTTCCAGTACATCCTTACGCATGCCTTCGATATTTTCAATTTCACTGTCTTCGCCAACATAAAGACCTCCGTATATACATCTGCCTAAATGTTCGGAAAAGTGACCGTATATATTTTTGTCTACCTTGCTTTTTAATGTGTTTGTGTTTAACTGTGCCTGAAACATAGTTTCATCTCCTTTCAAAATTACGCATTAATTATATAATGATAATTCCGATAAGTAAAGAGAAAATAATAAAAAAGCATTTTAATGCTTCGACCCCCTCAGTCCCCCAATCTAGGGGGATGAAAAGGTAAGCTTTTATTTCATAAGCAAATATGCACACATTCTGCGTGCAATTTCCTATATGATAAAAAAAGCGTGCCGAAATGTCGACACGCGACCTCAAAGGCGGGCAATGCCCTTCAGCACTTTGATGTCTGATATTTCTAAGGAACAAAGTGGCAATTTCTCGTGCAAGGGGTCTACAACCCCCTAAAATTGCCACTTTCGGAGCCGAAAATGCGATTTCCGGCTCCTATTTTTATTCTGGGGAACCCCCTTGCGATTGTGCGAAAAGTAGGTTTATAGACAGCCTGAACTTCCAATTTTTGGTAGGAAGTTTTTATTATTTTACAAAACGTCATTTTTAATTATGTCGTCATATGTTTCTCTTTTTACAATAACCTTCTTTTCGTCACCCTTTACGCAAACGATAGGGGGACGGGGAATACGGTTATAGTTACTTGCCATGGAGTAGTTGTATGCACCTGTTGCTAAAATGGCAATTGTATCGCCAACTTTAATTTCTGGCATCATTATATTTTCCTGAATTAAATCACCTGATTCACAGCACTTTCCGGCAATTGTTACGGGAGCAACATTTTCTGCCGAGGCATTGTTTGCCAAAACTGCACTGTACTTTGAACCGTAAAGTATATATCTGGGGTTGTCCCCCATACCACCGTCAATTGAAACGTATGTTCTCACGTTCTCAATTTCTTTTACGCCACCCACTGTATACAGCGTAATTCCTGCCGGCGCAACAATGCTCCTGCCCGGTTCAAATACAAGATAGGGAAGATCAATATTTCTTTCCAAAGCCACTTCTTTTACGGCTTCAACAGTCTTTTTAATATATTCTGCCGGGGTAAGGGGATCATCGTCACTTGTATATCTGATGCCGAAGCCACCGCCTAAGTTTAATATTTTAACCTTAAGTGAAAGCTTTTCATGTAAGTCTGCTACAAAGTTCATCATTACCTTTGCCGCTTCGCAGAAGGGTGCAAAGTCAAATATCTGAGAACCGATGTGACAATGTACACCGTCAAGGCAGATGTTTGATAAAGTGGAAGCATACTTGTGAATTTCAAATGCTTCACCGTTTTCCAGTGCAACACCGAATTTAGAGTCAATTTGTCCTGTTTTTACAAAGTCGTGTGTATGTGCATCAATTCCGGGCTTAATGCGGAATAAAATATTCTGAACAATGCCCTTTGTCTTTGCAAGTTCATTCAATAAATCAAGCTCATACTTGTTATCAACAACTATATGACCTACTTTAAGGTCTAAGGCAAGTTCAAGCTCACTTTGTGTTTTATTGTTTCCGTGGAAAAACACCTTGTCCATGGGGAAGCCTGCTTTATGTAATGTGTAAAGCTCACCGCCTGAAACAACGTCTGCACCTAAGCCTTCTTCAGAGGAAAGGCGTGCTGTATACATAGTGCAAAGAGCTTTGCTTGCAAAAAGAACAAGACCGTTACCATCGTAGTATTTGTCAATGGCTTCTTTGTAATCACGGCAGTTTTTCCGCATTAAATCTTCGTCAAGAACATAAAGGGGAGTGCCAAATTCCTTTGCCAATTCTACCGTGTCGTGGTTTCCTATAGTTAAATGATTTTTTGAATTTATTGATAAGTTATCTGAGTTAAACATTCCTATTTCATCCTTTTATGAGTAAGTTCTTATAATTTCTTCCGCAACTTCCTTTTTTGATACGCATCTGTCCATTGCCTGTTTTTCAATGTAACGATGGGCATTTGTTTCAGTCATTTGAAGATTGGTTATCAAAATCCACTTTGCTTTGTTAACAATTCTGATTTCCTGCATCTTATCTTCAAGAGAAATTGTTTTCTTTTCAAGTTTTCTGAGTCTTTCTCTTGTGGAAGCCATCCAGTCAAGTGCCTGGTATATGGTTTGCTTTGATGTGGGCTTAGAAAGGGTATAAACGCCATTTTTTGAAACCTTGTCAAAAACAGACAGGTATATTTCATTTCTTATAAGCATCATAACAACCGAACTCTTACCTGTGCATACATCAATGGAAAAACGTATTCCGTCGTCATCAGGAAGGGGAGAGTTGATAATTATAAAATCATATTCCCTCTCTATCACTGCTCGTTTTGCACCGCTTACACTTGCTTCAAAAATCACAGGACTATATTTAAAATCGGGGAATAATTCCTTAAGGGAGGCATTGAATTTGTCAGATGCAGATACTATAAGTACACTGTATACTCGCTCTTTAAAATCCATTTTAATACCTCCTTCACTTTATAATTATTTGCAGTATATGTTAATAATCGATTGGGGAAGATGCTCTGATATAAACTTGCTGTTAAGTGCCAGTTCCTTTGCCTCGGAAAGCTTATCGGGCAGTTCTTGATACTGCCGTACAACAGCTTTGTCTGCCGTGAAAAAGTTTATCTGAGCGGCAGGAGGCAGGTGGAGCTTATTTTCAATTCCGTACAAGCCTGCATATATAAGAAGTGCATATGCCAAATACGGGTTTGTTGTCGGGTCAGGTGAACGAAGCTCTGCTCGTCTGTATTCACCGCTGGAGGCGGGAATACGAATAAGCTGTGAACGGTTTTCGCTTGACCATGAAATATATTTCGGTGCCTTTGACTGACCAAATCTTAAGTAAGAGTCTTCAACCGGGTTTAAAAATACAGTAAGCTCTCTTATATATTCCATAATTCCTGCAAGCATCTGAGGAAGTAAAATGTGGTGTTCGTCATTCTTTACTGACATATTAATATGAAATCCGTTACCGGGTTTTCCTTGAAGGGGTTTGGGAGAAAAGTCTGCACAAAGTCCGTTTCGGTGTGCAACTGTTTTTACAACTGTCTGAAAAGCTATTGCATCATCAGCGGCAGTTAGAGGGTTTGAATAACGGAAGTCAATTTCGTTCTGCCCGGGACCTTCTTCATGGTGAGAACTCTCGGGGCGTATGCCCATTTGCTCTAAGTTAAGACAAATTTCACGGCGGACATTTTCGCCCTTGTCTTCAGGTGCCATATCCATATAACCTGCATTGTCGTAAGGCGTTTTTGTGGGGTTACCGTCTTCGTCAAGTTTGAATAGGTAAAATTCCAATTCTGAACCGAAATAAAACTCAACCCCTGACTTTTTGGCATCGGCTATGGCCTTTTTCAGAACGCTTCTCGTATCACATTCAAAAACCTTACCGTTTGGATCTGTTATTGTACAGAACATGCGGACAACTCTGCCGTGTTCAGGTCGCCAGGGAAGAATTGAAAGCGTTTCCGGATCGGGACGAAGGAACAGGTCAGACTCTGCCTCGTCACCAAAACCACCAACGGCAGAAGCATCAAAAGAAATTCCATATTCAAAAGCACGGGGAAGCTCACTTGGCATTATGGATATGTTCTTTTGTCTGCCATAGACATCACAAAAGGCAAGGCGAATAAATTTTACATCCTCCTCGTTAACATACTGTATAACTTCCTGTGCTGAATATTTCATCTTTTTGACCCACTTTCTTTTAATTTGCTACGTACATCTGCTTATAGGGATTTTTGCTGTCAGGTGTGACAACAGTAAATTCAGAATTTAAAATATCTTCCTCTTTATATCCGAAATGACCACAAAATTCCGAAATATATCCTTTGATTTCATCTAAATCCTCGCCCGTTGCCTTTCTTAAGGTAACCTGACTTGGAAATTCAATACCCTCACAGGAGGAACGAAGGAACATTCTTCCGCCGTGCATACCTGTTCCGGGGAAATTACTTACAATGGGTTTGTCATTATCTTCAATACCGAGCACAATTATGGTGCCGCCTGCCTGGTATTCGCCCAAAAAGCTACCTGCCTTGCCGCCAATGACAAGGAGAGGCTGTTTTTCCTTATATGCTTTCATATGAATACCTGCACGGTAACCGGCATTGCCTTTTACAAATATTTTTCCGCCACGCATTGCATAGCCTGCCGCATCGCCGATATTTCCGTGAATGATTATTTCACCCTCATTCATAGTGTCGCCCACAGCGTCCTGTGCATTGCCCATAACTTCAATGACTGCACCGTTAAGATACGCACCGAGAGCGTTACCGGGAATACCATGTATCGTAATATATTTATCTGACAAACCTGCCGCAATAAATCGCTGACCAAGACATGAGGAAATCTCACATCTATCATCTTCTGATTTTAATGCTTCATTTAATTCTTTATAATCCACATTTTTTGCATCTATTGTCATATTATAACACACCTCTCAGCTTTTTTCCACGAATTTTTTCAGAAAATATTCCAAGGGTCGGATTTTTTTTCAGTAAATCCATATTTACCGTATCAAGAGGTGTTCTTTCTCTTACAAGAGAGGTGTATATTCCCGCACGGTCAACATCGCCTATAATAATATAACCTGTAAGAATTCCATCCTTCATATACAGTCTTTTAATACTGTTTTCACCTTTTTCTTCGTACAATGTGCCGCCTTCTTCCTCCGTAAAGTAGCTTCCGGCTGTCATTGCGTGAAGTCCGAAAAATCCGATTGAGTTCATGGGGATTGCATTATTAAATACACCATCGCCACCTGCCATATTTTCTCCCGCACAAAAGCCCTGCATATAGGCGTTGGGGAGTATTGCAAGAACTCGCTTTTGTCCGATGGTAATATCGTTTCCTTCAGTGCAGTCACCTGCGGCATATATGCCTTCCTTATTTGTCTGCATTTTGTCGTCAACTATAATACCGCGATTTGTATCTCCGCCTATATTTTTGAAAAGAGATGTGTTTGCTCTGACACCAACTGCAATAACAAGCACATCAAAATCAAGCTTAGCACCGCTTTTCATCACTGCCGTATTTTTATTGAAAGACACAGCAGTATCCCCAAGCATAAACTTTATGCCGTTATTTTCAAGGTGCTTTTGCATAAGACGGGCACATTCATCGTCAAATATACTTGAAAGAATTCTTTCCGACAAATCACAAACTGTAATTTCAGCTACCTTATCACGAATACCTTCGGCACATTTAAGACCGATAAGACCTGCACCGATAATAAGCACCTTAGACTCCTTTGTGATGGCTTTTTCCAATGAAAGGGCATCGTCTATTGTCATAAATGAAAATTTCTTTGAAACAGTTTCAAGACCTTCCATGGGCGGAACAAAGGGGGAGGAGCCTGCGGCGATACATAAAGAGTCATAGGATACAGATGTATTGTCGTCAAGTTTTACGATTTTGTCATTTTCATTAATTTCTACAGCCTTTTTTCCGTAAATTACTTCACAGCCGTTTGCTTCATAAAAGTTTTCGGCACGGTAATTCATTTTTTTGATAGTTGTTTTTTCTTCAAGATAATATGAAATAAGGGGACGGCAGTATACAGGGTAATTTTCTTCTGAAATTACTGTAATTTTATTATCTTTATCAACACTTCTTATACCTTCAATACAACCTGCCGCGGCAACACCGTTACCGATAATACAATAATTTTTCATTCTGTATCACCTCTTTCTTCGTAAACAAGAGCTCTGTTGGGGCATCCTGCTACACATGCAGGAGCACCGCATGAATTTTCAAGGCACAATTCGCATTTCTGCACTGCACCCTTTTCGCCTTGCGACAGGGCACCGTAAGGACAGACCAGTATACATGTGAGGCAACCGATACATTTTTCTTTATCAATTTTGATTACGCCGTCCTGTTTTGAAAGTGCACCTGAAATACAGCTCTTTACACAGATAGGGTCGTCGCAATGACGACAGGAAACTGCATAGGTGATTTTGCCGGTATCTTCCACACATACACGGGGGAATATTTCTTTATCCTTTAATGCCTTTACCATGTTATTTTTGCCTGAATTGGCAAATGCACAGTTATATTCACATAAGTGACAGCCTATGCACCATTTTTCGTTTGCATATACAAGTTTCATTTTTATCACTCTCCTGCGTGAGAAATGCCAAGTATAGAAAGCTCCCTGTCAGTAAGTCCCACACCACGAAGCATCAGTCTGTTACCGCGGAGTGCTTCTATAGAGTTTATGCCCATACCGCCCATAAGCTCTTTAATTTCATGTTTCCAGGCATTCATCAGATTTATTAAGCGTTCGCTTCCCATATCTGGGTTAAGTCTTTTTACAAGTTCAGGTCTTTGTGTTGCAATACCCCAGTTGCACTTGCCGCTCTGACAAGTACGGCAAAGGTGACAGCCAAGTGCTAAAAGTGCCGCTGTAGCAACATAGCATGCATCTGCACCGAGTGCTATTGCCTTTACAACGTCTGATGCACTGCGGATAGAACCGCCCACAACCAAAGAAACATTGTTTCTGATACCTTCTTCACGAAGACGGCTGTCAACAGATGCTAAAGCCAATTCAATGGGAATACCAACGTTATCACGTATCCTTGTGGGTGCGGCACCTGTACCGCCACGGAAACCGTCAATTGCAATTATATCGGCACCGCTTCTGGCAATACCGCTTGCGATAGCCGCAATATTGTGAACTGCCGCAACCTTTACAATAACAGGCTTTTTATATTCTGTAGCTTCCTTTAAAGAGTATACAAGCTGACGTAAATCTTCAATAGAATATATGTCGTGGTGGGGAGCAGGAGAAATAGCGTCACTGCCTTCGGGAATCATTCTTGTTCTTGAAACATCGCCCACAATTTTAGCACCGGGAAGGTGTCCGCCTATACCGGGCTTTGCACCTTGACCCATTTTAATTTCAACGGCGGCACCTGCCTCTAAATAATCCTTATGTACACCGAAACGGCCTGATGCAACCTGAACGATTGTATTTTCACCGTAGCAATAGAAATCTTCATGAAGACCGCCTTCACCTGTGTTATATAAAATACCAAGCTCTGTTGCGGCTCTTGCCAATGACTCGTGTGCATTGTAGCTTATCGAACCGTAGCTCATTGCAGAGAACATAACAGGCATGGAAAGCTCAAGCTGTGGCGGAAGATTGCACTTTAATTTTCCGTTTTCGTCACGCTGAACCTTTTCGGGCTTAGCCCCCAAGAACACACGGGTTTCCATAGGTTCACGAAGGGGATCGATAGGTGGGTTTGTTACCTGAGATGCATTGATTAAAATTTTATCCCAATATACAGGAAGGGGCTTGGGATTGCCCATTGATGAAAGAAGAACAGCACCGCTGTTTGCCTGCTTATATACTTCCTTTATTGTGTCATTCTGCCAGTTCGCATTTTCACGAAATGTGCAGTCACTCTTTACAATTTTCAATGCTCTTGTGGGGCAGAGAGAAACACATCTCTGACAGTTTACGCATTTAGATTCATCGCTTATTACAATTCTATTTTCTTCATCATATGAATGTACTTCGTTGGAACACTGTCTTTCGCATACACGACAAGCTATACAACGATTCTGATTTCTTACAACTTCAAATTCGGGATAGATAAATTGGACACTCATATCATTGCACCGTCCTTCACTTTAACAATTACAGGTTCTCCGCCTTTAGGTGCCCAGATGTTTTCAGCATCAGGTTCCATTACACGGATAGCGGCTTCTTCGCTGGCAATATAAACCTTGTCGTCCTTTTCGCCTACAACCATGCTGCGAAGTTTCAAACGGTCATTTAACGCCATAAGTCCGCCGTTAAAGCCGAAAACAATAGAGAAGGGACCTGTTATAAGAAGACTTGGGAAAAGTGTTCTTAAATATATATGCTTTTCTTTATCTTCCAAATCTGTCTTATTTTCAATAGTACTCCAGAAGGGTGCAGCGATAACGCTGGCGGCTTCAGAAAGTGTAAGGTTTTGCCTTCTAAGCAAATAGTCCATTATATATGTAATAACTTCCGTATCTGTTTGCAAAGTACACTTATAACCGAACATTTCTATAAAGCGGCGGTTTGCATCGTAAGATGAAATTTCACCGTTATGTACAATAGAATAGTCAAGAAGTGTAAAGGGATGAGCACCGCCCCACCAGCCGGGAGTGTTGGTAGGATAACGACCGTGTGCTGTCCAGGAATAGCCTTCGTATTCGTCAAGTTTATAAAATACGCCCACATCTTCAGGAAATCCCACAGCTTTAAATGCACCCATGTTTTTACCGCTTGAAAATACGTATGCTCCGTGCATCTGTGTGTTTATCTTCATTACAGTCTGTGCAACAAATTCGTTTTCATCAAGCTGCATAGAAAGAAGAACAGATTTTAAAGGAGCTACAAAATATCTCCATATAATAGGTTCGTCTGTAATCTGAGGTATTTTCCTTGTAGGGATAAGTTCAGATTTAACAATTTCAAATCTTTCCTTTAAAAACTGCTCACATTCTTTACGTGTAGAACGGTCATCAAAGAAAAAATGCAATGCATAAAAATCTTTATACTCGGGATAGATACCGTACGCCGCAAATCCTCCTCCCAAACCGTTGGAACGGTCGTGCATGGGTTTCATGGCATCGATTATCTTTTCACCTGTCATAGGATTTCCTTCCTTAGATATTACTGCGGCAATTGCACAGCCTGAAGGAATTCGTACCTGACCTTCTAATTTCATAGGTCCACGTCCTTTCGTCCTTAATAAAACAAAAAAAGACGCCATTCACCGCAAGGGTATCCCTTAAGTGAATGAACGTCTTTGCCCATTTGCGACAACTATACAATAAAAATCAAATTTTGTCAATAGAAAAATGTAAATTTCCGGATTTTGAAAAAAATTTAGCAAAAAATTCAAAAAAAGGGTTGACAAACGAAAAATATGAGTGTATCATGTGCGTTGTAAGGCAAAGACGTCTTAGAGGTAAAACTCTTTGACGGCTTTTCTTTTTTTGTTAATAAAAGCAGAATGGTTATCATATGTTAATATGTAATCGGGAAGATGCATTTTACGTCTGTCTGTCACAATGGGGTGACAAAAAAGTACAGATTGTAAATGTATGGTGTGTTTTATTACAAAACAAACTAATATGTTAAAAAAGGCAAAGGCGTCTTTAGTGTATTTTACATTAAAGACGCCTTTAGCTATTTATTAAGGAGATGTTTAACGTGAAAGTTTTCACATTAAGCCTCCGGCGGATTTGATTGTCCGTGCGAGAATTTCCTCGCTTGCTCGGAAAACGCACATGGACACAATTCGCATTATACGCCTTGTCCGCCACAGCAAGAGCGTAAAAATTAATTTTCATTAATATTTGTGGCAGAAAGGCTATGTGAATTATTATGAAAACTGTACCTGACTATTTTGGAAGCTTGGTATTTGATGACAGAGTCATGAAATCCCGCCTTTCATCTAAAGTGTACAATTCACTGAAGAAAACTATTGATGAAGGAGCAAAGCTTGACTTATCTGTAGCAAATGCCGTTGCAGAAGCCATGAAAGAATGGGCAGTTGAAAATGGTGCCACACATTATACACATTGGTTCCAGCCTCTTACAGGTATTACTGCTGAAAAGCACGACAGTTTTATTTCTCCTTCTCCGGACGGAAGAGTTATTATGGATTTCTCAGGCAAGGAGCTTATCAAGGGTGAACCTGATGCATCAAGTTTCCCTTCCGGTGGTCTCCGTGCTACATTTGAAGCAAGAGGATATACAGCATGGGATCCTACATCATTTGCTTTTATAAAAGGTAAGACACTTTGTATTCCCACAGCTTTCTGCTCATACGGCGGTGAAGCACTTGACAAAAAGACACCTCTTCTTCGCTCCATGGAAGCACTTAATAAGCAAGCACTTCGTATTTTGAAACTTTTCGGAACAGAAGCAAAATATGTACATACATCAGTTGGTCCCGAACAAGAATATTTCTTAGTTCCCAAGGAGCTTTTTGAAAAGCGTAAAGACCTTATTTATACAGGCAGAACACTTTTCGGTGCAAAGCCTCCCAAGGGTCAGGAAATGGACGATCACTATTTCGGCGTAATCAAGCCCAGAGTTGAAGCATACATGACAGAGCTTAACGAAGAATTGTGGAAGTTGGGAATTCTTGCTAAAACTCAGCACAACGAAGTTGCACCTGCTCAGCACGAGCTTGCTCCTATTTATTCAACAACAAACATTGCAACTGACCACAACCAGATTACAATGGAAATTATGCAGAAGGTGGCATCTAAACACAATCTTGTATGTCTCCTTCATGAAAAGCCCTTTGCAGGTGTAAACGGTAGCGGTAAGCACAACAACTGGTCCATGGCAACAGATACGGGAGTAAACCTCCTTTCTCCCGGTGAAACACCTTACGAAAATGCACAGTTCCTTATTTTCCTTTGTGCAGTTATAAAGGCTGTAGACGATTATCAGGATTTGCTTCGTATCAGTGTTGCAACCTCCGGTAACGACCACAGACTCGGTGCTAACGAAGCACCTCCCGCTGTTGTTTCAATGTTCCTCGGTGACGAGCTTAACGCAGTATTGGAAGCAATCGAAACAGATACTCCTTACAAGGGAACAGAAAAGACACAGATGAAGCTTGGTGTTGATGTACTTCCCAAGTTTAACCGTGATACAACAGACAGAAACAGAACTTCACCCTTCGCGTTTACAGGCAACAAGTTTGAATTCAGAATGCTTGGTTCTTCAAACAGCATTGCATGTGCAAACATTATGATTAATGCGGCTGTTGCAGAAAGCTTGCAGATTTATGCTGACAGACTTGAAAATGCCGAGGATTTTGAAACAACACTTCATGAAATGATTAAGAAGACTATCAAGGACCACAAGAGAATCATCTTCAACGGAAACGGTTATGATGATGAGTGGATTAAGGAAGCAACAGAAAAGAGAGGTCTTATGAACTTAAGAACTACTCCCGATGCTATTCCTCACTTACTTGATAAGAAGAATGTAGAAATGCTTACAAAGCACAAGGTATTCTCCGAAGCAGAACTTAAGTCCCGTTGCGAAATCACTTTGGAAAACTACTGCAAGAGTGTTGTTATCGAAGCAAACACTATGAGTCAGATTGCAAAGAGAGAAATCTTACCCGCAATTGAAGAATATGCGGCATTTGTTGCAAAGGCGGCAGGGGCTAAAAAGGCACTTGACTCTTCAATCCCTGCAACATACGAAACAGAAACTGTTAAGAAGCTTTCATCCCTGGCAAGCCAGATTTATGAAAGATGTGACGAGCTTGACAAGGCTATATCTAAGCTTTCCGATGCGACAAGTGTAGAAGAAGAAGGATATATGATTCGTGATGAACTTCTTCCCAAGATGAGTGAACTTCGTGTTCCTTGTGATGAGGCAGAAGTAATTACAGCCGAAAAATTCTGGCCATTCCCCACATACGGTGAATTGCTTTTCGGCGTAAGATAAATTAAGAGTTTTTAGAAAGAAGGCATCAAAATGGTAGGTACAGAATTAATGGAATTGGTAACAGGAGCCGTGTCAGAACAGGTGTTTGCAGTCTGGTTTTTGATCGGTGCAGCACTTGTATTCTTTATGCAGGCAGGCTTCGCAATGGTTGAAACAGGCTTCACAAGAGCAAAGAACGCAGGTAACATTATTATGAAGAACCTTATGGACTTCTGTATAGGTACTGTAATGTTCGTGTTCTTAGGCTTTTCACTTATGATGGCTGAAGATTATCTGTTTGGATTTATCGGTGTGCCCAACATGAGCATTTTCACCGATTTCGGCGGATTTATAGAGGGAAATGCATCAAGTTTTGTATTTAACCTTGTATTCTGTGCAACAGCGGCAACAATTGTATCCGGTGCTATGGCAGAAAGAACAAAGTTCTTGGCATACTGTATTTATTCAGGCGTTATCTCCCTTGTTGTATATCCCATCGAAGCAGGTTGGGTTTGGAACAGCCAGGGCTGGCTTGCAAGCATGGGCTTCCATGATTATGCAGGTAGTGCGGCAATTCACACAGTAGGTGGTGTAGCGGCTCTTATCGGTGCGATGATTTTAGGTCCCAGAATCGGTAAGTACGTTACAGACAAAAACGGTAAGGTTACAAAGGTTAACGCTATTCCCGGTCATGCAATCACTATTGGTGCTTTAGGTTGCTTTATCCTTTGGTTTGGCTGGTACGGCTTCAACGGTGCCGCAGCAACAAGTGTTCCCGAACTTGGTTCAATCTTCCTTACAACAACAATCGCTCCCGCAGTTGCAACTGTTGTATGTATGGTATTTACTTGGATTAAGAATGGTAAACCCGATGTTTCAATGTGTTTGAACGCATCTTTGGCAGGACTTGTTGGTATTACAGCGGGCTGTGATGCATTGGACGCTTTCGGTTCCTTGGTAGTAGGCGTTGTATCCGGTATCTTGGTTGTAGTAGTTGTTGAAGGCTTGGACATTAAGTTTCACGTTGACGACCCCGTTGGTGCTGTAGGTGTACATATGGCAAACGGTATCTGGGGAACACTGGCAGTAGGTCTTTTGGCAAATCCTGATGCCCCTGCAGGTCTTGACGGTTTGTTCTACACAGGCGATGCAACACTTTTAGGTGTTCAGACAATAGGTATCGTTGCAATCGTTGCTTGGACAGCAGTAACAATGTTAATCACATTTACTGTAATCAACAAGACAGTAGGTCTTCGTGCAAGTGCTGAAGAAGAACTTACAGGTCTTGACAAGACAGAACACGGTCTTCCCAGCTCTTATGCAGACTTTGGAATTGTTCCCCACAGCTATGATTCTCTTCCCGGTGCAACAGTTGTAACAGGCAGTGTTCCCGTAGCAGAGGCTGTAGAAGTTAAGAAGATGCCCTCCTTCACAGAAGGCGAGCACAAGCTGACAAAGATTGAAATTGTATGCCGTGAAAGAATGCTTGAAGCACTTAAGTCAAGTATGCTTAATATTGGTATTACAGGTATGACGGTAACTCACGTTATGGGTTGCGGTGTTCAGAAGGGTAAACCCGAATACTACCGTGGTGTAGAAGTTGAACCCAGCTTACTTCCCAAAATTCAGGTTGAAATGGTAGTAAGCAAGGTTCCTGTAAGAAGCGTAATCGAAACAGCAAAGAAGGTTCTTTACACAGGTCACATCGGTGACGGTAAGATTTTCGTTTACGATGTTGAAAACGTTGTAAAGGTTCGTACAGGCGAAGAAGGTTACGACGCACTCCAGGACGTTGAATAAAAACCATTAGAAATATAAAAACTTGGCCCTGCCACAAAGTGTATAACGCTTTGTGGTAGGTGTCTGAAAACAAAAGCGTTTGAGAAAAGAGAAGTAATACGGAAAAATCGGAGAAAGCGAGCATGGGATGGTGAGAGCCATGATCCGGTCCCGTATGAATAACACTTTTCGAGCTGCAATCTGAAAAAAGAAATTTTAGTAGGTGCGTCGTAACCGTGCGTTAATCGGAAGCTTACAAAAGGCAGAAATGAGAAAAAATATAGGTGGCACCGCGAGTACAGCACTTGCCCTATAAAATTGCTGAGATGAATATACGGAGGTAATTTTTATGTGTTCAATTATGGGTTATTGCGGTAAAGGTGCAGACCTTTCCCGATTTAAAGAAGGTTTTCAAAGAACAATTTCACGTGGTCCCGATGCATCAAAGATAGTAGATACATCAGAGGGCTATTTAGGCTTTCACCGTCTCTCCATAATGGGGCTGAACGATTTAGGTATGCAGCCCTTTCAGCTTGGGGAGAGTTTTGTCGTTTGTAACGGAGAAATATACGGCTTTGAAAAGATTAAAAAACAGTTGTCGGAAAAGTATACTTTCCAAAGTGAGTCCGACTGTGAAATACTTCTTCCTTTGTATCAGGAATACGGCGTGGAAATGTTTAAAATGCTCGATGCCGAATTTGTATGCATTATTTATGACGGACAAACAAAGGAATATATTGCAGCCCGTGACCCCATCGGTATCAGACCCCTTTATTACGGCTATGATGAAGAAGGTATAATCCTTTTTGCAAGTGAACCTAAAAACCTTGTAGGTCTTGCAAAAGATATAATGCCTTTCCCTCCGGGACATTACTACAAAGACGGCAAATTTGTATGCTACAACGATATTGCAAAGGTAGATGAAATTTCTACAGACAGCGTTGAAACAGCTTGCAAAAACATTCATGACAAACTTGTTAAAGGCGTTGAAAAGAGATTGGTTGCAGACGCAAAGGTTGGTTTCTTACTCTCCGGCGGTCTTGACTCTTCGCTTGTTTGTGCAATAGCCCAGAAGATGAGCAAAACACCCATCAAAACATTTGCCATCGGTATGAGCGAGGATGCCATCGACCTTAAATATGCAAAGGAAGTGGCAGATTACATAGGCAGTGACCATAAGGAAATTATTATCACAAAAGATGATGTGCTTTCATCGTTAGAAACAGTAGTTCATCTTTTAGGTACTTTTGACATAACTACAATCCGTGCAAGTATGGGTATGTATTTAATATGCAAAGCCATACACGAGCAGACTGATATCAGAGTTCTTCTCACAGGAGAAATATCCGATGAATTGTTCGGTTATAAATACACAGACTTTGCACCTTCTGCCGAGGCTTTCCAAAAGGAGGCTGAAAAGAGAATACGTGAATTACATATGTACGATGTTCTTCGTGCAGACCGTTGTATTTCCGTAAACTCGCTTGAAGCAAGAGTTCCCTTTGGAGATTTGGATTTTGTTAAGTATGTAATGGCCATTGACCCTGAAATTAAGCTTAACAAGTACGGCAAAGGTAAATACCTTCTTCGTCACGCATTTGAGGGCGATTATCTTCCAAAGTCTATTCTTTACCGTGAAAAGGCGGCATTTTCCGATGCGGTAGGTCATTCCATGGTTGATTATCTTAAGGAATATGCATCATCCTTCTACACAGATGGAGAATTTGAAGAAAAACGCAAAAAGTATACTCATGCTCAGCCCTTCACGAAGGAATCACTTCTTTACCGTGAACTTTTTGAAAAGTACTATCCCGGTCAGGGCAAAATGATTGTAGATTTCTGGATGCCTAACAAAGAATGGGAAGGCTGTAACGTAGATGACCCGTCGGCAAGAGTGTTGTCAAACTACGGCGACAGCGGAATTTGATTTTAAATTCAGAAAAATCCGGCTGTGTTATAAAATGCGGTTGGATTTTTTTGTATTTTGTATTGACAAATCAGCCAAAATAGTGTATAACATACTCTGTGAGGGCAAAGGCGTCTTCGATGTCATGTCGGGATTATTGTCTGACTTTTTGTTTTGGACGTAAAATACAAGTAAAAGGCAAAGGCGTCTTTAATGCATGAATAGCGTTAAAGACGCCTTTATTTTTTTGATTTGAAACGGGGCGCTCCTTCATAACATAGTGAATAATTATAATAATATAAAAGTTTTAAGAAATGAGGTTTATGTTATGGAAAAGAAAGCTCAGTTGTATGAAGGTAAAGCAAAAAAGGTGTATGCTACAGACAACCCCGAATTGTTGATTGTATCATATAAGGATGATGCAACTGCATTTAACGGCTTGAAGAAGGGAACAATTTCAGGAAAGGGCGAAATCAATAACCGCATGAGCAACATGCTTATGGACAAGCTTTCCGAATATGGTGTTCCCACCCACTTTGTTGAAGAACTTTCCCCCCGTGAAACAGTTGTAAAGAAGGTTTCAATTGTTCCTTTGGAGGTTATAGTAAGAAATATTGCGGCAGGTTCATTTTCAAAGCGTTTCGGTGTTCCTGAAGGAACTGTTTTTGAAAATCCCACAGTTGAATTTTCATATAAGAACGACGACTTGGGCGATCCTTTGATGAACGATTACCATGCTATAGCTATCGGTGCCGCAACAAGGGAAGAAATTGAAATAATAGAAGAATATGCTTTTAAGGTAAATGAATTCCTTAAGTCATTCTGGAAGGAATGTGGTGTAACTTTAGTTGACTTTAAGCTTGAGTTCGGTAAAACAAGTGACGGTACTATAATCCTTGCTGACGAAATCAGCCCCGACACTTGCAGACTTTGGGACAGCGAAACAGGTGAAAAGCTTGACAAAGACAGATTCAGACGTGATCTGGGCGGTGTTGAGGACGCATACACTGAAGTTATGAGAAGAGCTTTAGAGCATAAGTAATGGAGGGAAAAAAATGTCAAATTGTGCAATCGTAGGTATAAACTGGGGCGATGAAGGCAAGGGCAGAATGGTTGACTTAATCACAGAAGATTATGATGTTGTTGTACGCTTTCAGGGCGGCGGCAATGCAGGACATACTGTAATTAACGAAAAGGGTAAGTTTGCACTTCACCTTCTTCCTTCAGGTATTTTCAGAGAAGGCGTAGTAAATATATTGGGTAACGGCGTAGCACTTGACCCCGAGAACTTGTGGAACGAGATACAGGAAGTTGAAAGCAAGGGTGTATCCCTTACTGCCGAAAATTTAAAGATAAGTGACAGAGCTTCTCTTTTGCTCCCTTGGCATAGAGATTTGGACGCTCTTGAAGAATTGAGACTTGCTGACAAGAAATTCGGTTCTACAAAGCAGGGTATCGCACCTTTTTACTCGGATAAGTATCAGAAAAAGACAATTTTAGCCGGTGAACTTTTCTACCCTGAAGAATTGAGAGCACACCTTTCCGATATTATGGAATGGAAAAACTTAACTTTAACAAAGGTTTATGGAGCAGAACCCTACACAATGGAAATGCTTGAAGATTGGATTTCAAATTATTGTGAAAAGATAAAGCCTTATGTTTGCAATACGGGAAGCTACCTTCGCGATGCACAGAAGAAGGGCAAAAATATTATGTTTGAAGCTCAGCTTGGTTCACTTCGTGACCTTGATTACGGCATTCATCCCTATACAACATCTTCAAACACAACTGCGGCTTACGCACCTATCGGTTCAGGACTCCCTTCCGCAAAAATTGATAATGTTATAGGTGTTGTAAAGGCTTATTCCACATGCGTTGGCGAAGGTCCCTTCGTTTGCGAAATGTTCGGCGAAGAAGCTGAAAAGCTCAGAGAAGCAGGCTTTGAATACGGTGCAAAAACAGGCAGACCACGTAGAGTAGGACCTATTGACATAGTTGCAACAAGATACGGTGTAGAGGTTCAGGGTGCAACAGAAATTGCACTTACAAAGCTTGATGTGTTAAGCTATCTGGATAAAATCCCCGTATGCTCACATTACCTTTTAGACGGTCAGGTTACAGATGAATTCCCATTCCCCTCAGCACTTAAGAGAGCTGAAGCGGTAATAGAATATCTGGACGGCTGGAAGTGTGACGTTTCCTCTATTCGTACATGGGACGAATTGCCCAAGGAAGCAAAGGATTATGTAACATATATCGAAGAAGCTATCGGTTGCAGAATTAAGTATGTTTCCGTAGGTCCTGAAAGAGACAGTATAATAATAAGATAAGCATTACTTGCTTAGTTAAAAACGATTGATAAAATAAAAGTCAGATAAAGGAGATAAATCATGACAAATAAATATGAATCCCCGTTATCATCCAGATATGCGTCAGAATATATGCTCAAGCTTTTTTCATCAGATACACGTTATCAGACATGGCGTAAGCTTTGGGTGGCTCTTGCTAAGGCAGAAATGAATTTGGGGCTTCCTGTTACAAAGGAACAGATTTCCCAGATGGAAGAACACATCGAAGATATCGATTATGATGTAGTAGCACAGAGAGAAAAAGAAGTAAGACATGATGTTATGGCACATGTTTATGCTTACGGCAAAGTGGCACCTTTGGCGGCAGGTATTATTCATTTAGGTGCAACAAGCTGTTATGTAACAGATAATGCAGACCTTGTTATTTACCGTGATGGTTTACTTTACATTAAGAATGAACTTTTAAAGGTTATTGCAAACCTTGTTGACTTTGCAGACAAGTTTAAATCTTTGCCTACACTTGGCTACACCCATTATCAGCCTGCTCAGCTTGTAACAGTGGGAAAGAGAGCCACACTTTGGCTTCAGGACTTTATGTCAGATCTTAATGAAGTTGAATTTGCAATAGAAAACATTAAGTTCCTCGGTTGCCGCGGTACTACAGGCACAGAAGCAAGCTTTGTTGATTTGTTTGACGGTGATATGTCAAAGATTGATGAAATGAACAGACAGATTTCAAAAGATTTTGGTTTTTCACAGTGCTTTGACGTTTGCGGACAGACTTATCCCAGAAAGGTTGACAGCAGAATTCTGAATGCACTTTCTTCTATTGCACAGAGCTGTTACCGTATGGCAAACGATATAAGACTTTTACAGCATGACAGACAGGTAGAAGAACCCTTTGAAAAAAATCAGATTGGTTCTTCCGCTATGGCATATAAACGTAACCCCATGAGAAGTGAACGTATCTGTTCTTTGGCACGTTATCTTATGGCAGATACACAAAATGCTTCCATGACAGCGTCTGTTCAGTGGCTTGAAAGAACACTTGACGACAGTGCAAACAGACGTATTTCAATTCCCGAAGGTTTCCTTTGTGCAGATGCCATATTACGACTTGCACAAAACGTTACAGACGGACTTGTGGTGAACGAAAAGATTGTTGAAAAAACAGTTAAAGAATATCTGCCCTTTATCGCAACAGAAAACTTGATGATGGAAGCGGTAAAGAAGGGTGGCGACCGCCAGCAGCTTCATGAAATTATAAGAAAGTGTTCAATGGAAGCTACTGCAAAAATGAAGAACGGTGAAGAATGTGATTTGCTTTCACGTTTGGCAAAGGAAAAGGATTTTGGTTTAACTGAAAGCGAAATGAACACTCTTTTGACTCCCTCCTTGTATATAGGCAGATGTCCTGAACAGGTGGAGGCTTATCTTAATAAAATAAGACCATTAGTGTCTGATATTTCCAGAGAAACAGCAGAAATTAATCTTTAAAATTAAGAGGTGACAGCAGTGGAAAAGATACTTGTATTAGATTTTGGCGGACAGTATAATCAGCTTATTGCAAGACGTGTAAGAGAATTACAGGTTTATGCAGAAATTAAGCCGTATAACAAAATAACGATTGATGAAATCAAAGAAATCGGCTACAATGGCATAATTTTTACAGGGGGACCCAACAGCGTATATGACGAAACATCTCCCCACTACGATGCTGAAATATTGAATACAGGTATTCCCATTTTAGGTATCTGTTACGGTGACCAGCTTATGGCTTTTATGGCAAAGGGAAATGTTTCCGCAGCCTCCGATAGCTCTGAGTACGGAAAAACCACTGTCAACACCTTTGATTGTAAACTTTTTAAAGGTATTCCCGAAGAATCTGTGTGCTGGATGAGTCATACAGACTTTATCACAGAACCGCCCAAGGGCTTTAAAGTTATAGCAAAGACTGACAAATGTCCTGTGGCGGCAATGTGTGACGAAGAAAGGAATTTGTACGGTGTACAGTTCCACCCCGAAGTAACACATACAAAGTTCGGTAAAGAAATGTTTTATAACTTCCTTTTTGAAATATGTAACTGCTCAAAGGAATGGAAAATGGACAATTTCGTGGAGAAATCCATTGAAAAATACAAGACATATCTTGCAGGCAAAAAAGTGCTTTTAGCACTGTCGGGCGGTGTTGACTCATCTGTTGCCGCAGTGCTTCTTCATAAGGCAATAGGACAAAATCTCACATGTGTATTTGTGGACCACGGTCTTTTAAGAAAAGACGAAGGCGATTTCGTTGAAAATACATTCCGCGGACAGTTCGGAATGAATCTTATAAGAGTAAATGCCGAAGAAAGATTTTTAAGTAAATTAAAGGGCGTTACCGAGCCTGAGAAAAAACGTAAGATTATAGGCGAGGAATTTATAAGAGTATTTGAAGACGAAGCGAAAAAAATAGGTAAAGTAGATGTGTTGGTACAGGGCACGATTTATCCTGATGTTATTGAAAGCGGAAAAGGTGATTCAGCCGTAATCAAGAGCCACCATAATGTAGGCGGTCTTCCCGATGTAATTTCCTTTGACGAAATCGTAGAACCTTTGAGGGATTTATTCAAGGATGAAGTACGTGCCGCAGGAGAACAGCTTGGTATTCCTTATGACCTTGTGTGGCGTCAGCCCTTCCCGGGTCCAGGTTTGGCAGTACGAGTAATCGGCGAGATTACAAAAGACAAACTTGACCTTTTAAGAGAAGCGGATGCAATCTTCCGTGAAGAAATTAAAAAAGCAAATCTTGAAAAAGAAACAAATCAATATTTTGCGGTGCTTACCGATTTGAGAAGCGTTGGTGTTATGGGCGACAGCCGAACATACGGCTATACAGTGGCACTCCGTGCCGTAACTACCGATGACTTTATGACAGCAGAATGGACAAGACTTCCATATGAAGTTTTGGAAAAAGCCTCAAGCAGAATTACAAATGAGGTAGGCGGCATTTCAAGAGTTGTTTATGATATTACTTCAAAGCCCCCGGCAACGGTGGAATGGGAATAAGGGAGGAAGCGTTATGACAAAGTATATATTTGTAACAGGAGGCGTTGTATCGGGCCTTGGTAAAGGCATTACGGCAGCATCTTTAGGAAGACTTTTAAAAGCAAGAGGCCTTAAGGTGGCGGCACAGAAGCTTGATCCCTATATTAATGTTGACCCCGGTACAATGAGCCCTTATCAGCACGGCGAAGTGTTTGTAACTGAAGACGGCGCCGAAACCGACCTTGACCTGGGACATTATGAAAGATTTATCGATGAAAACCTTAACAAGTATTCAAACCTTACAACAGGTAAGGTTTACTGGAATGTGTTGAATAAGGAACGCAGGGGTGAATACTTAGGTTCTACAGTTCAGGTAATTCCCCACATTACAAATGAAATTAAAGAATTTGTTTACAGCGTAGGCAAAAAGACCGATGCCGATGTGGTTATTACAGAAATCGGCGGCACTATCGGTGATATTGAATCACAGCCCTTCCTTGAGGCTATCCGTCAGATTTCCATAGAAGTAGGAAGGGAAAACAGCTTGTTTATTCATGTTACATTAGTTCCCTTCTTAAGCGGCTCTAATGAACATAAGTCAAAGCCAACGCAACATTCTGTAAAAGAATTACAGGGTATGGGTATTAACCCCAACATTGTGGTACTTCGTTGTGATGAACATCTGGATGAATCTATTTTCAAAAAGATAGCAATGTTCTGCAATGTAAAGAATGATTGTGTAATTGAAAACATTACGGTGCCAAATCTTTATGAAGCACCACTTATGCTTGAAAAATCCAACTTTTCATCAGTTGTGTGCAGAGAATTGGGCATAGAAGCCAATAAACCCGATCTGACCGAATGGACACAGATGGTGGAAAAGATAAAGGCGAGAGAGCATAATGTTAAAATCGGTCTTGTAGGTAAATATGTAGGCTTGCACGATGCTTATCTTTCCGTTGCGGAAGCACTCCGTCATGCAGGATACTATAATAATACACATGTTGAAATACTGTGGATTGACTCGGAAGAATTAACAAGCGAAAACTACGAAGAAAAACTTTTGGATGTCGATGGAATTCTAGTTCCCGGCGGATTTGGAAACCGCGGTATCGAAGGTATGATACTTGCGGCAAAATATGCACGTGAAAAGTGCGTACCGTATTTTGGTATATGTCTTGGTATGCAGATTGCCGTTATTGAATACGCAAGAAATGTCTGCAATATACCTGATGCAAATTCAGGCGAGTTTGACGAGATGTGCAAAAATAAGGTTATAGACTTTATGCCCGGACAAAGTGATGATATCGACAAAGGCGGTACATTACGTCTTGGTGCGTACCCCTGCAAAATAAAAAGTGGCACAACTATGGAGCGTTGTTATAACTTAACTTCCATATCAGAGCGTCACAGACACCGCTACGAGCTTAATAATGAATATCGCTCGGTTCTTGAGGAAAACGGGTTAACATTATGCGGTGAGTCTCCCGACGGAAGACTGGTGGAGACGGTGGAAATTACAGAAAGACCCTTCCATGTGGGTGTTCAGTATCATCCCGAATTCAAGAGCCGTCCCAACAAAGCTCATCCTCTTTTCTGCGGCTTTATAAAAGCCTCTGTTGAAAGGAGCGTAAAAAAATGAGCATACATGAAGAATGTGGTGTATTGGGTATATTTTCACCTTCTCAGACAGATGTGGCAGACCTTGCATATTACGGATTATATGCCCTCCAGCACAGGGGACAGGAAGGCTGTGGTATTGTAGTAAACGATGACGGCTTGTTCTATTCCCATAAGGACATAGGGCTTGTAGGTGATGTGTTTAAGGCATCGGTTTTAAAATCATTTCCAAAGGGTAATATGGCTGTAGGTCATGTAAGATACGGCACAACAGGCGGTTCAAGCAGACAAAACTGCCAGCCCATTGAGGTTAACCACCAGAAGGGCAAAATGGCAATTGCACATAACGGAAACTTAAGTAACGCCTATGAGCTGAGAAACAAGCTGGAGCTTACAGGTGCAATCTTTCACACAACAAGTGATACGGAAACAATAGCATATATCATAACTAAGGAAAGATTGTCAGCTCCTTCCATCGAGGAAGCCGTAAGCAGAAGTATGAATATTATTGAAGGTGCATATTCACTTGTGGTTATGTCACCTGCAAAAATGATTGCTTGCCGTGACCCTTACGGGTTCAGACCCCTTTGCTACGGAAAAATGAATGACGGAACATACGTTATAGCTTCCGAAACTTCCGCACTCGGTAGCGTTGGTGCGGAATTTGTAAGAGATGTTCTTCCGGGAGAAATTCTTGTTTTTTCCAAAAACGGCATAGAATCAAAAAGAGAACATTGCAATAAAAAGCAAAAGAGGACATGTATTTTTGAATATATTTATTTTGCAAGACCTGATTCAACCATAGACGGTGTTTCTGTACATAAAGCACGCAAAAAGGCAGGACAGCTTTTGGCCCGGTGTCACGGTGTTGATGCCGACGTTGTAATCGGTGTTCCCGATTCAGGGCTTGATGCGGCGTTAGGCTTTTCACAAGAGTCAGGTATTCCCTACGGTATAGGACTTATAAAGAACAAGTATATCGGAAGAACTTTCATTTCCCCCGGTCAGGGAAATCGTGTTGACCAGGTGAGAATAAAGCTCAGTGCAGTTGAAGAAACTGTGTCGGGAAAAAGGGTTGTGTTGGTGGATGACTCCATCGTAAGAGGTACAACAAGCGGAAGAATTGTAAAACTTCTGCGTGATGCCGGAGCGAAAGAAATCCACATGAGAGTGTCAGCTCCGCCTTTCTTGCATCCGTGCTATTACGGAACCGATATAGATTCTGAAGAGCATCTTATAGCTTGCAAATATACTGTTCCCGAAATTGCAGAAATAATTGGTGCTGACAGCCTTGGATACCTTCCCAAGGAAAAATTAGGCGAGCTTATAGACAGCGAAGATTATTGCAGTGCTTGCTTTGACGGAGTATATCCCACACCTGTAATGCACAACATTCCGAAAAATAAATTTGAACAAAAAATATCTGACACCACAAAATGAAAGCGGGGTTTCACAATGGCAGAAAAATATAACAGAAAAATTATTTTAGAAGACGGAAGCGAATATTTGGGCTTTGCTTTCGGTGATACTGCTGATAAAGTATGTGAAATCGTTTTTAATACATCAATGGTTGGATATCAGGAAATTGTATCAGATCCGTCTTATACTTATCAGGCAGTTGTAATGACTTATCCTTTAATCGGAAATTACGGAATATGTCCTGAGGATTATGAAACAAAAACACCTACAATCGGTGCTTTAATTGTACGTGAATACAACGATGAACCATCCAATTTCCGTAGCGTAGAAAGCCTTTCCGATGTTATGAAGCGTTATCATATACCCGGTATATACGGTGTGGACACAAGACAGATCACACGTTCTATCCGTGATTTGGGTAGCCGCAAGGTGCTTGTTACGGGAATTGAAACAACACTGGATGAGGGACTTAGTATACTTAAGAATACTGAAATCCCCAAAGATGCGGTTTCAAAAGTCAGCAGGAAAAAAAGTGCTTTTTATCCCACTGAAAATAAAAAATATCATGTTGTGGCAATAGACTGCGGCATGAAGCTGAACATTCTTCGTTCCCTGCAACAAAGAGAATGTTCTGTTACTGTTGTACCTTATAATACAAAGGCAGAAGATATAGAAAATCTTAACCCTGACGGTGTGTTTATTTCAAACGGACCCGGGGACCCTACAGATGTTTCGCAAACTATTGAAACAATAAAAAATCTTAAGGGTAAATATCCCATATTCGGTATTTGTCTGGGTCATCAGATTATATCACTTGCATACGGTGCAAAAACATATAAGCTGAAATTCGGACACCGTGGTGGAAATCATCCCGTAAGAAATTTAAAAACAAATAAAATTGAAATTACTTCTCAGAACCATTCCTACGCTGTTGATACAGACAGCATTGTAGGAACCCGTCTTGAGATTACACATATAAATTTGCTTGATAATACTGTTGAGGGCATAGAGTGCAAAAAGGATAAAATCTTTTCTGTTCAGTACCATCCCGAAAGTGCGCCCGGTCCCCAGGACAGTGCATATTTGTTTGATGAATTTATTGAACTGATGAAGGGAGAAAATGAAAATGCCTAAAAGACAAGATATAAAAAAGGTTCTCGTTATCGGTTCAGGTCCCATAGTTATAGGACAGGCGGCAGAGTTTGACTATGCAGGAACTCAGGCATGTCTTGCACTTAGGGAAGAAGGTTATGAAGTTATCCTTTGCAATTCAAATCCCGCAACAATTATGACTGATACAACAGTTGCGGATAAGGTATATATGGAGCCTCTTAATCTGGAATATATTGCAAAGATTATAAGACGTGAAAGACCCGATGCCATTTTACCGGGTATAGGCGGTCAGACAGGTCTTAACCTTGCAATGCAGCTTGAAAAGAAGGGCGTTTTAAAGGAATGTCACACCGAGCTTTTGGGAACAAAGAGCGAAAGTATAGAGCGTGCCGAGGACAGAGAACTGTTCAAGGAGCTTTGTGAAAGTCTTGGTGAACCTGTACTTCCTTCAGATATAGCAAACTCAATGGAAGAAGGCTTGAAGGTAGCTAAAAAAATAGGCTATCCTGTTGTTCTTCGTCCTGCCTTTACCCTTGGGGGCACAGGCGGCGGCTTTGCAGATAATGAAGAAGAATTTGTGCAGATAATGAAAAATGCACTTACCCTTTCTCCCGTACATCAGGTTTTGATTGAGAAGAGCATAAAGGGCTATAAGGAAATTGAATACGAAGTAATACGTGACTCAAACGATACTGCCATTACTATTTGTAATATGGAAAACCTTGACCCCGTTGGTATTCATACAGGGGATTCCATTGTTGTTTGTCCCTCACAGACCTTGACAAACAAGGAATATCATATGCTTCGTGACAGTGCACTGAAAATTATCCGCGAACTTAAAATCGAAGGCGGATGCAATGTTCAGTTTGCACTTGACCCCAAGTCATTCCAGTATTACCTTATAGAGGTAAATCCCAGAGTGTCACGTTCATCGGCACTTGCATCAAAGGCAAGCGGATATCCCATTGCAAGGGTATCGGCAAAAATCGGTATCGGCATGACACTGGACGAAATACAGATAGCCAATACTCCCGCATCCTTTGAACCTACACTTGACTATGTGGTAACAAAGATGCCAAGGTTCCCCTTTGATAAATTTACAGATGCAAATAATAAATTAGGCACCCAGATGAAAGCCACAGGCGAGGTTATGTCAATAGGCAGAAACTTTGAAGAAAGTTTACTTAAGGCAATACGTTCTCTTGAGATTGGTGTATGGCATCTTTATAACAAAAAGTTTGATGAAGAGAAAACAGAAAATCTTTTAGATTATATAAAAATCGGAACTGACGACAGAATATATGCAATCGCAGAGCTTTTAAGAAGGGATACAGAAATTGAAAAGATTTGTGAAATTACACAGATTGACAGATTCTTTGTAAGAAAGCTTAAAAACATAGTGGATGAAGAAGCTTGGCTTAAAAACCATGTTGGCAATATAGAAGAGCTTAAGAAAGCAAAGAAAATGGGCTTTTCGGATAAAGAAATTGCACTTTTGTGGTCTGTAAGCGAGCTTAGCATATTTGAAATGCGAAAAAATGCAGGTATTATGCCTGTATATAAAATGATAGATACCTGTGCATCGGAATTTGACAGTTATATCCCTTACTTCTATTCCACATACGAAGGCGAAAACGAATCAAAGGTATCTGATAAGAAGAAGCTTGTTGTTCTGGGTTCAGGTCCTATCAGAATAGGTCAGGGTGTAGAATTTGACTATTCAACGGTTCATGCCGTAAAGACAATTAAGGATGCAGGCTATGAAGCAATAATCATAAATAATAATCCTGAAACTGTTTCAACTGATTATACTACAAGCGATAAGCTGTACTTTGAACCTCTTACACCTGAAGATGTTTTAAATATTATACTTTTGGAAAATGCCGAAGGTGTTATCGTAACATTGGGCGGTCAGACTGCCGTAAATCTTGCAGAACCGCTGTATAAGAGGGGCGTAAAGATTGTAGGCACAGATTGTGCGGCAATAGACAAAGCGGAAAACCGTGATGCTTTTGAAAAGCTTTTGAAAGAGCTTCACATTCCTCAGCCTCCGGGACGTGCCGTTACAAATATTGAAGACGGTATTAAGGCGGCAGAAGAAATTGGCTATCCTGTTTTGGTAAGACCCAGCTTCGTATTGGGCGGTCGTGCAATGCAGATTGTTGCAAAGGAAAAGGCATTAAGGCACTATCTTAAAACTGCCGTTGAAATTGATGAAGATAAGCCTGTATTGGTTGATAAATACATCCGCGGAAAAGAGCTTGAAGTTGATGCAATATGTGACGGAAAGGCAGTATTTGTACCCGGTATTATGGAGCTTGTTGAAAGAACGGGCGTTCACAGCGGTGACTCCATAAGTGTATATCCCACATACAGCGTATCTGAAAAGGTTAAAAAGACAATATTGGAATATACCGAAAAGCTTGGACTTGGTATTGGTATTATAGGTCTTTTTAATATTCAGTTTATTGTTGATGAAGAGGACAATGTCTATATAATTGAAGTAAATCCACGTTCATCAAGAACTGTACCATTCCTTTCCAAAGCTACAGGATATTCCTTAGCTGATATGGCAACACTTGTTATTTTGGGAAAGAGCCTTAAAGAGCAGGGCATAGATGTGCTTTATCCAAAGGAAAAGGAACGCCACTATGTAAAGGCACCTGCATTCTCATTCTCAAAGCTGAACGGTATGGACTCATATCTTTCACCTGAAATGAAATCCACAGGCGAAGCAATCGGATATGATGATAAGTTCCCCAGAGCAATGTATAAAGCACTTACTGCATCGGGACTGAAATTGCAGAATTACGGCACTGTTGTTGTAACTTTAGCTGACGAGGATAAGGAAGAAGCACTTCCCCTTGTAAAACGTTTCTATGACATGGGATTCAATATTGAGGCAACTGTGGGAACGGCAGAATTTCTTAAGAAGCATGGTATAAAGACAAGACTTTTAAGAAAACTTTCCGAAGGCAGTACAGAAATACTTGAAGCAATAAGAGCAGGTTATGTCAGCTACGTTATATGTACCCGTGCAATTCTTTCCGGTGTACATTATGAAGATGGTGTGGCAATCAGAAGAACGGCAACTGAAAATAATATTACAATGTTTACATCATTAGATACCGTAAAGGTTTTATTGGATGTTCTTGAGGAAATGACAATAGGAATATCTACTATAGATGCTTAAATTTGTAAATTAGCGAGGAGGAACTACAATGCACTTTACAAAGATGCACGGACTTGGAAATGATTATTTATATGTTTACGGCGAAGTGCCCGAAAATATTGAGTCGTTATCAATAAAACTGTCTGACAGGCATTTTGGAGCAGGCTCTGACGGGATGATTTATATTTCTCCATCAGAAATTGCGGACTTTAAGATGAGAATTTTTAATGCAGACGGTTCAGAAGCAAAAATGTGCGGTAACGGTATTCGCTGTGTGGGAAAGTATGTATATGACAAAGGATATACAGACAAGAAGCATCTCAAAATAGAAACACTGTCAGGTGTAAAAACCCTTGATTTGCATTTGTCAAAGGGAAAGGTAAAAACCGTATCTGTGGGAATGGGTAAAGCTGTAGTATCGGAAAACCTTACACTTTCAATAGACGGTGAAGAAGTTTGTTGTACTCCTGTATCTGTGGGAAATCCTCATGCTGTTAATTTCGTTCCCGATATAGAAAAAGCACCCCTTTTAACAATAGGACCCAAAATGGAACATCACAGTGCTTTTCCCGATGGCGTAAATGTTGAATTTGTACAGGTCATAGATGAACATACATTGCGTATGCGTGTGTGGGAGCGGGGAAGCGGTGTAACAATGGCTTGCGGAACAGGGGCATGTGCATCTGTTTCAGCGGCAATAAGAGAAGGGTATTGCTCCACCGATGATGAAATATCTGTACTTTTGGACGGAGGAACACTTAAAATTACAGTAGCACCTGATTATTCTGTCACCATGAAGGGACCGGCAGAAATGATATACGAAGGAGATGTAGTGGAATGATTACACCAAACACACATTATGCAGACTTGAAGGATTCATATCTTTTCTATAACATAGCTCAAAAGACAAAGGCTTATCTTGAAGCAAATCCCGATAAGCATTTGTACAGAATGGGTATAGGTGACGTATCTCTTCCGCTTTGTGATGCAGTAATTAAAGCACTTCACTCTGCGGTTGACGATCAGGGTGTTAAGGAATGCTTCCACGGCTATATGCCCGAATGTGGTGCACCTTTCCTTCGTGAAACAATAGCTAATTACTATGTTGCAAGAGGTGTAAAAGTTTCACCTGAAGAAGTGTTTGTGTCAAGCGGTGCAAGTGACGAGCTTGGCGATATTCTTGACCTTTTTGACCGTGAAAGCTCCGCACTTGTAATTGAACCTGCGTATCCTGCATATGTAGATGCAAACGTTATGGCAGGCAGAAAAATTGTACACCTTTCTTCCGGTGAACATAACGGATTTTTGCCCATGCCTTCAGAAGATGCAAAGGCAGACATTTTATATATCTGTTCACCTAACAACCCCACAGGTGCAGTATTTGACCGTACACAGCTTAAGGCGTGGGTTGATTTTGCCAACGAAAACGGAAGTATAATTCTGTTTGATGCGGCTTATGAGGCTTTTATTGAAGATGAAAAACTTCCTCACAGCATATTTGAAATAGAAGGTGCAGAAACTTGTGCTATTGAAATATGCTCTCTTTCAAAAACAGCAGGCTTTACAGGAACAAGACTTGGATATACAGTAATCCCCAAAAAACTTGTGAGAGGCTCTATGTGCTTTAACGAAATGTGGGTAAGAAACCGTACAACAAAAACTAACGGTGTTTCTTACATAATTCAAAAAGGCGGAGCGGCAGTATTTACCGAAGAAGGACAAAAGCAAATCCACGACAATATAAAAATTTACAAAAACAATGCCAAGGTGTTGATGGAAGCACTTGACAAAATAGGCATCTGGTATTGCGGCGGTAAAAATGCACCATATATCTGGCTTAAATGCCCCTGCGGTATGGGAAGCTGGGAATTTTTCGACTACCTTTTAACAAAAGCACAGATTGTAGGCACACCCGGTGAAGGCTTTGGTGCCTGCGGTGAAGGATATTTTAGATTTTCCACATTCGGTAGCCCCGAAGATACTTTGGAAGCCGCAAGAAGATTGGTAGAGCTTCTTGGAAATAAGTAAAGTTAAAATATGTTGATTAGTTGACTCCTTTGTGATAGAATAAGTCTGTTACAAAGGAGTTGATTTTTTTGAAGGAGAAAAAACATTTTCTGCAAAAGACCTATGTTGTGGCACTTTTAGCCCTTCTTTGCTGTGTATTGTGGGGCAGTGCAACACCGTGTATTAAAATCGGTTACAAAATGTTCGGCATAACAGGCACCGACTATATGAGCACAATCCTTTTTGCCGGTGTACGCTTTATTTTAGCAGGTATTTTAACTGTTTTAATAGGCAGTTTACTGGCAAAAAAACCTTTAATTCCAAAGAAAAGCTCTGTTAAATATGTTCTGGCACTTGCACTTGTGCAGACTGTTATTCAATACGTGTTTTTCTACATAGGTCATGCATATGCATCGGGCGTAACAGCTGCCATTGTAAACGGCAGTAATGTGTTTATAGCCATACTTGTTGCCGCATTTATTTTCAGAACAGAAAAAATGACTTTAAAAAAGGCTATAGGCTGTATTTTAGGCTTTGGCGGTGTTATTATTGTAAGCATGGCAAAGGGTGACATGGGCTTTACTTTTATGGGTGCAGGCTTTATACTTATTGCGGCATTGGCTTACGCATTCAGTTCTGTTATGATTAAAATTTACTCAAAGCATGAAAACCCCGTAACCCTTTCAGGCTGGCAGTTCTTCATTGGCGGATGCATCATGACTTTGTTTGGGCTTCTTTTTGGTGGTAAGTTTGAATTTGCAGAGGGAAGTATTCTAAATTGTGTTGTGCTTCTTATTTACATGGCATGTATTTCCGCTGTTGCTTATTCCATATGGGGCTTACTCATGAAGTATAACGATGTGTCACGTGTTTCTATTTTCGGACCTTTTAACCCTATTTCAGGTGTTATTTTATCGGCAATTTTTCTTGATGAGGCAGGAAGCGTAGGTGTCGAGGTTGTAATTGCCCTTATTCTTGTATCTATAGGTATACTTGTTGTAAACTATAATAAAAAATAATTGTAAAGAGTTGTTTTTTTGAATTATTTCTACACATACTGTTTAATAACTGTAGGAGGAAGATTTTTAATATGACAAAAAGACTTATTTCTCTTTTGGTGGACGGAATTCTTTCAGGAATTATAGTGTGCGTAGGATGTGGGGCATATATGAACAGCGATAATAAAGTTTTAGGTGCAGTTTTGTTCAGTTTCGGGCTGTTCGTAATCGTTGTATTCAGTCTGGGCCTTTACACGGGAAAAGTGGGCTACATCGTTCTTCGGAATAAGGCATACGTGATTGAAGTTTTAGTTACTCTTGTTGCAAATTTTTTGGGAACAGTTATCGGAGGTACACTTTTGGGTATCACACGTATGGGTGAAGCGTATGCTTTTAAAGCGTTAGAACTTTTAAACGTAAAGTTTAATGACACCGTCCAAAGCACCTTTGTACTTGCCTTTTTCTGCGGTATGCTTATGTTCATCGCTGTTGAAGGCTTTGAAAGGTGCACAAAGTCAGGAAACTTTGTTGGAACAATCTGGGCCGTGGTGTTACCTGTTATGATATTTATTTTCTGCAATTTTAACCACTGCATAGCGGATTTGGCGTTTTTTTCAATAAGCAGGTTTGAAAATGTTCAAAGTGCTGCTTTCTATTTCCCTGTTGTTATAATAGGGAATGCTTGTGGCGGTATGTTTTTGCCCTTGTGCAAAAAACTGTCATTGAATAAGTAATTTTTTTATAAACAAAAAACGCCATTTTAAGGCGTTTTTTTGTTTATAATTCCATATAAAGATGTGCACCGAAAGGCGGAAGGGTTATTGTAAATAACCCTGATTTTACTTTTATGGGTTTTGTGGAATAATTTGTTTCGCCGCCGTAAATGTCACGGTCTGTGGCTATAAGAAGCTGTAATTTCTTACAGTCAATGTTAAGGCTTAAGGTTTGTTCACAGCCTGAAAAATTAAATACAGCCAAGGTTTGTTCACCCTCTGCAATTCGACGGAAGGCGTAGGAGCATTTATTCTCCGCACCACATTCCACCCAGTTAAAGCCATCACGTGAAAAGTCCTTCTCCCAAAGTGAGTGAGAGGATAGATAAGTAAGGTTAATGTCACGTATAAAGCGATGAAAGGCATCGTGATTTGGATATTTTAACATATCCCAGTCCTGTTCCCTCTTTTCATCCCATTCCCGTAATTGTGCAATTTCATTGCCCATAAAGTTAAGTTTTTTTCCGGGATGAGCATACATATACAAGTACATTGCCCTTGCCTGTGGAAATTTTAAATCATAATCCCCATACATTTTTTGAGCAATAGTAGCCTTGCCGTGAACATTTTCATCGTGAGATAGAGGGAGGAGGTAGTTTTCGTTGTAGAAATACATCATGGAAAAGGTCAGTTTATGATAATTACCGCTCCTGAAATAAGGGTCTATCTTAAAATATTCCAATGTATCGTTCATCCAGCCCATGTCCCACTTGTAGTCAAAACCTAAACCCCCTGAATCTGCAGGTGCTGTAACAGCGGGGAAAGCTGTAGAGTCCTCTGCCGCAAGGATAATGCCCTGATGCATATTTTTCAAGCTGTAATTCATCTGCTTTAAAAAGCGAACACCGTCACTGTTTACGCCACGGTTTTCGTCACCTTGCCAGTATATAATTCGGCTTATTGCGTCCACTCTCAGTCCGTCAAAATGATATTCAGTAAGAAAGTAATTTGCGTTAGACTGAAGAAAGCTTTGCACCTCACCACGGGAATGGTTAAAGTTATGGCTTGACCATTCGCTGTAACCTACATCGGGATGGGGATATTCAAAAAGAGGCGTTCCGTCATATCTTTCCAAGGCATAATCATCAGTTGCAAAATGGACAGGCACAAAATCAAGTATAACACCGATGCCTTCTTGGTGGCACTTGTCCACAAATGCCTTTAAATCGTCACAGGTACCGTAGCGTGAGGTTGGGGAATAAAAGCCTGTAATCTGATACCCCCAGGAGTTGTCACAGGGATGCTCCGCTATGGGCATAATCTCAATGTAATTATATCCGTACTCCTTTAAATAGGGGATAAGTGTGTCACAAAGGTCACGGCAATTGTACCATCCATTTTCGTCATGTGCGTTACTTTTCCATGAACCTAAGTGCATTTCGTAAATATTAAGCGGTTTGTTACGGCAGTCTGTACGGTTTTTCATCCACTCTTCGTCATTAAAGGTGTATTTTTTCATGTCACGTATAATGGAGGCATTATTGGGTCTTAATTCCATGCCGTAGCCATATGGGTCACAGTGGTCGATAATTCTGCCGTCACGCCCTTCAATGCGGTATTTATACATATCGCCCTCTTTAGCGTTTTCAATGAAAACCTCCCAAAAATTGCCGTCGTGTATTTTGTGCATCTTGGTTTCCTGCCACATGTTAAATTCGCCAATTACGGCTATGGATTTGGCATTTGGTGCAAAGGTTCGAAAAACTGCACCGTTGTATTCCAAATGACATCCCAAATATTCATATGAGTCAAAGGAAAAGCCTCTGTAAAAATTCTGTATATCCATTTCAAGCTCCTTTTATAAACTTTAGTAAAAATAATTGACTACAGTTGAATTAAGTGGTATAATTGTAACATAAGAAAATGGAGTTATCAATAAACAATAATTTATTATTGTTGTTTTTTTAGACAAAAATACAAATCAGTTGAAAAGGGTGGGAATATGGATTTAAGGGTGCAAAGAACGAGAAAGTGCATAGAAGATGCGTTTTTAAAACTAAGGGAAAAAAAGCCCATTGAAAAAATAACCGTTAAGGAAATTGCAGATTACGCCCTTATAAACAAGGCGACATTTTACAACCATTACGAAAGCGTTTACGATTTGTCGGACAAATTGGAAAATGAAATAATAGATAAGGTTATTAATAATATTCCCCGTTCAGGATGGGCAACGGGCGAAAGTGTGAAAAAACTTGCAATTGAAATATGTTATCAAAACAGCCTTTTTCAAACACTCTTTTCAGGTTCACGTTACGGTGTTTTTGCCTGCAAGCTGGAAAAGAGGTTAAAAGAGCATATTTACACAATGGATCCATCTTACAAAGACAGCCTTGAAAAAGATGTTATGCTAACGGTTTTAATATACGGAAGCTTCCATGCCGCGGCAAAATACCAAGGAGAGGAATTTGAAAAGGCTATCTGTACTATCGGAGAAATAAATGAATACATTATAAGTAAATACAAAGAAAATCCGCAGAACTAATCATTCTGCGGATTTGTGATTTTTTCTAAAATTTCTTTCGATAAAACCGTGTTTGAAATGTCTTGATTCGTTATATTATTTCGTTGGATATAAGCGGCAATTTCCATTTCTGCCTCATTAAGCTCGTCGAAAAATTCACGTGCTGTCATACGCAGGGCGTTGTTACCCAATATAATAATCTGCTCTAAATTGTCGCTTGTGGCAACACGCACACGGTGGTTTTTACTAAGCTCATGGGTGACCTTTTCAATGTAGCTGTCGGCAGTTTCAGCCTCTTTTGTATATACAACGCTTATGTTTGAATGTTGTTCTATACTGCCTTGCCCCTTAACACGGTAGGCATCAAATACAACTATAACTTCAATTTGCTTTAAGCTGTTATATATTATTGCTTTGTCAATGAGCATTTTACGGGCATCTTCCAAACTTGCATGTGCCGCCTTTTTCAATTCATCGTCAGAAAATATAACGTTGTAGCCGTCAATCAAAAGGTAATCGCTGCCTTTTGGTTTTTTGTTTTTTGGCACGTAATCCCCAAGCTCTTTTTTGGGAGTTTTCATTTGGTTAGGCAATTTACGCTCGATTTTGCCGTAAGTCGCCTCGAAAACTTTAATCAGCTCATCTTCGTCAATAACGCCCCTTTTTCCGCCATGGGTTGTCGCCCTGGAAATGCGTTCAGGGGTTTTTTCTTTTGCAAGGTGCATATATTTTTCAACATCATACCATTTTACGCTGAAGCCTGCACCTTGGGCACAGAAAACAGAGTCGGGGGAGTTATATAAATCACCTTCAGGGTCATATGCCTTTTTTGCCACGATCTCCTCCTGATTAGGGCATTTACTGTAGCCTGAAAAGGAACAGGACAGCCTGCCCAATCCCTTTGTGTATGCGGTCAATTCCATATCGTACCCGTGCATACCTGAAATGGGTGCTCTGCCTGAAATAGTGCTTGTGTCTGCGTCTAACATTTCGGGGGCTGAAACAGTTCCTCCCATGGCTGTTATATCGGTCATGGCTCTGCCCACAAATTGAGATGGGAGAGTTATGGTAAAATCATACCATGGCTCTAAAAGAACGCTTTCAGCTTGCATTAAGCCTTGTCTTACTGCACGGTAAGTTGCCTGCCTGAAATCACCGCCCTCTGTATGCTTTAAGTGTGCTTTACCGCTAACTAAGGTGATTTTCATATCAGTGATTGGTGAGCCCGTAAGTACACCCTTGTGTGTCTTTTCTTTAAGGTGGGTCAGAATAAGGTTTTGCCAGTTTCTCTCTAAAACTTCTTCACTGCAGTCGGTGTCAAAAACAAGGCCTGTACCTTCCTTGCCCGGCTCAATGCGAAGATGAACCTCCGCATAGTGGCGAAGTGGTTCGTAATGACCAACGCCTTCAACTGTGTTTTGTATGGTTTCCTTGTATATGATACTGCCCTTTGAAAAGTCAACCTCCATATTAAAACGTGATGCAATAATCTTTTTTAATACTTCAAGCTGAACTTCCCCCATAAGGTAAAATTCAATTTCCTTTGTCTGTTCGTTCCATGTGATTTTTAGTTCCGTTTCCTCTTCTTCAAGTTTCTTTAATGTGCCTAAAGCATGAAGGGGGTCAACACCATCGGGAAGGATAACACTGTAGCTGAAAAGAGGTGTCTGTGAAAGGGAGGCGGCAGTTTTTTCAAACCCCAAACCTTCACCGGGGAAGGTTTTTGTAAGCCCGGTTACTGTGCATACATCACCCTGTGTTACCAATGCAACGCTTTTATACTTTGCACCTGAATATATACGGATTTCATTGACCTTTTCTTCCCAAGAAGATGTGGAAAGTGCAGTTTTAGGGGTAAGAGTACCGCCTGTTATTTTCATATGTGTAAGGCGGTTACCCTTATCGTCCTCTGATATTTTAAAAACCCTGCATCCGAAAGAGTCTGTTTTAAAGGGTTCTGCCGTGTATACATCAAGTAAATTTAAAAGTTCTGCTATGCCTTGGCTTTTTAATGCCGAACCAAAACAGACAGGGAATATACTTCTTCGTTTAATGCCGTAAATAATATCCTTTTTTGTAAGTTCACCCTCTTCAAGGTATAGGTTCAAAAGTATTTCGTCGCACATACTGACAGCTTCGTAATCTATATGGGAAAAATCAACACAGCCAATATCCAACTCTGTTGTAAGAGAGGTTAAAATTTCCTCTTCCGAATAATGGGAAATATCCATTTTGTTTACGAAAATAAAGGTGGGGACATTGTACTTTTTTAATAAATTCCATAATGTTACAGTGTGACTCTGAACCTTTTCGGAGCCTGAAACAACCAAAACTGCATAGTCAAGCACAGATAATGTTCTTTCCGCTTCCGAGGAAAAATCCACATGCCCCGGGGTGTCAAGCAAGGTAAAGGCGGTGTTTTCAGTTTCAAACCGTGCTTCCTTTGAAAAAATAGTGATACCACGTTCACGTTCAATTTCATTAGTGTCTAAAAATGTGTCTTTATTGTCAACCCTTCCTAAGCGGCGTATTGCACCTGTGTGATAGAGTATTGCTTCCGATAGCGTTGTTTTTCCGCTGTCAACATGGGCGAGAATACCGATAACAAGCTTTTTCATGCTCTTCCTCCTTTCGTAATGGGTTTATTGTATCATAATAAACAATAAATTTCAATGTATAGACGATTTTTATATACTCTAGATGATAGGATATCGAGTTCCTTCACGTAATACAGGGTAGGAACTCTCTTTTTAGCCCTGTATTTAGTAAAATATCGTTGAAAATTGATGGACAGTTGTATGAGTTTTGAAAAATATCGTTGAACTTTATACTGAAATAAAAAGCATTAAGTGATTTTATGTGTTTATCCTTTTCAGAACTTTCTGTCTTGAAGAATAGGATGAATTATGATATAATAAATAAAAATGTTATTATGTTGTTAAGGAGAATATTATGGAGTATAGTCCTTTAACAAGAGAATATGCTGAAATGGTTGTAGATAGATTTTTAAATCTATACTCTGATTTTGATATGCAAAAGTTCATGATTACAGAAAATGATATGGTTGTCGTATTTGCAGATACAGTAGCATTGTATATAAAATATGATGTAAATTGTGAATTTATGGATATTGAAGAAAACCGTCAATGGTATCTTGCTGAGGGCGTTTGTGGTGTAGATATTGAAGAATTAACTCCAAATACTTTACTGCCAAAATATAAACACAGTCCCTTTATGTATGAGGTACAAGAAGAAATAGGTGCTTATACTACTTTTGTTAGATATGCACGTTTTAAGGGCGTTAATGTATATTATCTTGCAAACGGTATATTTTCGCATACAGATTATGTTATAGAGAATTGTCCTGAAGTTCATTTGCAAGAGCGTTTAGATGCTTGGGAAGGAACACCATACACAATAGTAATTTTTGAAATGAAAGCATTAGATGGTCATGTATCTTATGCTGCTGATGCAATCAAGGGTAAAGTTCATCCATTTGTTTTGAGGTTTGCGGATAATTTAATTCAGAATACATACTATGGAAACAAGAGATTGGATGGTATGGGGTTGTCAGAATATAATAAATTTGTTGATGAGGATTTTGTTGATACTATTTTCTCTCACAAAGGTACAAGAATGATTAAAAGATTGCAGGAAAATCTTTCGTATTATTCATTACCCATAGAATATTTTCGTGAAGAAATAGAAATTTACAACGCAGTAAGAGAACATATAGAAAACGCTAAATTAGGGAAATATGCTTCAATAGAGAGGATTCCTTATAGTAAACCCGAATACAAGTGGAAAACAGAGGAGTATGTATTTAAGATTATCAAAAAGCATTACAAGGACTATGGTGTTATATATCAACATCGCCCGTTCTTCTTGCATAGTTCATTTGGTGGTCAGATGTCATATGATATTTATATTTCTAAACTAAAAATAGCAGTAGAGTATCAGGGAAAACAGCATTTTGAACCTGTTGATTTCTTTGGTGGTGAGAAATCATTTGAAAAAGTTAAACTTCGTGATGAAGAAAAAAGAAAATTAAGCGTTGAGCATGGTATTAAATTGGTGTATTTTAATTATTGGGATGAGATTACGCCAGAACTTGTGTGTAAGCGCATTGATGAAAATATACAGAATTTAGCAAAATAGAGCACTGAGCCTATGGCTCAGTGCTCTATTTTATTGTGTAAATAATGATTAGTGGGTATGTTTATAGGGTTTTAAACAATGATTTAAGACCCTATTTTTATGTTTGATTTCAAATTATGCATCAAAAATCGCATATTGATAGAAAAAGTGAAAGTATAACAGTTTATATGAAGACAAGAGCATAAAAAGTATGACAGTTTATATAAAAATTTGAAGAGTAATTAAGAGGGAGGAAATAATACACTTATCCATGTATTCGTGATAAAAAATATTTTTCTTGGACAAAAAGACCTAATTTCTTTTAGAGAACAAAAAGAGGAGGTCTTTTTTATGAATGAAGCATATAGAAAATCTTTAAACTTAGACCAATATTATACTCAAAAGCATATTGCTGAAAAGTGCTTAAACGTTTTAAAAGATGTTGTAGCTACTACAAGTAGATTTGATAACAGTATCTTTTTAGAACCATCTGCTGGTACAGGTTCTTTCATAGATGCTACAAATAAAATATTTAAAAATAGGAAGATAGTGGCATTTGATATTGACCCTAAACATCCTGATGTAAAGAAAAGAGATTTTTTGAAGGTTGATATTAGGGATTATTCAAATGTTATTACAATTGGTAATCCACCATTTGGTAATAGGTCATCATTAGCAATAGATTTTTTTAACAGAGCAGCTCTGTGTAGTAGTATTATTGCTTTTATAGTTCCTGTTCAATTTAGAAAATGGAGTGTTCAAAGCAAAATAGATGATAGATTTATGCTCATATATGACGAAATACTACCTCCTAACTCATTTGTGTTTAATGGAAAAGAGTTTTCAGCAAGATGTTGTTTTCAAATATGGAGTAAATATTCGCTTTCAGGTTATTCTGATATGAGACTCAGAGAAAAACCAAGAACCTCACATCCAGACTTTGATTTATATCAATATAACAACACAGTAGCAGCTCGTAAATATTTTGAATATCCTTGGGATTTTTGTGTACCACGTCAAGGCTATTATGATTATTCAAAAGTAATTACAAACAGGAAAGATTGTAAGTATAATATTCAATACATATTCTTTAAAATAAATAATCCTGAGGCCGCAAAGATATTTGAATTATTTGATTTTGCTAGTTTGGCATTGAAAAACACCACAATTCCTGGGTTTGGTAAGGCTGATGTCATTCAAGAATATGAACGTTTAGAAGTTCAACTGAAAATGAAAGGGAGTGTGAGTGTTTGATGGGAAATATAAATCCATTGAATTTATTTTTTGATGATATACATAAAAATAAAAAGCAAATCACAAATTCTAATGATGGTAAAGGATTTGAAGAATGTTTAAGAAGGTGTTTAAGAGGTGTAGGTTTTGACTTTGTAGGAGCTAAAGAAGATAAGGTTATTGTTGATTATTTAAAAAAAATAAAACCCAAAGTTTTAGATACATTAGCCACAGCGGTTTTAGATAATGAATTGGCAGAACTGGGTCCAAAATATACAAATATATATATTCATCAACCCTATGGAAGTCAACAATTTCCAGATTTTTTGGTATTTACTAAACATAAAATTTTTTGTTTAGAAAGTAAATATTCTACTTCTAATGGGAATAAGCCTATATGGAACTCAAATTTACCCAAAAGTAATACTATTTATATATTTGGTTGCTATGAGAAAAAGGATATAACATTTTTTGTTGGAGAGGATATACTTCCCCAAAACGAAAGAGTTATTCTAAATAAGTTTTTTTCTGAAACAACAACAAAACTTATGGATGATTTTCAGAATGAGTTAAAAGAGAAGTTTAAGAATAGTGAGATGTCTTTTGAACATGGGTTTAATGTTTATATACGTAAGGCTTTTGAACAAAGTCAAGTTATAAATCCTAATGCTAATATCAATTATTTTGATAAAGGCAGAGAAAAGAATGAGGAAAATGTAAAAAAATTTATAGATTTATATGATATTATGAATTAAAATACATGGCACTCCCAATACATTCGGGAGTGCCTAAAATTATGCCCATTTTTGCCTTGTAATACCTTTTAGAATGGTAGAGTATCTTCTTCATCGTCAATTCCTGTGTTATCTGGACCACCATCTAAATCCATTAACTGCTGACCTGTAAAGTAAGCGGTGGGATTATACAGAGGGCTGTCCTCTCTTACGGGCGGGTAATGTTTGCTTATATCCTCATCCATAGGTGCATTGTAAGAAACATCTTCTATGGGTAATTTAAAATGCTCTAATAGGTCAGCATCTTCTTGTTCAATGTGGATTTTCTTTTCTTTGAGAAGAAGTCTAACGATGATAATGTCTATGTCATCTTGTTTAAGAAGATTATTGACGACTTTCCATAAAGGAACAGTATGATGTTTATATGGTAAGCCTTTTTCTCTTGAGATTTCTTCGAGCCAAGCACGAGGACAGTCATATAGGTATTCTTTCTTTTTGAAGTTGAAAACTTTATCTTCCTCATTGAATTTGAGATATTTGCTGTTGAACTCTTTACGAGCTTCAGAAGTCATAGCAGCCAGCATATCTATATATTTTCGTGTTGGTTTGGGTAAGGTTAGTTGAACTTCCCTCAAATCTTTAAGAGTAAACCTACTGTCAGGTACAGTTTTTAATATGTATATAAGTATTTCCTCAGCATCAGCAGTTAAGGATGAGTATTTACCATTATCAATATACCAATTATGAAGAAATACATAAAGACTTATATATCTGTTTAGATATTTGGTTGATACATTTGTTTTGTTTGTGTATATCAGTTTTTTTAATTCACTATGTTGTTTATTGACAGCACCCAAACTTAAACCATAGGTTTTTTTGAGTTGTTGGAATTCCTTATAAGTCATATATCCTTTGTTTACTATTCTGTCAGTAAGTTTGTTTGCATACAGTTTTTCAAGTATCTTGTAATTTTCCTGACTAATTGCATTGTTTAATTCTTCGTCAGGATAAAGGGGTTGATCATATCCTGCTTCTTTTATGATTTCAAGATAATTAGATGGTCTTATATAGTGCGGTATTCCAAACAATTTGCAGTATCTTTTGTATATGGGGTTTGCATCCGTACAGATATAAGCAGGATTGTCAATGTGGTCGTGAAATAGGTCTGTAAATATTTCAATGGATAATCTACCTAAACAAGCGACCTTGGCAACAACGTGACCTGTGCTATCAACAGCAACAGGAACATTAGCAAACTCACTTCCCATTATGCCTAAGAGGGATGGTTGTACTCCATATCTTGGTTTCCTATATTCAGCAACAGATGGTATGTAATTTATAAGTTTTTTTGTCGCTTTCTGTGATTCTCTAAAAAATGTTTCATCGATTTGGATAATGCCTGTAAGTACAGGTTGTGGTATAAGCGATATAGCAGGTAATATTTTATGTCTTGCAAGGTGTAGAGTTATATCTTCAATACCTACATATCCAAAATCTTTTTCAAGAACATTAACCATTCTGGAAATAGAATAACCATTGATAGTCATTTCAACAAGCCTTACCCATACTTTCCATGTAAATTTAGTATTTTCAAGAAAAGTGTTAGTTACGGATGAAAATGAGGTATTACAGTCTTTACAAAAATATCTTTGAAAGTTTGTTCTTCCTCTTTTTACAATATTAGCAGAATGGCAATGAGGGCAAGTTGAATTAACTCCTGCATTGAATAATCTTTGTTCCATTTCAGATGCATAGAGTTTATCAACTTCTTCATTCAGTTTAGTTTTATGTTGTTTATCATAGTCTTTGACTATTTGAGAGAACTCATCTAAAGGGAGTTTATACAGATAGTCAAGGACTTCTTTTTTAGATAATTTTCTATTACTCATAGGAATGTCCTCCTTCTATATTTTATCAAATATAGAATTGAATGTCTACTTTGAAAAGAAAATTCGACGATATTTTTGCCCGTTTTAATAAGTTTTTATCCTTATTAGTTGATATTACAAGGGTATTTGACGATATCCACAATGCTAGAGTATATAAGACGATTTTATTATGGTTGAAAAGAAAAAACAAGTGTGATATAATAAATATATATGCCCTTAAACCTTAGGATTAAGGCAGAAAGGTAGGAGATTATATGAAAAAAGTTTTATCAATCATCCTGTGCGTTGCAATGCTTTTATCAAGCATCAGCGTATTTGCAGAAGAAAAGGTTTATAATGTGAGATTAGACCTTAACAATAAAAGCCCCTTTGGGGAATTTGAAGGATGGGGTACATCTATCTGTTGGTGGGGTCACCATTTAGGTGAAAACCTTACGGATGAACAGCTGGATTGTGTTGTGAAAGCTCTTTGCGATGAAGAAGAAGGTCTCGGCTTAAACATCGCCCGTTATAACATCGGCGGCGGTGACGACCCGGAGCATAATCATCAAAGAGAATTTGACGGACGAAATATGCCCGGTATTACAGATAAAGACGGCAACTGGAATTTGGAGAATGATAAGGGTCAGCTTAAAGCATTGCAGCTTTGTGTTAAGTACGGTGCGGATATTTTGGAAGCCTTTTCAAATTCTCCCCCTTACTATATGACGGAAAGCGGATGCAGTTCGGGCAACCATAATTCAAGTGAAAATAATTTGCCTGATGATAAATTTGACGATTTTGCAGAGTATCTTGCAGAAGCGGTGCAGAGAATACAGAATACATATAACATTAAGTTTGATACATTAGAGCCTTTTAACGAGTCTGACACAAATTACTGGGGCTACGAAGGATGGCAGGAAGGCTGTCACTTTGATGTTGAGGACCACAGCAGGCTTATCATGGAAGTGAGAAAGGCACTTGACAAACGTGGGCTTACAAACGTGGGCGTAGCCGCGGCAGACGAAACAAACGTTTGGCGTATGGGTGAAAATATCGCAAATGTGTACACCAAGGAAGCTATTGATACACTTAGCCGAATAAACACACATTCATATAGTGTAGGTAGCTATGACCATTTAAAAAATGCGGCAAAGTCAGCAGGCAAAAAGCTTTATATGACAGAGGTTGACGGCGACGGTACAGTAGGCGGCAAAGAGTCCGGCAATATGGGACCTGCACTTTGGTTCTCAAATAAAATTACAGAGGATTTAAGAGGCTTGGAGCCTAACGCATGGGTAATGTGGCAGGCGGCGGCTATGGCATATGACGGCGCACATAAGGACTCGGGCTATTGGAATATTTGTTCCTTTGACAAGGAGAAAAACACTGTCAACAAAACAAAGAAGTATTATGCATATATGCAGTACACAAAGTTTATCCGCCCGGGAGATACCCTTATTAAAACAGATTACAATAACATTGTTTCCGCTGTAAATGAAAAGACGGATAAGGTTGTATTTGTGGTGACAAATGCAGATACAGCGGATAAGGTGTATAACTTTGATGTGGCTAATTTGGGAGCTTCTGCAACAGACTTTGAAGTTTATGTAACAGACAAAACAAGGGACTGCGAAAAGGTTCAATATGAAACCCTCAGTAAAGTAACCGTCCCTGCACATAGCGTTACAACAGTTGTTGTTAAAGGGAATGTAGGCAATAAAAGTATTATCCTAAAAGAGAAAAACAACACCGTGACAGCTTTAGTTGGTGAGGAACTTGAATTTGTTGTTACCGATGAAAATGGTAATGAAGTGGATGCTAAAATCCGCATTGAAACAAATTGCAACTGTATGCCTGACTATACATTTAAAGGAAATACATTTGTGTTTAACAAGCCTCATGTTCAATTGAATTTTGTAGCCGAAAAGGACGGAATGAAGGCCGTCTACCCCATAAGCATTGTGGGGAATGGCAGCAAGGTTCGTATTATAGGCTCAGGAAGCGAAAGAGCACTTAAAGTAAGTGAAGGCGATGTTGTTATTGCAGACAGAGATAATACACCGTCACAGATATGGACAATTGAAAAGAAGGGCGATTACTATGCTTTCAGAAATGAAAAAACAGGTAAGTATTTGTCAACAGAATCCTTCCTGACAACAAGTGAGCTTAACGACAAAGCACTGTGGACTTTGGAAAAAGATAAGGGTATGTACAGAATTGTGAATAAGGACAGTAAAGACAGCATTGACGTTTATAACCACTTAACTGCTTCGGGAAGTCAGGTGGGAGTTTATGGCGGTTATTACGGAACGGCTAATCAGCTTTTCTATTTTGAGCTTGCAGAGCCTAAAAGCCAGGTTGAAGTGGAATATGTTGCATCTGAAATTGAACTGACAGGTATTCCCTTTGGTACAAACCCCTGGGACGGAGATGAAAACGTAACATTCGACAAAGCATGGGACGGAGATATTGAAACATTCTTCCATTCAGACAGAGATGCAGACAGAACAGGTTTTACCGCAATTGACCTTGGGGAAAACCATTTGCCCTTTAACAAGGTAACTTTAAACAGCAGACCCGGCTTTGAATATCGAGGTTGGGAAGCGGTACTTTCCGGCAGTAACCAAAAGGACGGGGAATATGAAGTAATTTACGAATTTAAAAAGGAAGACTTTAACCGTCATGAATATGCCGAAGTTGATTTAGGCAAGTTTATAGATTACCGCTACATAAAGTACGAAACACCAAAGGGCGGATATGTAAATATAGCCGAGATTAATTTGATTTATTCACCCCCGGTTCCAACATGTGAGATTAAAGAAAATCTCTCTGAAGAACAAATGGATATACTTGTTACAGATAAGGCAAGACGAGTGATAGCCAGCTATTATATGGACGATGAGTTAAAAAAGGTTGACATTACAGAGGGAATTGTAGACTTTTCTGATGATTATGACGTAAGATTATATCTTTTCGACAGTAAAAATATACTTCTTGCATCTTTCTTTGTAAAAAAGTATTGACAGAGTAGCAAGTAGCATATACAATTACTACAAGCAAAACTATTTGGGGGCGTTTGTATATGGTATTCGAAGCTTTGGTTTCAATAATCGCAGAAAATATAAGTGTGGATGAATCCGAAATAACACAAGAAACAAGTTTTGAGGATTTAGGTATTGATTTTATTGATTTGCTTGATATTGTAATGGCACTTGAAGATGTTTTGGGCGGCGTTAATATTGAGCTTGACAATGATGTTGAAACTATAGGTGAATTGGTAGAGTGCATTGAAAGGCAAATATAAATAATGCAAAAGGGTATGAAATGTTGTAAAGCGGGAGAGACGTAAAGTTTTACGTTTCTCCTTTGCTTTTCTTTGGAACGAAAGAAATCAAAAAAATATCGAAAAAAAATTATATTTTTTTAAAAAAGTACTGGAAATGTATGTAGGTTTGTTGTATAATATATCCGCATAGGAATAAGCAAATAATTTATTATTATATTTAGGAGGTAATTCCAATGGCTAAGAAGTATGTTTACTTGTTTAGCGAAGGTAACGCTAACATGAGAGAAATTCTCGGTGGTAAAGGCGCTAACCTTGCAGAAATGACAAACATGGGTCTTCCTGTACCTCAGGGCTTCACAGTTTCTACTGAAGCTTGTACACAGTACTATGAAGACGGCAGAAAGATTAATGACGAAATTCAGGCTGAAATTCTCGAAAACATCAAGAAGCTTGAAAGTATCGCAGGCAAGAAGTTCGGCGATAAGGAAAATCCCCTTCTCGTTTCAGTTCGTTCCGGTGCTCGTGCATCCATGCCCGGTATGATGGACACAATCTTGAACCTTGGTCTTAACGAAGAAGTTGTTGAAGCAATCAGCGTTAAGAGCGGTAACCCCAGATGGGCTTGGGACTGCTACAGAAGATTTATCCAGATGTATTCTGACGTAGTTATGGAAGTTGGTAAGAAGTATTTTGAACAGCTTATCGACGAAATGAAGGAAAAGAAGGGCGTTACAAGCGATATCGAGCTTACAGCTGAAGACCTTAAGGAACTTGCAGGTCAGTTCAAGGCTGAATATAAGTCCAAGATTGGTACAGATTTCCCCTCTGATCCTATTGAACAGCTTATGGGTGCTGTTAAGGCAGTATTCCGTTCATGGGACAACCCCCGTGCTAACGTATACCGCCGTGACAACGATATCCCCTATTCTTGGGGTACAGCCGTTAACGTACAGATGATGGCATTCGGTAACATGGGCGATGACTGTGGTACAGGTGTTGCATTTACTCGTGACCCCGCTACAGGCGAAAAGAAGCTTATGGGTGAATTCCTCGTTAACGCACAGGGCGAAGACGTTGTTGCAGGTGTTCGTACACCTATGCCCATTGCTGAAATGGCTGAAAAGTTCCCTGAAGCATTTGCTCAGTTTGAAAATGTATGTAAGACTCTTGAAACACATTACAGAGATATGCAGGATATGGAGTTCACTGTTGAAAACAAGAAGCTCTATATGCTCCAGACAAGAAACGGTAAGAGAACAGCTCAGGCTGCTCTTAAGATTGCGTGTGACCTGGTTGATGAAGGTATGAGAACAGAACAGGAAGCTGTTGCTATGATCGACCCCAGAAACCTCGATACACTCCTTCACCCCCAGTTCGACCAGAAGGCATTGAAGTCTGCTACTCCCATGGGTAAGGGTCTTGGTGCTTCTCCCGGTGCTGCTTGCGGTAAGATTGTATTCACAGCTGACGACGCAGTAGCTTGGCATGAAAATGGTGAAAAGGTTGTTCTTGTTCGTCTTGAAACATCTCCCGAAGATATCACAGGTATGAAGGCTGCTCAGGGTATCCTCACAGTTCGTGGCGGTATGACTTCTCACGCAGCAGTTGTAGCTCGTGGTATGGGTACATGCTGTGTATCCGGTTGCGGCGACATCAAGATGGACGAAGAAAACAAGCAGTTTACACTTGCAGGTAAGACATTCCATGAAGGTGACTGCATCTCCATTGATGGTACAACAGGTAACATCTATGATGGACTTATCCCCACAGTTGATGCTTCTATCGCAGGTGAATTCGGCAGAATCATGGCTTGGGCAGATAAGTACAGAGTTCTTAAGGTAAGAACAAACGCTGATACTCCCCAGGATGCTAAGAAAGCAAGAGAACTCGGTGCTGAAGGTATCGGTCTTTGCCGTACAGAACACATGTTCTTTGATCCTGACAGAATTGCAGCATTCCGTGAAATGATCTGTTCTGATACAGTTGAAGAAAGAGAAGCTGCTCTTGCTAAAATTGAACCCATGCAGCAGGCTGACTTTGAAGCATTGTACGAAGCACTTGAAGGTTGCCCCGTTACAATCCGTTTCTTGGATCCCCCGCTTCATGAATTTGTTCCAACAGAAGAAGAAGATATTGCAGCTCTTGCAAAGGCTCAGGGTAAGAGCGTTGAAGACATTAAGAACCTCATCGCTTCTCTCCATGAATTTAACCCCATGATGGGTCACCGTGGTTGCCGGCTTGCAGTAACATATCCTGAAATCGCAGCAATGCAGACAAAGGCTGTTATCAAGGCTGCTATCAACGTTCAGAAGAAGCACTCTGACTGGACAGTTCTTCCCGAAATTATGATTCCTCTTACAGGCGATGTAAAGGAACTTAAGTATGTTAAGGATGTAGTTGTAGCTACAGCTGACGCTGTTATTAAGGAAGCAGGCGTTGAAATCAAGTACGAAGTTGGTACAATGATTGAAATTCCTCGTGCTTGTCTTACAGCTGAAGATATTGCTAAGGAAGCTGAATTCTTCTGCTTCGGTACAAATGACCTTACACAGATGACATACGGCTTCTCCCGTGATGACGCAGGTAAGTTCCTTGACGCTTACTACGACAAGAAGATTTTTGAAAACGATCCCTTCGCTAAGCTTGACCAGACAGGTGTTGGTAAGCTTATGGAAATGGCAGTTACAGCCGGTAAGAAGGTTCGTCCCGAAATGCACCTGGGTATCTGTGGTGAACATGGCGGTGACCCCTCTTCTGTTGAATTCTGCCACAAGATTGGTCTTTCCTATGTATCTTGTTCTCCCTTCCGTGTTCCGATTGCTCGTCTTGCAGCAGCACAGGCAGCTATCGCTGACATGAAGTAATTTAAGATAATAAATTTCAAAGCCCTCCGCTATTGCGGAGGGCTTTTTTGGACACACATAGTGGCGTTGCTCAAAAAAAGGTAAGCATGAGTATAGATTTGAATGGAGTATACTCTATTCAAAAGTAACTTGCCGAAATTGTACATTTTCACTTGACTTTTACAGATATGTTTATACCCAAAGATTTATGTATTTTTACAAATTCTATTTACAAATGCTCCAAAAAGTGATATAATCGACATATAACGGAAACGAGAGGTGATCATATTGGGAAGACCTAAAAGATGCAGACGAGTTTGCCGCGAGCCGATTATTTCAAATTTTGTGCCGAAAGATATAGACAATCCACAATACGTTGTTCTCTCGGTAGATGAGTATGAGGTTATTCGCTTGGTTGATTTAGAGAAACTCAGTCACGAGGAATGTGCAAAAAACATGGATATTTCCCGAACTACAGTAACAGAAATTTATGAAAGTGCAAGATACAAAATAGCAGAATGTCTGGTACGAGGAAAAGAACTTGTTATTTCAGGTGGGAACTATTGCCTTTGTAAAGGCGGTTTACCGCACTGTATGAAGAAAACCTGTATTAAGTCAAATGTAAAAATATCAAAAGGAGAAAACACGATGAGAGTAGCAGTAACTTACGAAAACGGAGAAATTTACGGACATTTCGGACATACCGAGCAGTTTAAGATTTATGACATTGAAGATGGAAAAATTGTAAAATCCAAAGTGGTGGATACAAACGGATCAGGTCACGGCGCATTAGCAGGTTTCTTGTCCGATGCCGATGTAGATATTTTAATTTGCGGCGGTATTGGCGGCGGTGCACAAATGGCACTTTTGGGTGCCGGAATTAAATTATATGCAGGTATTACAGGGAATGCTGATGATGCAGTCAATAAATTGCTTGCAGGAGAACTTGAGCATAATTCAAATGCAAATTGTAACCATCATAACACAGAACACGAACACAATTGCGGAAGTGGTGGCTGTGGGCATAATGGGTGTCACTAATATGGACAATAAAGATATACTTTCAAAGCTATCGTTTTGGAATAACCTAACAGATAACGAAAAAGAAACAGCTGTCCGAGGCTCTGTGGTTAAGACATATAATAAGGGTACCTATATCTATGGCTTCACTGATGCCTGTCTTGGATTTGTATATGTAAAAAAAGGCTCAATCAGAGTGTATATCACATCAGATGAAGGTCGGGAAATTACGCTGTTTCATATTGCTGAAGGTGATAAATGTATTTTGTCTTCCGCTTGTGCTCTTTCGGGCGTATTACTTGATGTTCAAATGGTTGCAGAAGAAGATATTGAGCTTCTTGCAATTGGGGCGGGTACTTTTGAGAAACTTGCCCAGAGTAACATATATGTGAAATCCTTTGCGTATGAATTGACATCTAAAAGACTTTCAAGCGTTGTTTGGATTTTGGAGCAGATTTTATTTTCTCATTTTGACTCACGAATGGCACAGTTTTTGATTTCTGCTTATGAACGCACAGGAGAAAAAACAATTAAAATGACTCAAGAGACAATCGCAAGAGAAGTGAACTCTGCTCGTGAGGTGGTTGCACGAATGTTAAAGCAATTTGAAAATGACGGCATTATTTCTATTAAGAGAGGTACCATAACAATCAAAGATTTGAATGCTCTTGAAAAAATTGCAAATTAATTTCATTTAATGTGACCGAGTTACAGAAACCTTATTTTATTTTGTGTATTATATAATTAGGTTATGAGTATTCCTATATTTGAAGTAATCAAAAACGGACAAGTTACCGACAGTTTAATAGGAGCAAGACCAAAAGAGGATTTGGAGGTATTACTTAAATGAGTTTATTAAATATGTTTAAGAGAACAGATATCAATGCCGGTGTTGATGAATTTCGCAATACTCAGGGTGCTGTTTTACTTGATGTCAGAACAAAAGAGGAATATAAAGACGGGCATATTGAGGGAAGCATAAACATTCCTCTCCAAAATATTTATTCTGTGCAAACAGTTATTACTGATTTAGACAAGCCTATTTTTGTTCATTGCCTAAGCGGTGGAAGAAGTGCACAGGCAACATCTGTTTTAAAGTCAATGGGATATAAGAATGTAGAAAATATCGGTGGCATCAGTAGCTTTCGTGGAAAGATAGTGAGGTGATCTTATGAAAATTGTAATAGTCGGCGGAGTCGCAGGCGGTGCTACTGCCGCAACAAGATTACGGCGGTTAGATGAAAAAGCAGATATTACAGTTTACGAACGCTCCGGTTTTATATCCTATGCAAACTGCGGTTTGCCATATTATATCGGAGGAGTAATTGAAGACGAGGACGAGCTTACCTTGCAGACTCCAAATAGCTTTTGGAACAGATTTCGTATAAAGGTAAATGTTCGTCACGAGGTCACCAAAATCAATGCAGACAGAAAAACTGTAACTGTTCATAATCTTGAAACTGATGATATATTTGAAGATACATATGATAAATTGATTTTATCGCCCGGTGCAAAACCCGTTATTCCCAATTTAGTTGGTATAGATAACGATAAAGTTTTTACACTTAGAACAGTTGAAGATACACTCAAGATTCATAATTTTGTCAAAACAACAAAACCAAAGACCGCTGTTATGCTGGGTGGCGGCTTTATCGGTCTTGAAATGGCTGAAAATCTATCGGAGATGGGTATCAAGGTAACAGTTGTGCAGCGTGGAAATCAACTTATGAACACTTTGGATTATGATATGGCTACTATGATACATACGAAGCTACGCTCAAAAGGGTTGAATTTAAAGTTAAACGGTGACGTAACAGGTTTTCAAGAAGAAAATGATGGCGTTTCTGTTTTGTTAAAGGATGATACACCCATAAAAACCGACATGGTTATTCTTGCGATAGGTGTTGCACCTGATAACGCTCTTGCAAAAGATGCCAATATGGAGCTTGGTATAAAAGGCGCTATCGTAGTAAACGACAAAATGGAAACTTCTATTCCTGACATTTATGCAGTTGGTGATGCAGTTTTAGTAAAACACTTAATAACAGCCAAGGATGCAGTTATATCTCTTGCAGGTCCAGCAAATAAGCAAGGGAGAATTGCCGCAGATAATATTTGCGGAGGAAATAGCAGATACAAAGGCTCGATGGGTACATCGGTTATTAAATTATTTGATTTAACTGCCGCCTCGGTTGGTCTTACAGAAAAAGCCGCTAATGATTTTGGATATGATTTTGAAAGTGTGGTACTTTCGCCGTCATCTCACGCAGGGTATTATCCCGGTGCAACTACTATGACGATTAAGGTTGTTTTTGACAAATCAAGCCTTCAAATACTCGGAGCACAGATTGTAGGCTATGACGGTGTTGACAAGAGAATCGATGTTATTGCAACTGCTATTTCAGCAGGTCTTAAAGCAACAGAACTAAAGTATTTAGAGCTTGCATATGCTCCGCCATATTCTTCAGCAAAGGACCCTATTAATATGGCAGGATTTATTATTGATAATATCGCATCAGGAAAAGTAAAACAGTT
>JBJDXJ010000010.1:0-19330 GCA_051866635.1 Clostridia bacterium | reverse complement strand
GATATCGTTTACGATTTTGATATTACAAATGATGATCAATTATCTGCGGCGATACAGTATCTTAAAACAGGTAATATCGATGAATATGTAAAGGTTGAAGAACCTGAAAATTAAAAGTCCCTTTAAAAAATGGAAAAGAGTCTCGCTCCAATGGACGAGACTCTTTCGTTTACACAAAGTAAAATCGACAAGGTACTGTTACCTTGTCGATTTTTGGTGACCCTACGGGGACTCGAACCCCGGTCTTCGCCGTGAGAGGGCGACGTCCTAGACCGCTAGACTATAAGGCCAAATTCAAATTACTTTGTTATGATAACATAAATTGTACTTTTTGTCAATACTAAAATCTGCCTCATTTAATAGTAAAAAATATTATGTCAATGCAACTTTTTAATCTTTTAAAAAGTATTATATACAGGAAAGGAAATTTTTCCCACATTACAGAAAGAGGGTATAAACATGAAGAAAAGTTTAAAGAAATCTGCGGCTGTGTTTTTAGCAATAGTTTTGGCATTTGCACCGATTATTTCTAAAAGCAGTTCCGACATTATCGGAATTGAAAAGCCTATGGACAGTGCTGTTACAAAAGAAAGCTTTGTTTCCCGCGGCGAATTTGCAAAAATGCTATGCGATGCATTACCTGATAAAGTAACAACCGAATTGTATTATGAATTTTCGGATGTAGACAATAATCATTGGGCAAATGAATACATACAAAAAGCCGTTAATGCTATGTGGCTTTTGGGCTATGGCGATAACACTTTCCGCCCTGATGACAATATTACATACGAGCAAGCTGTAACGGTGGTCTGTCGTGCTTTTGATATTGCAAACGAATACTACTCATATCCTGAGGATTATATTACAAAAGCTATTGAGTACGCAATTACTGATAATGTTAATGCTCTTATCGGTGAGTGCATTACCCGTAGCCAAGCCCAAATGCTTATATCAAATGCAATTGAATATGAAAAAGAAAGCCTCACGGAATATGAGCCGTTGGTAAGCTATTCTACCGGGATCCAGTATTCAGGATGGGTATTGAGCGGAGACAGTTATGTAGGCAAATACGAAACCGCTGATGCTGATTATGACAGCTGGGATGGATATGATCAATTTTACAATTATTATAATACCGAGGAATACGTGTCGGAGGAGGAAAACATATTTAAAGATACCGTAACTTCGCCTTTATCCACCTTTTCCATAGATACAGATACAGCATCTTACAGCAATCTCAGACGATTTATATTAACAGGGCAAAATATTCCGGCTGGGGCTGTACGTAGCGAGGAGCTTATAAATTATTTTACATACAAAAAAGCAGAGACTGAAAAAGGAAAACCCTTTGGAGTAAATTATACAGTGGATATATGCCCTTGGAACAGCGAAAATAAGCTTGCCATGATTACCGTATCAGGTGAGGAGATGACAGAATATAAGCCTTCAAATCTGGTATTTCTGATTGACACATCTGGGTCTATGAGTTCATATAACAAATTACCCCTTGTAAAGCAGGCACTTTCCATGCTCCTTGATAATTTAGGGGAAAATGACCGCATTTCTATTGTTACATATGCCTCGGGAACAGGAGTCCTGTTAGAGCCTACGTCTGCAACCGAAAAGGAAACAATACTTAATGCGTTAAACTCATTAAATGCATATGGTTTTACATCAGGTGCCGCCGGTATAAACCTGGCATATGAACAGGCAGAAAAGTTTAAAGGCGACGGCAATAACAGAATTATACTTTGTACCGATGGCGATTTCAATGTGGGTATTTCCTCTACAGCAGATTTGGAAAAGCTCATTGAAGAAAAGCGAAACAGCGGTATTTATCTGAGCGTTCTCGGCTTCGGCATGGATAATTATAAAGATAACAAGATGGAAACCCTTGCAGATAAAGGCAACGGCAATTACGCATATATCGACAATTTAAGAGAAGCAAAAAAAGTTCTGGTAGATGAAATGTCAAAGACTATATATACAATTGCCAAAGATGTTAAAATCCAAGTTGAGTTTAATCCCGAAACGGTAGAGAAGTACCGCCTTATCGGATATGAAAACAGAATATTGAATAATGAAGATTTTGAAAACGATGAAAAAGATGCCGGAGAATTAGGTGCAGGTGCTACAGTAACCGTGCTTTATGAAATTGTTCCACGCAGAGGAGAAATGAAAAATTCCCTTAAATACCAAACTGTTACCACAAACGGCAGCTTGGACCTTATGAACATTAAAATCCGTTACAAATTGCCCAATGGGGAAGAAAGCGAATTTTGTGAATATCCTTTGGCTGATATGAAGAATGAAGAGCTTAATGCTGATTTCACTTTTGCGGCGGCAGTAGCAGAGCTTGGTATGATTTTAAACGATTCGGAATTCAAAGGCAGTGCAAATTATGAGTCAGTGATTTCGCTGGCAAGAGGTTCAATAGGAGAAGATAAATACGGCTTAAGATGCGAATTTGTTCAGCTTGTGGATTTGTTAAAATATAAACAAAACCAATAATATCGCAAATGTGAAAAATAGTCTTATATATTTGTAAAAGTTGCACAAATATATAAAAAATTTAAAATTGTTATTGACAATATTGCACAAAGGTGTTATATTGTAATTGAACAAAGGAAATACAGAAAAAGCTGAAAAAAGAATCATTCAGCAGAAAGATGTTGAACTTAAAGGAGTGTTCAATATGAGGATGACTCGAGCAGTTTAGTTATTGTGCTAACTTAGTTAGCAAGGACAAAATTTTAAGGATGTGTTCCGTATGAAAATGATAAGAGCAGTGTATTTTATCAGAAAATAAATTTTGGAGGACAGTCCAATGTACGATTAAGTTCTTCTGATTTGTATTGTGAAAGGATATAAATTCAGAAAGTTAAAATTGAATTTCAAGGTTTTCGTTTTGCACGGAGGGATAGTCAAATGTTAAAGTTCATTTCGTCGAAACAAAATAAACGTATCTTATTGAATGCAATTATGTAGGAGGATTTTCCATTGAACAATTGATTAAATGGTAAATAGCTACTTAGAAATTAAAATTTGAGTTTACATATAGAATACGCATAGATAGAGTGAAACGAAAACTTGTTAATATTTGTAATTTAAAATTGAATATATTAAAATAATCCGATAACAATAAAGTTATCGGATTATTTTGATGACAATAGGGAGGATAAGCATATGTGTACAGCAGTAGTTTTCAAAACAAAGGACAATTATTTCGGGAGAAATCTTGATTTGGAGTATTCGTATAATGAAACGGTTACAATAACTCCCCGAAATTTCCCCTTTCATTTCAGAAATGGGGAAAATATATCTTTCCACCATGCAATAATCGGCATGGCTTATGTGGATAATAACTACCCGTTGTATTACGATGCTATAAACGAAAAAGGTCTTGGCATGGCAGGACTCAATTTCCCGGGTAATGCAGTTTATTTTAAATGCAATGAAAATAAGACAAATGTTGCAACTTTTGAGTTTATACAGTATGTATTGTCAAAGTGCAGCAGTGTATTTGAAGCGAAAGAATTAATTAAAAACGTGAATATTACAGACGACAGTTTTTCCGATAGCCTCCCTGTGGCAACGCTCCATTGGATAATTGCTGACAAAAACGAGTCAATAACCATTGAAAGTGTAAAGGACGGGTTAAGGGTATACGAAAACAATGTTGGAGTCCTTACAAATAATCCAACCTTTGATATGCAGATGTTTAATTTGAACAATTATATGCACTTGTCTATAAACGAGCCTGTAAACACTTTTTTGGATGGATTAACTCCTTACAGCAGAGGTATGGGTGCCATGGGACTTCCCGGTGATTTATCAAGTCAGTCCAGGTTTGTCAAAGCTGTTTTTACTAAAGTAAAATCTGTCTGCAATGATGGGGAAGATGAAAGTGTAAGCCAGTTCTTTCACATTTTAAATTCGGTAGAACAACAACGAGGATGTGTAAAATTAGGTGACAAGTATGAATTAACAATATATTCCTCCTGTTGCAATACAGATAAAGGTATATATTATTATAAAACCTATGACAACAGTCAGATAAATGCCGTTGATATGTATAAAGAAAATCTTGACGGAAAAGAACTGATAAGTTATCCGCTTTTAAAAAAGCAAAATGTTCTTTTCCAAAATTAAAGAGGCTGCAAAAAAGTCTCTAAAGAAATAAGTTAAGACCATTTGGGACAGTCCCCCTTGTGGCAAATTGGGAGACAATTTGCCAAAGAAACCTTGCGAGGTTTTGTTGGGACAGTCCCGAAATGGTCTTTTTGTTATCTCAGTGTTGACTTTTTTTACAGCCCTTTAATTTATTTACTGAATTTTTTGTTGTATGCGTTCATGCAGTTTTCAATAATTTCTTCTGCGGCAGTACGTCCTAAAACTTCTTTAACAGCAGTTTCTTTATTTTCAAGAAGTTTATACACTTCAAAGAAATGAGTGATTTCTTTAAATATGTGTTCAGGAAGGTCAGAAAGCTCCTTATAACCAGAGTATGTAGGGTCTTTAAATGGAAGAGCGATAATTTTTTCGTCAACCTCACCGCCGTCAATCATTTTAATAACGCCGATAGGATATACACGTACCAAAACGGCAGGGTCAATTCTTTCCTGACAAAGCACAAGAACGTCCAAAGGGTCATTATCGCCTGCATAAGTGCGGGGGATAAAACCATAGTTTGCAGGATAATGTGTTGATGTGTAAAGTACACGGTCAAGCACTATCATACCTGTTTCCTTGTCAAGCTCGTACTTGTTTTTACAACCCTTAGGAATTTCGATTACAGCTACAAAATCATCCTTTTTAATTCTGTCTTTTGAAATGTCATGCCAAATGTTCATTATATACACCCTTTCTAAAATAATTAACCACGTAATTTTTTCGGATAATGGTTTTTAAGTGTACCGTTAACCGATTTAAACCAACCAATGGGATATTTATCATAAAGCATTGCACCCCAACCACTGGGAAGTTCTGCACTTATGGTATTGCCTTGAAAGAAAGCAGAGATTTCATCATATGTACCTATATAAACAGTTTTAAAATCATCCTCTTTTAATGATAAAGCCAAATGGTGTGAAGGCTCAAACCTGTTCTTTTTCAGCTCTCCGAGATGAAGGCCGGGAAGAACAATTTTAATATTTCCAATATCTCCGAAAGAAGATGGAATTAGGTAAAGGTTTTCACCGAAAAGTACAAGCTTTCCTTCTAAGTGTGTGTTCAGGTTTTCCTTTTCAAACTGCCTGAAAAGGGTCCCGTCCGCTTCTTTTACTAAAGGTTTTCTGTCTTTTCTGTTACCTTCACCTTTCTTTATAAGTTTAGCCGCAAAGTGACCTTCACCTAAAGAAGTGTGGGGATAAATATGCTCAGACAAAAGAAGTTCAAAATCACTGTGCTCTGAAAGAAATGCGGAAACTGTTCCTTCGTTTTCAACGGGAGAAAAGGTACATGTTGAATAAAGAAGCGTACCTCCTTCTTTGAGCATCTTTGCAGCAGAGTTTAGAATAAGTAATTGGCGTACAGCACAGGCATTTGTGTGTTCAATACTCCATGCAAGTATTGCTTCATCGTCCTTACGAAACATACCTTCACCTGAACACGGTGCATCCACAAGAATTTTGTCAAAAAATTCAGGAAACTCACTTTCCATTTCATCGGGAGACATATTTGTGACAACTGCATTTGATATGCCCATTCTTTCGATATTTTCACGAAGAATGTTTGCACGAGAACGGACAATTTCATTTGCCACAAGAAGACCTTTTCCTTTAAGTTTAGATGCAATGTGAGTTGACTTTCCTCCCGGTGCGGCACAAAGGTCTAAAACCACATCGCCCGGATTAGGGTCTAAAAGTTCAGCCGAAATCATTGCCGACGGTTCCTGGGAGTAGAAAAGTCCTGCACGGTGGCACGGGTGTTTTCCGAAACCGCCGTCATAGTAAAAACCTGTATCACACCAAGGAACCTTTCCTTTTGAGTAGGGAAAAAGTTTTAAAAGTTCTTCGTTTGACAGTTTTATACTGTTTGTACGAAAACCGTGAAGGGGAGGCAGGGAATAAGAATCAATGAAATCATCGTACTCGCTTCCCAACGTTTCCTTCATTCTGTTTTTAAAATCTATGGGAAGCTCTATCACTTTAATATACCACTTTCATCAATCATTTTAACAGCCCTTTTAATTTCATCAACTGTTTTTGTAAGGGCAAAACGCACATAACCTTCACCTAAAGAACCGAAAGAAATTCCGGGAGTGCACAAAACACCTGTTTTTTCCAAAAGTTCAAAACAAAATTCTTCCGAAGAAGTAAACTTTTCGGGAATACGCATCCATGCAAACATGGTTCCGCTGCCTTTTTTTACATTCCAACCTATAGAAGAAAGTCCGTCACAAAGTGCATCTCGCCGTGCTTGATATTCCTCACGCTGGTTTTTCAAAAATTCAGTATAATCCTCTGTTAAAGCTGTAACAGCTGCTTCTTGTATGGGGCGGAAAATACCAAAGTCGTACTGGCTTCTGAGCTTTTTTATTGCATTTATAACATCCTTGTTGCCTATTGCAAAAGAAACTCTTGCCCCTGTAAGATTGAATGATTTTGAAAGAGAGAAAAATTCAATACCCACATCCTTTGCACCCTCATGTGACAGAAAAGATCCGCCCACCTTACCGTCATAAATAATGTCGGAATAAGCGTTGTCATGAATTACAATTATATTATGCTTTTTCGCCCACAAAATAAGCTCGTCATAAAATTCATCAGGAGCTGTGGCGCAAACAGGGTTTAAGGGATATGAGACTATTATGTACTTTGCTCTTTCTAAAACATCTTCAGGAATATTATCAAGCTTTGGAAGATAATCATTTTCCTCTAAAACAGGGTAATAATATTCTTCCGCACCGCCAAGATAAGCACCGGCGGAAAAAACAGGGTAGCCGGGGTTAGGGAGAAGGGCAATGTCGCCTTTGTCACAAAGAGCCATCGCCAAATGACCGATACCCTCTTGACTGCCGTTAACAGCAGTTATTTCATCAGGATATATAGTGGCATTGAACCTTTTTTTATAGTACTTACATAACGCCTCTTTAAGAGAAGGGATTTCTGTTAAAGTATAGCCGTAAGTAGTGGGGTCGGAAGCACCTTTTGAAAGTGAAGCTACGACTTCCTTGGGTGCAACAAAATCAGGTGTACCTATGGAAAAATTAATAACCTCCCGTCCCTGTGCCTCCAAAGCAAGACGCTTTTCGTCAAGAAAGGCGAAAATGCCTGTTTTAAAATGGTCAAGCCTTTTGGATGTGGAAATATTCAAGTTAAATCACCTTATCTTTATATGTTATCTATTTTATTATCGCATATTATTTGCCATATTGCAAGTGTTCTGTTAAAAAAAGCGTCAATTTATTTATGCATTTGGCACAATAAACTGTTGCAAAGATAAGCTTTTTTTGATACAATTATCATATATTTTATGGTTAGGAGTGGTAAAATGAAAAGGTTTTTAAGTGTTGTGCTTACTCTCGCACTTGCTCTTTCGGTTTTGGGCGTTATCCCCATAACATCAAGTGCGGCAAGCATGAGCGATGCAACTTTTTTCGCAAAATTTGATTATGCACAAAATCCCGCTATGGCAGATGTAAAATCCGCAGTAGACAAGAGAGATTATGCTTTGGCAAAGACAGAGCTTCTCAAATATCTGTCAGAGAGAAAGGCAAATGGTGAGGCTTCAGCTTTCCCCATTACTGCTGATGACGAAAATTATGGTCAGGCAGTACTTCCCCTTGACAATATTTTAACAGGTCCTTACGAGTTTGACGTTTGGCTTAATCGTATCACTGTTACAAGCAAGGACTATTCTCTTTACGAGGCTGATTTGACAGAAAAAGTTAAACAGGAACTTAATAATCAGGCTGTTTCCGTAATGCTTTTTGAAAGGCAAAAACAAGCATATCCTGTTTTGGTTGCCTCTAAGGAATACGCAGGGTATGAACCTGTGCTTGTAGTTGAAACCGCCGAGGGTGCAGTTTATGAAATTCGCCCTGATAATGACACATATGTAAATTCAGGTGCTACAAGTACGACTTACGGTGAAGCAGAAGAACTTTATGTTAAAGAACAGAGCGATTCTGTAACTTCTCCTTTTAGCACTCAGACAAGACGAGCGTATATTAATTTCCCTTTAACCGAGGCGGCAAACCAAACAGTAACAAAGGCTACAATGAAGCTTTATGCAAAACTTGCGAGCGATGCAACTGTTAGTAGCCTTGATGTTCATATAATAAGCGTCGGAGACACTATGTGGGAGGAAAACAAGCTTACATGGGCTACAATCGGCGGTAATATTTATTCTTACCAGAATGCCACTGTTCCCACATGGCAACAGCCGGGCGGTGCAGACGGAGAATACCAAAACGTAACAACACGTTTCTGGTTTGCACGCAGTATGGCTTATGAGTATATTACATATCTCGAAGACCCCGAAGCATATGCAGAAAGCCATCCTCTTTATCCCGACGGTTCAGTTTTCGGTGAGAAGCTAATTGAACTTATGGACGCTTTTGCCACACAAAAGAGCTACGGCTACAACCGTACACTTGAAACAGGTGAAAGATTAAACCGCTGGGTTGATGTTTTAGATGCACTTATTGACACACCTGCTGTACAGAATAATCCCGATAAGGTATGCAATATAATATCCTTTATGTGGGGCGACTGTAACTATCTTGCAGGGCTTGACATTACAAATGGCAGCTATTGGTGGAGCAACTGGAGAATTGTTGCAAACGCAGGATTTTTCAAGGGTAATGAATATTTCCCCGAATTTAAGAACTACTCAACTTGGAGAAGCAAACTCGAAGGCAATATTAATTACACCTTGGACCTTCTTTTTAAAGAAGACATGAGCTTTGCCGAAGCAGGACCTGCCTACGCCGTATGGTGCGTTGAGCTATTCGGTGACTGTGCAAGAATGGCTGAATTAAACGGCAGACCTTTGGATAAAACCTTTACAGAAAAGCTCCGTTATGCGGCAAGATTTGCTTTAGAGAGCATTTATCCCGATGGCTATGATACAAACATAGGTGACTCTAACTACCGTGACAGAATGAGCGTATTTAGTGATTTGGCTGACTTTTATGGTAGCGACTCTATAATCAATGCCTTTGTAAACGGAACAGATGATAATGACCCTGAATATTATTCAAGCACTTATCATAATGCCAACACGATGATTATGCGTAACAGCTGGAACCCCGATGAAGCTGTTTATATGCAACTGAATAACAATCCCTTTGACGGTCATGCACATCCCGACAGCAACAGTATTGTTATGTACGCTTACGGAAAGCCACTTTTGGTTGACAGCGGACGTTACAGTTATTCAAACTTTAACACAATTTACAACGACCTCAGATATGCTTCAGCACATAATACAATTGAAGCAGTAGGCGTATCTATGGCGTCACATGCAAACGCCGCAAAGCCCTTGGAATATGCGGTAAATACTAATTCCTTTGACTTTGGCACATCTGTCCAAACAGGTTACTCCGGCACAACACACACAAGAAATGTAATGTACCTCAAAGACGGCTACAGTATTGTCACAGATTATGTCACAGGCTCAAGTAGCCGCGAATACCGCCAAAACTGGCACTTTATGCCCTCGTCAAATGCAGAAATGAAAGATAATGTGGCTACAACAAACTTCTATAACGAAGCAAACATTACTATCGCAAATGCAGGTAGCGACAGTGCACTTATTCGTGACGGTTTCCACAGTGCCGACTATGGCTTGGTTGCGTCAAGTAAGTATGCTTCATACTCAAAAACAGGCTCTACTGTTACTTTTGACACAATTCTTTATCCCCAAAAGCCGGGAGAAAATAAAGTTGTTACAATATCAGACCGTTCCGCAGGAAGAAACGATAATACAGCTATTGAAATTACAATTGATAATAAGCACAGCTACTACTATGTCAAGAATAATGATAGTGCAACAGGTGCATTCTCAGGTTATGAAACAGATGCTAAAATGGCATATGTTACCGAAGATGAAGATTTCATTGCAATCGTTGATGGCAGCAAAATTTCAGGCCTGATTGAAAGCGAAAACACAATCACAGCAATGTCACTTAGTGTAGCAGACGGTGTTCTTGAAATTGAAAGCAAAAATCTTGTGGCAGATACCGAAAACGCCATTGCTATTACAATGGACGGTATTACCTCCGTTACATTAAACGGTGAAGAAATTCCCTTTAATGCAGTTGACGGTGTTGTTTATGCCGTAAGAAGTACTGATATTGCAGGTAGCGGTGACATAAGCTTTAACGGCAAGGAATACAACATTGTTGGTGAAAATATTATTACAAACGGTGATTTTTCTGACGGCACAACAGATTGGACAAATGCTTCCGAAGGTGCACAGTACTCAGGTACAGTATCTTCCCAAAATGCCCACGGAGAGTCTATGTCTCTCACAAATACTGCCAGTGCAGGTGGTAGTGCAGCATCTACATTGAGACGATTTGTTCCTATTGAAGGCGGAAAGAGCTATTACTTGTCCTATTATGCTTACGCAACAGAAGCTACAACCGGCAATGCACAGATGTCTGCCGCTGTATTGACAAAAGGCTCTCCTGTATATGGAAACTTTAACGGACTTTCATACTACAACTATAATACTTACGGTGGTATGAACTCATGGTCTTCAGAAGCCTCAAACGAGCAAATCGGAGGCAGTGTCACAAGAGCAGATGACTTGTACAATCAAGGCATGAACCATAAGGAATTTGTGTTCAACGCTCCCGAAGATGCAGAGCACATAATGCTCAGTTTCTTTGCATGGACTGATACAGGCAGACTTTACCTTAGTGATTTTGAACTTTATGAGCTTGAAGAAATCGTAAATGAGGATGCAGTTGCAACAATTGTTACTGTTGAATTTATTGAAGATATCGGCAATACAATTGCAAATTCTATCACAGAAGAGATAGGTGAGGGCGAAATCTATATTTACAAAGCACCCGAAACTATTATTTATAATGACGAATACTTTGTGTTAGATGAGAAAAATTCTACATTAAGCTGCAAGACCGTACGGGGAGAAAACACAATCAGTGCAGTTTATAACAAAGTTGGTCTTGTAACTGTTAAGCATGTCGCAGAAAACGGAACTTCTCTCGCTGAAGAAGAAACAGTAGAAGTAAGCATAGGAGAAGAATTTGACGGCAGTAAATATGCTAAGTCCAGCATTATTTATGAATCCAAGGTTTATAACTACTCTAATAATGCAGACGATGTTATCATAGTATCTGCTAAAATTTCCGAAAATGTGATTGAGCTTGTTTATGTAGATAGTGCAGAAGAATTTGACGGCAAGCTCGCTCATTTCACATTTGATGACGAGGAAACAGGCTTTGCCACAAAGTATGCTAAGGCTACAGCTACAGGCAAAAATATTCTTTCTGACGAGGCTATGCGTGGAAAGAGCTTGCATTTTGACGGCACAGGTGCAAATTATCTTAACATCACAGATGCTGACGGAAATGCACTTCTTACGGGACTTGATGAAGTAACTATCGTATTTTATGCAAAAATTCCCGGAACATCTACATCATGGTCAGTATTTATGGCACCGGACAGTAATGCACAATCCTATAATAATGAACACTATGTTGGTGTTATTAACTGGGGTACCAGCATTAAAATCGAAAGATATAACAACTCAGGCTCCAGACCTAATTGTATTGAAACTGCAACAAAACAGAACGAATGGCAGAAATTTGCCCTTGTAATTGAAGAGGATCAGACAACCCTGTATGTTGATGGTGAAAAGACTACACTTGCATCAAGCTATAAACTTTCCGATATTTTGGGCAATAATTCAATTTTCCAAATCGGTAAGGCAAACTGGGGTAGTGGCGAATATTTCAACGGCTATATTGACGATTTTATGATATTCAATTATGCACTTACAGAAGACGAGATTTTGGCACTTGACAGCGAAGCAAGTGAAGTTACCATAAATTACGTTGACGATAAGGGTAATTCTATCACTGAAAGCAGTAAAACTGCACTTCTTATTGGTGAAATACTTGTTGAAAGCAAGATTAAGTATGAAACTGTTATTGAAACAGCTTCAACAGCTTATCTCTTTAAGGAAATAAAAGGTCTTGGTGCTGTAGCTGATGGAAGCGATATTGTTGTAAATGTTATTTATACAGAAGCTGTATTGAACAAAACAACATATAATGCAACAAAGGGTGACTCCTTGCGTTCTGCAACAGACTCTTCACTTACGGACTTTGCAAGCGAATCGGGAAGCGATTATCCTAACCGTCTTATGACAGATAACAGATGGTATAAGCGTGCAGGTGTTATGTGCTTTGAGGTAAGTGTACCTGTAGGTGCAGTTGTTACAAAGGCAGAAGTTAAGCTTCACGTCAACTCCTCTAACGGTACAAACGGTGCGGCAATCTATACGGCAGATACATTGCCTGAAATTTGGTCACGAGGCAATGTATCAGGCTTTGCACTTCCGTCAGAGCCTATAGGTGCAGGTAGTTATGATGGCACTTATATGACCTTTGACGTTACAGATTACATCAAAGAAAGTGCAAGTATTAATTTTGCAGTATTTACAACAGTGGATCAGCAGTATATTATCTATGATTCCGAAAATACAACCTTTGTTCCCGAGCTTATCGTTGAAACAGCAACAGAAAAGGTTACTAAGTTTGAATTAGTGGGCGACAGTGCTGTATACACTTCCTTCGATGGCGAAAATGCAACAGTTACAGTTGCTTATTATGATGTTGACGGTAGTATTGTTAAGGTCGAGTCAAAATCAGGCAGTGATGAACAGATTTCAGTGACTATTGACAAAACAGTTGCAAATGCAGTAACATACAAGGCATTTGTATGGAAATCTAAAGATTCGCTTAAACCGATTATGACACCTATTGAAGGAACGCTTAATTAAATTAAAAGCGGAGAGCAGAAATGCTCTCCGTTTCCGTTCTAAAAGAAAAGCTCCAGATAGCGGAGCTTTTCTTTTAGTAGCATATTGAATTAATTTCTACAGGTTTTTCATCTGTTGGTGAAAGGTCACCGTTTGCAACGGCATAAACCTCTTTATGGGTCAATTTTGCACTTTCTGTAATTTCGGGATATTCCTTATTGCAAACATCAACAAAGCCTATCTGATAATTTTCACCATCAAATCTGCCTAAATAACCTTGGTCATTAAGTGTGAAATAATGTGCACCCAAACAGTATGGGTGAGATGCCGCACGGTGCATATAATAGCGATATGCCTTAGCACGGTCTTTTTGACTTGCAACAGCCTGTATACCTGTAGCATCAAGCCCACGGTCAAGAGCACCAAAGTGAAATTCGCCTATAATAACGGGCATATTAGTTAAATTTACAATGTTCTGTATACTGTCATATGGGTCGTGACGGTAACAGTTAAACGAGAATACATCAAAATATTCACAGCCCGCCGTAACACGTTTATTTGCAACCCATGCATAACGCATACCTAAATTCAGATGATTACTGTCAACCTCTCTGAGTGCAAGGGCGGGAACCTTTATAAATTCACGAATCATTTCCGAAGTGATTTCGTACAAGTCATCTTTTGCCGTGTCATTTAAAACAGCTTCATCCAAAGGATCATACAAGGAGCTGAAAGAGGCAAAATCCGTATTCCATGCAGTATTAAGACTTGTAATAAATTCATACTTCGCCTTTAAAGCATTTATAATGAAATCCTTTGACTTAAAATTTTCTTCACTTTCAAGTGTAACTTGGGCAATATTTATATTGTCTGCAAATGCCCAGTTAGGCTCGTTACTCATAAAGTAGCCTATCATATTTTTATCATTTTTTAAATCTTCAAGTTGCTTTGCCCATTTTTCACTTTCAATTTTATATTCTTCACTGAAAACATCGGGAAAATCCCTGAAAATGTTTTTAGAAGTATGGGGGAAACCGTGCAAAATATGTACATAGGGGAGACGTGAATTTTTTATAAAGTTCATGTCACTCCAACATGCAACTGTATTTTCGCCCCATTCAATAAGGCGACGCTTTGTAATCTTTGTCCATGCATCGTACCAGTTTTCACCGAATGTGCGATATAGATTATACTTATGCCAGCTGAAAAAGCTTTCGCCGTTATTGGTGTTCTTTACCCATCCGGGGGTGTTTTTATCGGGCAGGTATTCGCAAAAAGACTCTATACCTGTCAAATTACAATCACCGTCCACACCTACACAGTCTAATCCGCAACTGAAAAAAGCATAACCCTCAGGGTCCTTTAACCAAAAGCGACCGTTGTCCTTTTCCAAGGCAAAGAAACCTGTAGCCTCAAATTTTTTGTTAAGCCAACCGCCATAGGGAGAAAAACCTTCCAATGGCTTTGTTTCTTTTTCATATTCTTTCAAAAGATAATCTTTCATCTCGTCTTCATCTTTTGTTTTGCCAACCCAATTTGTAATTTTTTTCTGTCCCAAACTGTCAACAAGCTTTACGTTTGGAACAGTATACTCAGGTTCAGTTTCGGAAATATACGCACTGTGAATTTCGATGGAAACATCACAGGGAGAGGGGGCTACACCGAAAGAAAAACCTGTCAAGTTTTTAAGCTTTACAGGTGTTCCCAGTACAACGGTCTTTAATCTTCCGGGTTTTCTTTTTAAGAAAAGAACGCCGCCTTCGGAAGATTCCTCCTTCAATGAAACAACAGTCTTTACCAATGGGAGAAGCCCTATTTTAACTGTAATATTACTGCTTGAATTATCGGTATCCCAGAAATTCAAAGTAACACTTGTTGAAAAATTTCCAAGGTTTGTAACTTCGAAAACGATGTATTCTTCTCTGTTACATGGATAAGAACAAATAGTCCCTTTTTCACCACGCCACAGAAGTTCGCCGCCATCTTTTGAAAAGCTGTATATATTGTCATTTAAGACAACGTTTTTTAATTGAGCAGCAGTTAAATCTATATTTTTCATACTACATTTCCTCACGTAAAAGTTCTTCGCCTATTTTGTAAACATCACCTGCGCCCATGGTAATAACAAGTTCATTGGGGGAGATGTTCTTACGAAGAAAATCCTTAACTTCTTCAAAGGAACCGCAATATATGCCTCCCGGGATTTCATCTGCCAAATCTTTGGCACTTATAAGACCTGTATCCTTTTCTCTTGCGGCGTATATATCTGTTATTATTACCTTTGCGGTATTGCTCTTAAATGTTTTTACAAAGTCATTAAAAAGCATTTTTGTTCTGGTGTAAGTGTGGGGCTGGAAAACACACCATATTTTTTCAAAATCCATCTTTGATGCAGTTGAAAGAGTTGCATTGATTTCAGAAGGGTGGTGGGCGTAATCGTCTACAATCAATGCGTTGTTATAATAGCCCTTCTTTTCAAAACGTCTGTGAGCACCAACAAATTCATGCAAAGCTTCTGTTATCAAATCTTTATCGATACCGCACACATCTGCTGTTGCAAATGCGGCAAGAGCGTTATAAACACTGTGTACACCCGGTACCGACAAGGTGACAGTTGTATAATGCTTTCCGTTTTTCAATATGTCAAAGGTAGCACAATTGAGTTTGTCATATTGTATATTTACACCTTTATAGTTGCAGTCAGAATTAACGCCGAAGGTTACAGCCTGCTTTTTGGTGTAAGAGAGTGCCTTTCTTACATTTGCATCATCACCGTTGGCGATTACACTTCCGTTTTCAGATGTTTTGTCTGCGAAACTGCCGAAAGCTTCAATGATATCGTCAATATCCTTAAAGTAATCAAGATGGTCTGCTTCTATATTCAAAATAAGACTGTAACGAGGTTCAAACTGTAAAAAGCTTCTGTGATATTCACATGCTTCAGCTATAAAATATTCCTTTTTACCAACACGCAGATTGCCGCCTATAACGTCAAGCTCGCCACCGATTGTAACTGTAGGGTCTTTTCCCGCCGTAAGAAAAATCTGTGAAATCATTCCTGTTGTACTTGTTTTTCCGTGAGTGCCTGAAATCGCAACGGGAACATCATAGCGTTTCATAATGGCACCTAAGAGCTTGGCACGGTCAATTACGGTAATGCCCTTTTCCTTTGCGGCAATAATTTCCGGGTTGTCGGATTTTACTGCGGCAGTATGAACAACAATATCCTGATTTGTTATATGCTCCTTACTGTGTCCTATGAAAATTTCAGCACCACAGGCCTCAAGCTGTTTAGTTAAATTACTTTCCTTTGAATCAGAACCTGATACAATGCATCCGTCTTCCATTAAAATTCTTGCAAGGGCACTCATGCTGATGCCGCCTATGCCGATAAAATGAATCCTTGCACCTTCACATAGCATATTAGAAATCATATCATTTTCCTCCACAAAACAATATTTCTTAAATATTATATCAAAAAAATTTAACAAATACTATTGAAAAATTCTCACTACTTTGATATTATACAATTATGGATAAAAAATCAAGGGTATTTTTACAACTTGATTAAAGAATTTTAGGAGGGAATAATTTTGAAAATCACAGATATCAGGATAAGAAACATGGCTACAGGCGGGAAAATGAAGGCTATTGTTTCTGTAACTCTTGATGACATGCTCGTTATTCATGACATCAAGGTTATAGAAGGCGTTGAAAAAATGTTTGTAGCTATGCCCAGCAGAAAAAACGCAGAGGGTGAGTATAAGGATATTGTTCATCCCATTACAAGCCAGTTCCGCGAAACACTTCAGAGTGCCATTTTGGAAAAGTATGAGGAAGCTCTGAAGGAGAGGAATGCTTAATTAGCTTGTTAAAAAAGGCAAGCCTTTCTTTGCTTGCCTTTTTTCTTGGTGTTGTTAAACAAATTTATAGGAGATGTTTATATGAGTTTTTCTCTTGTTGTCCTTGCGGCAGGCGAAGGGAAGAGAATGAAGTCAGAAAAGTCCAAGGTTGTTTTTGAAGTTTGCGGTAAAGAAATGGTTAACCACGTAATCGATGAAGCGATAAAAGCCGGTATTGACAAATGCTGTGTTGTAGTTGGACATAAGGCTGAAATGGTAAAAGCGGCTGTTGGAGATAAAGCACTTTATGTTACCCAGGCGGAACAAAAGGGAACAGGTCATGCAGTTATGCAGGCAAAGGAATTTATCGAAAACTCCGAAAACATACTTGTTCTGGCGGGAGATACGCCTTTAATTACAGCATTAACCCTTTCTTCTGCCATGAAAATGCATGAAGAAAACAAAAATGCTTGCACGGTGCTCACTTCTGTAATTGATAATCCTTTCGGGTACGGAAGAATTATACGTGATGAAAAGGGCGATGTTTCATACATTGTTGAACAAAAGGATGCTTCAGAAGACGAACAGAAGGTTTGTGAAATCAATTCAGGTATGTATTGCTTTAATTCAAAGCACCTTATATCCGCTTTGAATTTTATCACAAACGATAATGCTCAGGGTGAGTATTACCTTACAGATACAATTGCTGTTATGAAAGACAAAAATCTGAAGGTAGGAGCATTTACAGTTGAAGATTCTGTTGAAATCTCAGGCGTAAATGACCGGGTTCAGCTCTCTTGTGCAGAGAGTGTTATGCGTAAGAGAATAAACACACAGCACGCCTTAAACGGTGTGACCATAATTGATTTGGATAATACTTATATTGATTGTACTGTTACAATAGGGCAGGATTCGGTGGTGTATCCCGGTGCCATGCTTCAAAAAGGTAGTGTAATCGGAAAAAATGTTTTAGTCGGACCCGATTGCCGTATATCAAACAGCACAGTAGGGGATTGTTGTGATGTTTATCATTCCACCATAACGGACAGCTGTGTAGGCGAAAGAACACATGTGGGGCCGTATGCATATTTAAGACCCAACAGCAATGTCGGTTCTGATTGTAAGGTTGGAGATTTTGTAGAGCTTAAAAATGCAACTTTGGGCGACGGCACGAAGGTAAGTCATCTGACATATATCGGCGATGCCTCTGTTGGTCGTAATGTTAATTTTGGCTGTGGTACAGTTATCGTTAATTATGACGGTAAAAATAAATATAAAACAACTATTGGCGATAATGCATTTATCGGTTGTAACTCGAACCTTGTTTCACCTGTTACTATAAACGATAATGCCTATGTTGCCGCAGGTTCTACTATTACCGATGAAGTGCCTGAAAATGCACTTGCCATTGCAAGAAGCAGGCAGGTAATAAAGAACAACTGGAAGGACAAACGACAAAAGTAAAAGCATTAAACGGAGGAGCAGTAATGTTACACAATTCAAAGAACATCAAGATTTTTTCAGCAAATTCCAACCCTAATCTGGCGGCAAGTATTGCCAATCATCTTAATTTGCCTCTTTCGGCAAATAAAGTGGGTAAATTCTCTGACGGCGAAATCTTTGTAAACTTAGATGAAACCGTCCGTGGCAGCGATGTATTCATTATTCAGTCCACATGTGACCCTGTAAATGATCATCTTATGGAGCTTTTGGTAATGATTGATGCCTGCAAACGTGCATCTGCCGGCAGAATTGTTGCGGTTATGCCTTACTTTGGCTACGCAAGACAGGACAGAAAAGCAAAAGCGAGAGATCCGATTACAGCTAAATTAGTGGCAAATCTTATTACGGCTGCCGGTGCAACAAGGGTTCTTACTATGGACCTTCACGCAGCTCAAATTCAGGGATTTTTCGATATTCCCGTTGACCACCTTTTGGGTGTTCCTCTTCTTGCACCTTATTATCTTAATAAGTTTGAATCAATGGAAGATGTTGTTGTTGTCTCTCCAGACTTCGGTAGTGTTACAAGGGCAAGAAACTTTGCAAGAATTATTGATACGCCTATTGCAATTATTGATAAACGCAGGCCTCGACCAAATGTAAGTGAAGTTATGAATATTATCGGCGATATTAAGGATAAAAGGGTTATCCTGGTTGATGATATGATTGACACTGCCGGTACTATTACTCACGGTGCAAAGGCACTTATAGACAGAGGTGCAAAGGAAGTTTATGCTTGCTGTACACATCCTGTGCTTTCAGGTCCCGCAATGGAGAGAATTGCAGATTCTCCCATTAAGGAATTGGTTGTTCTTGATACCATTGAGCTTCCCGAAGAGAAGAAGGCTGAAAACATAAAGGTAATTTCAGTAGCAAAGCTTTTTGCCGATGCAATTGAAAAAATTTACGAAGATGAATCTATCAGTCCTCTTTTTGCTCCTTCAACAGATATTTCAAGTAAATAAATAAAACTTTAAATCGGAAAATGTAAGCATTTTCCGATTTTGTGCGGAAAGGTAGTATAT
>JBJDXJ010000009.1:0-70697 GCA_051866635.1 Clostridia bacterium | reverse complement strand
TGTAAAGCACTGTGTCCAATAAATTCCGTAGCTTCCGCCGTATGCAATTCCCACACCCATCTTCTTATAGCTTGTATTCATTATATTTGCATAATGCCCCGGGGAATTCATCCAGGAATTCATAACAGATTCCGCAGTTGTTTGACCGGCGGCAATGTTTTCCCCGGCAGACATATAACTAATTCCGTATTTTTCCATCCTGTCAAATGGCGAATATCCGTCAGGATTATAATGGTCAAAAAAGCCTCTTTCTACCATATCCTCACTGTGCATTCTTGCAACATCGGCAAGGGCATCATCCCATTCAAGAGGGGTTAATCCTACTTCTGTTCTGAATTTGTTTACAAGGTTTAACACCTGCTTTTCAAGGCTCTCTTTATCATCAGGAAAATCAAACTGATTATAATTGCTGTTAATTGTTACAGTCTGCGTTGCCTGATCCCATTGAACCTCCATATTAAACACTTCAGACACTGCTCTTAAGGGAATCAGTGTTCTGTTATCTACTATAACAGGAGCTACATCGAGAGATAGAATTTCATAATTTACAACAATAAAAGGTTCTCCTATTTTCAGAAAAATTTCTGTACCATTTAGCTTAGCATAAACCATCATTTCTTCGCCGTACCATGCTACGTCGGCACCCATTGCCTCGAATATTGTTCTGAAGGGTACCATTGTTCTGTTATTTATCATAACAGGCGGAACATCAAAATTCAGTTTTTGACCGTCTAATTTTACTTGTATTTCCGCATAGGCAGTTAATGAGGACAATACAATTACAAGAGTCACAACCAAAGCAAACAATCTTTTTTTCATAGTTAGATTCTCCAATCTGTATATTATGAAATTATTATATAATCAGAATTTAATATTGTCAAATCATCTTTTTACCTATCATTAACTTCATATTCAAACCATTTGAAGATTGCCGATTTTTCTCTTTTTTCAGTGTCAATGCAGTTTACTCCAACCATGGCACCGGTAAAGCCCAGATAAACATGTTCATCTGTAAGTATTGATGCATCAATATTATCCGCCACCATGTTTCCACCCGCAAAGAAGGTTATTTTGTTGTCTTTAAGTTTTGCGGAAAGATGGACTGAATCATTGTCGGTTTTAATTTCATTATCATAATAAATCAGTTTTCTGTCGTCGCAGGACAGCACTTTGCACACTGTTTGTCCGTCCTTTTTAGTTACATAAAGATAGTGCCAGTGGGAGGTGTCATAGATAAACACAAGCCCTGCCATATGCCTGTCATTGTCCGCATCAAATAAAACACTTGTTGAAACAGTTATATCCTTTTCGTCCACACGCCTTGCAATAAGTGACTGGTCAAAATGGCTGTTTAATCCGCTTCCCCCTTTAAGGGTCATTCCCTTATCCGAAAAAGATATTTTGTCTGTTAAATCATCACGAAGGGACTGGAAATCGGAAAGGCTTTCTTTATTTGTAAAATCATAATGTATTTTTTCTTTCTGTTCCATTTCCCCTTTAGTAAGCACATTTACATAGGGGTAGCTTCCGCCCTGTTTCAGCCTTAGCCAGCCATCCTTCCATTCTATCCGCTGAAGACATGTTTCTCTTCCGCATACCGAATACAGCCCACGGGATGCAAGGTGTACCATATACAAATCACCCTTAGCAGTTTCAACAATATCTGCGTGCCCTGCTTTTTGAAGCGGAAGTGTTTCGTCGTCTCTTGCATGGAGAAGTATTTTGCAATCTTCTTCCCAAGGACCAAAGAGGTTTTTACTTCTTGCCATTTGTGCACTATGCCTAACGCCTGTGCCGCCCTGTGCTTTTAAAAGATAATAATAACCGTCCTTTTTGTATAAATGTGCACCTTCCACCAATTCGCCCTTTGGTTCTTTATAAAGAAGCCGTCTTCCCCCAATAAGTTTCTTTTCACGGAAGTCATATTCTTCAATATACAAGCCGTTGAACCTTTTGCCTTTTTCGTAATGATTTTCTAAACTTATCAGATACTTTCTGCCGTCATCATCATGGAAGAGTGATGGGTCAAAACCTATGGAATTAAGATAAACCCTATCTGACCATTCACCGTTTATGTCATCTGTTTCTATAATATAATTATCGGTTTGCATCATAGGTCCACGCTCTTTTACAACGGTAAACACAAGATAAACCTTTTCACCGTCAAAGGTCAGGCAAGGTGCCCATATGCCTCCGCCGTCAGGCACGCCTGTTAAATCCAGAAGGCTTTTTTTGTTTAATGGTCTTGAATGTAAGACCCAGTTTACCAAATCTTTAGAATGATAAATATTAATGCCGGGCCACCATTCAAAGGTTGAGGTTGCAATATAATAGTCCTCCCCTATACGAATTATTGAAGGGTCGGGGTTAAATCCTCTTATAACTGGGTTTGTAATCATAATTTTACTCCTTATGTGCCAAATGGCAAATACTTTCACTTATTATTATATATTTTCTTTTATTAATATCAATCAGTTTTGCTTTTTATATTACATTTCGGTACATTGTTATTACTTTTTGTCCGTTTTTATGTATTCCATTTTGAAAAGTTTGTGTTACAATTAGATTATAACACAAAAGGAGGATTACCATGAAAAAATTAGTTTCTGTTATTTTATGTTTTGTAATGCTTGCATCTTGCATTACTATTGTTCATGCCCGGGAGGGTAAGACATTTGTTCATCCCGGTGCACTTCATACAATTGAAGATCTTGCAAGGATTTCCGAATGTATAACAAAAGGTGAACAACCCTATGTTGACGGTTGGAACATGTTAAAATCAAGCCAGTTTGCTCAAAGCACTGTTACAAACCGTGCAACTGAGACAATCGTTCGTGGCGGCAACGGTCAGAATTTCGCACAGCTTTATCAGGATGCGGCAAAAGCCTATCAGAATGCACTTCGCTACCACCTTGAAGGTAACGAGGAATGTGGCAAAACTGCAGTGGAAATTTTAAACGCCTGGTCATCTACATTAAAAACTGTTACAGGCAATGCCGACAGATACTTAGCGGCAGGGCTTTATGGCTACCAAATGGCAAATGCGGCTGAGTTAATGCGTGACCACCCTGATTTTAACTTAACAGCCATGCAGGATATGTTGATAAACGTATTTTACAAGCCCCTTTGCGAAAGATTTCTTGTTTCAAATGAATACGGCCGTGACCACAACGATGCCTACATAACAAATTACTGGTCAAACTGGGATCTGGCAAATATGGCGGCAACAGTTGCAATAGGTATTTTCTGCGACAGAGAAGACATTTATCAGACAGGTATTGATTATTACATAAACGGTGCCGGAAATGGCTCAATCTACAATGCTATTCCCCATGTGTTCGATGGTTCTCTTGCCCAGCAACAGGAATCGGGCCGTGACCAAGGTCACTGTAACCTTGCAATAGGTCTTATGGCATCTATTTGCGAAATGGCATGGAACCAGGGTGACGATTTGTACGGCTATGCCGACAACCGCTTCATGTATGCGGCAGAATATGTGGCAGGCTATAACAACGGAATTGAAATGCCCTTTGAATTGTACGAATGGGGCACAGGCACAAAGGGTGAATATTCTTCGCAAAATGTTGTGTCAAATGCAGGCAGAGGCGAAATTCGTCCCATATGGGCTATGATTTATAATCACTATGCAAATCGTATGGGCTATGATATGCCAAATGTAAAGATGAGAATGGATATTATCGGCACTGAAGGCGGCCCCGGAGGTCATGCTTCTACATTTGACCAGACAGGCTTTGGCACGCTTCTTTACACACGTGATAAAAACACAGGCACTAAAGCCACTCCCATTGAAGGCCCCATCAAAGAGGGCGTATACAAGATTTCAGCTCGCCACAGCGGTAAATATATATCTGAAAAAGACGGCAATATTGCTCAGTACGCCTCAGAGGGTAACAACAATTGGTGCATTGCCCATTTAGGCGGCGGTGTTTACACAATTACGAATACAGTAACGGGGAAATCATTGGGAATTGAAAATTCTTCTCACGACCCTTTGGCAAACCTCATTTGCTCCGATTATACAGGTGAAAACAGCCAAAAGTTTGCATTTATCAAAACAGGGGACGGATTTTACAGAATAACTGCCCTTCACGCCTCCAAGGCTTTAGATGTTTTAAATGTTTCAAAAGAGGACGGTGCAGGTATTATCCAGTACAGATACCTTGGAACACATAACCAGCAGTGGAGCTTTGAGCTTGTAGAAGAAAAGGATATTACCCCTCCTTACGACACTAACGAAGGTACACTTTACGTAACAGTAAACGGAATACGTTGCACAGGTGATGTTTCCCCGGTAATTGAAAACGGAAGGATGCTTGTTCCCCTTAGACAGGTGTTTGAAAAAATGGGGGCAGAAGTCCTTTGGGATGATGAAACTAAAACTGCAAAATGTACATTAGGTGAAACCACAGTTTCCATAACACTTGACAGTAATGTTGCCTCCATTAACGAAGAAACCTTTACCTTGGATGCATCACCCACCGTTATTAACGGCAGAATTTTAGTCCCTGTACGTTTTATTGCCGAAGGTTTAGGTGCCACTGTTACTTGGCGTGAAAACACAAAAACTGCTGAAATTTTAAAATAATTACAAAGAGGTATGTTATGAATCATAAGAATTTTCGTGTTTATCAAAAAAACAACCTTGATTTCAACGTAGTTCAATATGGTTACAGAAAATGCGATGGTGATTTTTGCGAAAAGCCCCATATATGGACAAATGTGCTGTTTCATTACGTTCATTCGGGAAAGGGCGTATTAAATGTAGACGGAAGGACAATTAAAGTTTCAAAAAACCAAGGGTTCATTATTTTCCCCGGGCAAATTGCAAACTATATTGCCGACAGCCACGATCCTTTTGAATACACATGGATTGAATTTTTCGGAAACGGTACAAAAAATTTACTTCTTTCTTCCCTTCTTTCGCCCCAAAACCCCATAATAGATGATAGTGACGGCAAAATAGGCAAGGCTATATGGGATTTGGTTGAAACGGGCGAAATGAGAAATGCACAGCTTATGAGTAAATTCTGGGCATTTGCCGATACACTTTTCATCGAAGATGTACAGAACATGAGTACATCCGACATATATGTGGAAAAGGCAATTTCATATATCGGTGAAAACATCGGAAAAGACACAACTGTTAGCGATGTATGTAATTACCTTAATATATCACGAAATTATCTAAGTAGCATATTTTCAAAAAAGATGGGCATATCCCCAAAGCAGTATATCCTTGACCAACATATGGGGATGGCACTGGAGCTTTTAAAACGAAGCGATTTTTCCATAGGAGAAATCGGAAATATTGTGGGCTATGATAAGCAGTCAAAATTTACAAAGGCTTTCATACGATACATGGGCAAGTCCCCTTCAGCATACAGAAAAGAAAATAACGGAGGTAATTAACGTGACTGAGATAAAAGAAATATGGGAAAAGCTTGACAGGAAGCTTTCTAAAACCGCAGTAAAAAGTTTTGACAAAATCCCCTACACAAGTGTAAACGGTGAACATGATAACATGGCAGAAAAAGACATAACATGGTGGACTAACGGTTTTTGGCCGGGGCTTTGCCTTCTTATGTATAATGGCACAGGGAAAGAATTATATCTTAAAACTGCACGCAATGCACAAAATATTTTAGATAATGCATTTAAAAACCGTGACGGACTCCACCACGATGTAGGGTTTATGTGGCATCTTTCTTCAGGAGCTGATTACCGCCTTACGGGGGATAATACAGCCCGTACCCGTGCACTTTTTGCCGCTGATATGTTAGCGGCGAGGTTTATGCCAAAAGGCGGTTTTATCCGTGCGTGGAACGATGAGAACGGTATTGACCGCACAGGCTGGACAATTATAGATTGTATGATGAATATTCCCCTTCTCTATTGGGCATCGGATGAACTTAATGTTTCAAATTATAAAGATATTGCCATGACTCATGCAGACATGACACTTCGTGACCATATCCGTCCCGACGGAAGCGTAAACCACATTTGTGTACACGACACAAATACAGGTGAGCTTTTAAAAACCTTAGGCGGTCAGGGCTATGGTGAAGGTTCATCATGGTCACGTGGTCAGGCATGGGCAATATACGGCTTTGCACAAAGTTATTTACATACAAAGGAAATCAGGTATCTTGATGCGGCAAAGAAAACTGCCAATTACTTCATTGCCGCTTTAGGAGAAGATTACATCCCTGTAAGTGATTTTCGTGCACCCAAAACGCCTGTCATATATGATACTACAGCGGGTGTTATTGCTTCTTGCGGTATGATTACAATAGCAAGAGAGCTTGACGAAAACGAAGGCAGAATGTATCTTGATAAGGCTATTAAAATTATCAAGGAAACAGACCGCCGTTTCTGTGATTGGTCGGATAATGAGGACACCATAGTTCAGATGGGCAGTGAAAGCTATCAGCTTGAAAAGGGACAGCTGCCTATTATATACGGGGATTACTATTTTGCCGAGGCAGTTTCTCTTCTTATGGGATTTAAAAGAACTAATTAAAATAGAGGGGTTATTATGACTGACACTATTATTTTCGGAAATTCACAAAGTGAAAAACAGCATGAAATTACAGGTGATTTTACATCTGTTCAAGGAGGTGGGATAAAGCTTCTTCCCACAAATCCTCCTTCACGCTTTACAAGTGAAGTAACATTTAAAATTAAGGTTGACCCATATAAACAAAACTATTTTTCTTTAAAATTACACTCCTCCGATAAATACACACCAATATTTTTGTACATTGACGGCAAGCAGTTAGGCTATGCAAAATGCGGTGATTTTGAAGCATTAAATCTTTGTTACGGTTCCTTTAACCCTGCAAACTACTTTTATGTAACTACAGCTATTCCCATCTGGTGTACAAAAAACAAACATGAGATAACACTTTCACTCAGGCAGGGCGAGCCTTATGATGACATTTATGAGGTTAACGGCAAAATTTTTGAGGCTTATTCAACCCTTTGCCCGTCTTTTGACCTGCCGGAAAACAAAACAGGTGTTACCATAAAAAAATCGGAGGATTTCTCCATTAATGATGCAAAGGCTTTTTCTGATAAATACATCGCAAAACAGGTTGAATATTTTAACAATTCACTTGAAAAATTACGCCGTGGGGAAAAGCTCTCCATCACAAAATATGTTGAAGAATTCCGCCACTTCTGTATGATGCTTTTTGAGCCTTATTGCCCCTTAGAGGATAAGAGTGAAGCATGTGACTTAATTTTGAATTGTATAAACCTTTACGTAAAGGACTATTTTGAAAACCCTCAAAGTTTGCTAAGAACTTCTCACCAAAGTGACTGGGGCGGTTACTACGGGGAATTGGGTCAGGGGCTTTATATAATAGAAAAGCTCCTTGACAAGGACAAATTCCAAGAATATCTCGCATCACCCTTTGATGGTAAGAGAACAAAAAAAGAAGCCTGGGAATTATGTTTAAAGGCAAACTTTGACTTTGCTTCCGCACGACAAAGCTATATATTTAACCAGACGTACTATACATATGAGGGTGCATGGAAATCTATGGCAGGTCTTGGTGTTATAGGCAGCAAATACTATATCGGCAAAGAAAAATGTGACCGCATTTTAAAGGAAGCCTTAGGCATAGCACCATGGCTTGGGGAACATATTCTTTTTGACTCATCAGGCCGCGAGCTTGACTTGTATCACTGTCTTTTCCACCATGACCAATCGGCTGTTTTTACAGATGATTTTAAAAACATTGTCTGCACAGGGCAGGCAGTCCAGGGCAAAGACGAAAAGGGTGACTTTCTTCGCCGCAAGCCCTATGGTGAAAACTATTACCCCTTAACACATATGTATATGCCCCGTGAAAACGGTTACGTTGCCAACTACGGTGAAACCCTTAATTATATGCCCGAATGGGTGTATCGCACTTTTAATCACGGTGATTGGGAATTGTCAGATGAAATTTTGAAAATGGCACTTGAAAACATAAACGGAAGACTTTTCATGCGTTATTCCGGTACAGACGAAAACAATAACCCCATAATGCTTATGGAACAGGCAATTGACGAAAGAAACCCCACAATGAATTCAAAGCCTGCTTACGGTGCAATAGTTCACGACAAACGTACAATGCTTTTTGCATCTTTGAAAAGGCATATGGATGAGCATAGTGAAAGATATAAATCAAGAGATTGGGATAAGTATAAACTTTATGCAAAGAAAGCTCTTGATGCCTTCCGTCAGCAAAATCTTGACGGCAACTTAAAAGGAGTATTGGATGAGCTTGTGCCCAATTACAACGATTTCAGAATTGACAGAACAATACTTGATATTTGTAAGGATGATATTACATACCTTCTCCCCCATACGGATTTGTCAATTAATAAGTACAATGTAAATCTTCCCGTAGAGGAACACTTCGTTTTCTTTGACATTGACAACCTTAATCTGTCACTAAGGGATAAGGATACACATATTTTTGCCCAGCTTAACCACAGAAGCCGTGGCTTTTCAGGTTACGGCAGAGCACACATTATAAAGAACGGCACACATCATTTGACACAGTTTAAAACTGACGGTGCATTTACAAAGGGCGGAGAGTTTATCCGTCAGCAAAATGTAAATATGGACTTTATTTATGACTCCTCAGGTTCAAATTCCTACTGTCGGGGACCCGAACCTCTTCTTGAATTCGGTTCAACACCACAAGCACTTTGCGGTGAAGAACAGAGCATTACGTATCAGAAGGGTATTGGTACAGTTCTTCGTGAAAATTATGAAGTTGACACACCATATTCAGGCTATCCCGATGTAATCTGGACAAAGATTGATAAATACTTTATTGCTTGCAACACCACACGTGAAAGCTACCAAAACGCAAAGGCTTACACACTTCCTTTTGAGATAAACGGTGAAAAAATTACTCTTGAACCTTTCAGCTACAGAGTTATAAAAACCGATGACGAAATTTTAACACCTTCCTCCGTTACTTATTTCAGAGCTATCACTCACCAAAATGGCACGCTTCTTTCATGGAAAGCATCAAGCGGTGAAAGCTATAACATTTACCGTGACGGAATTCTTATAAAAAATACAAAAGACACAGTGTATGAAGATGCCTCTGTCAAAGAAGGATTGGAATACACATACTTTGTCACCTCAGTAAATAAATATGGCGAAAGTATCCCTTCACCTGTATGTACCGTTAAGGCTGAAAAGTGTGGCGGTTTTATGGCCGTAAAAATAGGAAGCCCTGACACAAAGGGTGTTTACTTTGGTGAAGGAAACGACTATCACGCAAGAGAACGCAATATATTGGATTCACTTTATTTTTATGCAAAAGCAGTGCATGGTGATATGTCAGCTACATCCAATTCAAGCGTGATGGCACGTGAAAACCTTTGTGAAAACGCTCGTTACGCCTACATAGGTTTTGAAGGTGACAAAATTGTTATAAGAACACGCAGTAAAAACACTATTTACACCTTCTCACAGGAAAAATTAAGTCCACTATGTTTTACTCTCCCCAAAGGTAATTTTGTAAAACTTAAACTTTTGGTTGATAAGGACTTACATTCTGTGGCGTTTTTCGCATCGGAGGGAAAAGACTGGACACTTCTTCGCCGTGAAATTTTGCCCTTTCCCCAGTCTTACTACTTAGGCTCCACCGAAAATGAAAATGCTGTTTTACAAAAGGAAACACTTTTAAAGCCATTCCCCATTAAAGATTGGGAAATTAAGGATAATATTCTTTATATTCAAAAGAGAATTGACAATAAGTACATTTTGGTTGAGTCATCAAATGACGGTGAAATTTTCACGCTTGAAACAGATAACCTTGTTTCACAAAAGTACAATATAACAAATTTAAAGCCCTATTACCGCATAACCCCCATAAACCGTCACGGTGAAAGAGGCGAAAGCATTACAATTAAATCCATACAGAATTAAAAACAGGAGAAAAGACAATGAGCATTTACCCTAAATATTGCTGTGACAGTAATTTCAATGATGAAAGTCGGGATTTTATAGTACGCATAAACGGAGAGGAAGCCTTTGTGCACAGAGTGTATGTTGATATGCACTCTGTGCAAAGTGCCTCAATGGTAGCATTTGATTTTGAAGATGAAACGGAAATTGAAATTGAATGCCCTTTAAGTTATGCATGGCGTTACAAAATCCGTCCCGAAAGCCTTAATATAAATTTTGACTACGAGCAGAGAAAAATAAAATTCAAGCTGGATAGGCCCGTAAACATTTCAGTTGAAATAAATGACGACATTTATCATAATCTGCATATCTTTGCCCAAAAGCCCATTTCACGTCCCTCCGGAAATCTGATTGCCCCCGGTATTCATGGGGATGAAATTTCAATTGAAAATAACTCTGCAATTCTTTTGCCGGGTGTGCATTTTATAGGCGGTTGTTCACTAAAGATGAAAAACAATTCCTCTTTATACATTTGCGGCGGTGCTGTTTTAGTGGGAAGCATTGACTGTGTAAATGTTTCAAATGTGAAAATTTACGGCAACGGAATGATAAATCTGCATCAGTACCCACATTTCAGTTGTTTTCATGGCATAAACATATCACACTGCTCTAACGTGGATATAGAAGGCATTTCAATTGTCAATCCTCCCCATTACAGCATTGGTGTAGGAGGAAGTAAAAATGTAAATATCAAGGACATAAAGAGTTTCAGTTGCCAGGGATGGAGCGACGGAATTGATATTATGAGCAGTGAAAACATTGTAATTGACTCTGTTTTTATGCGAAACAGCGACGACTGCATTGCAATCTACGGAAGCAGATGGTCCTTTTACGGTGACAGCCGAAATATTACAGTGAAAAATTCCACCCTTTGGGCAGATGTTGCCCATCCCACAACAATAGGATGCCACGGAAACCACGAAAAAGGCGGAGATACAATCGAAGATATTACATTTGAAAATATCGATGTGTTAAACCACCACGAGCCGCAGGATGATTATACAGGTGTTCTTGCAATAAATGTTGGCGACGGTAATACCGCAAGAAATATTTCCTACAAAAATATACGTGTGGAGCAATATCAACGTGGACGGCTTATTGATTTAAGGGTTTGTCACAATTCTACCTATAACCCCATCCCGGGCAAAGCCATACACGATATAAACTTTGAAAACATTACATATTCAGGTTACGGGGAAATGCCCTCACGTATATCGGGGTATGATGAGGAAAGAAAAGTTTATAACATCAAATTTAAAAATGTAACCGAACACGGTCGGGATATTAAAGAAAACATTTTAATCGGTGATTACACGGATAATATTAGTTTTGAATAGACATAAACAAATTTTCGCCTTATGGAAAATTTTCCGAAATTATTCATCATTCATTTTTTCATTATTAATTATTAAAAACACAGACCTCAAAGGACATAGCCCGTCTTTGAGGTCTGTGTTTTGTTTAAATTAATGCCGCACCTATAATTCCTGCATCGTTTTTCAGTTTTGCAGTAACTATCTCGGTTTTACTAAGGTGTTTATTAAAATCCATATCTTTTACCTTTTCTTTTAAGGGGTTTAAAAGTTCATCTCCTGCGTTACTGACTCCGCCACCTATTGCCAGAACCTCAGGCTGGATAATATTAATCACATTGCCTACACCGATGCTTAAATCGGTTATGTAATCATCAAGCACCCTTTGGTATTTATCGTTGCCATTATGTGCAAGGGCAAATATGTTTTCGCAACTGTCTTCTCCACGCTTTTTCAATGCACTTGCCGATGCGTATGCTTCAAGGCAACCTAAATTGCCACAGGTGCATTTTTCGCCATTTGGGTGGATTATCATATGTCCGCACTCAAATCCCGCACCGTTAAAGCCACGGTAAAGCTTTCCGTCTATCACAAGTCCGCTTCCTACACCTGTGCCAAGGGTCATAAGCACAAAACTTTTTGCATCTTTGAAATTTGTTATATATTCTCCGAAAGCGGCGGCATTTGCATCGTTTTCAATGTTAACCTTCACCTTGAGCTTTTCTTCAAGCATATCCCTTAAAGGTACGTTGTCCATCCTTATATTATTTGAATATACAACAACGCCACCTTCCGCATCTATTGTTCCGGGGCACCCTATTCCAACAGAAACAATATCTTTCATTGAAAGATTATTTTTCTCTGCGATAGTGTTACAAAGGAGCACAATGTCACTTACTATGGCATCTATCCCTCTTTCACTTTTTGTGGGGCTTGATATTTTATCAATTAATCTACCAAAGCGGTCAACTAATCCCACGGCAATATTTGTACCGCCAAGGTCAATACCAATTTTTACATTTTCTCTTTTTTCATAGCTTAGGATAATTTCCATATCGCCCTGCATAGTTGTTTCATGAAAAGGCGGTATTATAAAACTTGTACCAAACTGGATTTTCTCATCGTCAGCATATCCTTCGCCCTCTATACAACTTACAATAACAGGTTGATTTTTTGATTTTAAAATTTTATTCCCTGCCACATTTATTTTTTCAACGGTATAGTACATACACGACACAAGTTCACCTGAAAACTTCCTGCAAACCTTTTCTTCAAAGGGGCATGTTATGTTTTCTATACTTTCTTTTGTGTGAAGCTCTCTGGGTTTTCCATTCTCAAGGCGGTCATAATCGTAAAGGCGGTATGTAATATCGCTGGACTCTTGTATTTCAAGTATTTTTACTCCCCCTTTTATTGCATGGATTGTGCCCGGTTCAATCTGAAAAAAGTCCCCTTTTTTAATCTTGACTTCCCTTAGGAGTGAGTTCCACTCCCCTTTTTGTATCATACTTGTAAGCTCCGTCTTATCCTTTGCGTTATGACCTATAATAAGACTTGCATCTTCTTTGCAATCAAGTACATACCAACATTCGGTTTTTCCCTTTGAATTTTCATATTTTTTTGCATATTCATCATTTGGATGAACCTGTATACTTAAATCGTCCTTAGCGTCAATTATCTTGACTAAAAGGGGAAAATTATTATAAACCTCGCTTAAAAATTTCCCTTTATATTCCCCCGATTGTATTTTTGTCTCTCCGTTTTTATGTGCACTGATAAGCCATGTTTCACTGCCCCACAGCTTTTCTTTGTATAAACTTTCCAAAAAAATCAATTCCATGCTGAACACCTCAACAAAATTATATCAACATGGTATTTCTTACACAATAAAACAAAAGTCCCGTTTTTAAGTAGAAATATACCGAAATGAAAAGAAGACATGCGTCACCTATCTACCACACCATCCATATACCGGTATTATGACATATATTAGTGTGTAACTCAATATTAACCATTTACCAAAGATACTTATTGTATGTAGACTTTTTGTGTTCAAAACTGTATAATTATTAGAGTGAGGTGATGTATCTATGGATATTTTAAAAGTGTTTGCACAAAATGTAAAGAAATATCGCACACAAATAGGGCTTTCTCAAGAAGCATTTGCTGAAAAATGTGAGTTACACCGTACATATATTAGTGCAGTAGAGTGTTGTAGACGAAGTATTTCACTGGAGAACATACAAAGGATAGCAGATGCACTTGAAATTGACACATATAAACTTTTTATAAATGAGGATAAAAATAATGACAATTAACACTTTTTTCGATTTCTGTTCAGGAATCGGCGGAGGTAGATTAGGTTTAGAAAAAGCTGGTCTTAAATGCGTTGGGCGTTCAGAAACAAGTAGATTAGCCGACACAACTTATCGTCTCATGCACAATACTGAGAACGAACTGAACTATGGAAATCTAAAAAGAATTACAGCGGATAGAATTCCTGCATTTGATCTACTTATAGCAGGCTTCCCTTGTCAAACTTTTTCGGTTATCGGAAGGCAGGAAGGGTTTTCAGATGATAGAGGTCAAATTATTTTTCAATTGTCAAGAATACTTAAGGAAGCACAACCTATGTGTTTCATATTAGAGAATGTTAAAGGCTTGGTAACTCACGATGGCGGTAAAACAATAAAAACAATTTTAGAGGAATTAAACTCCGTTGGATATGACACCTCTTATCGAGTACTGACAAGTCTTAACTACGGTGTGCCTCAAATGCGACAACGAGTGTATTTTATTGGATTTAAAAAATCACTCAAATTAGATTATTCTAAATTTGAGTGGCCTAAAGAAATTGAACCCCCATTGTTATCAGATTTTTTAATTGACAATCATACTGCAGATGATAGTCGCTTGAATATATTGAACTATTATTTAAAAAATCCTGTTAATATGGGAAAATACACAATAGATGATATAAAATCTATGGAGGGAAGAATAATTGATACACGCATGAACGACTTGCGTATATATAAAGATAAGTGTCCCACTTTACGAGCTCAAAGAGACGGTGTACTCTATGTTAGAGATGGTATTATACACCAATTAACAGGATATGAAGCATTGCTGTTGCAAGGATTTCCCAAAGAATATGCTGACAAAGTTAAGAATAAAGTTACGGATAGACATTTATTAATGCAAGCAGGAAATGCAATGACAGTAACCGTAATCAAAGCTTTAGGAAAAAGTATTATTGATTTTTTAAAAATCACAGGAGGTAACCAATGAAACCGGGCGAGAAATTTGAAAATGATTGTTATGAATATTTAAAACGAACATACCCTAACGCAATATTCCATTTAGAAGGAGGTATGGATTCTACGAAATCTGATATCGCAGTTCTCAAAAACGGGATAACAGATTTTTATATTGAAGTTAAAGATTCTACCGCTCAATCCGGACAATTTGTCCTTAATCCCGATGAAAAATCACAAATATTTGTGTTTTCCCCAAAAAACCATAGTAAACCAAACGAAATGACCGCAATTATGATTCAGTATATGAACAACGATTTTCATCGTTTCAATAATGCAGGAACTGCCGGACAATCATTAGACATTGATGCCAACGTCTTCGCCGATTGGATTATTGGTCACTACATAAGTAAAAATGTAAAATATGTTATTAGCCGTGGTCGAGATTATGTTATACTGCCCATACACAAATTTAATCAATATTTTCGAATTAATGCCACTTATCGCATTAAGAAAAGTGGTTCAGGAGTGCCGGCAATAAAGGATATGCCTATTGTCAAAAACACAATTAGCCGTTTGTATCCATCTGCTACGTATGCTCACGAAGGCAAAAAACTCTATGTCAAGATAACAGATGCCTTAATAACAGACAAATTTGGTTTAGGTAATTTTACATTTCTTCTCTCCAAACGAACACAAAATGAATATGAAGTCAGAAAGTTGTCCAACACATATAAAATGAATGTTATATTTTCTATCAAATTGATTAAGTCGCAAGATATTAACGATTTAAGAAAATTCGAAGCAGAACTATATAATGATTAATAACATTCATCACAAAATTGTACATATTGTTTTATTGCATATCGAAATGTGCTCATATAATACGCTCCAATAGGAAAATTGGCATTAGGATATTTATCCATCTCATTGTTGATTCCCATGTTTATAAATAATGACATTAAGTATTCACATCTATCCCTGCGATATTGTTCATCAATATCGCAGTTTTCTATTTCTCGTTCTATTTTTTTAATTCTGGAAACAATATCACTTTGAACTTTTTTAGAACCACTATTTTTTAACAACCAATTTCTAAATTCCACTTCATTCATTTCAATCATCCTTTAGGGCTTTTCCCACTTCTATTCCAATGTATTGAAGGACATCTACAACTACAGAATTTCCAAACTGCTGATACGCTTGATTTACTTTTTTACTAATTTTGTAAGTATCGGGATATCCCATTAATCTGGCACATTCTCTTGGATGTAATCTTCTGGGTCTACCATCCACCAAATAACCGCCTGTTTTTGCAAAAACACCACCACCGTATGCTGAAAATGTTATAGCTATACCTTTAGTACTATATATTCTTTCTCCCTGTCCACCTTTATTTACAGTTCCTAACCTAATTGATTTTTCACTATAGACATTGTCCTCTATACCACTGTAATAAGTATCAGGTCTATCTACAAACAGATGTTCAGTTAAAGATGTATCCTCTAATAAAAAATCCTCAACATGCTTAGTAAGTTTAATTGCCTTCGGAAAAGAAAAATTATTAATTTTCACATCTTTTCTAAAACATACCATGTATATTCTTTCCCTTTTTTGCGGAACTCCATAATCAACTGAATTTAACACTTTTTGTTTGAAGACATAGCCTAATTCTTCCATTGTGGCTTTTACAACCTCTAATGTTTTTCCACCATCATGTGTGGCAAAATTCTTGACATTTTCCATAAATACAATTTTTGGCTTTTTTTCTTTAACAATACGGGCAACATCAAAAAACAAAGTACCTCTACTATCTTCAAAACCTCTCTGCTTTCCACTTATAGAGAAGGCTTGACACGGAAACCCCGCACATAAAATATCATGATTAGGTATCGTTTTTTCATCGACCTTTGTTATATCGCCCTCGGGAATATCACCAAAGTTATCATAATACACTTCCTGTACAGGAATATTCCACTCATTTGAATAAACACATTTTGCACCTAATGATTCTAATGCCAATCTAAACCCACCCAATCCAGCAAATAAATCAATAAATGTCATTCCATCAAAATACTTGTTTTCTATATTAATCATAATAGTTCCTCCAAAGGTTTTCGTCTTGATTATTATAGCGCAGTGCGCTATAATAATCAAGACATTTTTATGACTTCTCATAAATTGAGTAAATAAGTGTTTTCAAATATGAATATACCGAAATGAAAAGAGACCCTCTTTTGGAAGGTCTCTTTTCATTTTCTTAATATACTTTTTCAAAAGTTTTCTCCATGGGGGTAATATTTTCACTCCAAAGCATAATCTTTACCTTGCCGCTTTCAGGTGCTGTAAATACAATGTCCTCTTCGCCGTCAATTTTCTTTGTTTCTATGCTTATGAGTGCTCCCTCATCATTGTATACCGCAATTCGTACAGTAGTATTTTCCCTTGTGTAAACATGTGCAGTATTATCACCTGTAAATTCTACCATACCGTGTGTGGGAATGTTAAGTGTGGCAATAGCTTTAACATTACTTTGTTCAACATCACCTTCAACGGTATATGAACCGCCGTAACAGTATGCACCCTCACTGCCCTTCTGCCATGTTACCTTCCTTTCTTCCTTTGAACCGTCAGAAAGTGTAACCAATACATTTTCGGGAAGGTTTTCAGGGTTATTTACAGTAACAGAGGTAACTTCTGTAACATAACTTTCTGTTGTATGAAGCCTTAAAACTACAAAGCTTAAGCCTGTCATTTCGTATGTAAAGTTATCGGAGGCACCTGTAAATATTCCCTTAACCTCCCGCACATTTTCAGGATTTGCAAGTGAGTTTCTGTCACCCTTTGCATTGCCTGTAAGAACATATTCGTCGCAGAGGGGTGCAATATATTCTGCATTTTCAATTTTTACGTTAACATCTGCCTTTGTTTCGGAAGAATTTACAAGCTTTACGATAATATCCCCTGATTTTTCGTCAACTGAAACACTGCTGTAAACGGGGCCTTCCGTTTTATTAATAAATGCCGACTGAATAAGCTCTCCGTTTAAGTAGCAGTACATAGTATCTTCCGTAACCTTTACGGAAACATCATACCATGTATTTGTTTCAACAACTATAGGTACATATGATGTAATATTTGTTTTTGTTCCGTTGTCTACTTTCTGAACAGCACTTTGTGTGTTGCCCCAGCCTGCAATATTCCAGAAAATGTAGTTATTATTGTCAACATACTTTATGGGAATAAGGAAGCCTTCATTACCGCCTGTTTTCATAGCCTTAAGGCTAAGTGTATATCCGTTTTTAGTAACAGGTGCAATATTAAATGCACCGTTTGCACTTGTGCTTGTCTGGGAGTAAACGCCCTCGTCTTCTGTCCATGTACCAAGGGTTGTTTCCCCAAGTACAAGCTTGGTAGTTTCATTTGTTTTGTCGTCTGTAACTGTAATATCCTTAAACTGTGCGGCAGTTGACCATGTACCTACACCTGCTTTATACACCTTTTCCTCTCCATGGACACTAACTTCATTTTTCACAGTATACGAACCGTTATTTTCGGAGTACATTTTCTGTACATAATAGTCAGGTGAACCATAAACTGTAGTATTGTCAAACCATATAAGATTAGGGGACCACTGTGTAAAGCCTTCCTTTGCCAGAAGCGGTGCATAGGAAGCAAGTTTTACAATGTCGGCATTTTTTTCTAAACCTGTCATATATGCCGCTTCGGCAATGGCTGAATAAAGAGTGTTGCCATAAGTGCCGTTTGCCGCATATTCACCTGCAAACACGCCAAAACCTTCTCTGTCGTAGGAGTCGTATCGGTTAACATTATCAAGGAACCATTCGGGTGTGCGGTAATAATGTTCATCTACCGCATATGTGAAGTTTTCTTCACCGTTATGGGATTTAAGCCAGTTCCAGGCGTTATCGTAATGCGTTCCGTCTGCTGAAGGACCTGATGTGGAAATTAATTTAATATCGGGATACAGTTTGTGGATTTCTTCTTCAAATGCTTCATAACGCTCAAAGAAGCGGTTAGCGTCTGTATACCACTGTTCGTTACCTATTCCTAAGTATTCAAGGTTAAAGGGTTCTTCATGACCCATTTCGGCACGGATAGCCGCCCACTTATTTGTTTTGGGGTCGCCGTTTGCAAATTCAATAAGGTCAATTGCATCCTGAATATAGATATTGTACAAGTCGTCCCAGCTTGATACTTCACCTGACTGATACTGGCAACCAATGCCCACGCTTACTACGGGAAGTGGCTTTGCACCTATGTCTTCGCAAAGGAGGAAATATTCGTAAAAACCAAGACCTAAAGTCTGGCAGTAGTCGTAAGCGTTACTGCCTGTCTGCCAACGGTTCCAGTTTTCCTTTCTTTCTTCTACAGGACCGATAGACTCCTTCCATTTGTAGCGGTTGTCAAGGTAGTAACCTTCCACAACACAGCCACCGGGGAAACGCATAAACTTAGGATGTAAATCGTAAAGGGCTTGAACAATATCACGTCTTAATCCGTTATTACGACCGTTAAAGGTGTTTTGTGTAATTACGGAAATCATATCCATGTCAATTGTGCCTTCTTTATCAAAGCTAAGTTTGACTGTAGCGGTAGCAGATTCGCCCTTTACCTGTAATGTGCCTGAATACTTCTTAAATTCAGTGCTGTTAATAGTAAATTCCTTACTTCCTAAAACATTTTCGCCCTCTACAATTGAAACTGTGATTTTTCCCGTGTAGTTTCCACGAGCAAAGAAACTTACGTCAAAAATTTCACCGTCACTTGCTTTAAAGCCCGAGTAACATTCGTTACTTAAGGTGGAACCATTTTGCGTTGTAAGACGGACATATGTCGTGTTATTTTCGTTCAAGGGGTTTTCTGAGAGATATTCTGCCGTAGCGTTTGTAACTGTCCAGCCTGATGAAGGAATCTTTGTATAAGCTTCTCCCTTATCAGGGTTACAATGTGCCGCTTCAAAGGAACGGTTTTCAATAACTTCGCTGTACAATCCGCCGTCTGCACCATAGTTAATATCCTCGTAGAAAATTCCGTACATATCCTCGTTTATATCAACGCCTTTTTGTGAAAGGTCGATATTAAGGTCAAATGCTTTATCTTCGGGAAATTCCACGGTTCCGTAAGCCGTAAACAGATTATTTAACTCTCTTTCGCTTATGGGTATTACATAGCCGTGGCGTGGTGTAAAGTCGAAGGAGTAATCGCCGCGACTTGCCCAAAGCTGAGTATAGTTTTCAAAGTCCTCTGTTTCAACAAGTGCGTAACAGCCGCCGTTGAACGCTGTGCCGTCTGCGGCAATTACCCACTTATCACGACCTATAATCTGCCATATATTGCTGCCCTCAACAGCCATGGAGGCTCCGGTCGATGTAACCATGGGGAGCTGACCGTCGGAATACTTCGTTTTTGCATGTGTCCATTCTCCGCTTAAGGTTTTACTTACCGCAAGCTGTTTACCGTTGTAGAACATAATATATTCATCGTGGAACTTATCGTAAATAATATCACCGTCAATTGCAGAGTTTATGTTTTCAGGGCGATTTAGCATAAGAGTGGGTTCTGTATATGTACTTGCGTCGCACAAATCAGTTGCGTAATGACGGAACATTACTGTTGGGTAATCGTCGTCGGGCATTTCCATTGTGAGATATACCATATATGCCTCTTTTTCGGGGCACCATATAGCCTGGGGTGCCCACGCACGTGTACAGTTTGCAGTTGCTTTAAAATTACGGTAATTAATCCATTCTTTATCAACAATGTTTATAAGGTCGGGAGTTTTAAACACAACTGTTGCGTAGTTACTGGACCAACCTAAGGAGGACTTCATATCCGTTGCTATGATATAGTAATAGCCGTCCTCGCCCTTCATGATAAAGGGGTCACGGATACAGCCTGTGCCCAGGTCGCTTGTTAAAACGCTGTTTCCGCCGTTTAACGCACGGAAGTTGTAGCCGTCCTTTGAAACGCCGTAGAAAAGCCTCTCTTGACTTGCCGCACTTCCTGTGAAATATGCAAAGAGATATGCATAATCTTCTTCTTTTGCAAGAACTGTTACATCAAATTTCTTTTCAAGTACAGTTTCACCAAGAGTTAAGGTTCCCGTCATTGTAACCTTTTTGTCTGTGTCAAACCTATTTACAATACCGGCATCTGTAATAACGCTTGTATCTGAGGATTTCCATGTTATTTCACAACCGCTTCTTTCACCTTCAGAAGGAAGCATCAAATCACATGTGATTTCGTCCTGATTGAGTATTGATAAATTGTCGTAATCGTATTCAAGATGCTTTTCTGCATCACCTAATAATGCTATAACCTCCGCTTTTGTCAGTGCACGGTTGAAAATCTTCACATTTTCAAATTTACCTTTAAAATATTTATCCGCTGAGAATGTGGATTTACCCAAGTTTACACTAAGGTTTTCGCCCAAGTGATACAATGTTTTTGTTGTATTCGCTTCACCTGAGAGAACCCCGTCAATATAAAGCTTTAATGTTTCTCCGTCACCTACAATTGTATAATTACTCCATTTGTTTACATTATCTGAAACCGCTACATTGACAGCTTCTTCGTATGTATTTCCGGATATTGTCTGTGCAAGACGCACCTGCTCCTTTCTTGTACGAAGGAACAGATAGTCGCTTGTTGTATCGCCTATGGAGAAGGTAAAGAAAAATCCCGATTCTGTTTCATTGTACAAGTCCATTGAAACAGTGAATTTTTCACGTCTGTCAAAAATACCTTTTCCAAGGTTTGCGTATGTAGAGCTTGTTCCGTCAAGTACAAGGGTACCACCCTCTAACTTTGCATTGCCGTAAAGTGTAAGGTTTTCATCGCTTCCGTCAAATTTATATTCAATAACATTTTCATCATCGGGAAGTGGTCCCCACTTTTTCATGATAGATGCGTATTCATCCTCAGTTATTGCGAGTATGCCGCCGTGCTTTGCACCTGTGGGCATTTTATAGCCTTCTGTCAAGCGTGTAAAATTGCCACTTGATAAATCATCTGTCACCATGGGGAAAAATCCGATTGCACCAAGATCGCCTGTGTAGCTGTCTAGCATCAGGCAATACTTATCTGTGCCTTCCAATTTGAATATTTCAGGTCCTTCAACACCATAAATATCATAAACATTGCTACTTACCTCAGTAAAAGGTCCCGTGGGAGAATCAGACACTTCCATAAATACTCTTACTTTGTCAGCATACTTTGTGAAGCGGTAGTATTTTCCGTCGTCGCCCTTTATCATTGTTGTGTCGATAACACTGATTTCGCCGTCACCGCCAACAAATATTTCAGGCTCGGTAAATGTTACAAAGTCACGTGTTGTGGCACACTGCACAACCTTCTTACCTCCCAAATCTGCACGGTGGGAGGACCAGTAAACAAGGTAGTTCTTGTTTTCTTCGTCATATATTGCCTCAGGTGCCCATGTACAACCCATATTCTCGTCAGAAACTTTTACCATTCTCTGCTCGGACCAGTTAAGAAGGTCGTCACTTTCCCAAATCATAAGGTAGCGACTTCCGTTTTCTCCGTATTGTGTCCAATCTCCCCCGTTTGCATCTAAATCAGTTGCCAAAAGGTAGAACTTGTCACCTTCATAGGAACGGATAAGGTATGGGTCTCTTAATCCCTTTGTACCCATCTTTGACTCAATAACAGGGAAGTTACCGTTTAAATCACGCCAGTTTAAACCGTCGTCACTTATTGCAAGATGTATCTGTTGTACTTCTTTTTCGCCATTAACGCTTCCGCGGAAGTATGCGTAAATATAGCCAACCTTGTCATGAGTTTCTCTCTTAGCCTTTATTGTAACTGTAAATACCTTTTCTTTTGTTAAGCCGTTTTTTGAAACAAGGGCAGTAAGATTAACCCTTACATCTTCATTTCCTCTTGTTACAACACCATCATTTGTTACCGCAGAGTTGTCGCTTGACCATAAAATGGTTGCACCATCAATTTCTGTTGGAAGTGTTATATGTTCTTTTATGTTGTCAGCATTATGTATCGTAAGATTATTTACAATGCTTTCAAGCTCAAATTCTTCATCTGTTACATCTTCGTCACGTACATAGATTGTTGCAGTAACATTTCTGTATTCACTCTTAAGATATCTGTCGGCAGTCATATACAAAATAGGTGTACCGTCAAATCCGTAGTGAATTGTTCTTACGGTACCGCTTCTTGTACCGCCGTTAGGCTTCATATGTACAATTATAATATCTCTGCCGTATTCGTCCTTTGCAAAGGCGTTATGACCGGGGCCGTACTCCCCTGCCACATGCTCGCTTGCAAGTACGGGATAGTTTGTAACTCTCCAGCTGTCTTTATTAAGCAAATCTGCATCTTCATCTGCAATAAGATAACCTAAGCAATATGTGTTGTCACAGCCTGAGCCTGAGAATGACATATAAATTTTACCCTCATGCTTTAAAACGTGGGGTCCTTCGTCAACTGTTGTTGTGCGTCTGTCCCAGCCGTATTCGGGGATACGGATAATGACGGGGTCTGTTGTTATCCTATAGGGGTCAGAAGGATCCATCTCGGCAATTGCAATGTAGCTGTTGCCGTTTCCTTGAGAAGTTATGGGACGTTCTGCCCAAGCATAGTAGTGCTTACCCTTTGATTCAAAATATGTCATATCAAGGGTGATACCTTCGTCAATGAGGCTGCTTCCGTCTTTTCTTGTAACCATTACAGGTGCTTCCCAGTCGTTGATATTCATGGGGTCCCCTGTACATTTCATAATACGGCTCTGAACAGCGTTCCAACTGCCTGTTGTACTGGAAGCGAAAAGACAGTACAATTCACCGTTTATAACGTGAAGTTCAGGTGCCCAGTTACAACCGCTGTGGTCGCCTGATGATGTATGCTTGAAAATCAAAACTTCCTCTGCCGTTTCAAGCTCGTCAATAGTGTCGGCACATCTTATGTATAAGTCAAGCTGACTGCCTGTTTCATTTGTGGCAATAAAATAGTATTTGCCGTTATAATTATAAATAACAGGGTCTGCTTCGCCGTAAAACATAGGGCTTGGGTAATCTGCTACCTGAGCCTGACCTGTAACAGTATAAATACCTGTTTTATTAAAATCAATTGCGTTAAGTTCTTCTTCATTCCATTTTACAGGGATTTCTCCCTTTGAAGTGTCGGAATAATTAGCTGTAAGAGAAGGCAATTTACTAATAGCCTTGCCGGGAACCGTACTTAAAATAATAGGTTCAACAGAAGTGTTTTTCACTTCCATAAGCTTTTTTGTAAGGTATTCGTATTCACTGTCAGTTATAGGGAACACCGAGCTAACAGTTCCGTTAATGCCTTCAACTTCTACACGGTCCACTGTTTCATAGCCGTCCACGTTTTCAGCTGTGCCTACAGTCTCAAAATGTACAAGATCGTCAGTTTCCCAAAGGGTTAAAAATTCGTCCTTTGTGCCGTCCAATTTCATGCATCTTGCACTAACACCGATTTTGCCGTTATCTTTTCTGTAAATATACGGCTTTTCCAGCACCTTTGTTGTGCCTGCGGAAGTTTCATCGGAAAGGTCAGCACTTGCAAAAAGAACGCCTATGCCAAAGTTCAATTCCTCCCATCCCGTTTCTGTTTTTATGGCAAGGTGCATACTGTTGCCCACCGCCACAGAGTCCTCCGTGGTGTATGCCGCAATAAATTTGTCGTTTTCACCCATAATCATCACATCAAAATCCTTTGTCTTATTATTAATTGAAGCTGTCAGCTTTTTATAAACTGTTTCGCCTTCAGCTTTAATTTCACTTTCACTCCATACAATATCCATACCGCCTATTGATTTTGGAAGAATGTAACCTTCAGATATATTGTAAGGAATATTAAGACTGTTTAAGTAATAATCCTCGTCTACTTTGGTTACTGTTATTTCAAGTGAGGGAGAGTTAAAGTTTACAATACCGTTTGTTTTTAAATATCCGTCCTCACTTCGGCATGTAAGGTACAAGCCTATTTTTGTTTTGCCGCCCTTTACAATTTCGGTAATGTCCATAACTGTGGAAACATCCTCTTTAAGGGTGTCAATTGTACCTAAAACTTTACCCTCTGCCCATGCGGCTTTAAGAGTATTTGTTGTATCGCTTCCGCCGCCCATATCAGCTGATGCAATTGCATCACCGTCCGCCTCAACAATTGTAACAAAAGGTGCCTGACCTGACACTCTGCCGTTATTAAAGGTCATATTGGCACTTAAGGTGGCATTTATGATTACTGTTTCATCCTTATAGGAAAGTATTTCCTCGGGAATTTCAAAGCTCATAAATGCTGCTCTGTAATTGCCCCAGCTTACCACCGTGGGGAGCGTTCCGTTCTGTGCGTTTGTTTCAAAATTCCAGCTGAAAGCGGAAATACTTTCTGCCGTTTGGGTAGTTTCAGTGCCAAGACTGATAACAGGCATAAAAGTCAAAGTCATGGCAAGAACCAATAGAAGTGCTGTTAATTTTTTCATCAGTTTCCCTCCTGTAGATATCTATCTGCCTTTATTATATAATCCTCTGCCACTTTAATCAATTTCCTATTGTACTTTTTTATTGCATTATTGTACGCATTATGATATATTTAAAAAGGGGTGATGAAATGCAGGGAATTAAATTTGTGAATGCAGGCTACAATGTGGCAGAACCCACAAGTCTTACTTTTAGCTGGGCTATCAACCAGCACGCTTTTTTATATTTTCAAGGTCCCGTTCTTCTTTCAGGCAAAGAAGAAGGTGCAGGTGCCTGCATTTTGTATAAAAAAGGCACACATCACAACTACACCACTTTAAATGGCTTTGTCAACAGTTACATCGGTTTCAACGTGCCGGAAGAATTATTTGCAAAGCTTAATATTGAAACGGATAAGCCCATTTTCCCAAATAACTGTAGGGAAATAAATGATATACTTTTTAATATATGTAAAGAAAACTCTGTAAAAAAGCGTGGCTTTGAAGAAAATATCCAAGCTCTTATTTTAAACCTTTTAGTGGCAATTGCCCGTGGTACAAATAACGATGAAGAAAATTCCAAAAGCTGGGATATGTTAAACAAGATGAGTGAAATCCGTGCAGAGTTTTTATCAAATATTGCAGACCCTTTGGATTTTACCATTCTTTTAAAAGAAAAGGGCATTTCACGTACACAAGGGTATAAAATGTATTCACGGTTTTTTCACTCCACCCCCAACGAGGACCTTATATGGGCAAGGCTTGAAAAAGCAAGGGACCTTATGCGTCTTTCAAACGATATGAAAATTTATGAAATTGCCCAAATGTGTGGTTTTACGAATATTCCCCACTTTTTCAGGCTTTTTAAAAACCGCTACGGCTATACGCCTAAGGATTATTACAATGCGGTAAGAATGAACGGATAACACGCGACCTAAAAGGCGGGCAATGCCCTTCAGCACTTTGAGGTCTGGTATTTTTAAGGAACAAAGTGGCAATTTCTCGTGCAAGGGGTCTGCGACCCCCTAAAATCGCCACTTTCGGCAGGGCAATACGATTACCCTGCCGATTTTATTTTTGGGAGCTTACTCCCCAAGCCCCTTGCGATTGTGAGGAAAATAGGTTTATCGACAGCCTGTAAAAAAATAACTGACACCTTTAAGATGTCAGTTATTTTTTTACCCATTTCTTTCTTTGCGGTAATTTGAAAAATATGAATCAAGATATACCTTGTGGGCAATAGTTATTATAACGTTCCTCAGCATTATCTTAGCATCGTTATTATGTTTGCCTAAAACCTCCATTTCCTTCTTTATGCCGAACACATATTGAAGGACATTTTCAAATTCCTCTTTCAGATAAGTGTATGCCAACTGTGTTTCATAGGAATCCTTCTGTATTTCAATCATAAGCTTTATATCTTCAATTGACAATACTGTTTTTGCCATTGCAATAAACATAAGATATGCAATCTGGTCACGGTTATACTGTTTTTTTACGGGATTTGATATAAGCCCCTTTTTAACATAGTTACTAATCATAGAACCTGTTATTGCATTTTCACACAAGGGCGAAAGACATTCTGATATATATTTGGAGGTCTGCTCAAGATACAACCCAACATTAGGAATTTCGTTGTAGCAGGGCAGTTTAAAATTCAATAACAATTGTTTTACCTTATCTATTTCTGTCATAATAACACCTCAAGGGAATATTATCACAATTTATATCTTTAGTCAACAAATAAATACTTGACAATTCCTATATTGTGTATTAAAATACCTTTTGACAGGTTTTTTAAAAACCGATGTTAAGTTACGGAGGTCTAACATGAAATATAGAATAGTATCAGATTCATCATCAAATCTTCTCACTTGGGACAAAGTTGATTATATTACCACCCCTTTGAAGATTGTATCATCAGAAAAAGAATATGTAGATAACTCTCTTTTAGATGTACGCAGTATGGTTGACGATTTAAAAAAGGTCAAGGGCACTGTAAAAACATCTTGCCCCAACATATCGGAATGGCTTGAAGCATACGAGGGTGCAGACTGTATTTTTGCAATTACAATAACAAGCAACCTTTCAGGCAGCTACAACGGAGCCTCTTTGGCAAAAAATCAGTATATCGCAGAACACCCTGATGTAAAAATCTGTGTTATAGACTCCTATTCTACAGGAGGCGAAATGCAGCTTATTATTGAAAAAATTACTGACCTTATAAATTTGGGCAAATCCTTTGAAGAAATTGAAGAAGAAATTACACTTTATAAAGACACAACACACCTTTACTTTGCACTGTCCTCAATGACAAATCTTGCCCGTAACGGCAGGGTAAACCCGGCGGTTGCAAAATTGGCAGGTGTACTTGGCATACGTGTTGTGGGCAAAGCCCTGGAGGGTGTATTAGACCCTTGTCACAAAGTCAGAGGCGAAAAAAAGGCACTTGCCACAATTTATGATGATATGATAAAAGACGGCTACACAGGCGGCAAGGTGCGTATAAGCCATTGCTTTAATATTAATTTTGCCGAAAATTTGAAAGATATAATACTTTCTGATTTTCCAAATGCCCATATTGAAATTATACCCTGCGGTGCCCTTTGCAGTTTTTATGCAGAGGAAGGCGGTTTAATCATAGGCTTTGAAGGCAAAAACAAGCACTGAAAATTAATTTGACAACACTTTTTGCATATGATAACATGATGATACTTAAACCTTTTACAATTGGAGGTATACCTGATGAAGAAGATTGTTTCAATCATGGTAGTTGTTATCATATTTGCATTAGCATTTTTTGCATCCTCCTTCCTTTTCGGGAAAAACAGCGAGGTATATTTGCCCGAGATTGAAGATGCAAGTGAATATGGAAACGAGGAAGCTACATTTGATTACTTTGAGTCAGTAAATATAAAAATGATTGACAAAAATGAAACTTATGAGGATATCGAAAACGGCACAATGTGTACAATAAACTACCGTATGCCTTTTATCGAAAACGTTAACCCCAATACCGAAAGCATTAACCTTGTTTTAAGTAACATGCGAGAATGTTTTTTTACATCAAAGCTTTCGGATTTTAAAAAAGACCCGTCATCTGACATAAATTATGATTTTACATCCATTGTTACATGTAACCAAGGCGGCATTTTAAGTATTAAAGAGTCGCTTACAAAGGACGATTTCACAACTGTTTCAGGCATAAGTTTTGACCTTTCCACAGGGGAAAAACTGCTTATTACGGAAGTGATGTCAATGACATATGCAAAAACAAGCAGATATATAAAAGATAAAATCATTAATTATGTGGACGAAAAATATGGCATTGATGTTAAAATAACCGCTTTTAAAAAGGAGCTTGACGACTACGACATTTTTGACTTTAATTACTATATTGAAGACGGTCATATTTGTCTGTTCTTTTTGGAGGAAGAATATAACACTCTTATAGATGCACCGCTGATTATTGATATTCCAAGATAACAAAAGAGGCTGTAAAAAAAGTCAACAATAAGATAACAAAAGACCATTTCGGGACTGTCCCAACAAAACCTCGCAAGGTTTCTTTGGCAAATTGTCTCCCAATTTGCCATAATGGGGACTGTCCCAAATGGTCTAACTTATTTCTTTAGAGACTTTTTTTACAGCCCATTTTTACTATCTTCCCAATACCTTTATTTCATAAAAGCTTGAAGGATAATTATTTTCACCGCTTCTCGGTTTAGCATCTGTAACTGTTACTTTTACATATCTTGCTTTGCCTGAAAAATTGTCAACGGTGAAGCCGTAATCTGTGTAGCCTTCACGGCGGTCACATAACACTTCATAGTTTTCGCCGTCAACACTGCCTTCAATTACATAGTTGTAGTAGGCTTCACTTCCGATATGTATTCTCCATGAAATCTGAACCTGGTTCACATTATATACAGAACCTAAATCAACCTCCCAAGAGTAAGGCCATGTTGTATCTACGGTCCACTGGGACTTATAATTGCCGTCATTTGCGTTTTTCCCATAGCTTGTAGGTCTTTGCTGTGAAAGAATTCTTCCACGCTGCACGGGAACAAGAACATCTTCCTCCCAGTTATACAAAAGCTCTTCAAAATAGTCATAAAAGGCATAGCCGTTACTTACTGTTATGGGGAAACGGAGCTGCTGTGTTGTTTTAAGCGTGGCATCCTTCCAGTTACCCATCCAGCGATAGGAATTCATGTAATAGTTTTCGCTGTTTTCCTTTAAATATGCACCGTAGCCTGACTGTGAGGAGAATGTTGTCATATTGCCCACATTTCTTAATTCACTCCATTCACCTTCCATATCTGTTGCACTGTTGTACATGCCCGGTGTTGGGTACCAGCCTGCACAGCCGGAGGTGAAAAGATAATAGTAATTGTCAACCTTTAAAATGTTGGGAAGCTCACGCCACTTACCCTGATTTATAAGGGCAACCCTCTTTTCAATACCTGACCAGTCGTCCTTTAATCTGTAAATTGCAAGGTCTGCATTGTTATGTGTGGCACCCATGATATATGTTGTGCCGTCATCGTCAATAAATGTATTTAAGTCACGCACATCGTCACCATCGGGGCGTACTGCACCGTGGAAAACCATTTTGTCGTCACCGGGGGTATATGTGGCAATGGAAATGCGTGCAAAGTCATAACCGCCACTGCCTTTTTCGGCATGTGCGATAAAGCCAAAGTTATTTGCCTTGGGGTTATACTTAATATTTACGCTTTCAAATTTGATGTCCTGCAAGTCCTTACATGTTTCGTGTGCTAACATATCTTCATAAGTAAGCACAACCTTTGGTTCTGAATATGTAACACCGTCAGTGGATGTTGTCATTTCCATCCATCCAAAGCCCTTACCGCCGTCTGTTCTGCTTTTTTGGCTGAAGCGGTAATATATACCATCGCTATCTCTCATACCCTTACCGGGTACACTCATACCTTCAGGCTCAAGGTTTGACACAGATTTCATATCAAGGGGCATTTCATAAGGTGTAAAAGGCTCCGTTTCGGCATAGCCAATCATACCGTTATCGTCTAAGGCATATACACGGTATGTATATGTTTTGCCAACTTCCAAATCGTAATCGTCACAAGTAAAGCCTGTCATTGCCCATATTAGTTCATAATCACTGCCGTCTACGGATTTGTAAATATCATATGTCTTTGCACCGATAACTTCGTTCCACTGAAGTTTTACGTTCGTTACCGCTTCGTCACCCTTTAATACGAAAGGTGTGGCAGTAATTGCAACCATTTTTTTGTCACTTTCGCCAACTACTCTATAGAAAAATACCTGTCCGCTGTCAGCTTTTTCTTCCTGATAAGCAACATTGTCTTTAATAGTTAAATACATATTGGAATTTTTGTTTTTCAGTCTAAATCCATCGCCGTCTGCTTTTTCCAAGGAGTAGATTTGGTGGTTCTTTTTATTTGAGGTATACTGTGAAAGTTTAATACCTGCTTCCTTGCTTTCGTTGGGTACATCAATTGCTTTTCCGCTTTTTTTGTTTATAAGTGTGAACGCATCACTGCCTACCGAAACTACCTCCCAAATGGCAGTTTCAAGATCCACTATATTTATACCCGTATTGTTATCTTTCGCACAAATTTCGTTTGTTTTTTCATTTAGGATTAAAATTTTGCCATCCTCCAACATAAGATTAACATATTTACCACCTATAAAGTCAGAATTTGTATATGTATCTTCTTCCAAAATTACTCTTTCATTAACTGCACCGGGGATGGGGTATGTCAAATCACGTGTTTCACCTGTTTTTTTGTTCACGCCTATATATCTGTCCCCATCTTTAAAAAGTTGGTACACTTCACCGTCAACCTTTACGAAAGTTAAGTCCAAGGGGTCCTTTTCTGTGTCTTCGGCAATTACATCATCTGCCAGATTACCTTCTGCACCTACAACTTCCAAGGTGAACTTTTGATTTTCCGCCCCTGTCAATTCTTCCTGTGTAATAGTAAAGTCCTCACCCACTGTCATGTAAAGTTTGGAATTATAGCACTGAATAAGATATGTACCGTCACTTTGTCTTACGGGGATATAATTTTGGTTTCCGCCGCCGTTTTTACCGTACTGGATAAGGTTACGTCCCGCTTCCTTGCTGTCAGAGGGTACGTCAATAGCCCGTAAGGTCTTTTTATTTTCAAAGCGATACACGTTACTGCCACGGCTTGTAAACTTCCAGATTTGTGCGTCGCTGTCACTTACATCTTCCATAACAATCATGGCACTGTCCGTTGATTTTCCACCTTCGGGAGACAACGCCTTGCCGTTATTTATAAGTTTTACATACTTACCGTCAAAAACCGAAACTTCTATTTTTAAACTGCACTCTTCAACGCTATAGGCAGCATTAAAGCCTCGGAGTGCCTCATAAGGCATATAAGATAATTCATTTAAAATAATGCTTTCACTTGCAATACTATGCTTAAGCCCTGCTCTCTGCACCCATTTTTGTCCTATGGGGATGATAATTTCAATACCCCCATCTTTTACAACTGCACACCTGTTTTCATTGTCCCATGTAACGGTTGCACCTATAGCCTTGGTAAATGCCCTTATTGGAACATAGCCGTTCACCACATCAAAACCTGCCTCTTCACCGTTTAAAAGCACTTTGGTTGAAGCGTCTTCTGCCATTGCAGGAACTATGGATAAACACATGATTACCGCAATTAACAAACAAATTACTTTTCTCATTTTCACTACCCCTTTTTTATATTTACAGCTTTATTTTACCATACTTTTTTCCAATTTTCAAGAAGAAACAGCCCCAAGGAAAACCAATCTCATTCCTTGGGGCAAAGTAACTTTTCAGCTTTTAAAATATGAATCAGTCTTCAAAGTTAAATTCGTCCTTGAATTTTTCTTTGAACATATCAAACACTGCTGTTAAAACATCATCATCTTCAACAGGTGCATAAACATCTTCCTCATCGTTTAATTCTTCCAAAAGCATAATAACCACTTCGTTATCATCGGGAGGAAGCATTACCGCATAGCTGTCACCTTCATAATCAAGAATGTCCAAAAGTTCAAACTGAATTTCCGTACCGTCCTCATCAAAAAGGGACACCATTTCAGGTTCGTATTCTTCCATTTCCATATCTTCGTTGTTATTAATATCTGCCATGACAAAAACTCCTTTATCATAATTGTGTTATTTCAATTATATAGAAAGGATTTCAAGTTGTCAAGCCAATTATCCTTACCAAAGTGTAAACTTATGAACAAAACACATGTTTGCCTATGGTAAGAATAATAGGTCTTGACCTTATCCACTGATTTGTGGCGGTAACAGGATTATAATAATAAATCGCTCCTCCTGTAGGGTCCCAGCCGTTTAGTGCATCACGGGCGGCCCTTTCACAGGAGGATGTCATTGCGGCGTCAATCTGTCCGTCATCAACGGCAGTAAATGCACCTTTCTGATAAATAACCCCTGCAACAGTATTTGGGAAAGAAGGGTGCTTTACCCTGTTTAATATTACTGCCCCAACCGCAACCTGACCTGCATAAGGCTCACCACGTGCTTCACCGTTAATGGCTCGTGCCAGAAGGTAAACATCGTTATCGGATGCCGATGAACCTGATGAATATGAAATTCCCATTGCGGAAAGTGTTGCACTTCCTGCAATACCGTCAACCGTCAGACCGTTTTTCTTCTGAAAGTTTTTAACGGCAGCTTGTGTTTCGGTGCCGTACACCCCGTCAATATTTCCCTTGTAATAGCCCCAGTTTTTCAGTTTTGTCTGGATTTTTGTAACCTCGCTTCCCGAGGAGCCCAATCGTGAAAGTGTATCCCGGGACTTTAGATTGTATAATATTCCGGTGCTTAAAATTAATGTACTTGCCAATATAAATGAAATTATTTTTTTCACAAAAAAACCTCCTTTGGCAATATTGTTTACTGCCAAGGAGGTTTTTATTCCTAATATTTATCTTCTCTTTTCAGCGATTTCATCCATAAGTGCCATGATAAAGTCGTTAACCTTCATACTGCCCTTATCGCCTTCTTTACGGCTACGTACGCTTACAGCACCATCTTCCATTTCCTTATCGCCCACAACCAGCATGTAAGGAACCTTTTCAAGCTGTGCTTCACGAATTTTATAACCTATTTTTTCGCTTCTGTCATCCACTTCGCTTCTGATACCCATGTTAATAAGGCGTGTATTAAGCTCACGGCAATACTCACGGTGACCTTCGCCTATGGGAAGAAGTTTAACCTGAACAGGTGCCATCCATGTGGGGAACGCACCTGCGTATTTTTCAATAAGAAGAGCAAGTGTTCTTTCGTAGCAACCGATACTTGTACGGTGGATAATGCAGGGGTTCTTCTTTGTACCATCCGCATCTGTGTAAACCATACCGAACTGCTGAGCCAAAAGCTGGTCAATCTGTATTGTGATAAGTGTATCTTCCTTACCGTGAACATTCTTAATCTGAATGTCAAGCTTAGGACCGTAGAATGCCGCTTCGCCTATACCTACAACATAGGGAATTTCAAGGTGATCAAGAATTTTCTTCATCATGCCTTGAGCTTCTGCCCACTGCTCATCTGTACCGATGTACTTTCCTCTGTCGTTAGGATCCCACTGGGAGAAACGATATGAAACATCTTCATAAAGACCTAATGTTTTAAGCATATATACAGCCAGTTCAAGACAACTCTTAAATTCGTCTTCAAGCTGTTCAGGTGTACACATAAGGTGACCTTCACTTATTGTGAACTGTCTTACTCTGATTAAGCCATGCATTTCACCGCTTGCTTCATTACGGAAAAGTGTACTTGTTTCGCCGTAACGAAGAGGCAAATCACGGTAGGAACGTGCACGGTTAAGATATGCCTGATACTGGAAGGGGCATGTCATGGGACGAAGTGCGAAAACTTCCTTGTCATTTTCTTCGTCACCTAAAACGAACATACCATCTTTGTAGTGGTCCCAGTGACCTGAAATTTTATATAAATCGCTCTTAGCCATAAGAGGTGTCTTTGTCCTGAGCCAACCACGGCGTGTTTCTTCATCTTCCACAAAACGCTGAAGTGTCTGCAAAACGGCAACACCCTTGGGAAGCATAATGGGAAGGCCCTGACCTATAACATCGCTTGTTGTGAAAAGCTCAAGCTCTCTGCCTAACTTATTGTGGTCACGCTTCTTAGCTTCTTCCACAGCGGCAAGGTATTCTTCCATATCAGCTTTCTTTGTAAACGCAGTTGCATAAATTCTTGTAAGCATTTTGTTCTTTTCATTGCCTCTCCAGTATGCACCTGCAGTAGATGTTATCTTAAATGCTTTTACCGCACCTGTAGACGGAACATGAGGACCTGCACAAAGGTCTGTAAATTCCCCCTGCTTGTAGAAGGAAATAACTTCACCTTCGGGCAAATCGTTAATCAATTCAACCTTATATGGTTCATTTGCTTCTTCCATAAACTTAACCGCTTCATCTCTTGGCAGTTCAAAACGGACAATAGGATAATTTTCCTTAACAATCTTTTTCATTTCAGCTTCGATTTTAGCCAAATCTTCAGGAGAAAAGCCCTTGTCCAAGTCAAAATCGTAATAAAAACCGTTTTCTATTGCGGGACCTATTGCAAGCTTTACTTCGGGGAATAGCCTTTTTACCGCCTGGGCAAGTACATGGCTTGCACTGTGACGGAGTGTATGCTTACCTTCTTCGGTATCAAAGCCTTTAAATTCAACGGTTGCATCAGTGGTAAGGGTTTCATACAAACCTACCGTTTCGCCGTCTTTGGTTGCACAAAGCACGTTTCTTGCCAGGCCTTCGGATATGCTCTTTGCAATGTCCATGTAGGTGATGGGGGCCTCAAATTCCCGTACTTCATCACGTAATGTTACTTTAATTACCATACTGATCAACTCCTTGAAATGTTTAAATTATCTTATATATTTTATCCCTTTATATTCAAATTGTCAATACATATTTTCCGTCAACCAAAACTCCATTAATTGAATTATCTTCTTTCAATTTAACTTCCAGCCCATTTTTCTTAAAATACTCCATATTTTCCTTTTTTTGTCCCAGAACCTTGCTTAAAAACCGTTTATTGTAGCAAATTGTGCCATTCTTTTTAACGCTGTTTCTTATAACACGGGAATAGACCAGTTCACCTATGGAGTCATGGTAAAATCCGCCAACAACGCTTTTTTTCAGCTCCTCGGAATTCTGAAGCCCTATCCTCAGAACATTGACGCCCTTTTCAAAAAAAATACTGTAACATTCTGCCGCCGCACTAATGGCTTCGTCAAAATCCATCGGTACATATTCTCCCTTTTTATACATATCTGCAAGGCGTGTCCCTTCGATAACTACCGTGGGATAAATTCTTGTTTCCCTTGCACCAAGTTCTGCAATCTTTTTTGCCGTATAAACGCTTTTTTCCCGTGTGTCACATGGCAGACCTATCATCATCTGTAATCCTAATGTAAAGTTTTCCGACAAAATAGCCTTTGATGCTTTTTCTACACAAAGGGCATCATGTCCACGGTTTGAAGCCTCAAGCACATCATCGCAAAGACTTTGTGCCCCAAGCTCAATATTTGTAACGCCGTATTTTTTCAGAATTGACAAAATTTCACTGTCAATGTAATCAGGCCGTGTGGAAAGCCGTATTCCCATAGCTTGTCCGTTTTTTACATATTTATGGGCAACAGATAGATACCCCTCCATTAAATCATTGCCGATTCCTGTAAAACTGCCGCCAAAAAATGCAATTTGTGGCTTTTTAGTCATTGTTTTAAGGCAAGTCTTTATAATCATGTCAGTTTCTTCAATTGTGGGCATTACATTTTGCCCGGTAATTGACCTTTGGTTACAAAACACACAATCCCTCTTGCAACCTTGGTGGGGAATAAAAATCGGAATATTAGCCATTTTTAATAACCCCCAAGGCTTCCTTTGCCGCCATCTGCTGTGCTTCCTGCTTTGTCTTTCCCACACCTGTTCCGATTATTTTATTTTCCGAAGCAACAGCCATGGTAAAGGTTTTGTTATGGGCAGGGCCTTCGTCCTTTATTAAAAGATACTCAATTTTCACACTGCCCTTTTCCTGTAATTTTTCCTGAAGTGCAGTTTTATAATCAAAATTCAATTCACCTATTGCCGCCTTTTCTATAATATGACCGTAAGCGTCAAAAATAATTTCACGTGCCTTGTCAATGCCTCCGTCAAGGTAAACTGCGGCTAAAACAGCTTCAACCATATCTGCCAGAATTGAAGGGCGGTTTCTGCCCCCTGAAGTTTCTTCACCTTTTCCAAGGCGTGCAAACTTGTCAATACCCAGCTTTTTTGCAATTTCAAAAAGAGTCTGTTCGCATACGATATTTGCCCTCATTTTGCTCATTTTACCTTCGGGAAAATCAGGGTAATTTACGTATATATATCTGCTTGTAAGCATTTGCAACACAGCATCCCCCAAAAATTCAAGCCTTTCATAGCTTTGTGTATGTTTTTCGTTGGCAAAGGATGTGTGAGTTATTGCCACTTCCAAAAGCTTTTTATCCTTAAATTTATATCCTAAATTTTTCTCAAGCAATTCTGTATCCATAATTTTTATCCTTTCAACATTTGCTTTATTTTATAACAATTTGCTTTAAAGGTCAACAACAAGAGAACATTAAAATAAAATTTCGACACAAACCCCTTTAAATCGGGCTTTTGAAAGGGTTGTATACTCTGTAATAATTATGTAAACCTCTTTAAGTTTTCAACAATTTGCATTTGGTGGAATATTCAATTTTTCCACAGTCTAAACACCCTCATTTTATGGTTTTTCACAGACTTTTCCACAACTTCCACATAAAAAGTGGTGGCTTATTGTGGAAAACTTGAAGTTTTCCAAGGTGGCTAAAACCCTTTAAATAGCGGTTTACATAATTATATTTCTAATGCTTTTTAAGTAATTTTTTAGCTTTTCCGCATTTAAACTCTAAATTAAGGTACTTATGGTGTTTTAACAATTTTTTATGAATTTCTATTGACTATACGGAAAATAATTTATATAATTAATTATAATTTTTAACGGAGGTATAACAAAATGGCTCAGATAACTAAGGATACTATTATTATGGATGTTTTACGTATCGACCCCGAAACTGCACCTTTCTTCCTTGAAATCGGTATGCACTGTCTCGGATGTCCTTCCGCAAGCGGTGAGACAATTGAACAAGCTGCAATGGTACACGGTGTTGACGCAGATGAACTTGTTAATAAGATTAACGAATTTCTGGAAAGCAAGTAATCAGGGCAAAAGGCTGTAGCAAAACGGTTTTTTAATCGGACAGGCTACAGCCTTTTTTACATTATAGGAAATTCTTCATTTTCTATAATGTAAAAAAAATTTTTGATTTTATTGCCAAGGAGTGAAGAGACACTTTGTTAGTAAATACAAAGCACTTATTACAGCTATCAATGTAACAGTCAGGAAAATCAATCCTTCAATTCCTAAGTGGGAAACACTTGTGTAAAAAATACCCATTGCCCACGCTATTGCACAGCTTAAAGCCTTTGCGGTATAAAAATACTTAAGATTAAAGCCGTATTTTTCCGATATACTTTCAGTCTGGGCAAAAACGGACAATCCTCCAAATGTGAAATACATTGCTCCAAGAGGCAAACTTCCTTTTTCCGAGGCAAAAAATACGCCCTTAGTCATTTCGCAAAATCCGCATAAAAAAGGTATTTTTTCAACTTGAAAGGCTTTTATCACCGCATAAAAAACCACAAAAGCACAAACTATGTTCACCAAAACCATGCCCCCCGAGGCGATGCTTTTCCCCATTATTGCCATAAGGGGCTTTTTTTGTTTTTTGTAAAGATAAATTTCTTCTTTAATGTTTATCTTTAAGCTTACTCTTTTATTAATTATACATGCCGCCATAAGGGTTGCTAAAATATGTATAAGATAAATTATAATGCCCTTCTGATATGATGAAAAAGCTGTCATACCGCAAACATTCAAACAAAAAACCACTCCACCCACATTTGCATATGAAAGCATCCTCTCCCCTTCCTTTTTCGTTATCATCCCCTCTTCATACATATCGCACACAACCTTGCATCCTGTTGGGTAACCGCCCAGCATACCCGACAAAAGTGCCACTGCACCATAGGGATGAAGCCCGAAAATAGTGTTAAATACAGGGGACAATACTGCTCCTATAACCCTTGCCAAGGAGGAATACACAACTGCGGCAGAAAAAACCGCAAAGGGCAATATTGAAGGAATTACCACCTCAAAAGCAGTCTGAAGCCCCTCAATTGCCCCTTCTGCCGACTTCTCGGGAAAAAGCACAAGCATAATACACACCAATAAAAACATAATATCACCCTTTCCGTAATAAATATATGTAAAGACCTACGGAAAGGATGATTTCTTTGAAAAAAACATTTTTATCAAAGGCTGAAAACATTTTGGATATTCAAAAAGGCACAATTGCAAATCTTCCCAACATTATCATATACGGCACAAGCTGTGCGGAAATTGACAATTTTCGCTCGCTTCTTGATTTTTCACAAAATTCTGCCAGGATAAATACCTCCGACGGCATTGTGAAAATTGACGGTGAAAATCTTAAAATACCCTTTATGACAGATGAAAGTGTAAAAATTACAGGCAATATACGTCTTCTTGCCTTTGAATAATTGGGAGGGAGTTATGAATTTAAGGCTTTTAAATTTTCTTACAGGCTATGTAATACTCCGCACAAGCGGCATATACTCAGAAAGGATTTTGAACATCGCAAAAGAGGAAGGCATTTTTATTTTTGACATTGAAAAAGACAGCGATATGTCAATTCTTTTTTCGGTTAGTCAGAAGGGTGCCAAAAGACTTTTTTCAATGGATTTGCCGGAGGGAATAACCCTTTCGCAAGTTAGTGAAAAGGGACTTTTTTCATTTTTCAAAAAAAGACGAAGCCGCAAAATGCTCCTTATTGCACCCATTTTGTGCGTTGTGCTTCTTCTTTTGTCAACACAAATAATCTGGAATGTTAATATCATAGGTGATGACAGTGTAATGGAAGCACGCCTTAAAGAGGAGCTTAAAAATCTTGGTGTATCACGCGGTACATTAAAGGTTTCGGTGGACCAGTCCTATGTAAAAAACCAAATACTGATAAACAACAACGACCTTTTGTGGATATGGGTTGACTTAAAGGGTGGCAGTGCAATTGTAAAATATGCACTTCGCACACTTCCGCCGGAGGTTTTCAACGAAAATGATTATTCAAACATTTATGCCGACAAAGATGCAATAATCACACGCATTATAGCAACCGACGGTATTGCAAAGGTTAATGAAGGTGATATTGTTGTAAAAGGTCAGCTTCTAATTGAAGGAATTAAAATAATTTCCCAGGAGGAAACCGTCCCCACACGTGCATCGGGCACCGTTTACGGTACAGTTTGGGAAGAAAAAACAGTGAACTTGCCAAAAAAAGAGGAAATCCGCACCCCTACAGGCAATCAAACAGAGCATTTAATAATAAATTTTGTAAATTTTCCGATAAAACTTTTTATAAACAGTAGCATTTTGTATACAGAATATGATATTATAGACTATAGTAGGAAAATACCTTTCATTCCATTGTCTTTTGACAAAAAGGAATATAGGGAGGTTTCCGTTACTTACAAGGAAAATGATATAAATTCCTTGGTGCAAAAGGAAACTGAAGAATTTAAAAGTGAGCTTATGCAAAAAGGTTTATATGCAGATAATATAGAATCATATTTATCGGATGAAGGCGACAGTGTACTTGTTTCATTACGCACACTTTGCGAAGAACCTATAGGAGTTGAACGGAGGATTAACATTGGAGAAGATAATTTCAGCACAGACAATTGACGAAACTATTGCCGTATTCGGCAGCTTTGACTTTAACTTAAAACTTATTGAAAAGGCATTTAACGTATCTATTATAAATCGTGGTGAAACAATTAAAATAACAGGCGACGATGAAAACTGTGAAAAAGCATCGAATGTTTTAGATAACCTTTTTGCCCTTCACAATAACGGGGATGAAATTAACGAACAATCTGTCCGCTATGCAATTGACATGGCACAGGCAGGTTTAAGCCCCGACTATGCAAAAACCTCTGACACAATCTGCATAAGTGCAAAGGGCAGACCTGTAAAATGTAAAACAAAGGGTCAGAAGGCATATGTTGACAAAATAAAGGAAAACACCGTTGTAATTGCCATAGGCCCAGCAGGTACAGGTAAGACCTACCTTGCTGTTGCCGCCGCAGTTGACTCCTTCCGCCGTAAAGAGGTTTCAAGAATTATCCTTACCCGTCCAGCAGTTGAAGCAGGCGAAAAATTAGGCTTTTTGCCCGGGGATTTGCAGATGAAAGTTGACCCCTATCTAAGACCCCTTTACGATGCATTATCCGACATGCTTGGCTTTGAAAATTACCAGAAATACGTTGAGCGTGGAAGCATTGAAGTTGCACCGTTGGCATATATGCGAGGCAGAACACTTGACGATGCATTTATTATCCTTGACGAAGCACAGAACACCACCCCCGAACAGATGAAAATGTTTTTAACAAGAATAGGCTTTGGCTCCAAGTGCGTTATAACAGGTGACGTTACACAGATTGACCTTCCCGACGGAAAACGCAGTGGACTTAAGGAAGCTGTTAAAATATTAAAAGGTATCGAGTCTCTTGAAATCTGTTATCTTTCCTCATCGGACATTGTACGTCACCCGTTGGTACAAAAAATCATTGCCGCATATGAAAGATATGAAAACAAGAAGAACTTAAGATAAGGAGTGATTGTATGGTATCATTTCGTTCCAGAATACTTTGTATACTGTTGGTTATTGTGACATTTTGTGTTCTTTTATTTTCCACCTTTAACATGAACGTTTCCCAGCAGTATGATATTACCGTGGGCAGTGTATGCCCCGAGGATATTTATGCAACACGTGATATTGTAGATATAACAACAACGCAGATACGAAAAAATTCCGCACGTGATAGTGTAAAAGATGTGTTAGCAATTGATTCTTCCATCACCACAAACACTATTGCCCGTGCAAAAAACATTTTAAGTACCCTTTTTAACCTTCGTGAAGAAGAAAAAAATGCCCGTCTCAGCGTTTTTCCCAATATGGAATCTAAAATAGAAAACTCAACGGGGCTTCCCGATGATGTTTTCGACTCAGCTTTAAATTTAAGTGATGAGCAGTTTAACACATTATCCAGAATAGTGCCTGAAATTTTAGAAAGGGTTATGAATGAAGGCGTCACAGATGTGGAAGAAGGGCTTTCCGCATTCAACAGCAGTCTTACAGCACAGCACGCCGCATCCACGGTTGAAATGATAGCTTTTGAAATTGCCTCAAATACAATCACTGTCAACAAAGTGTTAGACAGCGAAGAAACTGAAAGGCAAAAAATCAACGCTATGGTGAATGTTAAGGACGTGGAATATCTTAAGAACCAGATAATTGCACGTAAAGGCGACATTATAACAGAAGCCCAGTACAATATGCTTACGGAGCTTGGCTTTATCGAAGGTGAAAAATCCATCGATATGTCAATGATTACAAGAAATATTTCCATACTTCTCATTCTCGTTGTACTTTGTATTCTTTATTATATCCGCATTGGCAAAGATGAAATTTCAGCCTCCCCCGTTGCCACAACCCTTATATGCTGTCTTTTGGTATGTATCGGTGCGGTCAGTGTTTATTTTGTTTCTGAAAGCAGTATAAGGCTTTTCTATTTATCTGCACTGTGCATAATACCTGCCCTTGTTTCGCTTTTACTTTCGGGGAATATGGCAGTTGTATTAAACATTGTTATAGCCGTATTGATAGGCATGCAGACAGACGATTATATTTTTGCACTGTCAGTTGCAATATCCGGCACTGCAACAGGTTTCTATTTTTCAAAGGTAAGAAGGCGTGCCCATCTTCTTCCGGCAACGATTATTTCCGCAATTACATATGCCTTAATTTACGGTATGCTTTCCCTAAATGATGCCAAAAGCGTACTTGATGCGTTAAGGATTTTTGCTCTGACAGGTGCAGGCAGCTTTTTCGGAAACATTCTTGCAATCGGCACAATTCCCTTCTGGGAAGCAATTTTTGATGTAATTACTCCGATGAAGCTTGGGGAGCTTTCAAATCCCGAGCATAAACTTTTAAAAACAATGCTTATTAAAGCACCGGGTACATACCACCATTCACTGACTGTTGCAAACATGGCAGAAGCCGCCGCATCAGCCTGCGGTGCAAATTCCCTTTTAGCACGTGTTGGTGCATATTATCACGATATAGGCAAAACAGAACACCCGCTTTACTTCAAGGAAAATCAGATGGTTGACGACAATCCTCACGACCACCTTCCCCCTGAAGAAAGTGCAAAAATCCTGCTCCAACATGTTGCTTTAGGTGCACAGCTTGCAGAAATGTACCATCTTCCCAGTGCGGTAAAGGATATTATCTTGCAGCATCACGGCACAACAACAGCTTCGTACTTTTTGTATAAGGCACGTGAAAAAGACCCAGATACAGATGTTTCAATCTATACTTATCCCGGTCCTTGTCCAAAGACAAAGGAAGCCACCATTATTATGCTTGCAGATGCTTGCGAAGCGGCTGTAAGGGCAATGCGTGAAAAAGGAAATGTTGATGTGGCACAGGTTGTGGAAAACATTGTGTCAACACGTATTTCTGAAGGTCAGCTTTCTGATTCTGCCTTGACCTTCAAAGATTTGAACAATGTAAAAAAGTCCTTCGTAACCACATTGGAACAATATTTTCACAAGAGAATACTCTATCCGCAAAATAAGGAAAAGGAGTAAAACATGGTAGATTTTATATTTGAAAACGAACAGGACAAGCTCCCCTTTACAGAGGAGATTGAAAATATTATCCGCCTTGCGGTAAATACCACCCTTGACATTTTAGGCTGGGGTGACGTAAAATGTCAGGTAAGCGTTACCGTTACAGACAACGAAAAAATCCGCGAAATAAACTCCATTTACCGTAAAATTGACCGTGAAACCGATGTATTAAGTTTCCCCATTATTGAGTTTTCACCCGATGGCGAAGCACTTATTTGTGAGGGTGATTATGAAGGTGACACCCTTTTACTTGGCGACATTATGATTTCTTTGGAAAAGGCACTTTCACAAAGCGAGGAATATGGTCATTCCCTTATCCGTGAGGTAGGATTTTTGTCACTGCACTCTGCCCTTCATTTAATGGGCTTTGACCACATAAAGGAAGATGATGCAGTGGTTATGCGAAAGTTTGAAAAGGAAATAGCAGAAAAGATGGATCTTAGAAGATAATTTTTTACACCTTTTTGGTAGAAAGGCTATGGGTAAAATGAAAAACAAAACCTTTTTATGCAGCTTAAAATATGCTTTAAAGGGCATTAAGACCGTTATAAAAGATGAACGGAATTTCCGTTTTGACCTTGTTATGACACTTCTTGTTATTATATGCTCAATAATTTTTCCCCTTTTAAAATGGGAAAGGTGCATTTTGTATATGCTTTGTGCACTGTGTCTTTTTGCCGAAATTACAAATTCTGCCATTGAAAAGCTGGTTGACTTGGCATCGCCGAATTTTCACCCACTGGCAGGACAAGCCAAGGACATTGCCGCAGGTGCATCCTTAATCTGTGCCGTTTTTTCTGCGGCTTTGGGCTTATACATATTTGTTCCCTACGCTATCGCTTTGTTTAACTAAGGAGGCTTGTATATGGATGAAAAGACACTTTCTTTGGATTTTTTCGTGAAAAGCTCAAACCTTTGCCGTTTTCTTATATCGGAAAAGTCTGAAAAGCTTATTTCAGAAAGGCTGTTTAACACGGTGTGCCTTCTTTGCGAAAGTGCATACTGTCTTAAAAACCCTCAGCTTTCAAAGGCTGAAATAACTTCTCTCCGTAAGGATAGTATACTTAATTCAGATAAGGTGCAGATGTATCTTGACTCCCTTTACCATACAGGGTATATAAGTGAAGCACAAAAGGACAGTATGGTTCAGTCATTAAACACGTTAAAAAAAGAAATTAACATATAAGAGGTAAGATAATGAATAATTTTAAATCAGGCTTTGTTACTATTATAGGCAGACCTAATGTTGGTAAATCCACTCTTTTAAACGCCCTTACAGGCGAAAAAATCGCCATTGTTTCAAATAAGCCACAGACAACCCGAGGTAAGGTTTTAACCATACTTACAGACGAGTCTTCACAGATAATTTTTGTGGACACCCCGGGTGTACACTCCCCCAGAACAAAGCTGGGCGAATATATGAATAAGGTTGTTACTGACTCTGTTGACAGTGTGGACGCTGTGCTTTTTGTAACAGAGGCGGGTCAGAAACTGATGAATAACGAAAAGGAAATATTAAAAGACCTTTTTGATAAAAAGCTCCCCGTTATACTTATCATCAACAAAGCCGATGCGTTGAATAATAAGGAAGATATGCTCTCTCAGATTGCAGATGCCTCCTCAGTTGGTGAATTTAAAGCAATTATTCCCATCTCTGCTCTCCGTAAAAACGGTATAAATGAAGTTCTTGACGAAATAAAGGTGCTTTTGCCCGTTGGACCCATGTACTACCCCGAAGATATGATCACAGACCAGACTGAAAGAGAAATCGTCTCTGAAATTATCCGTGAGAAAATGCTCCGTCTTTTGGACAAGGAGGTTCCCCACGGTACAGCCGTTGAAATTGAGTATATGAAAGAAGGGGAAAGCCTTACTAAAATCGGTGCCGTTATATATTGCGAAAAGGCAAGTCACAAGGGTATTATTATCGGTAAGGGTGGCGAAATGTTAAAGCGTATCGGTTCATACGCCCGTACAGATATTGAAAAACTTTTGGACAAAAAAGTATTTTTGGAATTATGGGTTAAGGTTAAGGAGGACTGGCGTAACTCCAACTTCCTCTTAAAAGAATTTGGCTACAGCGAAAGTGAAGATTAAAAAAACAGGATAATTTCTGCTCTACAGCTTAAATTATCCTGTTTTTTTCTTTATGTTTAACTGTTGACTTTTTCTTGTATTTAATGTATACTGATATTCAGTCTCAATTTCATAAAAAAGGAGAATGGCTATGGCTGTTCATCACAACACTAAACAGAAAAACACAATTTTAGAGGTTCTGGAAAATAGTCCCAACCACGTTACCGCCGAAGATGTAGTATATCTTCTCCGTGACAGGGGCGAAAAAGTTGGCAGGGCAACTGTGTACCGCTTCCTTCGTGAATTAGAAGAAACGGGCAAAGTGAAAAAATACACCTTGGGCGAAAAGAACACCTCATACTATCAGTATTTAGGTTCAGACACCCACTGTCATGCCCACTACCATTTAATGTGCGACGTTTGCGGCAAATTAGAGCATATTGACACGAAAATAACACAGCAATTTGCAGAAAGTGCTCTTGCAAACTACGGTTTTGAAATTGACTGTTCCAAAACTGTATTTTATGGAAAATGCAAGGAGTGCATGGGAGGTAAATCATGAAAAAACTACTTGGCTTATTACTTGTTTGTCTTATCATCCCCTTTTCAGGATGCAGTAAGACAGAAAATTTAGAAACTGACAAAATAACTGTTATTGCAACGCTTTTTCCGCAATTTGACTTTGCAAGGCAAATTGGCGGCGACAAGGTTAGTGTTACGCTTTTACTGCCACCGGGAAGTGAAAGTCACAATTATGACCCTTCCCCTTCCGACATGGCACTTATTTCAAAAAGCGACCTTTTTATTTACACAGGTGACAACATGGAGCCTTGGGCAGGTGATATCGCCTCCTCGGTCCAAGGCAATGTTACAATTTTAGATGCATCAGAAAATATTACACTTGTTTCTTCTCCAGATACGGACCACGACCATGAGGACGAAGAGGGTCACGCTCACGCTCTTGACCCCCATATATGGCTTGACTTTGACAATGCAAAGGTAATGTGCGACAATATATATAACGCATTAGCCATTATATCACCTGAAAACGAAAGCTATTTTAAAGAAAACCTTGAAAAATACAAGTCGGATTTAACGAGTCTTGACGAAAAATACAAAGAAACAATTTCACAAAGTGACAAAACTATTGTCTTCGGTGGAAAATTTGCCTTGGGCTACCTTGTAAGAAGGTATAACATTAATTATCTTTCTGCATACGATTCATGCAGTGCCAATGCAGAACCCAGTATAGCAGACATTTCTCGTCTTTCCGCTTTTGTGAGTGAAAATGATATTAAGGCAGTTTTCTGCCAGGAATATACCGACCCTAAGGTGGCAAGAGAAATAGCAAATGCAAATAACGCAGAAGTTCTTGTTTTACATTCCTGCCACAATATAAGTAAGGACGAAAGAGAGATGGGCACAACATTTGTCTATCTTATGGAAAAAAATCTTGAAAATCTTTCAAAGGGGCTTTCTTAATGGAAATTTTAACGGCAAAAAACGTAACAATAAACTACGGCAACGTAACTGCTGTTGACAATGCAACCTTCCATGTAAACGAGGGGGATTATTTCTGCATTGCAGGCTGTAACGGTAGCGGTAAATCTACACTTTTAAAGGGCATTATAGGGCTTGTTCCCATAAAAAAAGGACATCTGCACATCCATTTTCCAAAGGAGCAGATTTCCTATCTTTCACAAACTAACAAGGCAGACAGGGATTTCCCTGCAACAGTCTGGGAAATCATATTATCAGGCACACAAAAGCCTGGGAAAAGGCTTCCCTTTTATTCAAAGTACGACAAACTGAAAGCTGAAGAATCTATGGTAAAACTGGGGATGGACAAATTTAAAAACACACGTATAGGGAATTTGTCAGGCGGTCAACAGCAACGTGTACTTCTTGCACGTGCCTTGTGCAAATCGCCGCGTATTATGCTTCTTGACGAGCCCTTTGCAGGGCTTGACAGCTCAATTTCCGAGGAGCTGTACTCCCTTTATCACGACCTTAACAAACAGGGCGTTACAATAATTATGGCATCACATGACTATCAGGCAATCGGAAAATTTGCAACAAGAGTTATGCTTATGAATAATTCCCAGGTGAACTTTGTAGGTGATGTTAGTGAATGGAGGGATAAGATATGGCAGAATTAATTTCACTGTTTTCTCTCCCCTTTATGACACGTGCTTTGGTTACAGGGCTGTCCATTTCATTCTGTGCGGCACTTTTAGGTGTAATTTTAGTTTTAAAACGCTACTCCATGATTGGTCACGGTCTTGCGGACGTTAGCTTTGCGGCAGTGAGCTTAGCAGTTGCATTGGGGCTTTCTCCCGCAAAACACATTATAATAACACTGCCTGTTGTTATTTGTGCATCATTTATAATAATGCACATAACAAAGAAAAGCACAAAGGGCGATACTGCAATAGGTATGGTTTCAACGTCTGCCCTTGCCTTGGGAATTATTATAACACGCCTGTATAACGGGTTTAATATTGACCCTACGGAATATATGTTCGGCAGTATATTGGCAACAAGCAATTTCGACATGGTTTTAAGTATTGTCCTTGTTATAATTGTGCTTGTTATTTTCGTTATATTCTATAACCGCCTTTTCCTTATTACTTACGATGAAAGTTTCGCAGAGGCAAGTGGTATAAATGTTAATTTCTATCAGTTTCTTATTTCATTTTTAACAGCCATTACAATTGTTATCGGCATGAGAATTATGGGTACACTTTTAATTTCAAGCCTTATTATTTTCCCCGCCGTAACAGGCAGAAGAATGGTTAAAAGTTTCCGCTCCCTTGTGATAGCGTCATCAATTATTTCTGTTTTCTGCTTTATTTCGGGACTTATCATATCCTACTATTTTGACCTTCCCACAGGTGCATCAATTGTAGTGGCGAATATTATTGTATTTATTTTTACATTCATTTTCACCCTAAAGAGGGAGGCTTAACGTGAAAAACTACAAACACACACTTTATGCCTGTTTTTTAGGCTATATAACACAGGCAACTGTAAACAATTTTGCACCACTGCTTTTTGTTATTTTCAACGAACAACTCCATGTTGACCTTACAAAAATAACACTTCTTGTTACAATAAACTTTTTGGTACAGCTTTTAGTGGATGCAGTTTCACCTTCGTTTGCCGATAAAATCGGATATAAAAAATGCATTGTAGCCGCACATATTTTCTCTGCCGCAGGTCTTATATTAATGGGCATACTTCCCCGTATTTCCCCTCCCTTCCCTGCACTTTTAACATCTGTTGTTATTTATGCAATCGGAGGCGGCCTTATTGAAGTATTGATAAGCCCCATAGCAGAAGCCTGTCCCACAGAAAACAAGGCTTCTGTTATGAGCCTTCTTCACTCCTTCTACTGTTGGGGTACTATGGCAGTTGTTATAATATCCACACTGTTTCTTGCCATTTTCGGAAAAACAAGCTGGAGTATTTTATCAGTGCTGTGGGCGTTGCTTCCCCTTTTCAATGCTTGTTTATTCTCAATTGTTCCCGTAAATCAATTGACGGAAGAATCAGAGTCAATGAGCTTTAAGGAATTGTTCAAAAGCAAATTCTTTATACTTTTCATAATACTTATGATAAGTGCCGGTGCAAGCGAGCAAGCAATGAGCCAGTGGGCATCCTTCTTTGTTGAAAAGGCACTGGGGGTACCAAAAGCATTTGGTGACATATTCGGTATATGTATGTTTGCATTGTTTATGGGCATAGCCCGTGCTACCTACGCTGTAATGGGACACAGGATAAACTTACGTAAAGCCATTATTTTAAGCGGTCTTTTAAGTATAGCTTCTTACATAACAGTAGCCGTATCACCCTTTCCTGTTTTATCCCTTATTGGCTGTACACTGTGCGGTTTGTCAGCAGGCATACTCTGGCCCGGGGTATTTTCAATGGCATCAAGCGTTTTCCCACGTGGCGGAACATTGATGTTTGCCATCCTTGCCCTTGCAGGTGATGCAGGCTGTTCATCGGGCCCTACACTTACGGGGTTTGTATCGTCCCTTTTTAACGACAACTTAAATATTGGTCTTTTAGCGGCAATAATTTTCCCCATTATACTTGTTTTATCATCAATAGCACTAAAAAGAACCGAGGAATAATCCTCGGTTCTAGCGTGTCGAAATGTCGACACGCGACCTCAAAGGCGGGCAATGCCCTTCAGCACTTTGAGGTCTGTATTTTTTCTAAGGAACAAAGTGGCAATTTCTCGTGCAAGGGGTCTTTGACCCCCCTAAAATCGCCACTTTCGGAGTCGAAAATGCGATTTCCGGCTCCTATTTTATTCGGGAAACCTTCTTTCCCGAACCCTTCGCTATTGAATAAAAGTAAGTTTATCGACAGTCTGAAAGGGCCGAGGAATAATCCTCGGTCCTTTTTATGTACTTATTCTGTCAGATTAAAGCTTTGATCTGTCGTCACCCAAGAAGAACAGTGCCAATGTTCCCTGACCTGTATGTGCCGCAATAATTGTGCCTATATCAAAAATTTTAACCTGAACCTTTTTGAACTTTTCTTCAATCATTGCTTTGACAGTTTCTGCATCTTCCAAACAATCAGCGTGGCAGATGAAGCACTTGCCGTCATAATCGTAGCCGTTCTGTGCGTGTTCCTCCATAACCTTAACTGTTTCTGCCATTGCCTTTTTCTTACTGCGTACTTTTCCGTAAGCTGTAATACTGCCTTCCTTGTTAAGACGCATAATCGGGCAAATACCAAGCACTGTACCAATCATTGCCGCAGGACCTGAAACACGTCCGCCGCGGCGAAGGTGGTTAAGGTCTGTTGCATATATCTGATGATGCACGTTTAAGCGGTTGTCAAGGACCCATTTTTCAATTTCTTCCATAGATGCACCGCTATCCCTCATATCTGCCGCATAGTCAACAATTAAGCCATATCCGCTGGAACTTGCCAAGGTGTCCACAACAATAATCTTCCTGTCGGGGTATTTTTCCCCAACCACTTTTGCGGCATTGCAAGCATTTACAACAGAAGCGGACATGCCCCTGCCGAAAGCAAGGTGAAGCACATCACCTTTTTGCAAAAGCTCGTCAAAAAATTCCTCATAAGTGTACTGATTAATCTGTGATGTGGTAGGCATTTTACCTTCACGAAGCATTTTGTGGAAATTGGGAAGAGCTTCGCTGTCACGGCCCATATCGTCCACATATTCCACACCGTCAACAATGTAATTGTAAAAAGTAACCGCAATATTTCTGCCCGTTATGTAGGAATAGGGCATATCAACCGTTGATTCGCAAGATAACTGAAAATTACTCATTTTTCCACCTCATAAATTTTTTTCTTAACAAATACCTTATATGCTCATTATAACATCCCACACCATTCTTTTCAACCAACAAATTGGAGCAAAGTGTCTATTTTAAATCACTTTGCTCCAATTTTAGTTGTTACCAGCGTTTTCCGCCAAAACCGCCCATTTGACCGCCTAGGGTTGTAGTTATATTTTCAAGGGTTAATGAATACTCACTTTCCCCTGCTCTTACAGTATAGGTTTCTCCTAAATTGAGTTTATCAGAGGAGAACACAATACTGTTGCCAACTTTTACCGTTGTATAAGAATAAATTTCTTCACCTTTGGAATTTTTGATTGTAATAAGACTGCCCTCTAAAATATTAGCTTCTGTTACAACCTTAAAGGAGGGCTGTTTCGACGTATTATTAGGCATTTCTGCCATACCGCTTGCACCTAACGCAATAATTGTGCCGCCGTTTACATTGATAACACCGCCGCTGTCCAATGCCCCGTTACCGCTGTTTGTGGGACCTTCAACAACAATGTCACCACCGTTTATTATAATGGCACCGTTAGAATCTATGCCGTCACCTGATGCGTTCACATAAATCTTACCGCCGTTTATTGTAAGGTCGTGACCTGTATTTGCACCAACATCCCTGGAATTTGTGCCGCCTGCGTTGATACCGTCGTCAGAAGCAGTAACTGTGATTGTTCCGCCATTTATCATAAAGTTTGCCTTACTTTCTATGCCTTCTGTTGACTTTGTGACAGTAACCACACCATCATTAATTGTAAGGTCACCATGTGCGGAAATGCCCTTACCCTTATCAGACTCAAGGGTGATTTCACCGCCTGTTAAATTAACTGTGCCACTGCAGTGGATTGCATCATCGGCAGAATTCACAACAATATTGCCACCTGAAATTGTAATATCCGTTTCAGCTTTTATACCCTTTGTGGAGGATGTATCAGAGGTATTTTCCTCTGTCACGCTCTCACCTTGGGGAGGAGTCATATTCCATCCGGGAGGGGTCATGTTTTCACCCTCGTGAAAAGCCTTCTGTTCACCTTCGGGCGGTGTCATATTTTCACCTTGTGGCATAGCCTGTTCCATTCTATTGCCCTTTTGTCTTTCACCGTTAAAGCCCTCAGATGGTGTCATATTATTTCCCATGTCAGGCATTTCTTCGCCCATATTCCTTTGTGGCTTTTCTCCTCTGCCGAAAAATTCGCCGCTTTTACCACTTTCCGTAACAGTGCCTGTCGTGGTAATATTTACACTGCCGCCTTCGATGACAACATCTTCTTCCGCTTGTATTCCGTCACCAAAAGCTGTCACAGTTACAGAACCGCCTTGTATTTTAACAGTATTATTTGCATGTATACCGTCTTTTTCCTCAGCATTTATGATTATTGTACCTTCTTCAATTTTGATATCATCATCGCTTGCAATTCCGTGATGAGATTTACTTGTTACATTCAAAGTACCTAAGCCTTTGATTTCAATATCATCATTTGCAAAAATAGCTGCCTTTGCATCAGAGGAATATTCCTGTCCGTCTGTGATAAAGTTTTCACTGTCCTTAGAAATAGTAATAAGTGCTTTTTCACAGTTGTCAAAGAAAATGGCAGGACCTGTTGTATTTGTAAGGTTTACGCCGTTTAAGCGAAGCTTAACCTTTTCGTATGTGTTCACATACACCATTGCATCTGCATTTTCACCCGTTAATTCAAAATCGCCGCCTTTGTTAATGACAACAACATTTTCAATTACAGTTACGCCTTCACCTGTATAAGTTAAATCAGAAAGGTTTATTGAACCTACATTGTCTTTCCATGTATCTTCATCAAAGCTAAAATCCTCTGTTACAATAGAAACCTCGTCTGTGTAGCCGTTCCAGCTTACTTTGGCATTTAAACCTTCTGAAACAGCCCTTACGGGAACCAATGTGTAACCCCCATCTATATAAGGTGCAACAGGTATTTCAATTTCTTCACCGTTAACCTCTATAACATTTTTGCCTATTGTAAGCTGAACTGTATCATTATCCTTTGTGGCTGTAACGGTTTTTTCCGTATCGTTCCACACTACATCCATACCAAATGCTTCAAAAATTGCACGCATGGGAATCATTGTACTGCCGTTTTCTACTCTTGCAGGGGTTGGACACTCCACAACTTCACCGTCAAGCTTAACTGTAACTTCTTTTGCACTTACATGGGGTATAACAATACTTGCAGATACTACCGCTATTACCCCGATTGTGCTTATAATTCTTTTCATATTCATATCCTATACCTCCTTTATGCTAAGCTTACTATTTTTATATATAGTTTTCGCAACGCAAAAATGAACATATTGTAAATTTGGAAATAAATATGAACTACTTTTCTTCCAAAAGGGCAACCGCCCGTGTTTCGATACCTTCTTCACGTCCTGTAAATCCCATATTTTCGTTTGTTTTTGCCTTTACATTAATCCTATCGGGTTCAATGCACAAAACCTCTGCCATAGTTTTTTCCATAAGTGCCTTGAAAGGTGCCATTTTAGGTTTCTGGGCAATAATAACAGTATCAATATTTACAATTTTATACCCTTTTTCGTCAATTACTCTTGCCGCTTCCTTAAGTAAAACAAGAGACGATATATCCTTATACTTCATGTCAGTGTCGGGGAAAAGAGTTCCTATATCGCCCGCCCCTGCCGCACCTAAAAGTGCATCAATCACCGCATGAACAAGTGCATCTGCATCGGAATGACCGTAAAGCCCTTTTGTATGTTCAATTTCAACACCGCCTAAAATAAGTTTTCTGCCTTCAACCAAACGGTGCGTATCACAGCCTATGCCTATTCTCATGATAATTTACCCCTCTCACGCAGGACAGAAGTCATAAAGAAAATGTCCTCAGGCTGTGTCAGCTTTATGTTATTTTTGCCTGTAATAACTGTTTTTATTGGTTTTTTACATCTTTCCACCAGCATACATTCATCTGTGCCTTCAAATTTATCAACCCTTGCCTTTGCATGAGCATCCAAAATTATTTCCTTTTTGAAAATCTGGGGTGTACGCACCTGAACAGTTTTGTCACGGTCAATGGTAGATATTATCATACCGTTACTGTCAATCTCTTTTAATGTATCAACACTTGTAACAGCAGCCACTGCACCGCCGTATTCAATAGCCGCTTCGCAGACCTCTACAATAGATTCTTCCTCAATAAGTGCCCTTGCACCGTCGTGGACAGCGATATAATCACATTTATCAGAAACATTCTGCAAGCCGTTATAAACGCTTTCTTGTCTTGTTTCACCGCCTTCTGTAACTCTTACAACCTTGCTGTAAAAATTGTTTTTAATTATTTCCACATATTCTGTTATACTTTCTTTTGGTGCCACAATTATAATTTCGTCAATAGCATCGCAATTTTCAAAAACCTCAACCGTTCTTTCAAAAACCGTTCTATTTCCTATTTTAAGAAGCATTTTATTATAGCCCATCCGTGTTGATTTACCTGCCGACAAAATAATTGCAGAAAAGAATTTATCCTTAACCATAAAACCACACCTTTCTATTTATTAAAACAAAAATGTGACCGCCAATATTGACGGCCACACCGAAGAACACATTTTTAGCGAAAAGCCATCAACATTTAGCACTTTTCATCTGAGTTTCAACGATACCAAGAAGCTCCTGCTCAACATCATTGTATGATACGTTTTTTGAAATAACAATTTCGCTTATTAAAATCTGCTTAGCGTTTGCAAGCATTTTTCTTTCCTGTGTCGAAAGACCTTTTTCCTTATCACGAACCATAAGGCTCTTTACAACTGACGCAACAGAATAAATATTACCGCTTTTAATCTTAACCATATTTTCCCGAAAACGCTTGTTCCAGTTACGGTTACCGTCAAGCTCAGCATGTTTGAATTCTTCCAGAACCTTATCTGACTCCTCAGGTGAAATAATATCTCTGATGCCTATTTTTTCAATACCTTCAACCGGAATGAGCACCTTCATGTCACCAAGGGGAATACGCATGACGTAATAACTGTGCATAAGGCCCATAACCTCACGCTCTTCAATAGCTTCAATTACACCTGCACCGTGCAAGGGATAAACAATGCTGTCGCCTATGCTGTACATAAAACGCTCACTCCCCTCTTATACCTTTTGATTATACCATATTAAGGAAGATTTGTCAAACTTATTTTTTTAAATTTTTCATCATAGCATATTGTATATCAAAAAGCAAGGGTTTTTTTGAAATTATTTATATTTTTTTATAATTTCCAAGATATTTGTAACTTGTTGCATACTTTTTTAATGAATTTAATGCATTTTTCATGTTATCATCATTAATGTTGCCTTCCAATTCCGCAAAGAATAAATACTCGCCTATTCTGTCAATTACAGGTCTTGACTCCAGCTTTGCAAGGTTTACGGAATTTTCTGCAAAAATCTGAAGGGCAGACATAAGAGAACCTGAAACGTGAGGCACAGAGAAAGAAACAGCCGTTTTTGTAAAGTTTTCCCCAATTTGAGGTTCTTTGGCAATTACAATAAAGCGTGTATAATTTTCCTTACCTGAATTTATACAAGACTCTTTCACTTCAAGGTCATAAAGCTGACAAGCACGGTAAGATGCAATTGCCGCCTTTGTCTTGTCACCGCTTTCGGACACAATCTTTGCTCCTACTGCAGTGTTTACAACAGTGTTCAATACCCAATCCTTACCTTTAAGATAGTCCTTGCACTGCCAGAAGCCTTGCTCATGGGAATAAACTTCCTTTATATCAGAAAGGCTTGCACCCTTCTGAACCAAAAGGTTATGCTCCACCTTAACAAATGTTTCACCTACAATGAAAACATCATACTTTGATAACATATCCACCACATCGGTAATACTGCCGGTTGTGGAATTTTCCAAAGGAAGCACACCGTAATCGGCATTTCCGCCTGCCACTTCTTCAAAAACATTTTCAAAGGTCTTTACATTGTAAATATTTTCTCCAAATATTTTAGATGCCGCAATGGAGCCGTAGGCACCGTCAACGCCCTGATAAACTGCTTTCCCCGTGAAAAACTTTTTCATGGAATGTGAATCAATGAGATTTTGCTGAACGCCTCTGGAAAGAGCCATAACCTCAATGAAGAATTTTTCGATAACGCTTTCATATTCCTTTTGTGAAACACGGTCAACCCGGCTTGCAAGCACCTGTTTTTCACGTGTGCTGTCAAGGACCTGCATACCGTTTTTAAGCTTAAAACGGGCAATATTTTTTGCCACGTCCATTCTTTTTTCAATTAATGAAATAAGCTCTGCATCAATTTTATCTATTTCTTTTCTGTAAAATTCAAGATTTTCCATTTCTTCACCTGCTTTAAAACATTTTAGCTTCAACTAAATAATCAAAGGCACAAAGTGCCGCACAGGCATCAATAACGCTTACGGCACGCACAACGATACACGCATCGTGTCTGCCCTTTATTACAAGCTTTTCGTTAGTCTTGTCAATAAAGTTTACGCTGTCCTGTTCACGGGAAATGGAGGCTGTGGGTTTGATTGCCGTTCTGAACACAATGGGCATACCGTTTGTGATGCCGCCATTTATACCGCCGTCATGATTTGTCTTTGTGTAAATATTTTCTCCGTCTGTATAAAGGGAGTCGTTTGCCTGACTACCTGTCATTTTTGTTACATCAAAGCCTGCACCAAATTCAAGGCCTTTAACTGCCGGAACGGAGAATATAAGGGAGGCAAGGCGTGATTCAAAGGCATCAAATATGGGGTTGCCTATGCCTTTTTCCATATTCATAATGGCACATTCAATAACTCCCCCTGCACTGTCAAGGGAGCTTTTTAAACTTAAAACCCTCTCCTCCATTTTTTTAGCCGCAAAGGTATCAATTGTTGGAATTATAAGCTTTTTCAATTCATCAGCTTTATCTTGGGTCATATTTCTATAATCAACGGGCATATCCTCAATATCCATAATACTCTTAATTCTTGATACTGTGTAAATCCCCTTTTGCTTTAAAGCACACTTTGCCACAGCACCGGCAAAAACAATAGGTGCTGTAAGTCTGCCCGAAAAGTGGCCTCCTCCACGGTGGTCATTAAATCCCTTATACCTTAAATAGCCTGTATAGTCCGCATGGGATGGACGGGCAACAGTTTTTAAATTATCGTAATCTTTACTGTGCTGGTCTGAATTGTATATAACAAACGCCAGCGGTGTGCCCGTTGTTTTCCCGTTGACAACACCTGACAAAATTTCCGGTATGTCAGGTTCTTTTCTTGCAGTTGCCAATGCGGAAGACCCTGTTGCACGTCTTTTAAGCTCGAAGGCTATTTCCTCCATATCAATTTCAATACCGCTTGGCAAATTGTCAATAACACCGCCGATGCCTCTTGAATGGCTTTCGCCGAAAACAGAAAGCTTTATACTGTTACCCCAAATCGAGCTCATTTACATTTCCTCCCAACATTTTAAATCTTTCCCAGAAATCGGGCATACTTTTCTTCACACTGTCAGCCCCGTCTATGAAAACATCGCCCTCACAGTAAGGGGAGATTGTGGCGATTGCCATTGCAATACGGTGGTCGTTATGGGAGGAGCAGAATCCTCCCTTAAGACTCTTTTTCCCTTTTATTATAAGATAATCCTCACCTTCTGTAACAGAGGCACCAAGGTTTGTAAGTTCCAGTGTTATTGCCTTTAATCTGTCGCTTTCCTTTATCCGAAGCCTTGCGGCATTTACTATTCTGCCCTCGCCCTCTGTCACTGCCATAACAGATGCCAAAACAGGCACGCAGTCAGGTATCTGGGAAACGTCAACTATGGTATTTTTCACGGTCTTGCCGTTTGTTTTATATACACCGTCACAGTAGGAAATTTCCATCCCCATCTTCCTGTATATGTCCACAATTGCCTTGTCACCCTGAAGGGAGTTTTCGTCAAGACCCGAAAGAGTAACATCACCCATTGCAAGGAAAAATGCCGCTTGGGAAAAGTCACCCTCCACATTATATGTACATTTCTTATAAGTTTGATTTCCCTTTATTTTGTAGCCTGTGGGAACCTCTTCAATTTCAATACCGAACTTTCGCTGTACATCAATGGTCATGTCCACATAGGCACGGCTTTCAAGGTTTGTTGTAATTTTAATTTCGCTGTCCTCCTTTAAAAGGGGAAGTGCAAACAAAAGCCCTGTTATAAACTGGCTTGACACGTCACCGCGGAGTGAATATACCCCGCCTTTCATTTCGCCCTTTGCACAAAGGGTATTGTCTTTAAGAGAATATATAATGCCCTTTTCTTCAAAAATTCTGAAATAATCATCTAAGGGTCTTTCCATAAGCCTTTTACTGCCTGAAATTTCAACCTGAGAGTTTACTGCCAAAGCAATAGGTATCATGAACCTTAAGGTTGACCCCGATTCATTGGCAAAAAGCGGCTTTTTGTTTTTAAGTGCTTCAAGACACTCTCTTGTTGCTTTTATATCCTCGCTTTCGCCAACGCCCAAAGCCTCTCCCCCACCTAAAAAGGCGGCAATAAGCCCACGGTGGGAATAGCTTTTAGACTTTGGAATATCCATATTCCCCGAAAGTTTACAAGGTTTAATTTTTACATTCATTACATTCATCCCTTTGCGATTTCATGAAGTAGTGAAACATCTACTTTTTCGTAATAGCACTCGCCCATATCTTTAACAAGGACGATACTAATTTTATTACCGCTTCTCTTTTTGTCATGATTTGCGGCATCTAACATATTTTCTAAGTTTTCAATTTCTGTGGGCAAATTGTACTTTTCACAAAGCTTCTTTAATGCTTCATATGTTCCCTCTTTTGTTATACCTTTCTTTTCGCTCCACTTTGTCATAGCACACATACCGATAGCAACAGCCGCACCGTGGGAATATGTACCGTATCCTGTATAATTTTCAACGGCGTGACCTAAAGTATGGCCAAAATTTAAAATCATCCTTTCGCCCTTGTCAAGCTCGTCGTTTTCTACAATTCTTGCTTTTATGCCGCAACAGGTTCTTATAACCTCTGCCATGTTGAAATTACCTTCCATAAGCTTTTCGGAAAGTGATTTATCACTTATGGCACCGTATTTAATAACCTCTGCCATACCGCATGCAACCTCACGGGGGGGCAGCGTGTCAAGTGTGTCTGTATCAATCAGAACCATTGAAGGCTGGTAAAATGTTCCCACCAAATTTTTACCTTCAGGCACGTTTACCGCAGTTTTACCGCCTACAGATGAGTCCACCTGGGACAAAAGCGTTGTAGGCACTTGGATTAATGTTACACCACGAAGGACGACGGAAGCACAAAAGGCAGTTAAATCACCTACAACACCGCCGCCTAAAGCTACAATTACATCACTTCTTGTAAAGTCATGCTTTATAATTTCACGGCACAAATATTCAAGGTTTTCAAAGCTTTTTGAGTCCTCCCCGGCCTTTACAACTAAGGAAAAAGGATTTCCCCCTGCTTTTTCAATTTCATCACAGACCTTTTTCCCGTAAAGAGGGTACACGTTACCATCTGATATAACACACACCTTTTTTCCGTTTACAAAGGGTGACAAAAGATGTGCTCCTTCATTTAAAAGAGCCTTTCCTATATGAATTTTATACTCCCTTTTTGGGATATTTACGTCTAAGGATAACATGACAAAAACCTTCTTCTTTCAAAAAATGTATATTGGAAATATTATATCACCCACATATACATTTTTCAAGTTTTTTGTCATATGCACTTGCAAATTTCCCATTTTGTGATAAAATTAACCCATATTGTTTTCAGAGGTGAGATTATGTACATCGTAGGTATAGGTACAATTGTAAATGTGATTGCTGTAATTTTAGGCTCGGTTTTCGGGCTTTTATTTAAAAAGGCAATAAACGACAGATTGCGTGAAGGCGTAATGAGTGCTTTAGGTCTTGCAGTGTTTACCATAGGCATTACAGGCATTGTAACAAACAGTATTTTTGTCACTGATGGCAAACTTTCAGGTGAATTTACACTTCTTATGATTTTGTCAATCGCCATAGGTACACTTTTCGGCACTATTATTGATATTGAAAAGCGTCTTGAAGATGTAGGGGATTTTTTTCAGAAAAAGCTTACTAAAGATGGTGAAACCTCAACCTTTTCCCAGGCTTTTGTGTCTGCATCGCTCCTTTTTTGTGTGGGCAGTATGGCAATTGTAGGTTCACTTAACGATGGCATTTCCCACGACCCCAACATACTTTATGCAAAAAGTATCTTAGACGGCATTATGGCGGTTGTTTTTGCTTCCACCCTTGGGGTGGGAACACTTTTAAGCTGTGTTTCTCTTATCGTTTATCAGGGTGCCATAACACTTGGTGCATCATTTATCGCACCGTACCTTACAGAAAGTGTAGTTTGCCAGATGAGCTTTATCGGTAATGTACTTATTATGGGCATCGGTCTTAACTTCGTTTACAAACCGAAATTTAAGGTTGGCAATATGCTCCCTTCAGTGTTTATACCTTTTGTGGTTTATTTATTCAGAGCTATATTTAATTTTTAGGAGGAAATGAAAATGTTTAATCGTACTTCAGGTGTGCTTTGCCATATTTCTTCAATCCCCGGCAAGTACGGCATCGGTACATTGGGAAAAGAAGCGGTGGAATTTGCCCGCTTTTTAAAAAGCATGGACATCCGCACTTGGCAGCTTTTACCCTTATGCCCTACAGATGACTACAATTCCCCTTACGCAGGGTGCAGTGCATTTGCAGGCAACCCCTATTTTATCGACCCGGAAATTCTTTTTGAAGAAAAACTTTTGACAAAAGAAGAGCTTGAAAGTGCAATTTCAAGCCAGCCCTACAGCGTTGATTTTGCTTTTTTAAAGGAAACCAGGCTTCCTCTTTTTAAAAAGGCTTTTGACCGTTTCAAGAAGGATAACATGGAGGTCCTCAATAAATTTTTAACTGAAAACCCTGACCTTGACGACTACGCCCTTTTCATTGCACTTAAAACTTTTTACGACCAAAAACCTTGGTGGGAATGGGACGATGATATTAAAATGAGGAAAAAGGATGCAATAGCCAAAGCAAAAAAGGACTTAGCGGAAGATTATTACTTTGCCCTTTTTCTTCAGTACCAGTTTTCAAAACAGTACACCAATTTTAAAAAAGCAGTTAACGAAATGGGTGTTTCCATCATAGGTGATATGCCTATCTACCTTGCACATGACAGTGCCGATGTATGGGCAAACCCCAAACTTTTCTCAATTGATACAAAAACCTTTGCTCTCCGTGCCGTTGCAGGTGTACCTCCCGATTACTTTTGTAAGGATGGTCAGTTATGGGGCAACCCCCTTTACAACTGGACGGAAATGAAAAAGGACGGTTATAAGTGGTGGATTAAGCGTGCAGGCTATTCCTTCTCTCTTTATGATGCTGTCAGAATTGACCATTTCAGGGCATTTTCTGCATACTGGTCAGTTCCCTACGGGGAAAAAGCAACAATGGGCAAGTGGATAAAGGGTCCCGGCATGGACTTTTTCAATGCACTTGGCAAAAAATATCCCAACCCTCCCATCATTGCAGAGGATTTAGGTGACATTGACGACGATGTACGAAAGCTGGTGAAAAAGTCAGGCTTCCCGGGCATGGGCGTAATGCAGTTTGCATTTCTCTCCGACGGTGACAACACGCATATGCCTTATAATTACACTTCTTCAACTGTTGCATATACAGGCACACACGACAACAACACAATTTTAGGATGGCTTTGGGAAAGCGATGAAAGAAGCCGTGAGAGAATTTGCACATATTGTAACTTTGAAGGCGACTGGGGTGTTGGCGGACCTGATGCACCGTGTATAAAGGCAATTGTCAGGACACTTTTTGAATCAAGTGCCGGAATTTCAATTGTACCTGTTCAGGATTTGGCAGGCTTTGGTGGTGACACACGTATGAATACCCCCGGCAAGGCTGAGGGCAACTGGGCATTCAGGATTACAAAGGACAGCTTAAATGCAGTAAATAAAAAATTCTACAGACAAATTGTAAATGTATATAACAGAAACAACAATTTGATGTAAAAAAATCATCCGAACAAAATGTTCGGATGATTTTTTTACATTAATTCTGCTACCAATTGTGCAAATTCCACAGGGTTTTCCACAGGCATATCCGCAATAAGAAGTGCCTGGGTATAAAGTATCTTACTGAGCTTTTTAGCCTTTTCTTTATCATTTTCAAAAGCATCTTTAAGTGCCCGGAATGCGTGATGCTCGCTGTTTAATTCCAAAACCCTTCTTGCCTTTATCTTTTCTTCCTCACCGGGAAGTGATTTAAAGTACTTTTCCATTTCAAGAGTAACTTCCCCTTCGCTGGAGAGGCACACAGGGTGGCTCTTAAGTTTATGGGAAAGACGTACAAATTCAACTTCACCATTTAATGAATCCTTTACAAAATCAAGAAGCTCTCGGCTTTCTTCTTCCTTCTTTTCGGTTTCCTTGATTTCGTCTTCGCTTTCAATTCCAAGGTCCTTATCATTGATATTTTTAAATTCCTTGTCATTGTATTTACCTAAAATATTTACCACAAACTCGTCCACATCATCAGTTAAGTAAAGTATGCCGTAGCCCTTTTCCTTAACTGTTTCGCTCTGGGGAAGTGCATCAATCTTTGAAATGCTTTCACCACGTGCGTAATATATGTATTTTTGTTCTTCGGGCATTGAAGAAACATATTCCTCCAAGCTCTGAAGTGAAGACGTGAAGGATGAATAATATAACAAAAGGTCACTTAATAAATCCTTATGTACACCGTAGTCTGATACAACGCCGTACTTTAACTGAAGACCGAATTCCTTGAAAAAGTTTTCGTACTTTTCACGTTCATTAGTCATCATTTTCTTAAGCTCGGACTTAATCTTTTTTTCAAGATTATTTGCAATAAGCTTAAGCTGACGGTCATGCTGAAGCACTTCACGGGAAATGTTCAATGAAAGGTTGTCAGAATCAACAACACCCTTTACAAACCTGAAATGCTCGGGCAGAAGCTCTTCGCATCTTTCCATAATCATAACGGAAGAAGTGTAAAGAGAAAGTCCCTTCTGATATTCCTTTGTGTAATATGTCATAGGTGCCTTTGAAGGGATGAAAAGCATTGCCTTATAATTAAGACTACCTTCGGCATTTACCCTTATAACCTTACAGGGGTCCTCAAAGTCATAGAAGTTTTCCTTATAGAAGTTATAACATTCCTCGTCGGAAACTTCGCTTTTGCTTCTGTGCCAAAGGGGAACCATGCTGTTAAGTGTTTCGTCCTCAAAGTATTTTTCGTCGTTTTCGCCCGTTTTTTCAACCTGCATAACAATGGGGTAACGAACATAGTCGGAATACTTTTTCACAATACTTCTTATACGGTAGCTCTGTAAAAATTCGTCATACACTTCATCTTCGGTATTTTCTTTAATATGCATGGTAATTGTAGTACCCGAGTCGTACTTAACCGCTTCTTTTATGCTGTAGCCGTCAACACCCGTACTTTCCCATACATAGGCTTGGTCGCTATCGTACTTTTTCGTTGTAACCGTAACTAAATCGCTTACCATAAAGGCACTGTAAAAGCCTACACCGAACTGACCTATAATGTCAATGTCCTTTTCTTCCTTTTCTTCTGTTGATATATTGGACTTAAAGTTCAAAGAACCGCTTTTTGCAATGGTACCGAGGTTTTCTTCAAGCTCTTCCTTTGTCATACCGATACCGTTATCGCTTACGGTGATTGTTCTGTGTTCTTTGTCAATGTCAAGCCTGATTTTAAAATTGCTTCTGTCAAAGCCTTCTGCACCATCTGTCAAGGACACGAACACAAGCTTGTCGATTGCATCACTTGCGTTTGAAATAATTTCACGAAGAAAAATTTCCTTATGTGTATAAATAGAATTAATCATCAAATCCAATATTCTTTTGGATTCGGTTTTAAACTGTTTCTTTGCCATTTCCTAAATCTTCCTTTCTCATATGTAACACTTATGATACCATATTTTTCATTCACGGGCAACTTTTATTTTTATTGCCTGTGGTATATTTTCAATCTGCACACTTGTGTGTTCACCGCCGAATTCTCCGTCCAGTGTCCATGCAATATTTTCATAGCTTTCTATTTTAAGTTTTTGTGCTTTAATGAAAACATAATGATCGCTTTTTTCCATGTTCTTTCTTAAGTCCGTAACAATGGCACTTAAGTCAGCCGGCTTTGTAATCTTTTTAAGAAAAATGCCTTCAAAAACGCCGTCACTTAAACTTATGTCAAAGTGCTTTACCTTCACACCGCCTACAGAACGTGCATTTGTGACCATGCCAAATATGAACTCATCCTCATAAGTTTCATTTTCTGTTTCAATCCGTATTTTATAGGGTTTTATTTCCCCAAGCCTTTTTATACCCTCCAAAATATATGCCACATACCCTAAAAGGTTTTTACTTTGCTGAGGTGTATCGTATGCAACGGAGGTAAATGCACCGAATGCGGCAATATATGAAAAATACTTTTCGTTGAATTTGCCCACATCGATTTTTTTCTCCTCACCGTCATTTACAATCCTTGCCGCCTCAATTATCTCCTTTGGTATTGAAACTGAAGATGCAAAATCATTTGTTGTACCTGTGGGGATATATCCTAAAACAGGCCTCTTTTGTTCGTCAATACACATAAGTGCATTAAATGCTTCGTTAACCGTGCCGTCACCGCCCGACACTGTAACTGTGTCAAAATGCTCGCCCCGTGAAGATATATACTCACAGCAATGGTTTTTATGTTTTGTGGGGACTACAGTGACCTCATAATCTCCTTCTGAAAAAACATGCAGAATTTCAGACAAATTCTCACGTATCAGAGCTTTTCCCGCATTGGGATTATATATAAAAGCCATCTTTTTCACATCTGTCACCTCTTTTCTTGTTCATTTTAACACCATTTTTTGAACAATTCATGAACAATACTGTTTTTCATTATTAACTGTCAAATATTTTTTACAATGTCTTTTTTTAACTGACCCATAATTTTCTTTTCAAGGCGTGAAATGTAGCTTTGGCTTATTCCAAGCATATCAGCAACTTCCTTTTGTGTTTTTTCCCGCTTTCCGTTAAGCCCGTATCGTAGGTTAATTATTTCCCTTTCCCTTTTTCCCAGCCGCATCATGGCACCTTGCAAAAGCTGTAATTCCGCCGCTTCCTGAAGTGCAGATTCCACGCTGTCGTTTTCAGTGCCTAACACATCGGAAAGTAAAAGCTCGTTTCCGTCCCAATCCACATTTAAGGGTTCATCAAAGGAAATTTCGCTTTTTCGTGCATTGTACTTTCTTAAGTACATCAATATTTCATTTTCAATGCATCTGGAGGCATATGTTGCAAGCTTAATCTTTTTGTCGGGCTTAAAGGTGTTTACGGCTTTTATAAGCCCGATTGTGCCTATGCTTATTAAATCCTCCATGCAGATGTTGGTGTTTTCAAACTTTTTTGCAATGTAAACAACAAGACGCAAATTATGTTCAACCAATGCATCCTTTGACTTTTTTGTGTCAATCTTTTCTAAAAGAAGCTCTTCCTCCTCGCGGCATAAAGCAGGGGGCAAAACCTCGCCTGAACCTAAGTAATGCACCTTTTCAGGTGTAAAATGCTCCATTATCTCACGGTAGCTTTTTTCTGCAATAAAACTAATTAAATCCTTTATATCCATAACTATCCCTTTCAGTTTACTATCAGCATCGGATTTAACAATGCGTGGTATTCTTCTTCCTTTGAAAGTTTGTTTTCGCTTATACATATTACACACCTCTTGGCTTGATATTGGTCTATTTCAACTCTGTCAGGCATAAATCCGGGCATAACGCCTTTTTCTTCACCTATGGAAGAAAAGGGAATCAGCCTTATCCTCATTCCCGTAAGTGCCATTTTTTCCATTATTGTACTAACGCCCTCGGTGTCGGTAAAGAGGCACTTTAGCTCATCGTATTCACACACGATTACAGGGTCGCCTGTGATTGGGTCAGACAAGGTATTTCCCGTATCTATAATCGCCTTCATTTCAACTGTTTTTCCGTTTATATATATTTTTACCAATCTTCCGATAGCTTCTTTTGCAATGCGTTTTTTTCTCACCCGTGAAAAAACGATAATCATAAAATATACTGCCGCACTTGTTAATATAACAAATTGCCAGGGAAGTGAAAAATATATACTGCCGTTTGAAATTATGGCACCGCTTTTTGCACCCAGGCTTGTAATACTCATAATTGCCATAATGGCACCGCCAAAAATAAAACTTACAAGGTAAAAGCTGCACCATATTTTCAAAAATCGTATTTTGTTTGTTATTTTAAAGCCCAGTCCTACCATAATTCCCGAAATAATAAGCTTCATGGCAAAGCTTTGGAAAAATTCAAGTGAAGGAAAAAACACCGCCACAGCGTACACTGCTCCCACAAATGCGGAAATAAGCGTCTTGTACCACTTCGTTTCCTCGCACATTATAAGGGAACATCCTTCTACGATAAGTATATTAATAATAAAGTTAATCATAAAAAGAACATCTATGTATATATTCACCTTGTTAGCACCTCGTTATTATTATACATAAACAAAGGTTAAAATATTGTCGTAATGTGGTTATAAATCTATCTTTTTTTATTGACACAGCAGTCAAAAAGGTATAGAATTATAATGATAAGGATTAATTTATTGAAAGGCATATTTTATGGAAAAAGTTCTTATATCAAACATTCAGCGTTTTTCTACAAAAGACGGCAACGGTATACGAACCACCGTGTTTTTTAAAGGCTGTCCCCTCCGTTGCAAATGGTGTCATAATCCTGAAACCTTCAGCCCTCAATATGAGGTTATGTACAACAGAGAAAATTGCACCCTTTGTACAAGGTGCGTTAACGCTTGTCCCAATGGTGCAATCACAATTGAAGAAGATTTTCTTGTAACAGATAAGGATAAATGCACGCTTTGCGGAAAATGTACAAATGTATGCTACTATAACGCAAGGGAAACTTCCGGTAAAGAAATGTCAAAAGAAGAAATCTTTGATATTATTTTAAAGGATGCCTCCTTCTATCAGGAATCGAGCGGCGGCGTCACCTTCTCCGGCGGCGAATGTACAATGTTTGGCGAATTTTTGTTAGGGCTTTTAAAAATGTGCAAAGCATACCATATACATACATGCATTGATACATCGGGCTTTGCTCCCTATGAAGTTTTTGAAAAGATTTTGCCCTATACCGATGTATTTTTGTACGATATAAAAGCCTATTCTTCGGATTTACACAAATCTTTGACAGGGGTGCCAAATGAAATTATATGGGAAAACCTTGAAAAGCTGTGTAAAAACGGTGCCGACATCAATTTGAGATTGCCCATTATTGAAGGCTGTAATGCTTTTTTGGAGGATTTTGAAAAAATCGCAGAGAAAACAAGTGCAATGGGCATTAAAAAAGTTAATCTTCTCCCCTATCACGACATGGGAAAGTATAAATATACAAAGCTTGGGATGGAGTATGACTCAAACAGTATGAGTACCCCGGCTGAAGAAAAGATGAAAGAAATTAAAAAGATTTTTGAAAATCATTTCTTCTCCTATGTTAAAATCGGAGGATGAATAAAAAAGAAAGGATTGATTTTTTATGAGAGGTTATACAGAAAGAACAAAGAAGCTTCGTGAACAAAGCGTATCTACTCTCCCCAGCCTTTCAATTGAACGTGCATCCATATTCACAGATGCATATAAGAAATATGAAGGCAGTGTTGATATTCCCATGCTTCGTGCATTGGCTTTCCGTGAATATATGGAAAGAAAAACCCTTGTTATAAACGACGGTGAATTGATTGTAGGTGAAAAAGGTCACAATCTTCAGTGTGCTCCCTCATTCCCCGAGCTTTGCTGTCACACAATCGAAGATATGGAGGTTATGGACCAAAGGGAGCTAATAAGTTTCTCCGTTACTGAAGAAGATAAAAGAATTCAGCGTGAAAAAGTTATCCCCTATTGGGAAAACCGTTCAATCCGTCATAAGATTATGAATTCCACATCACAGGAATGGAAAGACTGCTATGCGGCAGGTATGTTCACTGAATTCATGGAACAGCGTGGTCCCGGTCACACAGGTGCCGGCAATATTATTTACAAAAAAGGCTTTTCTGACTTTAAGCGTGATATTGACGAGAGAATAAAACGCCTTAACTTTGAAAACGACCTTGAAGCATACGACAAAAAGGCTGAGCTTGAAGCAATGAAAATATGCTGTGACGCTATTATTACCTTTGGTCATCGCTACAGTGAATATGCCCTTTCCCTTGCCGAAAAGGAAACGGACCCCAATAAGAAAGCAGATTTGCTTTTAATCCATGAAAACTGTAAGCAGGTTCCCGAATTTGCACCTAAGACATTCCATCAGGCACTTCAGATGTACTGGTTTGTGCATATCGGTGTTACAAGCGAAGTAAACCCCTGGGATGCTTTCACACCCGGCAGACTTGACCAGCACCTTTATCCTTTCTATAAAAAGGATGTTGAAGACGGCATACTTGATTATGACAAAGCAAGAGAGTTAATGGAATGTTTCTGGATTAAATTCAACAACCAGCCCGCTCCTCCGAAGGTAGGTATTACCCTTAAAGAAAGCGGCACATATACGGACTTCTGTAACCTGAACACAGGCGGCATCACAGAGGACGGCAAGGACGGCGTTAACCCTGTAAGCTACATTATATTGGACACAATGGACGAAATGAAGCTTTTACAGCCCTCCAGTAATGTGCAGATTTCAAGAAAAACTCCTACAGAATTCTTGCTCCGTGCTTGCGAAATTTCACGTAAGGGTTGGGGTCAGCCCGCATTCTATAACACAGAAGCTATTATTCAGGAGCTTTTGAATGCAGGCAAATCCATCGAAGATGCACGGCATGGCTGTTCCACAGGTTGCGTTGAAACCGGCTGTCTTGGTAAGGAAAACTATGCACTTACAGGTTATTTCAACATACCCAAGGTTCTTGAAATTACACTTAATAACGGTTTCGACAACTACACAGGCAAGCAGATTGGTCTTAAAACAGGTAATCCCGAAGACTTTAAGAGCTATGAAGAGCTTTACGATGCATTCATCAAGCAGATGCATCACTTCCTTGACATTAAGATTGCAGGCAACAACATAATCGAAAAGATTTACGCAAAATATATGCCCGTTCCCTTCCTTTCCATCATTATGGATGACTGTATCGAAAAGGCTCAGGACTATAACTGCGGCGGTGCAAGGTACAACACATATTACATTCAGGGCGTTGGTATCGGTTCTATCACTGACTCGCTTTCTGCTATCAAGTACAATGTTTTCGACCAAAAGAACTTCACCATGACAGAGCTTTTGGATGCAGTGAAAGCCGATTTTGAAGGTTTTGACTATATTTACAATCTTGTAAGTAATAAAACACCTAAGTACGGCAATGACAACGATTATGCAGACGCCATTATGAAGGACGTATTCAATGCATACTGTGACTATATTACAGGCAGACCCACAATCAAGGGCGGACAGTACCGCATTGATATGCTTCCCACCACTTGCCACGTTTACTTTGGTGAAGTCTGCGGTGCACTTCCCAACGGCAGACGTGCAGGCAAGCCCATGAGTGAGGGTATCTCCCCCGAAAAAGGTGCTGATGTTAACGGTCCTACAGCTGTTATTAAGAGCTGTTCCAAGATGGACCACTTAAAGACAGGCGGAACACTTCTCAACCAGAAGTTTACACCTTCTGTTGTAGCAGGCGAAGACGGTCTTAATAATATGGCGGCTCTTATCCGTTCTTATTTCGGTATGGACGGCCACCATATTCAGTTCAACGTTATTGACCGTGCAACTCTTATAGAGGCACAGAAGCATCCTGAAGAATATAAGGATTTGATTGTACGTGTTGCAGGCTACAGTGACCATTTCAGAAATCTTTCAAAGGCTTTACAGGACGAAATTATCAATAGAACGGAGCAATCCTTCACATAATTTGGTTAAAATCACAGTTTTTAATAAATGCTATTGACAAAAAAACTTTTGGGGTATACTATGTAGCAGTAAGGAAGTAATCCTTACAAACAATATTAATTCCTAATCTAAGGAGGTTTTAAGTATGCGAAAATTTGTTGTACATGATTTGGATTTGCAGGGCTTTGTTAATGAGCTTGGTAACTGCGTAGGCAACGTATGGATGACTACAGAAGATGGCGATAAGATTAACCTTCAGTCTGCTTTCTGTCGTATTGTCGGTATAATGAGCGTACTTGAAGGCGGTAAGCTTAGCGAAGCTACAATTGAATGTGAAAATTTGGAGGACGAATCCAGACTTTTCAGGTATAACCTTTACGGCAAGGCTGAACAGGAATAAAATTTAATATAGCAAATTAAAGATTGCAAATCAATCAGGAAAAAATCCCCTTAGACTTTGCTCGAAACAACAAAATTTTCAAGCTAAAGCCCAAGGGGATTTTTCTGTAAAATTAATTTGAAGTGATATTCAACAAAAAGGATGTGACAAAATGATATTTACAAATCGTTTTATCACATCCCTTTTTCATATTTTAACTTGTCTTTTTGAAAGGCATAATCCCATATTATGACTTATTTAATTCCCAATGCCACATTTATTGCGTTGTAAACGATATACGCACATTCAGCTCTTGTTGCATAAGCTGTAGGCTCGAACTTATTGTTAACAGTATCTCTCAGTGGTGCAATGCCATGAGAATAAAGAACATTTACAGCCTCTGTTGTCCATGAAGGAGTGTTTGCGGCATCTGCAAATGTGGGGGCTACACCGTTCACATCAGTCTTAACCTTAAATTCGGGGTTTATGGACTTGATGTATCTGTAAACAATAAGGCAAAGGTCAGCACGTGTAATATTTGAATTGGGGTCAAATATTTCCGCACTTCTGCCTGTTATAAAACCGAACTTATATGCGGCAGAAACATAAGAGTAATGCCAATCGGTAGATAATACATCTGTAAAGGTGCTTGTATAAACTTCTTTTGCGTTGTATCTACCGGAAGCAGTAACAATAATCTTTGAAAATTCAGCTCTTGTTATTAAATTATCAGGTTTAAATGTAGAGTCAAGATAACCATTGATAACACCCATGTTAACAAGTTTATATATGGCATCCTTTGCCCAGAAATCCTCTTTTATATCGCTAAACTGAATTTGTGGTGTTGTTTCAACTTCTTCTACGACATCTGTATCGGGTTCTGTTTCAGGCTTTGTAGAAGGTTCTGTCGCAGGTTCTGTAGCAGGTTCCGTCGC
>JBJDXJ010000008.1:0-19867 GCA_051866635.1 Clostridia bacterium | reverse complement strand
ATTTACAAAATGGGATTTTTGTTTTACAAACGGGACTCTCGTTTTGCAATTTACCAATATAAATAAAACATCAACAATATTTACATTTTATTCATTGACTTTTTAGCATTTGGACACTATAATTCTTTTGTATGTTAAGAAGGTGATTTTGTGAAAGTAAAGGACTTTTGTAAAAAACATCCAATGATTTTTACCATTTGCTACACAATAGTGTATTTTTCCATATTTTTAGTGTTAGAAGAAGTAACAAGACCCAAATATATAATCCACTCCTTCTTTGATGATTACATTCCCTTTTGCGAGTATTTCATCATTCCTTACCTTTTGTGGTTTATATTTGTTCCGGGTACTTTGCTCGGCTTTATGCACAAGGACCGTGACTCTTTCTGGCACATGGCAAAAATGATGTTTTTCGGAAATATGATATGCCTTTTAATTTATGCTGTTTTTCCCAACGGGGTGCGTACAAAGCATTTTGTTGAAGCGGATAATATTTTCTCTTACATTGTGAATATTATTTATTACACTGACACTCCCACAAACGTGTGTCCTTCAATTCATGTTCTGGACACTTTTTGTGCACATATTGCAATTTGCCGTTCCTCCCTTTTGAAAGATAAACAGTGGATTAAAAATTGCTCTTTGGTATTTTTCATTTTGGTATGTATTTCAACGGTCAGCTTAAAACAGCACAGTATTATTGATGTTTTAGCATCTTTTATTCTTATGTTTTTCTTGGAAAAATTTGCATACAGAAAAGATGCCCGGGAACCTTCTGTTGCAGTTGTACAATAGAGAGTTTACTTGATTCCGCCCGTCAATTTATGACGGGCGGTTTTTTCTGCACAGTTTCCCGCATAATAGCAAAATGTCATTGACTAAATTGCATTATAGTAGTAGAATATACTTATATCATAATATAGGAGGAAATGAAATGAAACTAAAAAGGTTTTCAGCACTGCTGATGGCTCTTGCGATGGTTTTGTCCGTTGTTCCTGCAATCAGCACAAATGCGGCAGAGACAAATACTGTTGCCGCATCTTTAGGCGGCGAGATTGTATGGTCCGCACCTGATAAAGGCGGTCTTTATGATGCCGCAGTTTCAACTGAATGGGAAGGTTGGTCTTCTTCAGGCAGCTACGCAAACTTAAGAACTTATGACGGATATGACGTTCTTCAGTTTTACAGTGCCTATCAGATTAATCTTGAGGCAACAGTAACTGCATCTGATGCAGTTAAGGAAGCTTCTCAAAACGGCGATATGCTTGTTATTGAATGGAAGCACAAGGGGCAGAGCGATAATGACTGCTACTACACTTTCACATTCCGCGATGCATTAGGCAACGAGATTACAACCATAACGCTTGATAAGAACCATACGGATGTAACCGACACTCACAAAATGGGCTTCCCTGCAAACTACACCGATATGGCGCTTGTAGCATACAACAATGATGACGGCGAAACACACAGCGTTGAATACTATGTGGCAGGCAAAAATGTTTACACAGATTCTGCTATTTCAGGCACAGTATCAGGCTTCGGCTCAATCGAAGGCAGCGAAGGTTGGTGGACAAGTTACACGCATATCGGCTTTGCAGACCTTACAATTTCAACTGTTTCAAACAGTGAAACAACAGTTGAGGTTGTAGCTGAATACGTTGCAAACGGCAACAGTGTACAAACAGCTAAAAAGAGATACGATACAGCAAAAGGCGAAACAGGCGTAACTTTTGATGCATATGCTTATTCTGCAAACGGTGAAAACGTTCTCTATACCACAGAGGCTGTAACACTTACAGAGTCTTCCAAAATTGAAATGACTCCTGCTATAAACAGCGGTGAGTATAAAGTGGGCGATGTTCTGGCACAAAACGGCAAGCAGTACGATGTAAAATCAAATAACCTTATCCCCAACAGCGATTTTGCTTACGGTTTGGCCGGTTGGTACTCCGCTATGGGCAAACAGGCAACAGCGGCAAACTTCCTTGCAGAGAACAGTGCTGTAAAAATTTTAAACGGCGGCGGTTCTGCTTCCGAAGCAGCACTCTACCGTGCATGGGATGTTGAGGTTGGCAAAACATACTTCTTAACCTTTACTTTGGACGAGGCAATCGAATGGGCAAAGGTTACAGAAGGCAGCAGTGTACTTATTGATTCTGCTACAAACACACTTAAAGACCAGAATTCATCGGTTAAAGGCAAGAACAATATTGTATTTACCGCAACAGACGAATTTATTCGTGTAGTCTTCCCCTGGGCTGAAGGCAGAATTGTTTCCCAGTTCGGTCTTTATGAAATTGAAGAAGCACAGGAAACTTTGGTTGAAGAAATTAAGTCAGTTTCCGCACTTTCTCCCGTAAAAGTCCTTGATGGCGACACTGTTACACTTCCCGGTGAAGTAGTTGTTGAAGGTAGCCTTGGTTCTATCGTAAACGGTACAATTACTTGGGATGAACCCGATACATATCCTCTCGGCGAAACAGTTACAGTTACAGGTACGGTAAGTGTTACTTTTGCCGAAGGTGCAGACGAAAAAACAGCCGCTGTAACAGCCTTTGTAACAGTTTTCTCTTATGACCACACTGTTGAAACTTTCTGGCATGCAGGTGACGATTCAAACAGTGCAAACTTTGGTCTTTATAACTACATAAACAATTACAACGGCGGTGTTATTATTGCCGAAACAGCATTTAGCACAGAAAGCGGCACAAACAAACTTATCATGTACGGTAACTCTTCCACAGGCAATTTCTCCGGTGCAGGTGCGTTACTTCGTTACATGAATACTCAATCTAACGGCAACTATGTTTTTGAATACCACGACGGTGAATGGAAGCAGTCCTCCGTTGTATGTGGTTATAACATTCCCTATGTTTTAAGAACAACAATTGATATTACGAACAAAAAATACACAATGGCAATTTCTGCAAACGGCGGCAGTTTTGAAACTGTTTGCGAAAATGCATCATTCCGTAACGGAGCATTAAATTCTATTGACAGAATGATTTCCACAGGTTCTGTTACAATCACAAGTCACAAAACAGCTTGGGTTGAGGGATTTAGCTACTTAAATGTGGAATACGTTGATGAAAACGGCAATACTCTCCGTGACGGATACAAAGTAAAGACTGCAACAGGTGTCGAATACACAGACTATTCCGCACCTAAAATGATTGAAAAAGGCGATGTTCTCTATCTTATTGAAGATGTGAACATATCTCCCTCTATAATGGTTTCCGAAGGTGAAAACACCCTAACGGTTACTTACCACGAGGCAGATATGATAGAGTTTGAATCCCCCTACGTTAACCACGTGCGTGGTGATGGAGGCATTAACCTTCCCAACCAGGTTAAAATGGTATTCTCCGACGGTCAGAAAATTCTCTACAACGTAGTATGGGACACAACAGCTGTTAACACGGAAATTATCGGTGAATATGAAGCTATCGGTACTATTGACGGCATTGAAATGAAAGCAAAGGCAACAGTAAATGTCCGTGACCTTGAAATACTCGACAAGACAACCGAAAACACAGTTGTTACAAACAATGGTGGCTGGAACTGGTATGTTGAACCCTCAGGTACTCACATTCAGCCCGGTGACGCACTTGCAACCAGATACGAATCCGGTCAGTACTCCTCTAACAACGGTTATGTATTTAAGCACGACAAGACCTACATGGGCTGGGTTGAAGACGAAGGTACTATTGTAGTTGGCGAATACGACCACGACACAGACGAATACAAGAGAGTTGTTATCCACGAATTTTTGGAAGCAGATGACCACAATAACCCTGCTGTTGTAGTTCTTCCCGATGGCAGAATTATGGTATTCTACTCCAAACACACAACAGAAAACAGAATGTACTACTGCGTATCAAAGAATCCCGAAGATATTTCCGAATGGAATCCTTGGCAGTATTACTATTGCTACACAGAGCCCGACAACACCACCTACAACGCAACATATCCCACGGTATTTATGGTACATGACGACTGCGGCATAGAGGGTAACGATGTTATATACGTAGGTTGGAGAGGCGTTCACTGGAAGCCCACACTTGCCAAGTTCTCAATGCCCGATGAAAATGGTGTTATTCAGACTATTATGGGTCAGACACAGTTTGCAAACACCTCCTATTACTCCTACGATGATGGTGGACGTAACGACGGCGGCAGAAGACCTTATACAAAGTACGATTATGACTTTGACAGAAACAAAATCTACATTACATTTACAGCAAACCATCCCGACAATGATGTAAACAACCACATTTACTACGTAACACTTGATATTACCGACCAAAACCTTTATACTGCAAAGGGAACATACTTACAGCCTCTTCCCTTTGAAAACAAGGCTGAATATGTCACGCAAGGTGCTGATGGCACAAACGGTCAGTGGGGTGTTATTACCAACAAATTGGTTGGCACATATCCCGAACTTTTAGTTTTTGATGCCAATGAGCAGATAACTTCAGGCGGTGAACGCCGCGGCTGGACATGGGACATCAAGGTAAACAAGAAGGGTGAACCCTGTATCGTTTACGTTGACGTAACTGCAACAGCACCCGGCGAAAACGGAGAATTACCTACATGGTACGGTCCTTCCGTTAACGACTCCACACGTAGCCACCATTATTACTGGTACGCAAGATGGGACAGTGATACTGAAACCTGGGTTAAAACATTCCTTACATACGGCGGCAAGTGGTGGCATGAAAATGCAACACAGGAACGTTGTTACTCAGGTGGTCTTACATTTGACCATAACGCAGAAGATGCTAACGTAATTTATCTTTCTATCCCCACAATGGGTGAATACGGTAACATATTTGAAATTTATCGTTGGGAGTCTGACGACCATGGTGCAACATGGACAATACGTGAACCTATCACACAGAACTCCAAGATTAACAATGCACGTCCCAACGCTATTTACAACTACAAAGTTGACGAAGATGGCAACCATGCAGGTCCAAGACTTTTGTGGAAGAGCGGCGAATACCGTTACTGGATGAACTACGAATACAAGACAGGCGTATGGACCGACTGGGCAGATGACGGCTTTATCACACAGGACGATCCTGAAATGTTTGCTGATGCGGCACTTTTGGTAAACGGCGAAAAGGTTGATACACTTCCCGTTGGTGACGATGTAACTATTGTAGGTAAGTTTAACATTACAAACATTTCCATCGGCGACGGCAGTGTTCTCACAGCCCTTGCACACTACAACAAAGATGGTGCATTAGTTGAAGTTAAGACAGTAAATGAAACAATTCCTGCACGTAGCGTACCTCAGATTGGTATGATAGGTGCTCCTAAAACCGAGGACGGTTCTCTCTCCACAATGGGTGACGAAGAAGTTATCGTTGAAATCAAATACACAGCCACCTTTAACGAAGGCGACAGTGTTAAGCTCCTTGCTTGGAACAGAGGCATTGAACATCCCATGAGCGACATTACAAGCGTTGTATTTGAAATGAGTACAGCAGGCAATAAGTATGCTTTTGCAGAAACATTCACATACGAAGGAACAGAAAAACTTATCTTAGATGAAAACGGTGAAAACTTCAACGGATGGATTGGAAAGGCTTACAACGGTGACGATGCCGCATTCGGTACACACAGCTATGCGGCTATCACAAAGGCACCCTTCGGCAACACAGGGCTTCATCTTTACCATGTAGGCAGTGGCGGTGCTACAGGCAGCGGTGCAGTTATGGCATCCCACGCTCTTCCCGACACAAATGGTAAGGATTATCAGATTAAATTCAGCATGCGTTATATTGACGAAATGAGCTGGAACAACACAACAAATGCAGGCTTTACACTTTCTCACGGTGTTCCTATTTTTAACGATGGTGATGCTACACCTTGTGCAATCCAGTTCAGACATGCATCCTCATGGCGTCACTACAACGGCAGAGGCACAACAGGTTACCTGAGAAGAACACGTTGGTTTGACGGTGGCGGTTTAAGCTGGATATTTGACAGCGGTATCTACTCCGAATACGGACGTGGCAACGAATACGACGCTCTTATGACAGGCAGTAACTACGAAGTGACAATCGATGTGTCTCCTTCAAATAAGACAATAAGCTTCTCTATCTTTGACGGTCACAGAACTGTTTATCATACAGAAAGCTATGTTGATGCAACTACTTACGATTGGGACAATAACCCCATAGACACACTTACATTCTCTGTAGGTAATGACAAATGGGGCGAAATCTATATTGATGACGTCACAGTTGAAATTATGGACTAAGTAATTTCCCAAAATAACACGGTGAAAATTTCACCGTGTTATTTTTTGTGCAACATTCACAATTGTTGACAAATTCAACCTGTAATAGTATAATATAATCAACAAATTTCATAAGGAGGATTATCCATGAAAAAAGTCTTATCTATGATAGTAGCTTTGTCTATGGTGTTAAGTATTTTCACGGCACTTCCCATTGTTACAAGTGCCGCTGAAGCCAAGCTTACAGCATCAGTCAGCTACACCTACGCATCTACTAAAAACGGTGCAGTTACAATGCACGGTTACCCTAACCGTCCTTATGCCCTTTCTTGGGCAAGTAGCTCAGACGGCTACAGAACAGGTTATATTGCTTTCCCCTTTGGCGATGTTGACCTAACAGGTCAGCACATTTCAAAGGCAACGCTGAACCTGACAATTTCAAAAACACAAAACATGAACGAGAGTAATTCGGGCGTAAACATTTACGCGGTAGATTACTCCAAGGTTGACGGCAGTCAGGCACCTACAAGTGACATTTTGCTTACGTCTTTCACTCCCCCCTCTGCTGTTAAGTCACAGGGCGATTATACATACCCTGTGTCAATCGATGTTGACCTTACAGAATACTTTGAGGCTTATCCCGATGCCGAAGGCGTAGGCATTATGCTTACAAACCGTGATGACCAGTTCTCTTTGAAAGGTATGATCGGCTTTTACGGTGTCAGCGATAGCGGAAATGTTCCCACGCTTTCACTTGAATACGGCAGTGAAGCGTCAGTAAATGTGAAGATCACCTCTACTGATGGAAAGTTAAATTACAGTAAAGAATTTACAGGTCTTTATTCAGGCAACGAATTTGAAGTGACAGATGAAGTTGCACCCTTTGTTATTGACACGGATAATACTTTCTATGTGCGTGATGCAATTGAAAAGGTTACATTAACAGCCGGCGAAAACGACATTGATGTGGAATATAAGCCCATCACAGTTAAATCTGCCGATACTGATTTTGAAGTTCTTCCAATGATTTCAGGTGGCAGTCCTGCCCTTCCAAAGAGCCTTTCTGTTGTGACGGTAGATGGCGAAGAAGTAGTTGTACCCGTTACTTGGGCAAAGGAATCTGATGGAAAATACGTAGCTGATTTGTACAGCATTTCAGCCACAAAAGAAGTTCCCGTTCTTTCCTGTGACAGCAAGCTCACCACCTTTGACTCATCAGGTGACTCATCGGACGGTGCAAACTTTGGTACATATAACGATTTAGCTCTTTCCATTGGCGGCGGAAACGTTATTTTCGACACTGAATTTACTGTAACAGACGGCACAAACAAGCTTATCTGCTACGGTGACGGCACAACAAGCAGCTTTGCAGGTTGCGGTGCACTCCTTCGTATGTTCTCCTCACAGGTTGGAGACAGCTATGTATTTGAATACCACGATGGCAGTTGGAAACAGTCTGATGTAGTATGCGAATACGGCGTTAATTATGTTTTAAGAACAAAAATTGACGTTACAAACAAAAAATATTCACTTTACATAAGTGCGGACGGCGACAGCTTTAAGGCTGTTTGCGAGGATGCTGCATTCCGTAACAGCACCCTTACAACAGTTGACAGGATGTTCTTCTCAGGCACAATGACAATGAAAAAACATCTCGGTCATTGGGTGGACGGCTACAGCTTGATTACTGTTTCCCCTGTTGATGAGGATGGCAAAACAGTTGCTGATGAATACACTCTTAAGTGTACAACAGGCAGCACTTATACAGCTTCTTACCTTCCCAAGCTCTTAGAGAATAGCGGTGTCCTTTACATAATGGAGGACGTTAACTATGCTCCTTCCATTAAGGTAACAGGCGATTCTACTTTAAATGTCCGTTATAACGAAGTAACACTTTCTTCCTATAACGAAATCGTAACTGTACTTGTTCAGGGGGACACAACAATTAACCTTCCCAATACAGTTAACATTACATTCTCTGACGCTCAGAGCATTAACTGTGCAATCGACTGGGACACTTCAACAGTAAAGAAGGATACTGTAGGCGAATACATCGTTACAGGCGTAGTCGAAGGTCTTTCTTACACAACAATAACAGCTACCGTTAAAGTACGTGAAGTTACCAATCTTCCCAAAACAAGTGAAAACACAGTTGTTACAAACAACGGTGGCTGGAACTGGTATGTTGAACCTTCCGGTACACATATTCAGCCCGGTGACGAGCTTGCAACACGCTATCAGAGCGGTTTGTATTCCACAGGCGGATATGAATTTAAGCACGACAAAACCTATATGGGTTGGGTTGAAGATGGCGGTGACATCGTTATCGGTGAATATGACCACGACAACGACACATATAAGAGAGTTGTTATTCACGAAAAACTTGAAAGCGATGACCATAACAACCCCGCTGTAGTAATTCTTCCCGATGGTAGAATTATGGCAGTTTACTCAATGCACACCAACGAAGCATATATGTATTACCGTGTTACAAAGAACCCTGAAGACATTTCAGAGTGGAATGACGAACAGTTCTATCTTTGTAAGAGCGTAACACCCGATGATACAAATGTTTACTACGCAACATACCCCTCAGTATTTATGGTGCATGATGATGAAGGCATCATCGGTAACGATGTTATCTATATGGGTTGGAGAGGTGTTCACTGGAAGCCAACATTTGCAAAGTTCTCCATGCCCGATGAAAATGGCAAATGCGAAACAATTATGAATCAGACACAGTTTGCCAATACAACTTACGGCTACTCAACTTATGATGGCAACGATGCTCCCAATGCCAAAACAGATGGCGGTAAGACCGACAGTGGCAGACGTCCCTACACAAAGTACGACTACGACTTTGAAAGAAACAAGATTTATATTACTTTCACGGCAAACCATCCCGACAACGACAAGAGAAACCATATTTACTATATTTATCTGGATATCGAGGATCAGAATTTGTACACAGCTAAGGACAGACTGCTTCAGCCCCTTCCCTTTGAAAATCAGCAGTCCTATCGTACACAGGGTGCATCAGGCACAAACGGTCAGTGGGGTATTATAACCGTTGACCTTGTCAATGATTATCCCGAACTTTTAGTATTTGATGCATCTGAACAGACAGGTCAGTCCTTTAACCCCAGAACAGGCAATGCTGAACGCCGTGGCTGGACATGGGATATTATGCACAATGAAAAAGGCGAGCCCTGCATCGTTTATGTTGACGTAACTGCAACTCCTCCCGGTGAAGACGGTTCACTTCCCACATGGTACGTTGGCGAAGTTGACGGCAACTCTCGTAGCCACCACTATTACTGGTACGCAAGATGGGATAGCGAAACACAAACTTGGGTTAAAACTTTCCTCACATACGGTGGCAAATGGTGGCATGAAAATGCAACACAAGAACGCTGCTACTCAGGTGGTTTAACACTTGACCACAATGCAAAGGATGCAAATGTTATCTACCTTTCCATCCCCACAATGGGTAAGTACGGCAATATGTTTGAAATTTACCGTTGGGAAAGTGAAGACCACGGTGCAACATGGACAAAGCGAGAAGCATTAACAGAAAACTCTAAGGCTTGTAATGCTCGTCCTAACGCCATTTATAACTACAAAATGGACGAAGATGGCGATAATCTTGGACCTCGTCTTTTGTGGTTACAGGGCGAATACCGTTACTGGATGAACTACGAGTACAAAACAGGTGTTATGACAGACTTTGCAGCTGACGGTTTCATCACACAGGATGACCCCGAAATGTTTGCAGATGCCGCTCTTTATATTGATGGTGAAAAGATTAACGCCCTTCCCACAGGCGAAGCAACACTTACCGCAAAGTTTAATATTACAAACATCTCCATAGGTGACGGCACTGTTACCGCAGGTCTTGCTCATTACGACAAAGACAATACTCTTATAGACGTATATCTGGAAAGGGACATCAATGTTCCTGCCCGTAGCGTTCCTCAGACAGGTATTATCGGAGCTCCCAAGCGTGAGGACGGAAGCTTGTCAAGAATGGGTGACGATGAAATCAAGCCCGAAATTGAGTACACCGGAACATTCTCCGAAGGCGATAAGGTAAAACTTCTTTGCTGGAATATGGGCATTGAACATCCCTACAGCTCAATTATGGCTACACCTTTTACAATGAGTACAGAGGGTGACGGTTACATCTTCAAAGAGAACTTCACTTATGAAGGCAATGAGCTTCTCATACTTGACAGTAGCGAAGACACCTTTAACGGTTGGGTAGGCAACCGCTATTACGATGGCAGAGCCGAAGCTTTTACAGCCGACTGCTACGCAGGTATCATTAAGGCACCCTTTGGAAACACAGCATTACACCTTTATCACAAGGCTGACGGCGGTGTAATGGTATCACATGCTCTTCCCGACACAAATGGTAAGGATTTTGAATTGAAGTTTACAATCCGCTATATTAACGAATTGAGCTGGAACAATACCGAGAATGCCGGTTTCTCACTGTCCAACAATATTCCCGGCTATGCAAATGACATTGACAATTCCTCCTGTGCATTCCAGTTCAGGCACAATGTTGTATGGCAAGACGAAAACGGTCGTGGTACAAACGGATACTTAAGAAGAACACGTTGGTTTGACGGAAATGTTCTCTCCCATATTTTCCATGGCGGTATCGCAAGAGATATTGAAACTGACGGACTTATTCGTGAGGACTACCACAAGGGTGTTGGTTACTATGACCCCGAAAAGGGCTTCTATATCCATGACTATAATGATGCTCTTATGGCAGGCTCTCTTTATTACTTTACAGTTAAGGTAAGTCCTTCCAACAAAACAATCACTATGTCTATCCATGATGGATACAGAGAAATCACTCACACGGAAAATTATGTAGATAAGGACTCCTACGATTGGGATAACAATCCTATCAATGCAATAACCTTCAATATCGGCAACGAAAAGTGGGGCGAAATGTATGTGGATGATATCACAATGAAGGTTTTAGAATCTGAATAAACCACTAAAATAATTTAATTTAAGGGCGGAAGTTTTTCCGCCCTTATTATTTCATTATAGAAAATTTCTAATTTCCTATAATGAAATAATATATATTTTATTCTATTGCCGTGCGAGAATTTCCTCGCACGCTCGGAAAACGCACATGGCGTAACAAAGTGTTTTCTCCTCTGTTTGCTTTAGATGCAACTATTGTAAAAAGCGAGGAGACACTTTGTTCTAAATTTTTTCAAAAAAGGTGTTGACATATGAGTTATTCCGTGCTATAATTCTTATTGTTGATGCGGGAGTGGCTCAGTGGTAGAGCGTCACCTTGCCAAGGTGAACGTCGCGAGTTCGAATCTCGTCTTCCGCTCCAGAAAAAAGCAAGTCAAAAGGCTTGCTTTTTTTGTTTTCATATGCCAATTTAAAATGTGCTGTAAAAAAAGTCAGCACTTAGATAACAAAAAGACCATTTCGGGACTGTCCCAACAAAACCTTTAGAGGTTTCTTTGGCAAATTGTCTCCCAATTTGCCATAAGGGGGACTGTCCCAAATGGTCTTAACTTATTTATCAGAGACTTTTTTTACAGCCCTTTGTAGTTTTATAAACCTGTATCGCTGTAATATTTGTCAGGGTCAAGCCCGGGTTCTTTAGGTGGCTGTTCTTCCACTTTAGGCTCTTCTGCAACAGGAGTATCAAGCGATTGTTCCTCGCCCTTACTTTCGGCCTTCGCCTCGTCTTTTTCCCCATCAGCTTCCGCCGGGGCTTTTTCATCATCTTCTACAGCATCCTCTGAATTTTCATCTTTTTTATCTTCATTCTTTTTGTCGGACTCGGAAGTCGTTTTATTGTCTTCCTTTTTACTTGAAGATGTGTCATTCTTTTCCGTCTGGCTTTGCGTTTTGGGCGTATCATTATATGCTATATTGTTCTGATCTACCACTTCTCCCACATCAATACCATCATTTGCATAGCTTACTTTTTCATAAATAATTATATCATCCCTTGTGCCGTAACGCACAACAGTCTTTGCTTTATCCGTAGAAGGTGTTATAATGGTCAGCACGCCTTCTACAGATAAGGCTTCATTATTATCATTTATGCTTTCATAAGATTGTGTATTTGACAAAAACGGTGAATTTACCTGAACATTTTGATTATCATTTTTTTCATTTTTAGGGAAAGAATTAAATGCCACAATACCGGATATGGTAAACACAAGTATAAATCCGAATATTACAAGCATACTTATAGTAAATTTTTTCATATGTAACCTCCGAAAGTGTTCATACGTTTATTATATCATCATTATGGAACAAGTAAAGATATTTATCATTACAATTCTGTGAAAATTTATTAAAAATTGCCACCTCGTAAAGCTCCAACTGTTTTTTGTATTTTGCACGGATTTCTTCCTTGTCGGTATAAAAATCGGTTTTATAATCTAAAAGGACAAGCTTTCCGTCACAGTCTTCAAAAAAGCAGTCAACAGTTCCCTGAACACATATCTTTTCGTTTTCCCCCTCTGCGTACACATCTTTTGCATCAATTGAAATAGTAAAGGGTTCCTCCCTCCATATTCTTTTTGCGTTTCGCATCCTATCTGCCAATGGGGATTTAAGAAATGTTTCTATCTTTTCTACATCAATGCACTCTGCTTCTTCCCCTCTCATTAACCCTTTTTCAACAAAACCGGCAATTGCACCCTTAACATCAGTTTCATTAAGGTCAATAAGCTCCATCACCCTATGATACGCCGTACCACGCCCTGCTCCTTTAAGTGCGGTATCTTTTTGCAAAAATTTCGGTATACGCTTTTGGGTGGAATCAGAATAGTAATCAACACACATTTCTTCCTCCATGCTCATTTTCTTTATTTCGCTTACGCTCATTTTGGAAGGAATGTTTTGTACATTCATATAAGGATAAACATAATTAAGCTTATCAACTACTCCATCTATCAAAGCTGTGCTTTCTTTCTTTTTCTCACTTTGCTCTACTTTCTTTACAATTTCGGGAAGTTCATCAATATAGTGTACATCCCAGTATTTTTCATCCGCTACAGGGCATACATAGTCAAGGAAGTTTTCAAAGCTTCGTATCTTATAATCTGACAGGCGGTTATTTTTCCTATAGCTTTCCCATGCGAAAACCTTTTTTTCAATGTTGTCAACAGTTCCCACCAGTATAAGCTTTTCCTTTGCTCTGGTCATGGCAACGTAAAGAAGCCTTTGTGCTTCCGCATGGCTTTCTTTTTTAATCATAAGAGCAATTGCACCATATTCACCTGTTTTATACCTGAGCCTTTTTTCGGGAACAGTTTCCACAATACCAACAGCACCTGACGGTGTAAATATCATATTACTTCGAGCATCCTTGTCGTTAAAGCCTTTTCCGCAACCAATAAGGAATACAACGGGAAATTCCAAACCCTTTGACTTATGGACACTTGTAATTAAAACTGCATCCTCAATTCCGCAATCTATACTATCAACACTTACATCGCCCATAGCACTTTTTTCCACATACCTTACAAAATTGTAAAGTCCCTTAAACTGTGTTGTCTCGTACCTTAAAGCCATATCCATAAAGGTTCTTAAATTTTCTTGTCTTGCCCTTCCGCCGGGCAAAGCACCCACAAAGGAATAATACCCTTTATCCTGTAGAATTTTCTGCAAAAATGGCTCTACGCCCATAACTTTTGACGCATCACGCCAAGTGGAAAAAACCTTCAGGAATTCAGCACATTTTTCTCCTGTAGGATCTTCTAATTTCGCTTTTTCCACTACATTGTCATAAAATGGCACATCTTTGTCCTGTAGCCTTATTTCCATAAGTTCATTTTCCGTAAAGGAAAACATAGGTGAACGCAGTGTTGCCGCAAGGGGAATATCGGAAAGGGGATTGTCCACAGCTTTTAAAAGGGCAATCACCGTCTGTATTTCCATAGTGTCAAAAAAGCTTTTGCCTGCTTCACAATAAACAGGGATGTCCATCAAATCAAAAATTGCACGGAACATATCCACCTTGCCCTTTATTACAGGTGACAGGACGGCAATATCGGAAAATCTCAAATGTCGCATACCGTCTTTATCTGATACCATAAAGCCCTCGTCCATCATTTCCCTGATTTTTTGTGCAACTATAAGTGTTTCCTTATGCTCCTTGGACAATTCTTCATCATCAAATTCTGTTTCATATTTCTTCTGCAAAATATATATTTCGCTCTTATTTTTACTGTATTCAATATATTTCGCACCGCATCTTAACTTATGCTCTTCGTCATAAGAGATATTTGCGGTGTTCTCACGCATAATATTTTCAAACACGTTGTTAACGCTGTCAATAACCTCCCGCCTTGAACGGAAGTTTTTTGACAAAATCATTTTTCTGCCGTCTTTGGAATTTTCCAGCCTTTTTGCTTTATCAGAAAAAAGTGTAGGGTCTGTATGTCTGAAACGGTAAATGCTCTGTTTAACGTCACCTACAATAAATAAGTTTCCTTCGCCTCTGGCTTTTCTTGATATAATCTCAAAAAGTGAGTCTTGCAAAGGATTTGTGTCCTGATACTCGTCAATATATATTTCGTCATACTTGTCACGTAATTGTTCGCAAACTTCTTCACCGTCATCGCCTTTTAAAATCTTAACGGCTAAATATTCACAGTCTGCAAATTCAAGCTCTTTTCTTGATATTTTTTCTTCATAATAATATTTTTTGAACAGCTTTACAGCATCGGTAAGGGCTTTTATCTTGTTATAAGATATGCCACGCCGGCTTTTGTAAAGGCTTACTGTGTTACATATCTTTCCCAATAAATCCTTCGCTTCTTCGTGTATTGCCTTTAAGATTTCTTTTTCTTCCTTTAAGCTGTCCTCTTCCTTTTTACGTTTAAACTTTCCAAGGGAAAAGGCCTCTGCACGCAAAGAAACATCAAGGTGAAAAATATTTTCAAGCTCCCTTATTTCCTCATTAAATACATCCCTATAGCTTTCCACCCCAAGGTTTTCTGCTTCATTTGCACCTAAATATAGGATTGTTTTTAAATCCGCAAACTGGTCCTCTGCCTCTTTTTTCAAGCAATCAAAGAGCTTGTCGTTTTCCTTACTTCCACAAAGGTGCATATTTACTGCCTTATCCAGCCATTCTTCAGGATTTTCATATGCCATGGCGGCAAAATAAAGGGTAAGTATCATTTCTTTTAATGAATTGTCATTTTTACCTGACCCCACAGAATTTGCAAGGCTCAAAAAGTCCTTATCGCCCTTTTCGTACAGTTCGTCCAAAACGTCAAGCAAAACTTCTTCCCTTAAAATAGCCATCTGACCTGAATCTGCTATTGTAAAATCCGAAGGCACTTCCACACGGAAAAAGTTTTTTCTTACTAAATCAATGCAAAAGGCATCAATTGTACATATATCAGCACCTGAAACCAAGGAAAGCTGTTTTTTCAAGTTTTCACTTGGCTTTGTTTTCACCGCTTCCTCCAGAGCTTTATATATCCTCTCACGCATCTGCGTTGCCGCCGCACGGGTAAAAGTCACAATAAGTAAGCGGTCGATAGATGTATCGCCGCTTTTAACTCGTTTAACTATTCTTTCACTTAATACCTTCGTTTTGCCGCTTCCTGCCGCCGCTGAAACTAAGTTTTCACCAACTTTTGCCTCCACTGCGGCTCTCTGTTCATCAGTTAGCTCTATTTTCATATGTTACCCTCTAAATAAATTATCCGGTCTTTTCTTCCTTGTCCTTTTCTTTTGCCATTTTCAATAGATGCCTGTATTCTGCTTCTGCGGCTTTCAGACGGTATATGTACATATCAAGCACCTTATCATCATTAACCGCATCAATATTTGCACGTATACAACGGATTTCATTCTTCGCATTTTCCAAAAGTTTTGCCACAGAATCACTTTCCGTCTCAACAGGTGCAAACACTTTCTGAATCATTTCCCAGATTTTCGTTACGGAGATTTGCATAATATCACACCTTCTTTTTTTGTATATGATATTATATACATTCAAAAAAGGGATTATTACACATTTTTATATTTCGCGTCTGCCCTCAATTGCCCTTGCAAGTGTGACTTCATCCGCAAACTCAATATCACCGCCAACAGGTATACCGTGTGCAATTCTTGTAACCTTTACGCCTAACGGCTTAACAAGCCTTGCAATATACATAGCTGTGGCTTCGCCTTCTACTGTAAGATTTGTTGCAAGTATCAATTCACTGACTTCACCTGTAAGACGGCTTAAAAGCTCTTTCAGCTTAATGTCTTCAGGTCCTATATTGTCCATAGGTGAAATTACCCCGTGTAAACAATGGTATAACCCTGTATATTCGTGAGTTTTTTCCATTGCAATAATATCCTTCGGTCCTTCCACAACGCATATAACTTTTCTGTCACGCTTTATGGATTTGCAGATAGGACAAAGCTCGTCCTCCGTAAGATTTTGGCAAACAGGGCAAAGATGCACCTTTTCTTTTGCATCTAAAATTGTTTTTGCAAACCTTTCTGCCTTGCTCTTGTCCATATTCATAACATGAAAAGCAAGCCTCACGGCACTTTTTTTACCAACACCGGGAAGTCTTTCAAATTCTTCTATTAATAATTTTAACGCTTCGGGATACATAGGAACACCTCCGTGTTCAAAAGTCATAAATCAATTAAAACAGTCCGGGGATGTTCATACCACCTGTAATTTTACTCATGCTGCTTGAAACCATGTCATCAGCCTTACGCATTGCTTCGTTAACAGCAGAAACAATCAAATCCTGGAGCATTTCAACATCTTCAGGGTCGACAGCTTCAGGCTTAATTGTAATGGAAACAAGTTCCTTTTTACCGTTTACAACAACTGCTACAGCACCGCCGCCAACAGAAGCATCAACAGTCTTTTCGCCTAATTCTTCCTGTGTTTTAAGCATTTCCTCCTGCATTTTCTGTGCCTGACGAAGCATGTTATTCATGTTAGCTCCGCCCATGTTCATTCCTCTGGGGAATCCGCCTCTTGCCATAATTATTCTCTCCTTTATTATTTTTCATTTACAATAGGTAAAGATGCAATTTCATCAAAGGGGTCAGCCTCTGCCTGCCTTACCTCATTATTATCAAAATCACTTTCTAATTTTACTGTAAGCTGTACAGAAATATTTGCTTCATTGTTTATAATTTCAGTAAGCTCGTCTAAGCTTGATTCAATCATGCTTCTTAGTGTTTCCCCACCGTTATCAGGGAAAACAATTGCCACCTTTTCACCAAAGGAGCGAAGTGCACAATTTTCAACAGCCATATACAAATTAAGACTTCCGCTTGTTGCAATAGAAGACAAGATTTCAGGCCATTTATCCTTAATTTTCCGTAAATCTTCACTGTCAGGAGTTTTAATTGCACGCTTAGGTGCTTTTTTAACCTCGTTTGATTTATCGGGCTTTTTTTCTTTCACTACATCTTTAGCATTTTCACTTTGTGAAAGTGTAATCCCCCTTGCAATCTTCTTTTCAATTTCACCGATGCGTGCCTCTAATGATTCAATGTCTGTTTCCTCTTTTAAGTTACATAACCTTAAAAGTGCCGCCTCGATAATAAACCTGGGGAATGTCATATACTTTGACTTTGAATAAGCCTCTGACAAAACATTCACCGCTAAAATCGCTTTATCAACACCCATAACATCCCCGGATGGTAAAAGATAATTCCAATCCTCGTCACTTTCACCTATGGGCTTTTTGCCGGTTATAGAATATATCATAATATAGCGAAAGCCTTTTATAACAGATTCAGTAAAAGGGTTAAGATTTCTGCCTGAAGCAGAAACAGAATCAATAATTTCAATAACCTTTGCACCATTGTTTGTTGCCACCGCATAGCATAAATCAGAAACAGTTTTCTTTTCGCCAAAGCCCAGAAGCTCTCTCACGTATTCTGTATCAACACTTTTTCCTGCTGAAATACAAGGCTCCAAAATAGTAAGTGCATCACGAAGGGCACCGTCTGCCGCCTCTGAAATCATCCTTAATGCTTCAGGCTCAATTTCAATCAGTTCAGCATCGCAAATTTCTTCTAATCGGCTATATATATCATCCTTTGTTATTTTCTTGAAATCAAATCTCTGACAACGTGAGGAAATAGTGTCCAAAACCTTATTTGCCTCTGTTGTTGCCAACACAAACTTTACATGCTCGGGCGGTTCTTCCAACAGCTTTAAAAGGGCATTAAATGCGTCCTTTGACAAGGCATGTACTTCGTCTATGATGTAAACTTTGTATTTTACACTTGTGGCGGCATAATTTGCCTCTTCACGAAGCGAACGGATATTGTCAACACCTGAGTTACTTGCGGCGTCAATTTCCACCACATCCATAACACTGCCAGACAAAATGCCTTTGCAGCTTTCACATTCGTTACAGGGGTTTCCGTCTTTATTATTGGTACAGTTTATTGCCCTTGATAAAATACGGGCAGTAGAGGTTTTACCTGTACCGCGGCTGCCGCAAAAAAGAAAAGCATGGCCTACCGTGCCGGAGGCAACTTCGTTTTTTATTGTCTGGGTAACGTGTTTCTGTCCAACTACATCGTCAAAAGTCAATGGTCGCCATCTTCTGTACAATGCCTGATATTCCATCCTTCTCCCCCCTTTTATAAACAATTATTAAAATTCCCGAATTTAATCCGCGGCTTTTTAAATTTGCAAATCTTTTTGTAAATTTAAAAAGCCGTACACCCCAAAATCGTTACTTCATCATATGCGGCACAAAAGCAGTTAGCTCGAGTCGGGCGACCTCACGGCACACAACCGTTGACGCTTATTGCTGCTCGGTTCCCCGCCTGACAAGGTTCACGGACGATTGTTGCGTAAGACCCGACTGTCAACACCACTTGCGATTTCCAGCCATACGAAAAAAGCACCTCAATTGGGGAATTAGCCCCCGCTATAGCGGATTGCGGATACAGGGCACCGCTGCCTCCCCGGTTAGTACGACTTCATTATTATACTACACTTTTCCCTGATTATCAATACTTTTTTTAAAATCTTTCTTCAAAGTAATAACTGTCGTCATCCATATCCCAGATATATTTTTGTCTTTCCTCTTTTTCTCTTTTTTTCTCCATAACCAAAAGGTATCCTTCCGTAACAGTAAAAATTTCTTTCATTGTTTTCATAGTAATTACCCCTTTCAATCCTTTCTGCATCTTTATGATACAAAAAGATATGTCCCATAAAACGTACAGTAACAAATTTCTTCTTTTTGCGTAATATGTACCATGGAGGTTTGCCCATGCATAAAAACCGTCGCCCAATGGGATTAGGATGTCTTTTCTTCGTGACGGGAATATTTACGGCGCTTATATGCCCCATATGGCTCATTGCCGCCATAGAAGGCTTCATTATAATTGTATTCTGTATATCCTGTCATAAAAGGTAAAAAGACAAACATAATTTATTAAAATTTAATAAGGAATGGAGAATATCATGAAGGTTTTAGTATTTAAAATGCCCAAATTTTTATCATCAATCACAAAAACAATACTTAGAATAAAATGAAAAAGGAGCTGTAAAAAAAGTGCGATGACTCGCACTTCAACACCCCTACCCCTCAATCATGAGGGGTA
>JBJDXJ010000007.1:0-19979 GCA_051866635.1 Clostridia bacterium | reverse complement strand
ACCAAATCACCTGATTTAATTGAACCTGATTTGATGTTTACCTCACTAAACTGCCAGTCGGCAACAGTAGCCGCAGAAACAGATAAGGGTAACACCGCCAGAACAGTAACTGCCAAGCCTGTCAGCAATTTTTTTACAGAGAACATGGAAAACCCTCCTATTAATAATGTGTTTAATAATGTAAAATAATTATACTATACATAAAGAAAAATTGCAACCTTAAAAAATTTATTAAAATATTCAAAAAAAATTAAAATTTCACTGTACAAGTTGACAAAATCATGCTATAATCATTATATAATTGTGCTCGTTATAGACATGTTGGGCATAAAGGAGGAATTTATATGAAAAAAAGTAGGATCATAGCTCTTTTAACTGCAGCTATGATGATCATGAGTATGGTTCCTGCGTATGCTGCAGGCTACTTCGTTGGCGAAGGTGGCGCGGTTTACGAAAAGGACGGGGAAAACTTAGTTAAGAACCCCGGATTTGAGGATGGTCTCTATGGTCTTACAACTAACAGTGAATACTATGAAGTATCACAGGAAGCGGCTCATGAAGGTGAGTGGAGCTTAAAGGCTATCAAGAGTACAAAGGGTGACGGTGCTATCACTGCATATTTTGAAGTTACTGACCCTGCTGACAGCTATTATCTTTCTTTCTGGTACAAGAATGTTGACGATGTGGCTCGCAGGCCCCGTGTAACATTTGCTTTTACTGATTCTTCTAAGACTGTTCCTACAGAGAAAAATGATTTTACAGAAGCAACAAATGCATGGATTGGTGCAGGTACTGCATCTAATGACTGTGATATGGAATATTCAAAGGGTGACTGGGTTCAGTATTCTACAGTTATTAACGGTACAGGCAGTTCTTCTGCATGTGCATATGTAGTGCTTAATATTTACGGTCTTACAAAGAATGTTACATATGTGGATGATTTTGAAGTTTATTCACTTAAGTATTCCGATGCTTACGGCAAAGCATTGTCTTCTGCTGTAACAAAGTGGAGCAGCAAGACTATGCCTAAGGGTCCTTTGGCAGGTGTAGGTACACTTAGTCTTCCCGCAGATACCTCTGTAGAAGGTATTAGTGTTGAATGGAAGTCTTCTTCCGAATTGGTTGATGTCCAGACGGGTCTCTACCATTCAGGTGCCGATGAAGAGCTTGTTGTTCTTACAGCACGCTTGTATGCTGACGGTTTGTACGATGAAGTTTATTATGAATTTGAATATGCTTATATCGTAAAGAGCATGTTTGAACCTTATATTGAATGGATTCAGACAAATGTTTTTGAAAAGCTCGGTACTGCAATAAGCGGTGACCTCAGCCTTCCCAATTCTCATACAATCGCAGGCTATCCAGAAGCTACTTTTGCTTGGTCATGCTCTGATGAAAATGTCCTTACAGCTGACGGTAAATACACAGCTCCTGAAGTTACATGTTCTGTTGACATTATTGCAACAATTACATGTGGTGGCAGCGAAGCAACAACTACTAAAACTTTTAAGGCTCTTGGCGGAAACCTTATTCCCGAGGGACTTGAAATGTATTACGACTTTGAATCTCCCATAAAGTCAAACAAGGTTTACGACAATGCACAGAAGACTTACAATGCAACTGTTGAAGGTGTGACAATTACAGACGGTTACGCATTCGTAAACGGTACAATTATACTTCCTTCCGACTATGCTGTAAATCTTACAGGAAGCTATTCTGTTTCCATGTGGGTAAAGCTTAATGATGCTATAGCATCCAGCGGTGCAATGTATCGTTTCTTTGACTTTGGTGGCGGTACATATACATCACAGTTCTTAAGATATATTCCCGGTTCCGGTCAGTTGACATTCATGGACCGTGGTACAGCATCTTCCGGTTCTGACTGGGCTATTGACAAAACAGTTGATGTAGGCAAGGGCGGTTGGAGTCTTGTTTCCTTCACATATGACAAGACTGATGCTGCCGCTTATGCAAAGGTATATGTTGACGGTGTTGAAGTAGGTAATTCCGGCAACTATACAAAACTTACGAACAGTATTTATCAGGTTGCAAGCCAGTCTTCCCAAAACGGATTTTTCGGACGTACACAGTGGAAGAATGCTGAGAACCCTGACTTTTACGGTTGGATGGACGACATTCGTATTTACAGCAGAGCTCTTTCCGGTGAAGAAATTACAACTCTTTACGAAAATACACGTCCTACAGTTGTAGCACCTGTTACAATTAAGTATCAGGATGTTAGCGGTGAAGAACTTAAAGAGGCTGTGACTGTATCTGCTGACGTGGGAACAACTTACGATGTACCCCAATCATATAAGAGTCTTCCTTCTACATCCGATGACCAGTATAGATATGTATATAAGTATGTTGAAAGTAAGAGTACGGATTCCGTATATGTTTCCGCAGATAGCGAAAACGTATGTATCTTAGTATTCCAGCTTGAAAAGCAGGCGAAGGGTAATAACCTTATTGCAAACGGTTCCTTTGAAGAAAATTTGGATGGTTGGACATACAATAATAACGGTACTTTCGGTGCTCTTCAAGGTTGGGCACGCTCCACAGAAGTTGTTTATGAAGGAAACTACTCATTAAAGAAAACTGTAACAGAAGGTAACGGCGGTGGAACAAATAACAACATCGGTACATATATTCCCATTGAATCAGGAAAGAAATATACTTTGTCTTGGTGGGAACATTCTTCAGCCGATAAGGCGGCAGGTAGCCACCAGATGATGGCGGCTGTTGTAACAAGTGATAATACTTCTGCACTTGGCAGTACCTCAAACCGTATCGTATCTTGTGGCGGTTGGGACTCATGGAATCAGGCTGCAATGGGGCAGGCAACTCGTGACCCGGCTTACACAACAGGCTGGACACAGAGAGTATTTAACTTTGATACAACAAATACACCTAATGCTGCATATATCCTTATAGCATATGCAAACGGTGATGCTACAAGCGTTGATTATCTTGATGCTTTCGTTCTTGAAGAAGAGTCTGGAAATAATAATACACCAGATGACGGCGAAAAGTATGAAATTGTTATCCGCTATCAGGATCTTGACGGCAACACAATTAAGGATTCTGATATTGTAAAGGTAAGTCTTGACACTGTTACATATGAAGTTCCCGATTCCTACAAGACTATTGAAAAAGAAACTGTTGGTGAAATTGTTTCACTTTATCTCTATAAGGATGAATTGAGTACAACAACTGTTAACCCATCAATGCTCAGAGATAATATCTGTACTTTGGTGTTTGATGTAATTACCGTCAACCCTTCTGAACTTGTTAAGGCAGACAACCTTGTGCCCGATGGCGACTTCAAGGGTAATAACGGTAAGTTCAGCTGGGGCAGCTGGCAGAGTCCTGAGACAGGTAACTACTTCCGTGATAAGTGTGAAGACTGGTTCTATCAGGTAAACCGTGATACAGATGCTGCGGCTCTCTACCTTACAGGTCTTACAGCAGATAACTATGCTTTAGGTACACGCTGGAACGACGGTATCACAGGTCTTTGCTCTATGGCAAACTTCATTCCTGTTGAAGGTGGAAAGACATATATTGTAACTTATGATTATAAGCACAAGAATCCTTCCGCGGCACAGGCAAGCTACATCAGCACATCTTTCCAAAAGACAAAGAATATGTCTGCAGGCGATAAGGATTACAACATTCCTACTGACGTAAGCACCCAATGGCAGACAAATACATTCGCCATTGTAGCTCCTACTGACGGTTATATTTACTTCCACTTCTCATGGCTTGGTGAAAGCAACAACGGTGGTGGAGGTCCCTTCTGGTACTTCGATAACGTAGGTGTATACGAAGTTAAGCCTGACATACTTGAAGCTGAAATCAAGAATGTAGGCAGTACACAGACAACTGTAAGAATTACAAATCTCAGCGAAGAAAATGAAACTATTAATCTTAAAGTATACGCTGCATCTTATTCAGATAATGTACTTACAGCTGTTGAAAGTACAGACGTTTCTGTTGAAGCCGGCAAATATAAAGACGTAGTTCTTAATGTTGGTCAGGATCAGGAAAATAAGGTATCCATTAAGGTATTCCTTTGGGAAGAAAATATGCAGGCGGCATATAAAACTCTTATTTGGAAATAAATAACGTTAAACAAAAATCTCCCCGGTTCTCCGGGGAGATTTATCATTTATCATTTATCTTATCTTTGCAGGAAATGTCGCAAAGTGTTTTGCCGGCTTCCATATCAAATTTACCTGTTCTGGAAATATCGCCTAAGGAAACAAAACCAACTACTTTGCCCGAGTCTACAACAGGAAGACGTCTTACCTTTGATTCACCCATGATTTTTGTTGCACTTTCAATATCGGCATCAAGACAAACGCAGGAAACATTGTTTGTCATAATATCACAAACCTGATACTGTTTGGCATCTTTTCCCTTGGCAGTAACACGTATTGTAATGTCACGGTCAGTGATAATGCCTAAAACCCTGCCTGAATAATCCACAACAGGAAGTGCACCTACATTGTGATGTTCCATCTTTTCTGCCGCTGTCATAACTGTATCCTGGGGATTTACTGTTATTGCATTGCAAGAACATATATCTTTAATTTTCATAAAAAAACCACCTTTCGCATTTAGTATGTGCAAAAGGCGGTTTTTAAAATATGTAATTTATTCTTTTACTGTTAATGCTAAACATGCAATATATACTTTATCACATCCCATTTTTAAAAGAAGGGAAGAGCAATAATCCATTGTGGAGCCTGTGGTGTAAATGTCGTCAATTAAAAGTGCGGTGCCATTTAGTTTCATATCTTTGGGAAAAAATGAATTTTTTGCATTTCTGTGCCGTTCTTTTAAGGGAAGGTCATGTTGATTAGGTGTGCCGTCTTTTCTTGTAAGCGTGCTTATAACGGGAACGTTCAGGATTTTTCCACATTCAAAGGCAATGATTTCTGCCTGATTGTATCCTCGTTCATTAAAACGCTCCCTGGAGAGGGGAATATAAGTAATAAAGTCAAAATCAGGATAGTCTTTTGTCACTATATTATTGCATATAAGATACGCAAAGCTATATGCAAAGTGTGTTTTATTACGAAATTTCATCCTTAAAAGTGCTTTTCTGGTTTTATCCTTATATTTTAAAGGTGTAAAGGAACCTGCAAATGAGTATCGATATTTTCTGCAATTAAGGCATACGGGAAGGGAATATTCCTCCCGTGGGGAACCGCATTTTAAACAAGTGGGTCCTGTTATATAGTCGATTGTTTTTATGCATTTATCGCAAATAAATCTCTGATTGTCATAGGGCAGAATTTCATCACAGAAGCTACAGCGGTGAGGAAAAAACACATCATAAATACGTGACAGAAACTTTTTCATTTTAATTTTCCTTAAGCTTTGACAAAAGTCCGCTGTAACGCTTTGTTTCACGATTATTTGCCACCATTTTTGCGACGGTTTCCTCGTTTCCCACCAGTATTACAATTTCCTTTGCACGGGTCACTGCAGTATAAAGTAGGTTTCTTACCGTAAGCATAGGTGCAACAGGGGAAACCGACAGTATAACTGCCTTAAATTCACAGCCTTGGCTTTTATGAACGGTAAGGGCGTATGCCAATTCCAACTCCTCCAGCCATGTAAAATCATATTCTACAAGCCTTTCATCGTCAAATTCGATTAACATAACAGCTCTTTTAGTGTCAATATCCAGTATTATACCTATATCGCCGTTATATATACCTAAACCTTCTTCCTTACTGGAGGTACGTACAAAGGGTATGTTGTAGTTATTCTTAATTTGCATAACCTTATCACCCACTCGGAAGGTTATTTCCCCTTGCTTTTTTTCTTTCTTGTCTTTGCTTGGGGGGTTAAGATACCTTTGTAGGGTATTGTTTAAAGCAAATGTACCTGTACTGCCTTTTTTTGAAGGGGAAAGCACCTGAATATGTCTTAGAGGGTCATAGGAATATGTTGAAGGAAGCCTTTGGGAACATAATTGTGCAATGGTTCCATCTGCCTCCGATGCAGCTCTGGGCATGAAGAAAAAGTCCTTACCCTTTTGGTTGCATATGGGCATTTGCCCTGAATTTATCCTGTGGGCATTGGTGACAATCATGCTTTCTCCTGCCTGACGGAAAACATCAGTCAATGTAATTACGGGGAACCGCTTTGAATCGATAATATCCTTTAACACATTTCCTGCACCTACAGAGGGCAATTGATCGGAGTCACCTGATAAAATAAGCTTTGCGTTTTTGCGAAGACTTTTTAAAAGCACGCTCATAAGGCTTAAGTCCACCATACTCATTTCGTCAACAACAACCACGTCGGCACTTATCGGGTCAAAATCATGTGTGTAGGTGTAGTCATCAGTATCTGAAATAATGTCCAAATTCAAAAGACGGTGGAGCGTTTTTGCCTCGGCATTACATGCTTCGCTAAGCCTTTTTGCGGCTTTTCCCGTAGGTGCCGCAAGGCTTACCTTTTTGCCTAATTTAAAGTAAATTTTTAAAATTGTGTTTATGATTGTTGTTTTACCTGTACCGGGACCGCCTGTTATTACAGTTATATTTTCAGTAAGTGCCGCTTTCACAGCATCGTATTGCTTTTTTGACAATGTAATCCCCTCGCTTGCCTCTTCTATGGCAAGGTCAATATCACAGGGAAGTTTTTCCTTTTTCCTTGTAACGAGTGACAAAAGGCGGGTTGCAGTTGATAATTCCTCGTTATACAAAGGGGTAAGGTAGCATAAATCAGTATTTGATTCGTACACTATTTTACCGCTTTGTACAAGCTCGGTAAACATTGATAAAATATCAACCTCGTCACAGCCTAAGAGCCTTGAACAATAAGGGATAAGACTTTCCTTTGGATAGCATGTATGTCCGTTCTGTGCGGCTTCACCCAAAGCATGGCGTATGCCGCTTTTGATACGCCCCGGGTGGGAGGGGGAAATGCCCATACGTGAAGCGATAAGGTCAGCCGTTTTAAAACCTATACCTGTAATTTCGTCACAAATTATATAGGGGTTGGCTTTTACCATGTCAATGGCAGAGGAGCCAAATTGTTTATGGATTTTAACAGCCATTTTTGCACTTACGCCGAATTGCTGAAAATACATTACGGCAGATGATGCATCCTGACGGATAAGAAAGGCTTCGTTCATCTTCATGGCTTTTGACAGGGAAATACCTTTTATTACAGTAAGCTTTTCGGGGTTGTTTTTTATAACCTCTAAAGTGTCTTCTCCGAAGATGTCCGTCATTTTAACAGCCGTTGCTTCCCGTATGCCGGGAATTATACCCGAGGCAAGGTATGTACGTATTGCGTTTACCTTCTGAGGGACTGTACGTTCAAAAGAGTCAAACTTAAACTGTTCACCGTAATCAGCATGGTTTGTCCATCTGCCCTCTAAAAGAACACATTCCCCCGCAGTTATATAGGGGATGTGACCTACGCAGGTTACAATGCTTTTTAAATAGCTTAAATCAAATACGCAGTAGCAGTTGTCTTCGTTATAATAAATAACTTCATAAACTTCACCCTGAATTTTTTCTTTTTCCAATACAATCCCTCCTTTTTTTAGAAATTTTAATTTTAATTACGTAGTCTTGATAATCATCTTCCGCAATTATTGTTTCCTCACTTTTATATACTAAAAACACAATCAAAAAAACGATGGAAAATATAATTACAAGAGATGCAAAAATTGCTGACATACTAAAATTCACCCCGATATCAGTTTATGAATATCGGGGCGATTTTGCTAATTAAAGATACTTTTTAAGGCTTTCTACAGAATCTAATTCTTCCCAGGGAAGTGATACGTCATTCCTTCCAAAGTGACCATATGCCGCAGTCTGTTTATAGATAGGACGGCGAAGGTCCAACTTTTTAATTATTGCGGCAGGGCGAAGGTCGAATTCCTTTAGTACTATCTGATTTATTTCATCATCGCTCTTTACGCCTGTGCCGAAGGTGTCAACACGTACGGAAACAGGGTTTGCAACACCGATTGCATAGGCAAGCTGGATCTGGCACTTGTCGCAAAATTTAGCGGCAACAAGATTTTTCGCAATATAACGAGCCATGTAAGCCGCACTTCTGTCAACCTTTGTGGGGTCCTTACCGCTGAATGCACCGCCGCCGTGGGGAGCGTAACCGCCGTAAGTATCAACGATAATTTTTCTGCCTGTAAGACCGCTGTCACCGTGGGGACCGCCGATTACAAATCTGCCTGTGGGGTTGATGAAAATTTTTGTATTATCATCCATAAGTTCCTTGGGGATAGTAGCATTTATAACATGCTTTGTAATATCTTGCTTGATTGTTTCCAAATCCACATCGGCTGTATGCTGAGTTGACACTACAATAGCATCAATCCTTTTAGGTAAATCACCGTCATATTCAACAGTTACCTGAGTTTTGCCGTCGGGACGAAGGTATTTCAAAGTGCCGTTCTTTCTTACTTCAGTAAGACGCTTTGCCATTTTCTGTGCATAGTAAATTGGCATGGGCATATAAACCTCGGTTTCGTTTGTTGCGTAACCGAACATCATGCCCTGATCTCCTGCACCTGTGTCAAATTCGCTACTGTCACCTGACTTTGCCTCCAAGGACTTGTCAACACCCATAGCAATGTCTGCTGACTGCTTGTTAAGTGTGTTTAAAACAGCAACGGAATCATAGGAAAATCCCATGTCGCCTTCTGTATAGCCGATTTCCTTAATAGTGTCACGTACAATTCGGCGGATGTCAGGCTGGTGAGTTGATGTAACTTCGCCGAAAACCATAACAAGACCTGTTGCCGCACAAGTTTCGCAAGCAACTCTTGCGTTGGGGTCGTTTCCTAAAATATCATCAAGAATACTGTCGGAAATTGTGTCACATACTTTGTCGGGATGCCCTTCTGTAACAGATTCAGAAGTAAATAATTTCTTTTGTAACATATTTGGTTTCCCCCTTAAAAAATATTAAAAATAAAAGTAAATAAACCATAAGACGCCGCAGTCATAATAACGCCGGCTGTGAGAACGCCTGAAAAAATAGATAAAAATGCGTCTTTGAACTTATAGCTTAAAAATGAAGCAACTAACGCACCGGTCCATGCACCGGTTCCGGGAAGTGGGATAGCAACGAAAAGGAAAAGCCCCCAGTTTTTGTACTTGGTAATTTTGCCTTCGTTTTTTGCCACCTTCTTTTCAAGCCAAAGCGGAATTTTTTGCAAATACTTAACCTTTTTAAGAAACGCACAAAAGTGAGTTATGAAAAGAAGTATAAACGGTACGGGAAGAAGATTGCCTATAACAGATACTATGTAGCTTACAAAAGGGTCAAGCCCCAATGCGGCGGCTACAGGTATAGAACCGCGGAGCTCAATTATGGGAAGCATTGATATTAAAAACACATACACATAATTGGCTGATGCCGCTGTGAACCCCAACGCCGTAACAACAGTTACTGCAAAGGAGTGGACAAGAGTCTTAATTTGTTCGACCATGATTGCCTCCAAAACTCAGATATTTTGTATCAATGATATTTTATAATGAAAAGGGGATTTTGTCAACCTTTTAACTAAGTAATAATGACCGAATTAAAAAAACTGTCGGGGATTAAAAGGCAATATGCCACTTTGTAAAAACATATAAATAGATATTGTCACAAAAAGCTCTTGAAACTGACTTAAAAATCAGTTCAAGAGCTTTTTGTGTTTATTAAAGCTTTTCTTTAGCTATGGAAAGCATAAGCTTAATTCTGTTTTCCTGATTTACTCTTGTTGCGGAGGGGTCATAGTCGATGGGAACTATGTTTGCATCAGGGTACATCTCACGGATTTTTCTCACCATACCTTTACCGCAAATGTGGTTTGGCAAACAACCGAAGGGCTGTGCACAAACAATATTTTCATAGCCCATCTGTACAAGGTCAATCATTTCGCCTGTTAAAAGCCAACCTTCACCCATTTTGTTGCCGTAGCCGATTACGCCCTTAACATTTTCCTTTGTGTGTGAATAGGGCATAGGAGGGGTAAACTGTGGGTATTTCTTAAAGGCTTCAACCATTGCAGTTTCAAACTTCTTGAAGAAGTTAAATAAAATGGTGCATACAAGCTTCTTAAATGGGTTTCCGCCGTAAAGCTTAATATCCTCCAAACGGTTGTCAACCTTGAAAAGCATAAAGCCCATAACGCCGGGAAGAAGAACTTCACAGTCCTGAGATGCCAAAAATTCCTCAAGATTATTATTGCCCAATGAGGAGTATTTAACATAGATTTCCCCAACTACACCAACCTTAACCTTAGGCGTTTTGTTAATTTCAATTTTTGCAAAGTCAGAAACGATTTTTTCAATGTTTTCGTAAATCTTTTTGAAAGAAAAGTGCTTCTTTGCAGAAAGTGAGTCAGAAAGTGTGCTTACGTATTTTTCATAAAGTGCATCAGCGTCACCTTTATTTACTTCATAAGGCTTAATCTGGTTACGGAGAAGCATTAAAACGTCGCCGTAAACAAGACATGCCATTGCCCTTTCAAGAAGGGGCAGAGTAAGTGAAAAACCGCTGTTCTTTTCAAGACCTGACAAATTAAGGCTTATAACGGGAACCTGTGGGAAGCCTGCCTTAACTAAAGCCTTTCTCAAAAGGTGGATATAGTTTGAAGCACGGCAACCGCCGCCTGTCTGTGTAATCATAAGTGCGGTTTTGTTAACGTCGTACTTGCCCGATTTTAATGCGTGAATCATCTGTCCTATAACTAAAAGGGCGGGGTAACAGGTGTCGTTATGCACATACATCAATCCGTCCTGAACGACTTCTTCACTTCGGTTTTTGAGAATTTCAACCTTATATCCGAAAGAACGGACAACGGGAACAAGTATGTCAAAATGTGCTTCTAACATATAAGGTGCCAAAATGGTGTATTCCTTTTTCATTTTTTTTGTAAATTCAATATTCTGTGCCATTTTAACTCCTCCCTTATAATGTGGCAAGAAGACTTCTCAGTCTTATCTTGACAGCACCCAAATTGGTGATTTCATCAATCTTGATTTGTGTATAAATCTTGTTGCCGCCTTCAAGGATGCTTCTTACTTCGTCGGTTGTAATAGCGTCAACACCGCAACCGAAGGAAACAAGTTGGACTAAATCCATGTCCTTTTGTTCTGTTACGTATTTTGCGGCACGGTACAGTCTGGAATGATATGTCCACTGGTCAAGTACCCCGGGACGGACATAAGATGCAAGATGATAAATTGAATCCTCCGTAACAAGTGCAGTGTCAAATGAGGTAATAAGTTTGTCAATACCGTGGTTGATTTCGCAGTCAACATGGTAAGGCCTTCCTGCAAGAACAATAATGTGCTTGCCTTCCAAGCGTGCTTTTTCGATAATTTCGCCGCCCTTTGCCTGAACCTTTTTAAGGTAGCTTTCCCTTTCGGCATATGCCTTCTTACATGCCTTTTCCACATCCTTAAGTGACAGGGAAGGGTAGTGTGAGGACAAAATATCATATATCTTTTTCGGGAAATCATTTTCACGGTGAATACCGATGTAGTCGTAAATAAACTTTATATCACCGGCTTCAGGACAGTTTGATGCAATAACCTCGGGATAGTAGGCAACAACGGGACAGTTATAGTGGTTGTCACCCAATTTTTCGTCAAAGTTATAAGTCATACAGGGATAGAAAATTGTCTTAACGCCCTGTTCTATCAAAGAAGCCACATGACCGTGCATCAGTTTTGCAGGGAAGCAAACAGTGTCTGAGGGAATTGTGGACTGCCCTTTAAGATAAAGTGAACGTGAAGATTGAGGACTTCTTACAACCTCAAAGCCCAACTCTGTAAAGAACGTATGCCAGAAGGGATACATTTCGTACATATTAAGCCCCATGGGGATGCCGATTTTTCCAAACTTTCCTTCCTTTGATTCATATGATGAAAGAAGGGCGTTCTTATATGCATAAAGGTTCAGACTTTCGTCAGGTGATTTTTTTGTAACAGGTCTTTCACAACGGTTTCCGCTTATAAAGCGTCTGTTATTGTCAAAGGTGTTTATTGTAAGAAGACAGTTATTTGTACAGCCTGAGCAGTTTACTGTCTTTACTTCATGTGTGAAATTGTCTAATTGTGCTTTAGTTATAATTGTGCTTTCGCTCTTTCCCTTGCTCTTTGCGTAAAGTGCACCGCCGTAGGCTCCCATAAGTGCAGAAATTGAAGGACGAACAACCTCTACGCCCATTTCCTGTTCAAATGCACGAAGAACGGCATCATTTAAGAAAGTACCGCCCTGAACAACAATGTGCTTTCCTAAATCATCCTTGGAGGAGGGTCTGATTACCTTGTAAATTGCATTTTTTACAACACTTGTGGAAAGACCTGCTGAAATATCTTCAATGGTTGCACCGTCTTTCTGTGCCTGCTTAACAGAGGAATTCATAAACACGGTACATCTTGAACCTAAGTCAACGGGGTTTTTGGCGTATAAGCCTTTTTTGGAAAACTCTTCAATATCATAACCTAAGGCATTTGCAAAGGTCTGCAAAAAGCTTCCGCAACCTGAAGAACAGGCTTCATTAAGGTAAATGTTGTCTATAGCACCGTTCTTGATTTTAAAACACTTCATGTCCTGACCGCCTATGTCAATGACAAATTCAACGTCAGGCATAAACTTCTTTGCGGCTGTAAAGTGGGCAACGGTTTCAACAATACCGTAATCCACACCAAAAGCATTTTTAATAATATCTTCGCCATAGCCTGTAACAGCCGCAGATGCAATCTGAATATCAGGCTTTTTGGTGTAAATATCCTCTAAAATTTTACGGATAACGGGAACGGGGTTACCGCTGTTTGAAGAATAGGAGGAATAAAGGATTTCTTCGTTTTCATTAATGACAACAGTTTTAACTGTTGTACTGCCTGCATCAATGCCTAAGAAAACCTTGCCTTTGGCATCTTTTAATTCCTTCTGCATTACGGTTGCCTTTTTGTGACGGTTTAAAAATTCGTCATATTCCTTTTCGTTTTGGAAAAGAGGCGTAAGTGTATTAAATTCGCCCCCTGCACTGTATTCTTCAATACCTTTTATAACCTTATCAATGTTAACCTTATCTTCGGCGCATATAGCCGCACCTAAAGCCACGTACAAAAGGGAATTTTCAGGACATATACCGCATCGTCCCAAAGCCTTGTCAAAAAGGCTTCTGAGTGTGGGGAAGAATGTTAAGGGACCGCCAAGATAAACAACGTTTCCTTCAATTGGTCTGCCCTGGGCAAGACCGCCGATAGTCTGGTTAACAACTGCATCAAAAATACTTGCGGATATATCGTATTTGTTTGCACCCTGATTTAAAAGGGGCTGAACATCGCTCTTTGCGAAAACGCCGCACCGTGAGGCAATAGTATAAAGCCTTTCGTACTTTGAGGCATAATCATTCATTTCAGAAGGGGTCAGCTTTAAAAGCGTTGCCATCTGGTCAATAAACGCACCTGTACCTCCGGCACAGCTACCGTTCATTCTTACTTCACAGCTACCCTTTAAAAACAAAATCTTGGCATCTTCGCCGCCAAGCTCAATTATAACGTCAGTTCCCGGAAGGAATTTTCTGGCTGATGCACGTGTAGCATAAACTTCCTGTACAAACTGAACAGAGGCACTTTGTGCCACACCCATACCTGCAGAGCCTGAAATAGCAAAAAGAAAGTCCTTTTCATTGGGAAATTCCTTTTTAATAATGTTCAAAAGCTCAGCACTTTTTTGCTTAATCTGAGAAAGATGTCTGTCGTATGATGAAAACACTATTTTATTTTCTTCATCCAATACCACACATTTCAAAGTAGTTGAGCCAATATCAAAACCAATACGCATCATAGAAAAATACCTCCCGTGGGAAAAACACTACTCATATAATTATAACTTTATTAAAAAAAAGAGTCAATACACAAATTGACAATATATGTCGTATTTTTTGTAAACAAAAAGTGAACATTATGCGATGAAATGTAAAGATGGAAAATATAAACTTGAAAAAGTTTAAAGGGTATGGTATATTATATTCGATTTAATAAATGTATTTCGGGAGGGTATTTCAAATGGAAGAAATGAACATTGAAAACCAAAAGGAACAAAAGAGTATGCTGCGTGAGATAATTGAATGGGTGTTGGTGCTTGTGATTGCTGCAAGCGTTGCCTTCTTTATAAGACAGTTTATTATGACAGTTGTCAAAGTAGACGGAGAATCTATGGCAAATACTTTGCATAATAAGGAACACCTTATTGCATGGAGATTGGGATATGAACCTGATAATGGGGATATTATAATTTTTGAACCCGACTGTGCACAGGGCAGTTACTATGTAAAAAGAGTTATTGCCACAGAAGGGCAGAGCGTGGAAATTGATTATGAAGAAAATGCCGTATATGTTGACGGCATGAAGATTGAAGAACCTTATATAAAAGAAGAAATGCTTGACAGAAGCTATTTCGGCGGCGAAAATTCATGGGTTGTTCCCGATGATTCTGTTTTTGTTTTAGGCGATAACAGAAATAATTCCCGTGACAGCCGTGATCCTTCTGTAGGCTATGTTGATAAAGATGCCATTTTAGGTAAGGTTGTGTTAAGACTCTGGCCTGTTACAAAAATAGGCTTAGTTGAATAATGAGGTAAAGTATGGATATACATTGGTTTCCGGGTCATATGACCAAAGCGAAGAGAATGATGGAAGACAACATGAAACTTGTTGATTGCATTGTTGAAATTGTGGATGCAAGATGCCCTCTTTCAAGCCGTAATCCTGACCTTCCGAAGCTCTCAAAAGGTAAAAAGACCTTGATTATAATTAATAAGACCGATATTGCAGACCCTGTTGAAACGCAGAAGTGGCAGAACTACTTTTTGAAAGAAGGGCTTAGCTCTGTAACTGTAAGCAGTATTAACGGTAAGGGCATAGAAAAACTGACAAATGCCATACGTGAACTCATGAAGGACAAAATTGAAAGAGATAAGGAACGTGGTCTTGTTAACCGTCCCATAAGAGCAATGGTTTGCGGAATTCCTAACGTAGGTAAGAGCAGTTTTATCAATAAACTTAACGGAAAAGCCGCCGCAAAGGTGGGTGACCGCCCCGGCGTAACACGTGGTAAGCAGTGGATTACCCTTTCGGGCGGAATTGAGCTTTTGGACACACCGGGTATTCTTTGGCCCAAATTTGAAGATAAAAATGTGGCAATGAACCTTGCCTTTATCGGTTCTATAAAGGATGATGTTTTAGACACGGAAGAGCTTGCTTCCCATCTTTTAGACAGGTTAAGAAGGGAATATCCAAATCTTTTAAAGGAAAGATATAAGATTGAGTTTGACGATAACGACAGTATGTATGACTTGTTAGAGAAGGTCTGCAGAAAGCGTGGATTTATTTTAAAAGGCAACGAGTACGACGGATTAAGAGGTGCAAACGTGGTTCTTGATGAATTCCGTGGTGCAAAGATTGGAAAGATTACACTGGAGAAGGTGCAGTAATGCCAAGGCTTACAAAAGAACAGGAGAATGAGCGACTTCGGGCAATGTGGGACATTGAAAACACATTGTTTGATGAAGGCTTTGACATAATTGCAGGTGTTGACGAAGCAGGACGGGGACCTTTGGCCGGTGATGTGTATGCCGCGGCTGTAATACTGCCGAAAGGGATTATTATTGAGGGGCTGAACGACTCTAAAAAAATAAGCGAAAAAAAGCGTGAATCACTGTATGATATCATAACAGAAAAGGCTATAGCCTGGTCTGTGGCAACTGCAACAGTTGACGAAATTGACAAATATAATATAAGAAATGCCACCTATATGGCAATGAACAGAGCAATTGATGGCTTAAAAAGCAAAATTGACTATGTGCTTATTGACGGTGACTGTATAAAGGATTGCAATTATCCCTACCGCTGTATTGTAAAAGGTGACAGTAAAAGTGCAAGCATATCGGCATCTTCAATACTTGCAAAGGTTACAAGGGACAGATATATGCTTTCCTTAGCCGAAAAGTATCCTATGTATCAGTTTGAAAAGCATAAGGGCTACGGTACTGCACTTCACATTGAAATGCTTAAAAAGTATGGCGCATCGGAAGTTCACAGAAAAACATTTATAAAGAAGTTTGTTTTATGATAAAAAGAGAGATTGGAAATATCGGTGAGGATCTTGCCGTAAAATTTCTTAAAAAGAAAAAGTATAAGATTATTGAGCGTAATTTCAATGCACATAATTTAGGTGAAATTGATATTATTGCGAGGGATAAAGAATATTTGTGCTTTGTGGAGGTAAGGCTCCGCAAAAGTGAAGACCACGGTTCCGGAAAGGAAACCGTGGATATTTTTAAACAAAGGAAAATTATAAAAGCGGCTCAGGTTTATCTCAAAATGCATAATTTATACGATTGTCCATGCCGTTTTGATGTTGTAAGCATTACAGGGGACGGAGGCAAAGACAGCAGTATTGAGCTTATACGTGACGCTTTTTGTGTTTTTTAATAAATTCCCAAAAAAGGTATTGCATAATTTTACATAATGGTGTATAATAATCCGCATCAAGAGGTGATTTATATGAAATGGGAAGAAATTAGAAATATTGATAAAAGCTATTTTATGAATACTTTCGGCGACAGAACGCCCGTTGCCTTTGAAAAAGGGCAGGGCATGTATCTTTATTCAACCGAAGGCGACAGGTATTTAGATATGTTTGCCGGTATTGCTGTAAACAGCCTTGGTTATAACCATAAGGAATTTACAAAGGCTTTGCATGACCAGGTTGATAAACTTTTGCACACATCAAGTTTGTATTATATCGAAAGTCAGGCAAAGCTTGCAAAGAAGATTTGTGAAATATCCTGTGCCGACAAGGTTTACTTTGCAAATAGCGGTGCAGAAGCAAACGAAGGTGCAATAAAACTTGCAAAAATTTATTTTTATAAAAAGGGCGTTGAAAAGTACGAAGTTATAAGTTTGAAAAGCTCTTTCCACGGAAGAACTTTAGCTACTGTTGCGGCAACAGGTCAGGAAAAGTATCAGAAGCCTTATTACCCTTTAATTCCGGGGTTTAAACAGGTTTTGATAAATGACATTGAAGCCTTAAAAGAGGCTGTTACGGATAAAACATGTGCAATCCTTCTGGAACCTATTCAGGGTGAAAGCGGTGTACATCTTTTAGATGAAGCATATATCAAAGAAGTAAGGCATATATGTGACGAAAAGGAAATCATTCTTATTTTTGACGAAATTCAAACAGGTATCGGCCGCACAGGTAAGATGTTTGCTTATGAAACCTTAGGCGTTGAGCCTGATATATTCACGTTGGCAAAAGCCTTGGGCAACGGTGTTCCCATAGGTGCGGTATGTGCCAAGGATTTTGTTGCAGAGGCTTTTTCACCCGGTGACCATGGCGGTACCTTCGGAGGTAACCCCTTGGCAACAAGAGCGGGACTGGCTGTTTTAGACATAATGGAAAAGGAAAACTTATGTGAAAACTCTGAAAAAATGGGTAACTACATTGTGTCAAGAATAGAAAGTGAATTGGGCGACAAGGTGAAGGAAATACGCCATAAGGGCTTGATGATAGGTATTGATACATACGGAAAAGCCCAAGAAACACGAAAAGCACTTTTTGAAAAAAAGATACTTATAGGTGCAGTAGGCAGTGATACACTCCGCGTTCTGCCGCCACTTATTATTACAAAAGCGGAAGCGGACATGTTTGTAGATGCACTTAAAGAAGTATTGTGAAAGGATGATTAGGATGAAACACTTATTAACATTACATGACTTATCAACAGAAGAAATTAACCAAATTCTTGATTTGGCTAAAAAGTTAAAGAGCGATTTGAAAAAGGGTGTTACAAACGAACCCTTAAAGGGCAAAACACTCGGTATGATTTTCTCAAAAAGCTCCACAAGGACACGTGTGTCCTTTGAAGTTGGTATGAGCCAGCTTGGGGGCAGGGCGTTGTTCTTATCCTCAAACGATATTCAGCTTGGAAGAGGGGAATCTATTTACGACACTGCAAACGTTCTTTCCCGTTACCTTGACGGTATCATGATTCGTACATTTAAACAAAGTGATGTTGAAGATTTGGCAAAGTACGGCACTATTCCCATTATTAACGGACTTACAGACCTTGTTCACCCCTGTCAGATTTTGGCTGATTTCCAGACTATTGAAGAATATAAGGGCAAGAGAAGCAATCTTAAAATTGCCTACGTAGGCGACGGCAACAATATTGCCCATTCACTTCTTTACGGCAGTGCAAAGTTAGGCGTTGATATATCTGTGGCATCACCTGAAAATTACACCTGTGACGGGGAAGTTGTTGAAAATGCAAAGAGCGATGCTAAGAAAACAGGTGCAAATATTATCCTGACAGGTGACCCGATTGAAGCTATGAAAAATGCTGATGTTGTAATTACAGACACGTGGTGTTCCATGGGTCAGGATGCTGAAAAGGAAGAAAGAATTAAAGCGTTCCAAGGCTTTACAGTTGATAAAAAGCTCTTTTCCTACGCAAAGGATGATGCAATATTTATGCATTGTCTGCCTGCATACCGTGGTTATGAAGTGACAGAAGATATTATTGACGGACCTATGAGCGTTATTTTTGACGAAGCGGAAAACAGACTTCACGCACAGAAGGCTGTTATGCAGCTTTTGATGAGCGAATAAGAGTTTTGCAAAGCGATGTAATCGTGAGGAAGGGTTAAGTTATATGAACAAATATTTTGAAGTGCGTCGTGCAAGCATGGAGGATGCAGAGGCGATTATGAAGATAACAGCCGAAGCATTTGAAAAGTATTGCGAAATGGCACACCTTGACACCATTGCGGCACTTAATGACACAGCTGCCGATATACAGCGTGACATAGAAGAAAAAATTGTGCTTGTGGCATACATTGACGACGAGGTGGTAGGCAGTGTACGTGTGGCAATCGATGAGGAAGCAAAAGAGGCTTATTTAAGCCGTTTCGGTGTAAGCACAAGGTATCAGAATCTTGGTATCGGCAAGGCACTTATGAACATGGTGGACATAACAATGCGTCATAACGGCGTAAAAAGGATTTCTCTCCATACTGCATCTAAGGTTTTCAGTTTGGTAAGATTTTATTACGGCAGAGGCTTTTACATTGACTCAACAAGTAAGGACCGTGGCTATGTAAGAGCACTTCTTGTAAAGGATTATGAATAGTATGAAGTTATACTTTGCACCTATGGAAGGTATTACAACATATACATACAGAAATGCACACAAAAACCTTTTTGGGGGCGTAGATACGTATTACGCCCCCTTTATCACACCTACAGAAAACGAGAAACTGGGGATAAAAGCACTAAGAGATGTACATCCTTTCAACAATAGGGTTAGTTTAAAAGTCCAGGTTCTGACAAACAATGCCGATGCATTTTTACGCTTTGAAGAAACGGTGGCAAAGGTTGGATATAATGAGATAAACATAAACTTAGGCTGTCCTTCCTCTACTGTGGTGAAAAAGAACAAAGGCTCGGGTATGCTCCGTGATACAGATTATCTTGACAGGTTTTTAGAAGAAGTGTTTGAAAACACAAGGATGAAAATAAGCATTAAAACAAGAATAGGCTTTTTAGAGGGTGACGAGATGGATACCCTTATGGATATTTACAATAAATACCCAATTTGTCAGCTTACAATTCATCCGAGAACACGGGCTGAGATGTATAAGGGCGAGCCTGATATGGATGTGTTTGACAGAGTATACAAAAAAGCAAAAATGCCCATTTGTTATAACGGCAACATATTTACTCATGCTGATTTTAAAAGGATAGAGGAAAAATATCCCGCCTTAGAAGGCGTAATGCTTGGCAGGGGAGCTATAGCAAATCCTGCTCTTTTCCGTGAAATCTGCGGTGGGGAAAAATTATCAAATGAAGAGCTTGTAGAATTTTCTCTAAGGCTTATGGAGGATTACAACAGTCTTTACAAAACA
>JBJDXJ010000006.1:10286-73646 GCA_051866635.1 Clostridia bacterium | reverse complement strand
GGGTTATACCCGAAAATGAAATACCACCCGCTATTGCGGGTGGATATTTATTGTTATCCTGGTATAATAATTTCGGCAGATTTCATGTAATTATTAAAATGCCTTTAAAATACTTGTTAAAATTGCATAAAAACACTTGCTTTTTGTAGAAAAATTTTATATAATTGTTTTATGTGAGCAAGATAGAAAATTAATTTGTAATATACAGGAGGTAAGAAAATGAGCAAACAATCAAAAATCCCTTTTAACGGGACTCCCGAACAGGAAGCGAAGCTTCGGGAAGTTATCGAAAGCCACAAGGACACCAAGGGTGCATTGATTCCCGTCCTTCATGAGGCACAGGATATTTACGGATATCTTCCCATTGAAGTTCAGGCGATTATTGCTGAAGGCTTGGGCGTTTCCTTGTCGGAAGTTTACGGCGTTGTAACTTTCTATGCACAGTTTTCACTTAATCCCAAGGGACAGTATGAAATCGGTGTATGCCTCGGTACTGCTTGTTATGTAAAGGGCAGTGGCGATATTTTGGAAAAATTGAAGCAAATTCTCGGTATAGATGTTGGTGAATGTACGCCTGACGGAAAGTTTTCCCTTACTGCAACAAGGTGCGTTGGTGCATGCGGTCTTGCACCTGTTGTCACTGTTAATGAGGATGTTTATGGCAGACTTACAGTTGATGATGTTCAGGGAATTCTTGATAAGTATATGTAATCGGAGGTGTAATTCAAAATGAAAAATTTACAGGAACTCAAAGCATTAAGAGATAAAATAAGACCTACTCTTGCCATGCGTATCAACGAAGAAGGTGACGCAGGCGTAAAGTATGATGTATTGGTGTGCGGTGGTACAGGATGTACATCCTCCGGCAGTGAAACTTTACTTAAGGAGTTTGACCTTCAGCTTGAAAAGTACGGTATAAAGGACCAGGTACAGATGGTTAAAACAGGATGCTTCGGTCTTTGTGCATTAGGTCCCATCGTTATTGTGTACCCCGAAGGTACATTCTATAGTCGTGTTCAAAAAGAAGATGTTGAAAAGATTGTTTCAAACCACCTTGTAAAGGGTGAAGTTGTTAAGGAACTTGTATATCCCGAAACACTTGAAGGTGATAAATTAAAGAGCCTTAAAGAAACTAATTTCTATAAAAAACAGCACAGAGTTGCTCTTCATAATGGCGGTGTTATAAGCCCTGAAAACATTGAAGAAGCTATTGGTATGGATGCATATCAGGCACTTGGTAAGGTGCTTACCGAGATGTCTCCCACAGATGTTATTAACGAGATTAAAGCGTCCGGTCTCCGTGGCCGTGGCGGCGGTGGCTTCCCCACAGGTATGAAATGGGATTTTGCATCAAAGAGTGTGGATGACCAGAAGTATGTGTGCTGTAACGCCGATGAAGGCGACCCGGGTGCATTCATGGACAGAAGTATTCTTGAAAGTGATCCCCACACAGTATTGGAAGCTATGGCAATTGCAGGGTATGCAATCGGTTCAAACATGGGCTATATTTATATCCGTGCAGAATACCCCATTGCAGTTCAGAGATTGAAGATTGCAATAGCACAGGCGAAGGAATACGGCTTGTTGGGAAAGGATATTTTCGGCACAGGATTTGACTTTGACATTGAAATTCGTCTTGGTGCAGGTGCTTTCGTATGCGGTGAAGAAACTGCTCTTATGACAAGTATCGAAGGTCACCGTGGCGAACCTCGTCCCCGTCCTCCGTTCCCGGCAGTTAAGGGTCTTTTTGATAAGCCCACAATTCTAAATAATGTTGAAACATATGCAAATATTCCCAAGATTATATTAAACGGTGCCCAGTGGTTTGCATCTATGGGTACTGAAAAGAGTAAGGGTACAAAGGTGTTCGCTCTGGGTGGTAAAATTAATAACACAGGTCTTGTTGAAGTTCCCATGGGTACAACACTTCGTGAAATTGTTGAAGAAATAGGCGGAGGTATTCCCAACGGTAAAAAGTTCAAGGCGGCACAAACAGGCGGACCCTCCGGCGGATGTATTCCTGCAGAGCTTATTGACACGCCCATTGACTATGATTCGCTTATGGCAATCGGTTCTATGATGGGTTCAGGCGGTCTTATCGTAATGGATGAAGACAACTGTATGGTTGACATTGCAAAGTTCTTCCTTGAATTTACAGTTGATGAATCATGCGGTAAATGTACACCTTGCCGTGTAGGTACAAAGAGACTTCTTGAAATCTTGACAAAGATTACAAAGGGCCAGGGAACATTGGAAGATTTGGATAAGCTGGAAGAATTGTGCTATTACATAAAGAATGCTTCACTTTGCGGTCTTGGACAGACTGCTCCTAACCCTGTATTGTCAACACTGAGATATTTCCGTGATGAATATGTTGCACACGTTGTTGACAAAAAGTGCCCCGCAGGTGTATGTAAGGCACTTACAAGCTATGTTATTGACAAGGATAAGTGTAAGGGTTGTTCTGCTTGTGCACGTAAGTGTCCCGTTGGTGCTATCACCGGTGAAATCAGAAGTCCGTACACTATTAATACAGAAAAATGCGTTAAGTGCGGTGTCTGCATGGAAACATGTAAGTTCGGCGCTATCGTGAAGAAGTAATAGAAAGGAGTGGGATTTGATGAATATGGTTAATTTGAAAATAAACGGTCTGGACGTAACTGTTCCTGCCGGTACCACTGTTTTGGAAGCTGCAAGACAGGTAGGTATTGAAATACCCACACTGTGTTATCTTAAGGATTTGAGCAAGACAGGCTCTTGCAGAATGTGTCTTGTTGAAATTAAAGGTGGCAGAGCACTTCAGGCAGCTTGCGTATACCCTGTTGCAGAAGGTATTGAAGTTTATACAAATACTCCTAAGGTAAGGGAAACAAGAAAGGCTGTTCTTGAACTTCTTTTAAGTAACCATGACAGAAAGTGTCTTACCTGTGTGAGAAACCGTAACTGTGAGCTTCAGGCTCTTGCAGATGAACTTGGCGTTTCTGATATTCCATACGAGGGCGAAAGAACAGCTTATGAAATTGATGACCTTTCACCATCCATTGTAAGGGATAATAATAAGTGTATACTTTGCAGACGATGTGTAAATGTATGTCATAATATTCAAGCAGTAGGTGCTATAAGTCCTATAGGCCGAGGCTTCAAAACACAGATTGGTTGTGCTTTTGAAATGAGCCTTAGCGAAATTGACTGTATAAACTGCGGTCAGTGTATTGCGGCTTGTCCTGTAGGTGCACTCCGCGAAAAGGATTCAAAGAGTGATGTTTGGGCTGCCCTTGCATCCGATAAGCATGTTGTTGTTCAGACTGCTCCTGCGGTACGTGCCGCACTTGGCGAAGAATTCGGCATTGAAGGCGTTGCAACAACAGGCAAGATGGTTGCGGCACTGCGTCGACTTGGCTTTGATAAGGTGTTCGATACAGACTTTGGTGCAGACCTTACAATTATGGAAGAAGGAACAGAGCTTTTACACAGAATTCAAAACGGCGGCACACTTCCTATGATTACATCATGTAGTCCCGGTTGGGTTAAGTTCTGTGAACATAATTATCCTGATTTTCTGGATAACTTAAGTAGCTGTAAGTCACCCCATGAAATGTTCGGTGCAGTTTTGAAGAGCTACTATGCAGAAAAGGAAGGTATAAAACCCGAGGATATTTACGTTGTATCTGTTATGCCATGTACTGCTAAGAAGTTTGAGTCTTCCCGTGAAGAACTTTCTGCAAACGGATTAAGAGATGTTGATGCAGTTCTTACAACACGTGAACTTGCCACAATGATTCGTGAAAGCGGTATCCAGTACGCAAAGCTTCCCGATGAAGTCTTTGATACACCCTTTGGCGATGAAGCAACAGGTGCGGGTGTTATCTTCGGCGTTACAGGCGGCGTTATGGAAGCGGCTCTCCGTACAGTAGCGGAAGTGCTTAGCGGAAAGGCTGTTGATAAGGTTGATTATGAAGAAGTGCGTGGCTTTGAAGGCATAAGATTTGCAAATGTTTCTGCAGGTGATGTAACTGTACGTGCGGCTGTTGCCCATGGATTGGCTAATGCGAAGAAGCTTCTTGATTCTATAAAGAGTGGGGAAGTGAAGGTAGATTTCATCGAAATCATGGCATGCCCCAACGGATGTATTACAGGCGGCGGTCAGCCCATTGTTTCCAATAAGGAAAGAATGGAAAAGGACATTGCATCAATCCGTGCAAAAGCTATTTACGATGAGGATAAGAGCCTTAAACTTCGTAAGAGCCACGAAAACCCCTATATTAAAAAGCTGTATGAAGAATATCTTGGTGAACCTTGCGGTCATAAGAGTCATGAACTTCTCCATACACATTATAAAAAGAGAGACAGATATTAATTATAAATAAAAAAACTCCTGAAAATCGGTTTTAATCCGATTTTCAGGAGTTTTTTTACATTATAGGAAATTTCTAATTTCCTATAATGTAAAAAATATATTTTATTCTATTGCCGTGCGAGAATTTCCTCGCACAGCTCGGAAAACGCACATGGCGTAACAAAGTGTTTTCTCCTCTGTTCACTTTAGAGGCAACTATCGCCAAAAGCGAGGAGACACTTTGTTCTAATACTTTTATTCATAAAGCTCTTTTGGAAAGCCCAATGCTTCCGCCAATGCATATGCATTTTTAGAAATGCTTTTTTTGTTGAATTTCACTTCAACATCGGCATATTTTTTGTAAAGCACTGTACGTTCATTGTACAAGTCTTTCAATGTTTGTCCTTCCTTAATTGATATGCCACGTGTTGCCATGTTATCTATACGCCTTTCGATTTCAGCAAGGGGAACGTTAAGATATGCCACAGTGCCGATTTTTTTTAAATGCTCCATTGCTTCTTTACCGTAAACAACACTTCCGCCCGTTGCAATAACTGTATTTGAACAGGTGATAGATGCATTCACTTCATTTTCAACCTTATCAAAATATTCAAGCCCCGAGTCATTTATAATTTCACAAAGCTTTTTGCCCTCACGTGATTGAATAAGAAGGTCAGAGTCAATAAAATCATAGCCGATTATTTTTGCTAAAAGGACCCCTATAGTGCTCTTTCCGCTACCGGGCATGCCGATTAATACTACATTGTTTTTCATGAATATGCACCTCCGTGATGTCTTTATTATATTATACAGAAATTTTGTGATTTGTCAAACCAATTTCATATAATGGAAAGAAAGGATGATGAATTATGAAATATGCAGCAGCAAAAATCTCGGGAGGAGAAAAGTATCCTCAGATATATGGCAAAGTTATTTTTGCAGAAAGGGGCAAAAATGTGCTGGTAACTGCACATATAACGGGTCTTCCCAAAACAGAAACAAATATATTTGCATTTCATATTCACCAAGGTTCAGATTGCAAAGGTGAAAATTTTGAAAACACAAAAGGACATCTGAATTTGTGGAACGATATTCACCCAAAGCATACAGGCGATATGCCGCCTCTTTTTTCAAATGACGGAAAAGCGTTTTTAAGCTTTGAAACAAACAGGTTTACGATTTGCAATATTATTAACAAAACGGTTGTTATTCATGAAAAGCCCGATGATTTTACAAGCCAGCCGTCAGGAAATGCAGGTGAAAAAATAGCCTGCGGTATTATTAAGGGTTGAAAAATTTTGGCAATAGTGCTATAATAATCCCATAACTTCAAAAGAGGAGGTTATATGTTTGTCTGAAATTAAATACCTATCTCCAAATGAGCAAAAGGCGGCGATGGAGCGTGACAAGCGAGAATACATGAAAACATGTATGGATGAAGAAAGAATGCGTTCCTCAAATTACTTTTTGGGCTTTTGGGGGGCTTTTTCCGGTGCATTGTCCGGTGCAATACTGTATGGTATGCTGAGAAGCAGCGGCTGGATAGGCACACTTTTTGGGTTTGTAATGGTTATAATGGCATCTAAGTATTATGATGCCACAAAGGTTAAGCGAAATCTGAACAAGTTTTGGTGTGTTATGATATCGTGCGTAATAGCACTGCCTATCGGGGAATTTTTGGGAAGCATGATATATATTATGTCCGAGGAAACAATTGCCCAACATGCATCGGGATATTTTAAATATTATGTAAATCACTTTGGTGAATTTATGTCCTACAGTGCGGGAAATCTGTTTTTGGGATATGTATTTACTTTAATCGGCGGGTTTAAGGTTTTTAAAGATATTAAGGACTACGATAAAAAACTTGAAGAAATTGAGGAGTATCTTAATGTGTACGAAGAAGACGCATAAAGATATATATTTTTTAAGAAGGAGTAAACAAATGAAAAGAACCGTAACAGTATTTTTAATTTTAGCAATTGTTTTTTCATCGGTTCCTTGCTTTGGTGCAGGCATTGCCCAAAAGGCTGAAGCACTTTATGATTTGGGACTACTGAAAGGCACAACAGGCAGTTTTTCTTTGGAAGGGCTGGAACTTGACAGGTACGCAACACGTGTTGAAATGTGCGTAACCGTTGTGAGAATGTTAGGTAAGGAAGAAAAGGCGATTTACCAGAAAAATCCACATCCCTTTACAGATGTACCTCTATGGGCATCTGATTATGTTGGCTGGCTTTACGAAAACTATCTTGTGAACGGTGTATCCGATACTTATTTCGGTGCAACAGATTATGCAACAGTACAACAGTTTGCAACAATGCTTATGAGAGTTTTGGGCTACAGCGATGCGAAGGGTGATTTTAATTACAACGGTGTTTCCTTCTTTGCAAAGGGAAAAGGTGTAATCACAGACGGTAGCAGTGATGTAGATTACCTTTTGAGAAGTACGATGATTGATATGTGCTATAACGCTTTGAGAGCAAACCTGAACAATTCATCAAGAACACTTATTGCAAAGCTTTGTGACGAATTGGCAGTTGATTCGGCTAAGGCATCCAAGCTGTCACTTTTAAAGGCAAAAACAATTTCCGATGCATTTTCGGAGCTTGATGAAACATTGGGCGATATTGAAGTTTTTAAACTTAGAAACAGCTATGAAATCGTATTTGATGATGAAGTTGAACATTACGGATTAAGAGTTTTTGTAATGGAAAAGGGTACAAGTAACCTCAGAGAGGTAAGCCTTAGCAAAGAAGATTCAATATATATGGAAAAAGGTGAGGTTTACTATTACAACCACGACCCTGCAGGATATGTATCCGAGCTTTATGTTTACGGGCTTGACAAGTCAAAAACATATGAGTTTATTGTAATTAAAACCACAAGCGAAGGTAAGTCTTATCTTACTGTTGGCAAAAGCGGTGTAGGAGAAAATTAAGGGGTGATAAGATGAAAAACAAAGTATTAATATTATTGGCATTACTTGTTGGAATGTGTCCCGTAATGGCAAGTGCGGCAATTCAACCCACTCTGAAGTACAGTAACGCAGGGACATTTCCCCTTTGGACAGAGGAGTCGTATTATTCTGCACCTGCTGTATGTGACATTGACGGTGACGGAAAAGATGAAATTATTTTTTCCAACTACACCATAACTGTTCTTGACGGTGCCACCGGCAAGACGGAATGGAAGGTTAATTCAGGCTATGACAGAAATACTCCTGTGAAGGAATTTGGACTTAGTAACGGTCACACATGGAGCGATGTTGAAATTTGTGATATAAATAACGACGGAAAAATGGAGATTATAACAGGTCACGGTAAAGGTTTAATATCTGTTCTTTCATCTGACGGTTTTTTTATGCCCGGTTGGCCACAAACACCTGTTGTAAGCAGTGTAAGATGCATTACGGTTGCTGATTTGGAAAATGACGGCTACAGTGAAATTATTGTAGGCTACGGTGTGGACGGTGAAGGTTCTGTGTATGTATTCAATCATGACGGAACATTAAGACCGGGATGGCCTCAGTTAAGTCCTTCCAATAAGAGCAAAACATGGTTGTACGGTGTGTTTATGGATTCCATTGCCGCAGAAGACTTAAATAACGATGGTATAAAGGAAATCATTGTTCCTTCTGACTTGTCTCAGATTTCTGTTTTTGAACCTGACGGAAGTTTATTCATGGCAAACAGTACAGTTTTCGGCAACAGAAGCTGGGGAATGATATCACTTTTTGAAGATTATGCCACAGAAATCAAAAGCGAAAACGGCGGTTGGGGTTATCCCTGTAACGGCAGTGAAACACGTGAACAATTATATAAGGGCGAGGGCGGACACGCAAAGGCAGTGGTATACGATGTTGATAATAATGGTACAAAAGAAGTTATTGTGTCAACTATTATGTGTAACAGAAAATATGCACCTACATACCCGCCTACAGAATATATGACCATTGCAATATTGAATTCCGACCGCACACGTTACAGAAATGACCAGAAGGGCTACAATTGGGAAATTATTCCCACGGATTTGGGTGAACCTTTGTATCAAAATAAGATCAATGTTTCATCCGGTGTTTTCCAGTCACCTGTTGTAAGTGATTTGGACGGTGACGGTGAAGTCGAAATTCTGTTTAACTCCTATAACGGAAAGGTTCATTGCTTTGGTCTGAACAGGACAGAACCTTACGCATGGCCTTATTCTTTAACAAAGAGAACAAGCCCCATGTTTGAATATGCTTCTCCTGTTGTATGCGTGGATTTGGACTACGACGGAAAGAAGGAGGTTATATTTACTTCTTTCTATGACGAATACCAGAATTATGCACCGATGAACGGTAGCTTGTACATTCTTAACTATGAAGGCAAATTGATAAGCAAGGTTACTCTTCCTGACAGTAAGGAAGGTAAGGTTCATTCAAACGGGGGTAAGGCTTCTCCCGTTGTGAAGGATATTGATGGTGACGGAAGGTATGAAATTATCGTAAACACACTTACAGGTGCGATTTGTGTATATGATGTATAACAGTTAAAAGATACATTTTATTAAAGGAAACGGCCGTGGGGTTCAAATACTTCCACGGTCATTTTCGTAAAAAAATGCTTGCAATTTGAACAGAGGGGAGTATAATAAAGACAAAAAGTTTAACGTAAAGGGGTTAAAAGTATGAGTATCAGAATCGGTATTTTAGGTTATGGCAATTTAGGCAGAGGCGTGGAATGTGCTATCAGGCAGAATCCTGACATGGAGCTTAAGGCAGTATTTTCAAGAAGAAATCCCGAAACAGTTTCAATACTTACAGAAACGGCAAAGGTTTGCCATGTGTCAGAGATGGAAAACTGGAAGGATGAAATTGATGTTATGATTCTTTGCGGCGGCAGTGCAACGGACCTTCCTGTGCAGACCCCTGAAACAGTCAAGCTCTTTAATGTAGTTGACAGCTTTGACACACATGCAAAAATCCCCCAGCATTTTGCCTCGGTTGACAGTGCGGCAAAACAAAGCGGCAAGGTTGGTATTATTTCTGTTGGTTGGGACCCGGGTATGTTTTCATTAACAAGAATGATATCGGAATCAATTCTTCCCGAAGGTAAGGATTATACATTCTGGGGCAAGGGTGTAAGCCAGGGTCACAGCGATGCTATAAGACGAGTAGAAGGCGTTAAGGACGGTAAGCAGTATACAATTCCCGTGGAGGCTGCTCTTGATAAGGTAAGAAGCGGTGAAAACCCCAGCCTTACAACACGTGAAAAGCATATCCGTGAATGTTTTGTTGTGCCCGAAGAAGGTGCGGACCTTGAAAAGATAGAAAGCACAATTAAGAATATGCCTAACTATTTTGCAGATTATGACACAATTGTTCATTTTATCACAGAGGAAGAACTTAAACGTGACCATGCGGGAATTCCTCACGGTGGATTTGTTATAAGAAGCGGCAAAACAGGCTTGAACGGGGAAAACAGCCATATTATTGAATATAGTTTAAAGCTTGACAGTAACCCCGAATTTACATCATCCGTTATAATAGCATATGCAAGAGCCGCCTACAGATTGGCAAAGGAAGGCGTAAGCGGTGCAAAGACAGTGTTCGATATTGCACCTTGTTACTTGTCTATGAAAACAGGCGAAGAGCTTCGTGCCACATTATTATAATAAAAAGCGAAAAAAGTACTTGAAATAGCGGAAAAAATGTGCTAAAATTATTTAGATACCACTATTTAGGAGGAATACCAATGAAGGTTTTAAAGAATGAAACAAGAGAAAACAGCCAGGTTTATCTTGAAATAGAAATCGAAAAGGAAGCTTTTGAAGCTGCCATGGATAAGAGCTATAGAAAAAATGTTAAGTCCATCAATATTCCCGGTTTCAGAAAGGGTAAGGCTCCCAGAGCTTTTATTGAAAAGATGTACGGCGAAGCAATTTTTTATGATGATGCAATAAACTTTGTGCTTCCCGATGCATACGATGAAGCAGTGAAGGAACTTAATCTTGACACTGTTGACCAGCCTGAAGTTGATATTGTAAAGCTTGAAAAGGGTGAAGCACCTGTATTTTCTATCATCGTAACAGTAAAGCCTGAAGTAAAGCTTGGCGATTATAAGAGCTTGAAGGTTGAAAAGGTAGTTAAAGAAGTAACAGACGAAGATGTTGAAAATGAACTTAAGCGTGCTCAGGAAAACTGTGCAAGAGTAACAACAGTTGAAGAAGGCACACCTGCAAACGGTGACACAGTTGTACTTGACTTTGACGGCAGTGTTGACGGCGTACCCTTCGAAGGCGGTAAGGCAGAAGGCTACAACCTTGAATTAGGTAGCGGTAGCTTTATCCCCGGCTTTGAAGAACAGCTTGTAGGTAAGGCACTTAACGAAGAAGTTCTTGTAAATGTAACCTTCCCCGAAGATTACCATGCTGAAGCTTTGGCAGGTAAGGAAGCCGTATTTAAGTGCGTTATGCATTCTATCGTAAAGAAGGAACTTCCCGAGCTTGACGATGAATTTGCAAAGGATGTATCTGAATTTGATACACTTGATGAATATAAGGCAGATATCGTGGCAAAACTTAAGGAAAGAAATGAAAAGGAAGCAGAAGCCGACTTTGAAAACTCCGTTTTGGAACAGGCAGCTGATATGATGGAAGTTGATATGCCCAAGGTTATGGTTGAAAAGCAGATTGATTCCTATGTTAACGACATGAAGTACCGTGTTGAATCTCAGGGACTTTCCTTTGAACAGTATATGCAGTTTACAGGCATGACTGAAGAAGCTTTCCGTGAAAATATCCGTCCCCAGGCAGAAAAAGGTGCAAAGGTTGCCCTTCTTATTGAAAATGTTGCAAAGGCTGAAGGCATCACTGCTACAGAGGACGACATTAACGAAGAAGTTAAGAAGCTTGCAGAAGGTTACGGCATGGAAGAAGATAAGGTTCGCGAAATTGTAACGGCTAATGAAGCAGCTATCCGTCAGGATATTGAATTCAGAAAGACTGTTAAGTTCCTTACTGATTCTGCGGCTAACTAATTTTAATTAAAAACTGAAAAGGATGTGTTTTAAATGGCGTTTGTACCATACGTAATTGAACAGACCGGAAACGGTGAACGTTCTTATGATATTTATTCCCGTCTTTTAAAGGACAGAATTATCTTCCTTTCTGACGAGGTGAATGATACAACAGCAAGCCTCATTGTGGCACAGCTTCTTTTCCTTGAGAGCGAAGATCCCGATAAGGATATACATTTTTATATTAATAGCCCCGGGGGAAGTGTTACAGCAGGCATGGCAATTTATGATACAATGAACTACATTAAGTGCGATGTATCAACTATCTGTGTAGGTTTGGCGGCTTCCATGGGTGCGTTCCTGCTTTCGGCAGGCACAAAGGGTAAGAGATTGGCTCTTCCCAACAGTGAGATAATGATTCATCAGCCTCTGGGCGGTGCAAAGGGTCAGGCAACTGATGTTGAAATTCATGCTAAGTGGCTCCTTAAGACAAAGGAAAAACTTAATAACATATTGGCTGCTAACACAGGTAAGCCTTTGGAAGATATCGTAAGAGATACTGAACGCGACAATTTCATGAGTGCAGAAGAAGCCCTTAATTATGGCTTGATTGACAGAATTATTACTGAACGATAACATTGGAGCCGAGCATAATTTGCTCGGCTTCATTTTAGAAAGTATTGAAAATTTGGAGGCTTTTCCTTTATGAGTACAGGAACAAACGAACCAAAGTGTTCATTTTGCGGCAGAAGTGCGTCAAGAGTGGGTAGACTTATTGCAGGTCCCGGTGTATATATTTGTAATGAATGTATTGAATCATGTATAGATATATTGGACGGCGAGTTTGATGATGTGCCTTACGAGGCAGAAGAAACTGCATCTGCACGTGAAATCCCCCTTCCCCTTGAAATAAAAAACTTCCTTGATGAATATGTAATCGGACAGGATAAGGCAAAGAAAGCTCTTGCGGTGGCAGTTTATAACCACTATAAACGCATCGGTGTAAAGAGCAAAGATGATGTTGAAATACAGAAAAGCAATATTTTAATGCTTGGTCCCACAGGTAGCGGTAAAACCCTTCTGGCACAGACTATGGCAAGACTTCTTGATGTACCCTTTGCAATTGCCGATGCTACAAGTCTTACAGAAGCAGGCTATGTAGGCGAAGATGTGGAAAACATTCTTTTAAAGCTTATTATGGCGGCAAACGGTGATATTAAAAAGGCTGAAAAAGGTATTATATATATTGATGAAATTGATAAAATAACAAAGAAGGGTGAAAATGTATCTATCACCCGTGATGTATCGGGCGAGGGTGTGCAACAGGCACTTCTTAAGATTTTGGAAGGCACAATTGCTTCCGTTCCTCCTCAGGGGGGAAGAAAGCATCCTCAGCAGGAATGTTTCAGGATTGATACCTCTAATATTTTATTTATATGCGGCGGTGCTTTTGACGGTTTGGAAAAGATTATTTCAAAGCGTATGGGTAAGCAGGCAATGGGATTTGGCAACGAGATTAAGGCAACAAGTAAAGCCGATTTAGGCGAAATGCTTAAGAATGTTGAACCTCAGGATTTGTTGAAGTTTGGCATAATACCCGAATTTATCGGAAGATTGCCCATTGTTGTAAGCTTAGAAAATCTTGACACAGATGCTTTGAAGGAAATTCTTACAAAACCAAAAAATGCTCTTGTAAAGCAGTATAAAAAGCTATTTGAAATTGACGGAATTGACCTTGAAGTAACTGAAGATGCTCTTAATGCAATTGCCAATAAAGCTATTGAAAGAAAGACAGGTGCAAGAGGTCTGCGTGCAATAATGGAGGAAACAATGAGCGATATTATGTTTAATGTACCTTCAAGGGAAGATGTGAACAAGGTTACTGTTACAGCGGATACTGTAAACAGTAAGGGTGAAGAATATATTGCATCTTAAATATGCATTTTTTTCGGCGGGTTTTTCCCGCCGAAAAAAATTAAAAAATATCAAAAAAAGTGTTGACAAAATGAAATTATATGCTATAATGAACAAGTAATCAAAATTGAACAAAATATTGCCGGATTGTGTAAGGGTAGCACGACAGACTCTGACTCTGTTTGTCTGGGTTCGAATCCTAGTCCGGCAACCAAAATCGACAAGTCTCGAAAGGGACTTGTCGATTTTACTTATTACCTATTCACTATTCACTTTTCCTTAAAAAGCTTTGTCGATTTTTGGAAAGTAATAGGTAATAGTGAAAAAGGAAGAGGTAGGAATATAAAGGGACTTGTCGATTTTACTTATTTTATATATAAGATTAGTGAATCAACTTGCAAAAAAATGTTATTCGTGATAAAATACACTTAATAAAATTCAAAGGAGTGTTAACGTGAAAGAAGGTTTCACATTATAGTCTCCGGCGGAATTATGTACTGCCGAAATTTTCTCACAAAAGGTGCGAAAGGTCAATGGCAAATAATCTCTTATCATTCTTTTGCTTTGCGGATAAGAGATAAAAATTTAATTACTACTTGTGATGACGCAAAGCAGCAGAAGGGAGATTTTTATGAAAAAAAGAATTTTGTCTGTTTTAGTTGTATTTGTGATGTGTTTGGTATCAATGCCTATGATGATAATTGCTGAAAATGATATTGTAGATTTTGATGGGCGTCGTTATCAAAGGTTTGAATTAAGCATGTCATGGAAAGAAGCTAAAGAATATTGTGAGAATATGGGTGGACACTTAGCAACAATTATGTCAGAAGAAGAACAAGAAATTGTCAAAAATCTTGTTGCAAGCGGCAACAAGGCTCAATATTGGCTTGGTGCAACCGATGAACTGGATGAGGGAACATGGATTTGGGTGACAGGAGAGGAAATGACATATTTTGGACCTACAGTAACCTTTAATAATTATCAGGGGAATGAGCATTATCTTCAAATGCAACGTCATCACTGGGGTGATGAATCTAAACTTGGTGTATGGAATGATATCAATAATGAAAATTGGATTAGTGGGGAAGAAGAGTTTTTTTCTACCGAAAATGTTGGATTTATTTGTGAATGGGGCATTATTGCTTCAAACTGGGCACAGCCTGAATTGGCTGAAGCTGAGAAACTTGGGATTATACCTGAAATTTTAAAAGAAGCGGATTTGACCAAATCAATAACACGTGAGGAATTTGCCGCTGTTTCGGTAAAAGTGTTTGAGGCTCTTTCCGGTACAGCAGCACTGCCGGCAATTACCAATCCATTTGTTGATACCAATAATCTGGATGTATTAAAAGCCTATAATCTTGGGGTTGCAATAGGTGTATCAAGCGATAGATTTGACCCTGATGCGGATCTTAACAGAGAACAATGTGCAACCATGCTCACAAGAGTGTTTAAGAGAGTTACCATTCCCGGTTGGAGCATAAATAATGATGATATATCCCTTGAATTTACAATGCCGACTCCGTTTGCGGATGATGATAAAATTTCAGACTGGGCAAAAGAAAGTGTATACTTTATGAATTCTAATGGAATAATCAAGGGCATAGGCGATAATAAATTCGGACCGAGGAATATAACTACCGAGGATGAAGCAACAGGATATGCCAATGCTACCAGAGAACAGGCATTGATTATAGCGATAAGAATGGTTAAAAATTTTCAATAATTATCAGACTGCAGTTGCTGACATCTGTTTCGTGTATAAAAACCGGAAATTTCCATCAGGTAATGTGTAAAGAATGCCATAGAATGTATGTCAGACTGTGCCAAAACCCCATAAATTTGGGGAGCCATTTGTGTAACTGGGGACGGGTCTAGAATTGCACGTTTAAAAACATGAGAAGGAACTGTGCAAAAAGTGGCATGTGCCAGATTACACCTGTCCCCAATTACACCTTATTATCGTCAGGAGAAAAAGCTTTATCCTTTTATGCAAGCTATTTTAATATCAGGCAATTCTACTTTTAAAGCACCGAAAGGTGCTTTTTTAGATAAATTATATTTCGGGAAATCAATAGAGCAAAATGGGATATTGAGCTTATTGAAGTAAAAAGGTAAAGATGTTATAATTAAGGTAACCAATATAAGGAGAGAGGAAAATGAAAAAGAAAATTGTGGCAATTATCCTTATTATAGCAAATCTTTTCGTGCAGACTGTATTTGCAAAAGAAAGTAACATATCCATTTTAACAGATGGTGATGTTTACATTGCTAAGGATGCAAATGGAAACAACGTGTACCCTATATTAAAAAACGGCACTACATATTTGCCTGTACGTGCCATGGCAAAACTTGTAGGAAAGAGTGTATTATGGGATGGGGAAACTAAAAGTGTTGTTTTGGGAAAAATGCCCGAAAACATTTCTGTGGACGGAAAGGTGAATGTTTATGTTGACGGAAAACTTCTCGAAATGAAGGATGCAGAGGGGAAAAATGTTGACGCATTTATCGAAAACGGCACAACATATGTTCCTGTCAGAGCTATATGCGAAAGCCTTGATTTGTCTGTTGAATGGATAGACAGTAAGAAAGCCGTAAGTGTGAAAACAGGTGAAGTTCAGGCAAGACGGTCTTATACAATAAAAGACAACAGCGGAACATATCTTGGTGCAAGCGAAGGTGGGGTTGCCTTCACAAATGAAGCATACCCTTGGATATTTACTAAAAACGCAAGTTTTGCGGGCGGTTTCAGCGTTTTCGATTCAGAAAGCGGAAAATGCCTGAATATCAGAAATGCCTCACAGGCAGAGGGTAGCGAAGTGATGATTTATGCAGGCGGAAACGGTGCAAACGAAAACTGGAAAATAGTGAAAGAAAATGGAAATACATATATTTATTCAAAATATGCGGATAAGTATTTGGCAAAAGATAATGAAAAGCTGTACATTACCGAGAATAAATACCCTTGGACTGTTGAACTGTTGCCTGAGAAAGACCATGAAATTGCACAGGAATACGTTGCAAAGGATTTAGGATTTGCCACCCTTTCAACAGATAGGTTATATACAATTACAAACAAAGAAGGTGAACACCTTTTAAATAATACCCAGGGTTGGTATCTGACTTCCTGCAATCCCGCAGGTTACTACACAATTACACATGTTGAAACAGGAAAGAACGTAAATGTGTCCGGTGCATCAAAGGATGTAGGTGCCATTGTTATAACATGGAATGCTGGAAATGCGAACAATGAAAAATGGGGATTTATACCTTCTGAAGGCGGTTACAAAATAACAGGGCTTGACAATAAAAATTTTATAGATAACAGTAAAATGACCGAGGATGGCGATGTGTGGTTTTTAAATGATATAGGGGAATATGTAAAAGCAGAGAATGACGGTCAAGACGTTTTAAAAGATTATATTACCCCTTTTAAACCGGAAGCTGTTGAAGTTATTGACGAAGAAACAGGCATTGTGCATCCCGGGGTTGGTCTGACAAAAAATAATTTAGATGTTATGCAAAAAAGGGTACGTGAAGGGACGGAGCCTTGGCTTGGTGCTTTTGAAAGCTTTGCAAAGACGGGCAGAAGCTCAAAAACACCTTTTATACGCTGGAACGGAGAAGATGAATACATAAACATTCCTTGGAACAACACCGGATATAATCATGGCAGATGGATGGCTGAGGACGGAAGCACGGCGTTTAACCAGGCTGTTATGTGGTATATAACAGGTGACGAAGTGTACAGAAAAAATGCGATGTACATTCTTCGTGGCTGGTCTCAGATGCAGTCAATTTCGGCATTGTACGATGAACAGATACGAGTAAGCGTAGGAGTTTTGAAAATGTGTGCGGCGGCTGAAATCTTAAGGTATGCAGACTGCGAAAACGAGGAACTTAACTGGACAGATGATGATACAGCCAAATTTACACATATGTTAGAGCTTACAAAGGATAAATACGACCGCTGGTGGCACTTTATGAACCAGCATGTTATGTGCACTAATGCCATGATGGCAAGCGGTATTTTCAGAAATAATCTTGAAGATTATGCAAAGGGTGTTGAAAGAATTACCGCAAATAAGGAAAGCACAAGCCCAAGAAGCGGTTCAATCAATATGCAGATACGAAAGGTAACTAAAAACATTGTAACAGGGGAAGAAGTAGAGCCTAATATTCAGGTTGTTGAAATGGGAAGAGATATGGGTCATGCCTACGGCAACGTGGACTGTATGGGAACAAGTGCCGCAATAATCTACTATCAGGGAACATTGGTAAGCAATGAAACAGGCGAAATTGACCCTGAAGGCGTAAATATATTTAACTACCTTGATGACAGACTTCTTGCAGGGGTAAATTACATATTAAAGTACAATTTAGGCAATCAGGTTGAATATATTCCTACAGGCAGTGACGGCGACGGCTTCTATGCGTCCATAAACGATTTGAATGTGGGCAGATTTGACGCAGGCTGGGGCATTGTATATAACTACTATAAGTACATTGAAAATAAAGACATGACAGCAGACGACATTAAGTACGTGACGAAGGTTTATGAAATGACTATGCCCGAGGGAACAAATGACGACTGCCTTGCCGCATCAACCCTTTTGTTTACACCCGATTGTGCGGCAGAAACTTATGTAAAGCCCGAGAAGGACATAAGAAGATTAGATACTGACGATACATGGCAGATAGAAAACTTTACAGCCTTAAATTACGGAGAAGCGGAAGTTAGGGAAGATGATGAATTTGTCTATGCTTCTGTAAAAACTGACAGGGTCGGTAGCCGAATTGCTTACACAAACGGATATTTTCCCAAAGCATCGGATTATGTTGTACTTAGGGTTAGAACGACAGGTGACGTTAAAATCAGTATAACAAACGAAAATATTTCAAATCTGCCCTTTGCAGAAGGCATTATTCCAAGTACAAACGGTCAGTGGAAAACTGTGATGCTTTCTGTAAATAAAGGTGCACCTTTAAGGCAGAGAATGATGTTCCTTGCATTTGAAGGTGAAGGAAATATTGATATTGATTATATGCAACTTGTAAGTGAGGGGTGAGAACATGAAAATTTCACTTGTACAATCTGTTCAGAACAGACTGTATGATTTTGAGAATAATCCCATGCTTGCCATATCGGACAGAATATCATTGTCGGACATAATGGCACATGAAGTTATTGCATTGTGCGATACATGTGGCTTTGGTGAAATAATTGTCACAACCGAGGCTGTAAATTTCCCGGGAAATCTGAAATGCGGAAAAGAAATTTTAAAAGAATGTGTAAAAAAGAATTTGGATAGCTATATTGAAGCATTTTCCCATATTGCGAAAAAGCACCGTTCCTATGTTGTTGCAGGGCTGTATCGGATATTGGGCGAAGATTTGTATAACAGTGCATATATATTTGCCCCAAACGGGAATATAATTGATATTTACGATAAAATATACCTTGCAGGAGACGAAAGAGATGCACTAAAAAAAGGGGATAGATATGTAACCTTTGACACACCGGTGGGAAAAGCTGGCATTATGATTTGCTACGATGCACAGTTTTCAGAAACTGTAATAAATCTAAAAAATATGGGTGCAGACTTTGTTTTATGTCCAACCTGGGGTTGGGAAAAGGAATATGTTTTAAAAAGAGCTAAGGAAGTGAATTTGCCCATGATTGGTGCAATGGCACTGCCCTATCTTCCTAAAATGGCAGAAGAAAGAAATCCATCGGGAATAATTTATCCCGATGGACGGATTATTGAAGCTAAACGTGATGAAGACGGAATTTTTAAAATAGAGGTGTAGAGAAAATGAAAAGAGCAGTAAGTTTATTGGTTTCTTTAATTATGCTTTTGAGCGTTGTACCGATTTTAGCACAAGCTGAGGATGCATACGACCTTATAACAGATTATGTGCCTCAGGCAGTTACGATTTATGAAAACTTAAGCTATACCGATGAGGAGGGAAGCGTGCATGAAGGCACAATTATGCACCCGGGTATATCAGTTAACCAAATGTACCTTGACAATATGCGTGATAAGGTAAGAAGCGGACAGGAACCTTGGAGAAGTGCATTTGTAGCCTTTGCGGCAGACGGTGACTGCAGTAAAAACCCCCGTATATATTACGAATTCGGTAACGATTATTTTGTAAATATTTTAGGCCCTTGGACAAAACAGAACAATCAGGCACTTGATGTATATTGCGGTATGCGTGCAAACTGGGATGGTGCCACTGCCTTTAAGCAGGCTATTATGTGGTATATAACAGGTGATGATGTTTACAGAGCAAACTCCATGAAGATAATCAGAGCATGGTCATCTATTGAATCGGTGCAATGGCACGTTAATTTCCGCTATGCAATACTTACATATTTCCTTGCGGCGGCAGGTGAAATATTCCGTTATACCGATTGCGAAACAGAGGAACTTAAGTGGACAGAGGAAGATACAAAAAATCTTGCAAATATGATGGAACAGCTTTCCATTACTTATAATATGCACACCTTCTGGATGGCACAGCATCAGTTCTGTGTTATGGGCGGCATGGCACAGGCAATCTTTACAAACGACCTTAAAATGTACGAGGAAGCGGTGGAAGCGGCACTTGTAAATGAAGAGGGCGACGAAGGCGGCAGAAACGGTGCTCTTACTAAGGTAATGCGGCTTATGACAAAAAATGAAGAAACAGGTGAAGAGCTTTCGGAAGAAGACTACCACGTTCAGCTTACTGAAATGGGCAGAGATGCAGGACATTCTTATGATGATATAGGAGGACTTTCTACACTTTTGCAAATGATTTTTGCACAGGGAACAATGGTAGACCCTGTAAAAGGAACAGTTTCAGTAGGTGAAGATGCGGTTAATCCCTTTAACTTCGGTAACGACAGATTTTTAGAGGGCTACAGTTATCTTGTCCGCTATCACATGGGTGAAGATGTTTTGTGGACACCTACAGTCCAGGACGGCTATACATACACAAAGATAAATGAAGATGGCAGAGGCAGAATAGAGGCACTTGCCGGAGCGGTGTACAATTATTATAAATACATTGAAAAGCAGAACATGACAGAAGATAGGTTTAAGTATCTTGCAAGTGTTTACGAAAGCAATATGCCCGAGCCTACAAGTGACGATTACCCGGCGGCATCAACGCTCCTTCTCACATTGGGTGAAGGGGAGGAGGTTACACCTTCCGTTAATGTTAACGGCATAAAGATAAAAACAGATGTTGCACCCTTTATTTTAAACGACAGAGTTTTGGTGCCTTTAAGAGCAATTTTTGAAAGCATAGGTGCAAGTATTGAATGGAACCAGGATACAAAAACCGTTACTGCCGTAAAGGGCGATAAAGTAATTGAGCTTACAATAGACAATTTAGAAGCCAAGGTCAACGGAGAAATTGTTACCCTTGATACACCTGCAATTATACGAAATAACAGAACTATGGTACCTGTAAGATTTGTTTCGGAAGCATTGGGGGCAGAGGTAAAGTGGAACAAATATTTAAAAATAGCATCAGTTGTAACAGAACCTGTTATTAAGGATGACCCTATATTAAAGTTCGATTTTGAAAATAATGTGAATTGTACAAACAGTGGCATCAAAGGCTTTTTCATGGGTACAGAAAAGTATACATTGGGACATGACAATATGGGTGTTGACCTTAACGGAAAAGGAAGCTTTGTAAGTCTGGACACAGGTATTACAGAGTATCTTTCTGACTGCACAATTTCTGCATGGATAAACCTCCGTGAGGTAAAAGGGTGGCAGAGAGTATTTGACTTTGGTTCAAATACATCAAGCTATATGTTCCTAACTCCGCAATCCTCTGACGGTACGGTGAAATTTGCAACTAAAACCTTAGCTACAGGTAAAGAACAGGAAATATTAACAAACACCGTAATAGAAAGCAACAAATGGTATCATATTGCCGTGACCCTTTCGGGAGATACGGGAATTATTTACATAAACGGTGAGGAAGCCGGAAGAAGTGAAACAATAACAAGTAACCCATCTGATTTAGGATTCACCTCTGCAAATTACATAGGTAAATCCCAGTGGAACGATCCCTATTTTGACGGTATCATTGACGATTTCAGAGTTTATAACAGAGCCCTTACGGCAGATGAAATTAAGGATTTATATTAATGAAAAAAGGCTCATCTGTTAATGCTTGCATTAACAGATGAGCCTTTTTTCATTAAAAAATAATAGAAACAGCACTTTTTTTGTACATATAGCACAAAAAAACCTTTACAAAATTATTTAACTTGAAGTGAACTTTTAAAAATGGTATAATAAATATGGCAAGTTTTTGGGCAACGGAGGTGTTCACATGACTCGGAAATCACATCTCAATCTAAGACGCATTACAATTGCGACATATGCCGTAACAGTTTTGTTGTTTTTTGCTCTTGCGGTTTATATGTTTCTCTTTAAAGACAATAATGTTTACAACACCCGAAATATTGCTTCATATAAAACGGTAGATAATTATTCCGTAAAAGAAATCGAGGACGCTTCAGCACCTATCGGACTGCGGAAGGAGTACAGCTGGAAAATCGGTCAGGTGGATAACAACGAAAGCTGTCTGATGTTCTATATTGTGCATAGTTACGCTCAGGTTTATTTTGATGATGAGCTGATTTATGCCCTTGCATCTGATGAGAACAATTCTGTTGGCAAATCTCCCAGCAGTAATTGGGTTGTGGTTCCACTTTACCCATCAGATGAGGGAAGAAACGTCAGAGTCATTCTGACACCTGTGTATAAAAGTATGCAGAACAGGGAAACAGTATTCAAAATCGGTTCAAGATATGCTGTTTTTATGCAAAGGTTAAAAGCTGATTTGCCACAGATAATTTTGTCTTCACTGTGCATTATAATGGGGCTTTTGCTTATTACTGTACAGCTAATCTTTATTGTTAAAAAGCGGACCACAGCATTTGACATGCTGTATCTGGGCTGTTTTTCACTGCTTATGGGAATCTGGCGTATTACAGACACACGTTTTTCTCCCGTAATGTTTGGAAATCATACAGCCGCTTTGGGATATATAAGTTTGTCTGCTCTGTTTACGATGTCGGTTCCTTTACTGCTTTATATAGATGAACGTTATGAGGAAAAATTCAATGTTGCAATACGACCTGTGACATTTTTGAATTGTGTTATGGCTTTTATTTGCCTGGTGTGTCAGGTTACAGGCATTAAAGACTTGCGTGAAACACTTACAGTCTGCCACATAATACTTATTACAGATATTTTAGCTTTGTTTTTCATTTCCGTAATTAATGCTAAAAAAGGCGTTAAAGAAATAAACACAATGATATTTGTTCTTTTGCTTGTTGCGGGCAGTATTTCAGATTTTGTTTATTTTTATATTAAGAATACTTCTTCAAGCATGATGTTTACAACGGTTACTTTTTTAATCTATACACTGTATCTGTTTACCGAAAATATTTTGAATATAAATAAAAAAGCGTATATTGACGAAACTACAAAATTATTTAATAAAACCCGTTGGAAGGAGTTTATCGAAGAAATACCCGACAGTGAGCCCATTGGAATTATGATGATGGACTTAAACGGCTTGAAGTATGCCAACGACACTCTCGGTCATGAAATGGGCGACATGATGATTATGAAATTTTCTGAAATTTTACGAAGCACCTTTGCTATGGGTGAGTTTGTGTGCCGATGGGGAGGAGATGAGTTTACAGTTGTTGTAAGAAATGCAGACCGCGAAAAAATGGAACGTTATGATAATGCTGTTCATAAGGCGGTAGAATATTACAACAACTCAGACGAGGATCCCAAGATATATTTTGCCTGCGGATATGCACTTTCATCAGAGTTTCCGGATATTCCTAAAAGTGAACTTTTAACCAGGGCTGATGAGCGTATGTACATGGATAAACAAGAATGGTACAAAAAGTGTTTGTAACGAAATAAAGTGTGCGACCGGTATCTTCAAAGCATATGTGGTGTATCATAAACTTTAGATTTATGTAAAAATTCTTGACAAATTCTGAATTTTGGAATATAATATAATAAATAATAAGTTTAGTAAACCTATCGAAAGGTAGGGGCACAAAGCTATGGGGCTAAGACAAATAAATTTGTTATGCTTGCCAGGTTGCAATTTTAAATTGCAACCTTTTTTTGTTGAAAAAAACGATTGATTTTCTTGTAATTATAAGATATAATAAATTGATTGGGAATATAATTTTTTAGTTCAAACTTGATATATAAATTAAACGCGTTTGTCTGCGTGGAAGGAGTGCAGGTAGATGAAATTTATAAGTAAAAATCAAAAAAGAAAGATTATTGGAAATCTGCGTGCAGTTGTAGCAGTAGTGTGTATTATTGCTATGTTCTGCGGAAACATTTCATATGTTGCCGCAGAAGACAACAGAAAATTGCAGAACGGTAGCTTTGAAGAAGGGCAGTCATTCACTAACGCTTATTATCAGCCTGCTCAAGGTGATGTTCCCTATTGGAATACAACGGCTTTTCAGGGCAAGCTTGAATTGTTCAGAGAAAACACAGGAACATACGTTAAAAATGTAAAATTAACGCCTACCGACGGTACTTATGCCGCTGAATTAAATGCGGACGAAGAAAGCACCTTGTACCAAAATGTAAAAACAACCCCCTCAAGCGTTTATGAATGGGGTCTTGACCACGGTGCCCGTAACGGTACTGACATTATGGCACTTGTTATAGGTCCCAAGCAGAGCGTTAATCCCTCAAAGCCCAGCAAAGATGGGCGTGACCATTTTATGCAGATGACAGACTGGCTTTTCCCCGACGGAGAATTGCGAGACGAATATAATATCGGTGGTGAAACAATTTACAACATTTCACACGAAGAACAGTTTGTTGTTTACAGTAAAAAATTTGATACAGGCGGCACATTCCAGGACAATGCAGGAAATAACGCCTTCAGTGCTATACCAAGCACTATCTATACGGAAGAATGGCATATTTGGATAATAAGAGACAACAGTGCAGCCACCGGCGAAACTGAAAACCCCTGGGGTAGCTACGGCTCCAATGCCGAAGGTTCTGCCGGAAGCGGCAACGGAAACGGCAGTACAACGGTGGATTTAAGCAAGTATTATCTTTACACCGTACCGGCAGGTCAGACCGACACGCTGTTCGGCTTTGTATCAGTTGGATTTTTGGATCCGCCGCAATCAGCAGCAGGTAAGGAAAAAACCTACGGTAACTTCCTTGATAAGATTAATTTCCAGATTTATCACCCCTTGTCGGGCAGTACCACTACCCACGGCAGTGCTGTTGTGGGTGGCAGTGACGGAACAAGCGAGGGCGAGGGCAGCTCGGAAGGTCATAAGGTCACAATAGACGACAAGCTTGCCACTTATGTAACAGACGGCGAACCCCTTAAAATTCAGGGTATTGTAAGGAAAAACGACGCCGATGCAGGCTGTGAATTTGTAGGCGTGTATTATACAAAGCAAGATGAAAACGGAAACCCCGTTACCCAGTTTTTGCAGTTGGCAGGCAATGAAATTGAGGACACAGGTAGCCTGACCGATGAGGAAAAGGCAGGCAAATGGATAAAGTCTACCAATGCAGACGGCGATACGGTTTATACCTATTACCTTGATAATATAACCTCTGCCACAGACTTGCACTTTATATTTATTAAAAACCCCACAGTAACCTACGATCCCAACGGCGGTAAGAAGTATGTTGTGGAAAGAGAGTATAATAAAGACGAAGCCGAAAATGTATACAGCTTTAAGCCGGCTTCGGGCAGTACAGGTGCTGAGGCAGAGACAGGCACAATGTTTATTCCGCCTTATGTTTCAAAGGCGGCGGAAGGTCAGAACAGCGGATGGAAGTTCTTGGGCTGGCTGCTCACAGGTGATGTTGTTGAAAACACTTCGTCAAAGACACTGATAAATGCAGATAAATTAGGCAGCTTGTTGCTTCCTGCGGAGCATACCATAGCCTGTGACTATTCTATCAGCGATGCGTCAGATGTATCGTCGGCACAGTACTTTAAAATCTATGACGGAACTGTCGCCTTAACAAAAGTAATCAACAACAACAGCACAAACGGCGAGGTTGACGGTGTAACGTGGACAGATAACGGCGAGGCTATAACCTATGCCAATGTCCACAAAGGTCTTACCATGGTTGCACAATGGCGCTGGAGACAGGCGTTCATCCCCCAGATTAATAAAGGCAGCACATATAACAATTCCGAGCAGGGCGGCACGGTTGAAATTACAAGCGTAACAGATAAAACCGATGAAAATTATGAAGCCGTATATAATACCTGCGGCAAAGCATATTACGCCGCAACAGATGAAACGGTAACCGTTAAGGCAACAGCAAAAAGTGGCTACACCTTTGAGGGTTGGTATGACGAAAACGGAAACCTTGTTACCACAAACCCAACCTACAGCTACACCGAAACAAAAGAAAGCGTAAAAACTTATTATGCAAGGTTTGATGGCAATGTCACACAGACATATATCCGTCAGGTCAAAGTTTCAGGCGGCAAGGCAAGAAGCGGAGAAACATGGGAAGACACAGAAGACGATAACATCGGCGTACTGGGCAGATATACCTACACAGACGTTGTGGGCACCCCCATAAGCTCCACAGCTACCGCAAAAACAAGCTACAAATTTGTGGGTTGGTATGATGAGGCGTTTAACGAAGTCAGCGACGATATGCTTATAAACGACGGTGCAACAATAAGCTACACCACAACAGGCGACGCCACATATTACGCTCGCTTTGAAAGAACCTTTACCGTAAATTTTGTGGCACAGACAAAGCAGGCAAACGGTACTTTTAAAACCGATAATGTGGGCGGTAAGGTTTCGGTAGCTTCGGTAACTGATGTGGAAGGCACATCAGCAAGCAGTAAAGCAACAGCAAACAGCGGTTTCATATTCCTTGGTTGGTACGATGGAAGCGGAAATAAATTGAGCGAAGATGCGACCTATTCTGTTACTTTAGCAGATGATACAGACGGCGATACCTACTACGCAAGGTTTGAACCTGTTTACAACACTACAGTTCAAGGTCCTTATCTTTCCTTTATTGCTGAAAGCGAAGGCGAAATTCCCGCAGTATTTGATGACAGAGATGCAGGAACAGACAGAAACCACATAGGATACGGTCGTGAAAAATACGGAAACACAATTGCCACAGGCTTTAAATACTCAATCGATAATATGACAAATGTCACCACAATACAGATTGATGTAAATGTTCCCGATACAGCCTATGTAAAGGTTGGACCTGAAAGCGATTTTGAAGGTACAGGCGGAGATATTGTTGCTGACGGCGAAGGCGTAAAATACAATCAGGGCAGTATCAAGAGGATAAAGGATGGAACAGTCCTTCAATATTTCTGGGATGCAACGGGACTTAAAGCCAATAGCACATACGGATTTATAATCGACAATTTGTATGCACCCGGTGCTACAGCAACAATTACAGTTAACGGTACAGACGGTACAAAGGTTACAAGCAGTAACGGAGTGGTAAATACCGCGGCAGGACAGTATAGGGAAAATTCACATTATCCCGGCTAAAGTTCATTGTTAAAAGAGGTGAAATGGAGGAATGATATACGAAATCGCAGGGATTAAGGTTCAGATGGAACCTGAATTTGACCGCCTGAAAAGGCAGTGCGAAGCATATCAATCCTCCGGTGAACCTGTAATGGATTTAAAAATTGATGTTAATTCTGTTACAGACAAACATCTTTTAAATCGCAGTGATGAAGACTTGGAATATATGTTGTCAAGCAGTGTATTTTGCCGTGAAATAGTAAAGCATGGCAGATTTTTCCTTCATGCTTCGGCTGTGGTTGTAGGGAATGAAGCTTACCTGTTTTCGGCACCGTCAGGCACGGGCAAATCTACGCATACTAAGTTCTGGCTTGAAAAATTTAAGAACAGTTACATTTTAAATGATGATAAACCCGTTATTTTCCCCCAAAAAGATGGTGTAACTGTATGGGGAACACCATTTTCAGGTAAGACGAATTTACAAAAAAACCGTAAAGTAAACCTTCGGGGAATATGCTTTTTAAACAGAGGTAGCGAAAACAGCATAAAGATTGTTGAATCAGACAGGGCAATTGCATTAGTTCTTAATAATACCTACAGACCAAAAAATGTCAATGATATGACTCTTTTGCTTGACATGATAGGTCAAGTGGCGGAGAAGGTAAATATATTTGAAATGAGCTGCAAAAACGAACCTGATGCGGCTGAAATGTCGTATAAAGCAATGAAAGGATAGGATTTTATGAAAAAATGCGAATATGAATATGAACCGCCTAAAGCTAAGATTTACAGGTTTGACGATAATGACCGTATATTGACAGAAAGCGGAATTGATGAAGAAACTTATGATTATGCGGCTTTCGCACTTAACCGATTTTTTGGCGGCACAAACACAACTATAGAATAAAACGAAAGGTCGGGGCATTGATATGCACCTTATAGCCGGTCATATTTTAAGAAAAGTACACAAGAATACTGTGCTTGTACCTCCCCCGGATAAAAGCATTGGTTTTAACGGTATGATTGTGCTTAATCATACAGGGGAGTTTATTTGCAAAATGCTTCGTGAAGAAACTGACAAGGAAAGCCTATTGGAGGCATTGGCACAGGAATATTCTGTAGAGCCCCATGCGGTAGAGAAGGATTTGGATGCATTTTTATCGGAGCTTGAATCCTGTAATATGTTAGAATAATGAAAAGTATTGAAATTTGTATTAAAGAGCTTGGCTGTGCAGTTGTACCTACAAAGGGAACAAGTATGCGCCCTCTTTTAAATGAGGGGGAAACCTTAGTTGAGTTAGCTGACAAAGGCTTTAGGCAATTAAAAAGAGGGGACGTAATTCTTTACAAGAAAAATGACGGTACGCTTGTACTTCACAGGATAATAAAGGAAGAAAGTGAGCACATCTTTACGGTTTTGGGCGACCATCAGTTTAAAAACGCCGAGAGAGTAAATGAAGAACAGATTATTGCCGTAGCTCAAGGTTTTTATATAAACGGGCGTTATGTCAATGAAAAGACATGGTGGTATTGGGTATATAAAAAAATATGGCTCAGCAATTTGCAAATCAGAAGATGTTGTCTTGCATTTTTAAACCTTATACAAAAATAAACGAGAGCGAGGGATGTTAACCGATGTCTATGTCTGTGTTAAATGTAATTCAGTTATTACAATTGTTTATCGGATATATCGGATTTACGGTAGGACTTCCGGCCCTCGTTTTTTATCGTAAGGTGAAAAATTTTTCCTCTTGTGAAAGGTTTTTGATTTATTTTACCATAGGTAACTTTTACATCATTAATCTTGTGCAGGTTCTTCAGCTGCTTCACATATCTTATCGCATAACGCTTTTTCTTTTCACCTTTGTACCTTTTATTGTACTTGTTGTAAAAATTTATAATATTCCTGTTATCCCTTATTTAAAAAGGGTGGCAGGTGAGTGTAAGCATTATGCTTTACGTGAAGTCGGCTTTAAAACCTTTATAAGGCACCGATTTAGGGAAATTAAGGTGTTTTTAAGGGTTATATTCAGAAATATAAAACGCTTATTTAAAGAGAATTACGCAGTAATTCCCTTTATTGTGTTTTTAATATCACTTATCTGGGGTATTTGCGGAAACGGAATACTGAACAGATGGGGCTACGGTGCCTCTGATCTTCCGGTGCACAACTACTGGATAAACGGACTTATAGACAACAATATATACGTTGCGGGTATTTATCCCATGGGTATGCATTGTATGCTTTATTATCTAACCACCCTTATTGGAATGCCTGTGTATGTTTCCTTGCGTTTGTTCTGGTTTGTCCAGTTTGCTATGATTGCGATAATGCTCCTTATTTTCTTAAGGTGCTGTTGCAAAAATAAATTTATTCCCTATATCGGGGCTATGATGTTTGTGGGTGCAAAGTTTTTTGTAAGTGCGTCATATTTGAGATATGGTGCAACGCTTCCACAGGAATACGGTATGATGTATATTCTCCCGTCAATTGTTTTCCTTATGAAATTTTTTGAGTCGAGAGAAAACGAGCTAAACAACGGTTTCAACCTTCTCAGATGCAAATCCACATGGTATCTTTTTGGGTTTGCTTTAAGCTTTTCTTTAACACTTACATCCCACTTTTACGACACAATAATCGCTTTGATAATCTGTGTGGGAGTCGGTGTAGGGTATAGCCGTCTTTTTATAAGAAAAGAATACTTCATAAGGGTTATGCTTGCAGGAATATTGAGCTTTTTGATGGCTTTCCTTCCTATGGCGGCGGCATTTCTTACGGGCAAATCACTTCAGGGCTCCATGTACTGGGCTATGAATGTTATAGGCCTTCGTGATTATACGGTTCTGATATTTGCAGTTATCTGTTTAGGTGTTGTGTCAGGTACTGTATTTGGAGTTTTCTTCGTATTTCGTGGTATAAAAAAAGGAAAAATTTCCTTTGAAAATAAAAAGGTACCTGAGTATAAAACCGCTAAAAAAATAAGGTTGACTGTTTATTCTTTGATACCTGTCCTATTAGTTATTTTCATTGGATGGAAATATAAAAAGAATATTTTAAGTGCATGTAAGCAATTGGCTTTTGCACTTACAGATATGAACTATGTTTTCTACTTTGCAGTTTTATCTGTAGTTATCGGGCTTATTTATTTGTTATATGTTGACAAAGACCGTGGCTCGGCTATTGTTTCAATTGTTATAGCAGAAATACTTTTAGCTTTGATTCTTATAAGCGGCAGTGTAGGTTGGCCTATGCTGATGGAGCCCGGTCGTGTTTGTATTTATTTTGCATACCTCATTCCCGCTGTTTTCATAATGACTATTGACGGAGCGATAAGCCTTCTGTTTTTATGTAGACTTCCTAAAGTGCAACAATTTGCAGGGCTTACGGTTGCGGCGACACTTCTTGTGCTAAGTCTTGGATTTGGCTGGATAAGAGGTTCCTTCGGTGGCGGTAATCTTGAAATGAACGAAACAATCCTTTGTACTGCCAATATTCTCAAGGACAACAAGGGAAAAAACAATACATGGACTATTATTTCAGCCAATGATGAGCTTCGTATGATAGAAAAATACGGCCGTCATACTGAAACCATTGAGTTTTTAGAGGATATGGAACACTGGAATCGTAATAAAGAGGTTACAATACCAACCGAGAAGGTATATTTTTATATTGAAAAAGAACCTATAAACTATGCCGGCGGATATGCGGGTAAAATCCCTCCTGTGTCAGAGGAACAGGCAGAGCAGGATTTACCTAAGAATAAGGGTATTACAGCTTACAGCGGAGTAAAGCGTTCTGTTACAATGTCAAGAATGTATTACTGGGCACAGAAGTTTTTGGAGCTTTACCCAAACGAGTTTAAGGTTTACTATGAAAATGAGAGATTTGTTTGTTATTACATTGAGCAGAATGTATTCAGCCTTTATAATTTTGCAATAGATTACGGCTACAACTTATAATTGCAAACAAAAAGATGGAGTAAGTTATGGATATAATGCTTGTAGGCGGTCTGTCGCCTATGATGAAAAAACTATCGTTAAAACTTTATAAAGAAGGACACAAGATTTATGTGTTGTCAGGAAGCAGAGATCCGTCAAAGCATTATAAGCATGTATTTGAACGGTATGATTTCCCATACACAGCTGACTCACTTAAAGAGGTTTTTTGTAGCGTTAATCCTGATGTTACAATCCTGTTGGGAGCTTTTGACAGTAATTTTTACCACAAGGATTCAAGAAAAGAGGCGGTTGAATATTCCGCAGGACTACAGAATATTCTTCTTTCCTGGGCGGCAATGGGTAAGGGTAGGCTTATATATCTTTCTTCTGTGGAGGTGTACGGAAATTCTTATCCTGTGCCTGTTATGGAAGATGTAAAACCGTTTCCTTTCGGAATAAGGGCAACAACCTTATTGCAGGCTGAAGAAAGCTGTAGGTTTTACCAAGAAAGGTTAGAAAAGGATGTTATCATTTTAAGATTAGACCGCCTTTATGATGTTCCCGATGATAAAAACGATGCACTTTTGGGAATTTGCGAGAAAAAGTGTCTTGATGCTTTCCGAGATGGCAGGGTTAACTACAAGAAAAACTATGTGTATGGTCTTACCTATATGGGTGATGCGGTGGAAAGTATATACAAGGTTATTGTTTGTAAAAAGCACAATTATAATTTGTATAATATTTCATCATCAAAGGCTTATTCTGAAATGGAAATAGTTAATGCCATAGAAAAATGCTTTGACAAAGAAATTGAAAAATTTGATGACACATTAGACGATCAGAGATCCGTTATTCTTTTAAATAAGCGTTTTGATGAGGAGTTTGGCTTTAATGTGTGGTTTACCCCCGATGAGGTTATACAAAAGACTTTGACCTTCATGAGAAAGCACAGCGAGCGTTTCTTAGACAGCTCACATCCCGGTCTTAGTCTGTGGCAGAGGATTTACTACAGTACAGTCAAATTCTTGGGTATGTGGGTGCCTTATATTGAAAATTTGATTCTCTTTATCCCGTTTTTTATGATGAACAACCGTGCAACGGGTAGTGAGTATTTCTCAAAGATTGACCTTTATCTGATTTATGTTTTGATTTTTGCGGTAGTACATGGTCAAAGGCAGGCTACCTTATCAGCGGTCCTTGCAACAGCAGGATATATATTCCGACAGATGTACAGTAATTCGGGCATAGCGGTAATGACCGACTATAATACATATGTGTGGGTTGCGGAAATCTTCATTGTGGGATTGGTAGTAGGTTATATGAAGGACCGAATTAATTTCCTTAAGGAAGAAAAGGAACAGGAGCATGATTTTTTGTCTGAACGTGTTACCGATATTACCGATATAAACGACAGCAACCTTCGTGTAAAGGAAGGACTTATCACGCAGGTTGTAAACTACAATTACAGCCTTGGTATGGTTTACGATATGATTGAAAAGTTGGGTGCGGATGATCCCACAAAAATTCTTTTCCGTGCCGTAACACTTATAAAAAATGTAACAGAGTGTCAAGATGTTTCTATTTACCTTTTTGAAGAATCAGACTATGCACAACTTTTCGGTTATACATCAGAAAAAGCCGCTTCCATGGGTAACAGAATTTATCTGCCCGATAAAGAACCTCTTTATGATGCAATTGAGCGAGATATTGTATTTTTAAACCGTGACATGGATTCTGCTTATCCTATGATAGCTTACGCTGTTCGGGAAAACGGCAAACCAAATATGATGATTATGCTTTGGAGTATACCCTTTGAAAGAATGACTATTGACGAATCCAACCGTATTACCGTGCTTGGTAAGCTTGTCAGAAAGGCGGTAAGAGGAGCTGAAGAATATTACAATGTTATATATGATGAACGTTTTTCATCTGACGGCAAGGTGTTAAAATACAGTGCCTTTTCGGATTTGTTCAATACCCACCACAGGGCAAAAGACAGTAATATGACCAATTATGTTCTTTTGAAGGTTACGTCAAAGGATTCGGAAAACACCCGAAAGATTATTTCTGAAACAATTTATCCTTTTAATCATGTAGGTTACGGAAAAGATGGCGGACTTTATATTCTGCTTACAGGTTCCGGCGAGGAAGAGTGTGAATATTTAAGAGCAGAGCTTAGTAAAAAGGGAATCGGCACAGCTATAAGTAAGGAGACAGACATATGACACGGTCCGGAATAATTTTTTTAGTCGTGCTTATTTTAAATACGCTTATTGCCGTGGGGTATCTGATTTGGTGGCTTATCTTTAAAAAGGATATTGACAACAGGCGACAGTACATTATGAATACTGTTGTTATGATTATTTGCCCGGTGGTAGGTATTTTGTATTTTGTCCTTGCCTTCTTAAAGTACCGCTTTATAAAAATCGGTAACAGAGACCTTTCCGATGTGGAATTCAGTAAAAAAAGACATGTTGCAAGGGTTAAAGCCGACGAAAGCAGAGAACGAAATATCGTTTCCGTAGGCGAGGCTATTCTTATATCGGACATGGAAAAGAAACGTACTAATATGCTTAATGTGCTTTTAGGCGAAACGGACGAGTCCTTTTCAGCTATAGCCTTGGCTCTTGACAGCGATGATTCTGAGGTTGCACATTATGCAGCGTCATTTTTACAAAGTAAGATGGATACCTTCCGTGACAATGTGAGAAAGACAAAGCTTATGATTGAAGATGAAGATACCTCGGAAGAGGAACGTAAAGAGCTTATTTTAAAGCTCATTCGGTATATGAATCATATGCTTAAGCAAAATGTTTTCACCGATACCGAGCAGGCGGATTATGTGGGGCAGATGGCAGAGCTTTGTGAAACACTTTATGAAAACTCAAAAGCCGACCTTACACATGAGAGTTATGAATGGCTTATCGGCAGAATGATTGAAATTAAAGAATACGACAAGGCAGAGTTTTGGGGTAACCGCTTTTTTGAACAGTACCCAACGCTTCTTGCATCCTATACTTTAAGACTTAAATTGTATTTTGAAACCGGGCATAAGGATGCATTCTTTGAGGTGCTGGCACAGCTGAAGGCATCAACGGTTGCAATTGACAGTCAGACGCTGGAGCTTATACGAATGATTCAAAAATAGATACCTAAAAGAAAGGGGGAAGTGTTATGCTTTCAAAACGAAATCTTATAATGATGTTGACTATGATTTTTGTTGTACTGACACTCTTTCTTTCTTCTGTAGTTTTAAAGGAATATTTTAACGACTATGGTATAAATCATATGGCACAGACAGAGCTTATAGAGAAAAAAGAAAGTACATCTGTTACAGTCAGTGACATTGAAAAAGCACAATTTTTGTATTTTGGGAGTGAGAATAACGGATACTATTCTGTTATCGAGGAATGGGCAACATACAGAAAAAAAGCATTTGCCGCTTTTTCCACATTTGAAGGTTTAGAAGAAATAACCAAAAGTAAGGGAAAAAAATTGGAACTTTTGCTTGTAGACGGGCAGATGCTTTACGCAAACACCGATAAATATACCCAAATGCTCACAGAGTATGTACAAAAAGGCGGTATTGTGATTTTTTACCGTATGCCCTCTTACAATACAATAAAGAATAGTGTAGTATTAAGAAATCTTTTGGGTATTCAACGTATGCGTTCAGAAAAAGTAAAGTTAAAAGAAATACGCCTTTTCAGTGGCTTTTTGTTGGGCGGTGAAACTCACTATTCCTTTGAAAATGTAACAAATCCCGACCTTATAGATATGGAAAGCGAAATTCCGTGGTATGATATTTCTTCCAGAACGAAAACCTACATGGTAGGCTTTCTAACGGAGGAGGAGAAAGCCTCCAAAGGTCTTCACAACGAGGATATGCCTGCAATTATCTGGCGAAGCAATATGGATAAAGGCTCAGTGTTTGCGGTAAATGGGGACTACATAAAGACTGCCGGTTTAGGAATACTTGATGCAATGCTTTATGAGGCAAAAGAATACTCCCTTTATCCTGTGGTGAACGCACAAAACCTTTGTATAGCGGGATTTCCTTCTTTGACAAATGAAAACGAGGACAAAATGGCAGAGGTTTACGGAATGAATACCGAACAATTTTGCCGTGATATTCTTTGGCCATCCTTTGTGGCGGCAACAAACAAAAATGGATGGAAAATAACATCCTTTGTTTCCGTAAAGCAAAGCGACAGCACCAAGGTGAAGCCAAAAACAAGTAACCTTGTTGAATATCTTAAATATTTTAATGAGGAATCGGCGGAGGCAGGGGCATCAATCGGCAGAATAAGAAGTACTAACATTCTAAGGAGTGTCAGGGACGAAAAAACAGAACTTAAAAATCTTAACATCGGTTATTTATTTACCTGCGGATATATACGTCAGGAAAATAAAAGGCAGCTTAAATATTTAATCAACTATGACGGCAGTATGAATTATTTCAATAGTATTCGCACCATAGTGGGAGAATATGATGAGAGCGAAAGAGTTTTATCCTATCTGACAGATAAGATTATTTACCAAAGGACAACGACTGATGCATACCGTCACAGCTATAGTGACAGCTTGAAGCTTAAAAGCATTGAAACGGCATTGGGTTACAGTAATGTGCAGGTGGATATATACAGGGTATTGTGGCCCGAAAATGAAAAAGACCAATGGGAGTATCTGGCGGAAAAGATGGCTTCTAATATCGACACATACTGGAAACCTTTTTCGGTGTTCGATAAAACTACAGTAACTCAAAGCGATACACGTGTGCGAAACTTTTTGAACGGGAGTGTTCAAAGCTCCAAAGATGGGGATACAGTTACAATTAAGACTGAAAACTTTACATCTGAGGCATATCTGCTTTTCAGAACTCACGGTGAAAGGTTTGAAAGCATGACAGGCGGAACTTATAAACAGGTGGAAAAGGATGCTTATCTTTTGACGCTTACATCAGATACGGCAGAGATTACTTTAAATTCAAAGGTTGAGCTTTATTACAAATAATAATCAGAAAAGAGGTGTGGCTTATGCGAATTTGTATTATAACCGAAGGGTGCTATCCCTATGTGGTAGGCGGCGTGTCCGGTTGGGTGCACAGTATGATACAAACTTTCCCAAAACAGGAGTTTATATTGGTTTCAATAATAGCAACAAGGGAACAAAGCGGAAAATTTGCATATAAGCTACCCGAAAATGTAAAGGAAGTTCATGAGCTTTATCTTCAGGATGCAGACTGGGGAAATGTGAACAAGGTACATAAAGCAAGGCTTAATAAAAAGGAGTATCATGCACTCAGAAGTCTTTTGCTGGACCAGAATGTTGAATGGTCTGTACTGTTTGACTACTTCAGAAATAATAATGTGTCAATTAATCAGCTCCTTATGGGAGAGGATTTCTATCATGCAGTGGAGGACTGTTATAATTTACAGTACCCTGATATAGTTTTTTCGGACTTTTTATGGACAATGCGTTCCATGTATCTTCCGCTTTTTCTCGCATTATCAACAGAAATTCCAAAAGCTGACGTGTATCACTCTGTAGCCACAGGGTATGCCGGAATTGTGGGCAGTATGGGTAAGCATTTTTACAACGGACAGCTTATTGTATCCGAACACGGAATTTACACCAGAGAGAGAGAAGAAGAACTGATAAAGGCCGAATGGGTACAGCGAACTTATAAAAGAATATGGATTCGCCAGTTCAAGAAAATGTCTAAGTTAGCTTACGATATGGCGGACGTGGTCACAGGGCTTTATAAGCACGCAAACGAGCTTCAGTTAGAGCTTGGCTGTCCGAAAGAAAAACTTGTCGTTACGCCTAACGGAATAGATTATAAGAGATTTGAAAATTTGCCCACTGTTACGCCTGAAAACGAAGGCTATATCCATGTAGGTGCGGTTTTGAGAGTAACACCCATAAAAGACGTTAAAACAATGATACAGGCATTTGGATATGCAAAAAAAAAGTGTCCTAAACTGAAATTATGGATTATGGGACCTTACGATGAAGAGCCCGAATATGCGGCAGAATGTTTTAAAATGGCAGAGCAAATGAAAATTTCGGATATAGAATTTACCGGAAGAATTAATGTACTGGACTATATGGGGTTTATGGATATGACAATACTTACCAGTATAAGTGAGGGACAACCTCTTACGATACTTGAAAGTTTTGCGGCATACGTTCCCGTTATTGCAACTGATGTAGGTAATTGCCGAGGGCTTTTGTACGGCGAGGACGATGACTTTGGAAGAGCAGGTCTTATAACCCATATTATGAATATTGATGAAATTGCCAACGCTATGGTTTATATGGCGGAAAATCCTGAAGAAAGACGGAAAATGGCAAACGCAGGATATAAAAGATTGATGCACAAGTATAAAATTGAAGACATGAAAAAAACATATGCAGATATTTATAAAAAGGCCGCCGAAAGGCAAAACAAAACTTGGGAAGATTAAAATAAGATAACAGGCAGAAAGGGGAGATACATATGGCAGGAATAGGCGTAAAGCTTAACAAAATTTACGGAAAAAACACTATTACAACTAACATTGTCGGATTTTTTTACAGTACGATTATGACAATTGCACCTGTTCTTGTTGTAATTATCAACCTTATGCTGATGCAGTACGTGCTTAAGTTCAATACTGTAAGCTATATTAACCGAGAACTTTTTTCCTGTACAGTTCTTTATATTTTCATATTTTCACTTCTTACAACATCACCATTTAATGCTGTATTGTCAAGATATATGTCGGATGTTATTTTTGAAGAAAGGTATGAAGATGTTCAGCCATGCCACAGGGTGGGACTGCTTGTTAATATATGTTTCAGCTGCCTTTTTGCAATCCCCTTTTGCATACATGAGCATATAGTAGGCGGAGTGCCAATTTATTATGTCTTTACGGGATATTGTTGTTTTGTAAGCCTTGTTCTGGTTTTTTACAACATGCTGTATCTGTCAATATGTAAAGAATACAAATTGATTTCGCTCTACTTTTTTATAGGAATGTTTACATCATTCTTACTGTCATTATTCTTCAGATTTATTTGTAAAATGAGTATTCCATACAGTATGCTTCTGGCATTGACTATAGGCTTCTTCCTTACCGCAGTGCTTGAATGGGCAAAAGTTCATCAGTTTTTTCCTGATAACAGCGAAGAATATACGAGAGTTTTTGAATATTTCGGAAAATACTGGCAGTTGATTTTGATTAATTTCCTTTATACATTGGGGCTGTTTATCCACAACTTTGTATTCTGGGGAACAGATATGGCAATGCACTTAGTTAAGAGTTTTGTGTGCAATCAGCCCTATGATATGGCAACTTGCCTTGCCATGTTCACCAATGTATCTGCAAGTGTTATCTTTATATCGAGAGTTGAAATGTACTTTCACGAAAGATACCGTGATTATGCCGATGCAGTGTTCGGCGGCAGAGGGCTTGATATAAGAAACACAAAAAAGCGTATGTTCAGACAGCTTGCAAGCGAGCTTATGACTTTGGTAAGACTGCAATTTGTAGTGTCGGTATTTATTTATCTGGGGTTTGTAATTTTTTTGCCGCAAATGGGCTATGCCGGTCTTGTTATGCGTATTTATCCAATGATGGCGGCGGCGTACTTTGTACTGTTCCTTATGTATTCGGAGATTATCTTCCTTTATTATTTCGAGGATTTAAACGGTGCTCTCCTTACGTCAGTGTGCTTTTGTGTGGGAACATTTTTATCTTCCCTTGTGGCAACGCATTTAAGCTCCATATTCTATGGCTTCGGTGCATGGGTAGGCTCAGTTATCGGGTTTACGGTTGCATATGTGCGGCTGAGGTGGATGGAGCATCATCTTGATGAGCATATGTTCTGTAGAGGAAATATCATAAAGCATGCAAAAGGCATTAAACCTTCGCCGAAAGTATTTGACCTTGAAGAACAAAGAAAGGAAGAAGGCAGTCTCCTGGTTGAAAAGGAAAAAGAGGAGGGACAGAAAGATGATGAAAAAACTGCTATTCATAATTAATACGTTAGGCTGTGGCGGTGCCGAACGTGCTATGATTAATCTTCTGTGCGTACTTGATTCCAATGAGTATGACATTTCTCTGCTTGTTCTTACCGCCCAGGGTGAGTTACGTAGCGAACTGCCTGAACATGTGCATTTACTTAATGAAAATTACAAAGATGTATCTGTCCTTACAAAGGAAGGCAGAAAGCTTTTGAGGGCAAAGGTCTTAAAAGATGGTATAAAAAAAGGCTCGTTTATTAAACTTGCTCCGTATCTTATAAAGAATTTTATAAATATGCTGAAAAACGGAAAAATTCTGCCGGATAAGCTTTTATGGAGGCTGATTTCAGATAGCAGTCCAAAGCTAAACGAGGAATATGATTTAGCGGTGGCTTATATTGAAGGCGGTGCCACTTACTATGTGGCAGAGCATATTAAGGCGAAAAAAAAGGCCGCATTTGTACACATAGATTATAAAAGAGCAGGCTATAGCAGGGATTTGGATAGAAACTGTTATGACAAATTTGACCGTATTTTCGCTGTGTCAGATGAGGTTAGGGATAACTTCCTTGAGGTATATCCCGAATATGAGAAAAAAATTGCTGTTTTTAACAATATTCTAAATCAGAAAAAAATAATAGAAATGGCAAATGAAGGCGAAAGCTTTTCCGACGGTTTTGAGGGCATAAGGATTTTAACTGTGGGAAGACTGACAGAGCAGAAAAAATATGATATTGCCATTGAGGCAATGAGCATTATTAAAGAAAAAAGCGACGTTCCCATAAGATGGTATGCCTTAGGTGAAGGCGAGCTTAGGAATGAGTTAGAGAAACAGATAAAATCTATGGGGCTTGAAAATGATTTCATCCTTATGGGGGTTAAGGAGAACCCGTTCCCCTATTATAGGGACTGCGATTTGTATGTTCATGCAACTGCCTTTGAGGGAAAGAGTATTGCAGTTCAGGAAGCGCAGATTTTAGGAAAACCAATTCTTGCAACAAATTGCAGCGGAAACAGGGAGCATATTTCAGACGGTGTTGACGGCCGTATATGTGAACTTGACCCAAAAGCGATAAGCGAAGTTATTTTAGATATGATAAAGCATCCTGATGAATGTAAAAAATACGGAGAAAAAGCAAAGGAAAAAATTCCGTATAACAATAGGGGATTGGATGAGTTTCTTACATTGTTATCGTAAGGGGAATGACATATGAAATTACTTGTAATAATACCTGCATATAACGAAGCGAAAAGTTTAAAAGGCGTAATTGAACATTTAAAGTACACTTGTCCTTATTATGATTACATAATCGTAAACGATGGCTCAACTGACGAAACGGAAGAATTATGTAAGGAAAATAACTATCGTGTTATTAACCACCATTCAAATAAGGGGTTGGCAGCTGCAATGCGTACAGGCATGAAATATGCACTTGAAAAAGGATATGATGCGGCATTGCAATTTGATGCGGACGGTCAGCATTTGCCCGAATACATAGACGATATGCTTCATTGTATGGAACAAACAAACTGCGATATTGTTATTGCCTCCAGATTTCTAAGTGAAAAGATGCCGTTTCGTATGAGAACATTAGGCGGTAAAATGATTTCCGGTGCAATAAGTAAATTTGCAAATAAGGAGCTTACTGACCCCACAAGCGGTATGCGACTTTATAAAAGAAATATTATCCGTGCTTTTGTACAAAACGAAAACTTAACACCGGAACCCGACACACTGACATTTTTAATACGAATGGGTGCAGATGTGAGGGAAATACAAGTAAAAATGAATGAAAGAGAATACGGTCAAAGCTATCTTTCTCCTGTCAATGCCACAAAGTATATGATAAAGGTTTTGTCTTCCATTCTGTTTTTTCAAAAAACATGGGAGGCTGTTGATCTGACCGAAGAAGAAAAGGTTGAGGAAATGGCAAAAATCGGGGAGGGTTAATACTTGAAGAAAAAAATATGCTTCTTTTCAGGTGATATTACCAGAAGCGGTGGAACAGAGCGTGTGGCGGTGGAGATTGCCAATGCTCTTTATGAAGAGGGAACATATGAAATTTCCTTTTTAAGCCTTACCGAGCAGGCGGAAAAGCCCTTCTATCCCTTAAATGAAGAAATTGAAAGGTATTACTTAAGTAAAAAATGGATAAATCCCGGAGTGGGATATATTCCCTTAATCGAAAAGGTTAGAAAATTTGCTAAGAAAAATAGGATAGATATAATAATAGATATTGATATTGTACTTGATGTGCTTTCCATTCCCGCAACAAGAGGTCTTAAGACAAAGGTTATATCGTGGGAGCATTTTAACGTTGATTTTGAATTGTCCGTTTTGTACCGTAAATTAATTCTTAAATATTCGGTAAAACGCTCTGATTATGTTGTTGTACTTACAGACGGTGATTTAGAGGAATATAAAAATATAATGGGAAGAAAAAATGATATTTCCCGTATTTACAATCCTATTACATACCACTATCAGGACGATGAAAAAAGGGAAAGAAAAAATATCATTCTTTCTGTGGGACGCCTTGTGCCGGAAAAGGGAATAGAATACATTAAAAAAGTTGCCCTTGATATATTAAAAAAATATCCTCATTGGCAATGGATAATTTTAGGCGATGGCACAGAACGGGAAAATCTTGAACAGTTTATTTCAGAAAACCAGCTTCAGAACCAACTTGTGCTCAAAGGAAATGTTAAAAATGTTGACGAATATCTTAAAGAGGCAAGTGTTTTTGTAATAACAAGTAAGTTTGAAGGGCTTGGTCTTGGTATGCTGGAAGCCAGGGAGCTTAGAGTGCCCTGCGTTGCCTTCCGGGTAAAAATGGGACCAAAAGAATTGATACATAACGGCAAGGACGGCTATCTTGTTGAACCCTTTGACTGTGATGAAATGGCAAGAAAAATAGAAGAACTTATCAATGACCCAAAATTAAGAGAGCAATTCGCGGAAAATGCATTTTTGTGTATGAAGGATTTCAGCTTAGATAAAATTGTGAAACAGTGGACAGATATTTTAGACTCATTATGATTAACAAAGGATAGAGAATATGGCAGAGGTAAGCATTATAGTGCCTGTGTATCAGGTGGAAAAATACATAAGTTTTTGTATAGACAGTATACTTTCCCAGACCTTTACTGATTTTGAACTGATACTGATTGATGACGGCTCAAAGGATAATTCTGGACTAATCTGCGACGAGTACGCAAAGAAAGATAAAAGGGTAAAGGTAATTCATCAAAAAAACAGCGGTGTTTCCGTTGCCAGAAATAAGGGAATTGAATGTGCAAAGGGTGATTATATTTGCTTTGTGGATTCCGATGATAAAATAGACAACACCATGATAGAGGATTGTGTTTCATGCATTAAAAAAGAGGGCGCTGATGTATTAAGACACGGTCACATAACCAAGCTTTGGAAGGACGGAAAATGCGTAAATGAAGAAAAAGCAGTTGCACCTTGTTTTGCTTTTTCACTTACTCATAGTCAGATAGCCGAAAAAATGGAGCAGTTCTGGCAAAATTGCAGTAATTATGTGTGGAACTATTTCTTTAAAAGAGAAGCGTTGGAAAACGTAAAATTCCCCGATATAAAAATTTCCGAGGATCATGTTTTTGTCCTCCGGGTGCTTCAGAAATGTGAAAAAATCTGTTTCCTTTCAAAAGAACCGTATCATTACTGTATGAGGATGGGCTCCTCTGCCAACCGTTGGCAAGAAACGGGAATAGAGTGCCAATTGTATATGATAAATGCTTGCTACCATTTTATGGATAGCTTTGGGATAGAAACGGAAAGAAAAACAAAAATACTGTCAAACATGGTATTAAACGCTTATTCATACGTGATTTATTTATTATGCTTTCCCCAGTGTAATAAATCCTTTAAAGAAAAATCTGATAAAATCGATTTCGTAAGAAAAGAGTTACAGATAGATATGTATACTTCATACGCCGATTTAAAGGGGCTGTCGTTTGGTGATAAAATCAAATTAAAGCTGATTTGTATGCATTTTGAAAAGCTTTTACTGCTAATAGGACCCATATTTATGAAAGTTATACGAAAAGCAGACTGATAGGAGAATAAAAAATGCCGGAAGTTAGTATTATTGTACCTGTCTATCAGGTGGAAAAATATATAGCACAATGTATCGAGAGTGTCTTAAATCAGACTTTTACTGATTTTGAACTGATATTAATTGACGACGGTTCAAGGGATAATTCCGGAAGTATATGTGATATGTATAGTGCAAAGGATAAAAGAATTAATGTTATACATACAAAAAATAACGGTGCGGCAACAGCGAGAAATATAGGGCTTGAAAATGCATCGGGAAGGTATATTGCTTTTTTGGACGGCGACGATTACTTTGCCGAAAATATGATTGAAAGGCTTTTAAAGGAAATAGAAGGTTCGAATTATGATATTGTAGTGTGCGATTTTTTAAATATTGTCCCCGAAGGACGAGAAAATTTTTGCCTGAATTTAAAGGAAGAAACCGTAAGCGGACGAGAAGTTTTAGAGCATTTGAAAAATGTAAAAAACTACGGTGTATGGACAATTGTGTGGAATAAAATATACAAAAGAGAAGTCCTTGAGGGGTTAAAATTCCCCGACGGAAAGTATTTTGAAGACGAGTTTTTTACAGACAGATTGTTTTTAAAATGCGATAAGGTTCACATAATACCCGACATTTTGTGTTATCACAGGGTTTTATATTCCAGTACAATGAACACACAAAAGGCGGAAAATTATCTTGATTTACTTGACGCTTTCCGTGAAAGACTGGAAATATATTTTGAACATAAATATTCCTATGACGAAAGCTATAAAGTTCTTATTTACTTGTTAGACCCTTTTACAAGATGTATTACGGCAAAATTTAAGGGCGAAAACAAAAAGAGAGTACAGGAAACAAGAAAATTTATAAAACAAACATCAAAAAAGCTTATGGGCGGAAATCTATCCTTTGTAAAAAAGGTTTCCCTTATTTCAATATCTTTGTTTCCTGTCTTTACATACAAAACGGCGATGAAGTTCAGAAGCCGGTTGGAAAAATTCTTATAAAAAGGTGTAAATAACAATGAAAAAAATAGGTGTAATCACATTGAATGATTATAATAATTACGGGAACAGATTGCAGTGTTATGCTGTTCAGTGCTATTTGGAAAAAATGGGATATACTGTTCACAATATCTATAACAGAAACACTCGTGAAGGCGTTATGTTTAACTGTGCCAGAAAGCTGTATCATTATATAACGGATTTTAAGAACAGAAAAACAGTAGCAGAAAGAGAAAAAAACTTTCTGGAATTTAATAAAAACATTAAGTTTTCCAATGAAAAAATAGTTTGCGGTAAATATAATGAGCGTTTGCCCCAAATGTATGATTTTTTCGTTTCCGGCAGTGACCAGGTATGGAATCCTTATTACAGAAAAAGAGTGGAAGTGGATTTATTAAACTTTGCAAGCGATGAAAAAAAAGTTTCCTTTTCAGCAAGCATCGGCGTAAGCAAGTTGCCTGAAGAGGTAACGGAAAAGTACAAATACTATTTGAAGAAGTTTAAAAGCATATCCGTTCGTGAGGATGCCGCAAAGAAAATTGTTGAAGATTTGACAGGCAGAAGAGATGTTCAGGTTTTAGTTGACCCCACATTGCTTTTGAATGTAGAGGATTGGGAAAAAGTAATGGAAAAGCCTGATATGGACTATAAGCCTAAATATATTTTATCGTATTTTTTGGGCGGTTCTGAAAAATATGACAGTGTTATAAAAAGCATTGCAGAAAAGTATTCCTGTGAAATAATAGATGTTTTCAATAAAGACAGTTTGTTTAAAGCCTGCGGACCTCAGCATTTTTTACATTTGGAAAAAAACGCATTCTTAGTTTGCACAGATTCTTTTCATTCTGCATTGTTTGCGTTTTTGTTTAACCGTCCATTTATTGTTTTTGACAGAGATAATACGAGAATAAACATGAATACTCGCATGGAAACATTTATGTCAACATTTTCACTTAAAGAGTGCAGATATAATGAAAGCCGAAATATAGATGAATATTTAACATATGATTATTCAGAAGGCTATAAGGTTTTAGAAAAGAAACGTGAAGAAGCAAAAGATTTTATAATAAAGGCTTTTTCTTAAATTAACTCAGAAAAGGACCAAAAGTGATGCAAATTAAAAATCAGTTAAAAGCAGGCGTTGTGTTATCATACATATCAACTGCGGTTTCAATTGTTATACAGCTTGTATATATGCCCGTTATGATAAGACTGCTGGGGCAAAGCGAATATGGTCTTTATTCACTTGTTTCAGGTGTTGTCAGTTATTTGAGTCTGTTCAGTCTTGGCTTTTCAGGTGCCTATATGCGGTTTTTTGCTAAGTCCTATAATGACAGAGAAAAAACTGCCTCTTTAAACGGAATGTTTTTAACTCTGTTTATTGTGTTGGCATTGATTGCAACAATATGCGGTGTAGTATTAAGCTTTTTTCCAAAAGAGATTTTTGGTGCCAAATTGTCGGATTCAGAGCTGTCTAAAGCCAGAATATTAATGCTCATCTTGGTTGTGAATATAGCAATTTCTCTTATAAATGGTATTCTTGCATCTATTATAAGTGCTTATGAAAAGTTTGTGTTTCAGCGTCTTATAGGTCTTGCCGCTACGGTTGTAAATCCCTTTGTAGCTCTTCCGCTACTGATTATGGGTTACAGGAGCATTATGCTGGTCACAGTTACAACCGTCATCACCATTGTCCGTCTTATGGTAAATATATGGTTTTGCTTAAAAAAAATAAAAATCCCCATTTCATTCAAAAGGTTTGAGTGGGGTCAGTTAAAAGAGATAGCATTGTTCAGCTCATTCCTTTTTATAAATATGATAATTGACCAGATAAACTGGAATGTTGATAAGCTCATCTTGGGGCATACAAACGGAACTGACGAAGTGGCGATATATGGTGTTGCATGTCAGTTTAACAGCCTGTTTATGACCTTTTCCACAACAATTTCATCTGTTTTTGCACCGCGTGTCAATCTTATCGCGGCACAAAAGGGGGATGGGTACATAAAGGATTACACAAATCTTATGGCTAAAATCGGCAGAATACAATGGCTTATTTTAGGGCTTCCAACCTTAGGATTTATTATTTTCGGAAAGTATTTTATTGTAAATATCTACGCCGGAAATGGCTATGAAGATGCCTATACAGTCGCACTGTTTCTGATACTGCCTGCAATCATTCCGCTTATTCAGAATGTTGGCATTGAAATGCAAAGGGCACTTAATAAGCACCAGTTCAGGTCAATTATTTATTTAATAATGGCAATCTTAAATATATTTATAAGTATACCTTTGGCAAACAGGTTTGGTGCAGTGGGTGCATCGGCAGGAACTGCCATTGGTCTTGTCACTGCAAATATATTGATTATGAATGTTTTTTACCATAAGGCTTTAAAGATAGATATGAAGTACTTCTGGAAAGAAATATTTAAAACATTTAAAGGGATGATTATTCCTGTGATAGCGGCAATTGTTATTATGAGGTGTGTACCCTTTAAAAATATGGCAGTATTTTTTATAAGCATCTGTGTTTTCAGCGTTATTTATTGCACTTCTGTTGTTGCCCTTAGCTGTAATAATGAAGAAAAACGTATGTTAATGGATATGGCAAGGAAGGTGAAAAGATGGTAAATACAGAAAACTGCTGTGGTTGCAGTGCCTGTGTACATACATGCCCTGTAAAATGCATTGAAATGAAAGAGGATAAAGAAGGCTTTCTTTATCCTGTAATAAATAGTAAAAAGTGTATTAACTGTCATAAGTGCGAAATGGTTTGTCCCAAAGAGAATATAAAAGTCCCCGATGTACAAACCAAAACATTTGTAGGTTATACAAAAGACGAAGAAATAAGAAAACAAAGCTCCTCGGGGGGTATATTTTCCTCTGTAGCACAATGGATTTTAAAGGAAAATGGCGTTGTTTTCGGAGCCGCCTTCGATGAAAACTTCAATGTTTTCCATCTTGCGGCAGAAAACGAAGAAGACCTTAAAAAACTAAGGGGAAGTAAATACGTTCAAAGCGACCTAGGAAATTCCTACCCAATTGCAAAAAAGTATCTTGAAAATAACCGCAAGGTTTTGTTTACGGGTACAGCCTGCCAAATTGCAGGGCTGAAAAACTACCTTGAAAAAGATTATGAAAACTTATATACGATTGATGTTCTTTGCCATGGCGTGCCGTCACCTAAAGTATGGAAAATGTACTTAGAAGATAAAAAGAAACAGTATAATGCACCGATTGAGAAAATAGAATTCCGTGGCAAGGACATGGGATGGAAAAACTTCTGTATGAATATTGACTTTTCAAATAATCAGCATTATGGTGTAAAATTTTACGAAGATAAATTTATGCAAATGTTTTTAGGTAATATTTCTTTGCGTCCCTCCTGTTATAACTGTCATTTTAAAGGCATTCCCAGAGTAAGCGACATGACAATAGGTGACAGCTGGGGAATAGAGAAATATATGCCCGATATGGATGATGACAAGGGAACGTCTGTTATTTTGGTTCACTCCGAAAACGGCAGTCAAATGCTTGATAAAATTAAAGAAGATCTTAACATAAAAGAAGCTATACTTGACAAAGCATTGCCCGAGGGTGCCGAGTCAAGAAGGTCTGTAAGAATGCACCCCAACAGAAAAAAGTTTTATAGAGGTGTAGAAAAGGGTGAAAGTTTCGATACTTTATGCACTTATCTTAAGAAAAACTTAATACAGCGAGGCATTTCACTTATGCGTTATATAGCAAGAAGATTTAAATTATAGAGGGAGAATTGTTATGGGTATTAAAACAAGCAGTGCAAGGTTGTTGGGATATTTAAAAAGAGAAGGGGAAAGCAATTTAAGCAATGTATGTATGTTAGGCAGGCAAGAGCTTTGCCTTACTAAGCATCAGATTAAGGCATTTTGCAAGGATTACAAAGACGTTCTTAAAAGCGACTTTGAGATGGAAAAATTTTGCGAAGGCTTTTTAAGCTCTTTGGGTGCAGAGGAAATTCATTCCTTAGACGCTTCTGATTTTGAAGGTGCGGATATGGTTTGGGATCTTAACAAGCCTATCCCCATGGAGTATAAAAATAAATTCACCTGTATAATAGACGGCGGAACAACAGAGCATGTTTTTTCCTTTGACAAGGCGATGGAAAATGTTATCGATATGTTAGATATCGGAGGTTATTATATAGGACTGATTCCCTCAAATAACTGGAACGGTCACGGTCTTTATCAACTATCGCCTATGCTGTACATGCAGCTTTTCTGCGAAAAAAACGGAATGGAATTAAAGCATCTTTATTTATGTAATGCTTTTCGCTCCAAAACCATACGTGAAATTAAAAAACGCGATATTACAAATCGCACCGAGTTAAACGGCTTTACTCCTGCCGAGCTGTATATTGTTGCAAAAAAAATAAAGGACAGAGATGGCACACTGGTTTTGCAACAGGGCGACTATGAAGAAAAGTGGAACGGAAATGCTTCCGAAAGCGATTTCATAAAAAGGCTGAAAGAAATTTTGCCTTGGGAAATTCAATGTGTATTGAAGCATTACGGACTTATGTGGCAGTCGAGAAAGATTCTTAAAAAAGTGAAGCTGTAATAAACATACTGTATTTAACTTATTAAATAACGAGGAAAATATGTTATGGCATTAAATTCAACAATTTGTGAAACAGAAGTTAAATTTCTTAAATATCTTGGAGAAAGCCTTAAAACCACATGCAGTGAGAAAGAAATCCCCTGCCTTAGAGGTAAAGAATTGGAATGTGTTTTCTATCTTGCGGAACGTCACCAGGTTTTGACACTCCTTGGCAATATACTACCCGATAGTATGCCCGAGAAAATGCAAGAGAGTTTTCAGATTAAAATGGCAAGGACCATACATAAAGCCATTACCTTGCAGTCGCTTAGTTCCCATCTTACTATTCTTTTGGAAAAGGAAGGCATAAGGGCAATCACTTTAAAAGGTTATGCCGTATCAAGATTTTACCCCGTTCCCGAATACAGAAAGACAAGCGATATTGACTTATTCTTTTTAAACGGCGAAGATGCAAAAAAAGCCGGAGAAATTCTCTGCAAAAACGGCTTTAAACTTTCAAAGGAGTGGCACGCAAATCATCATTTTGTCTTGATTTCCGAGAAAAACGAAACTGTGGAGCTTCATACTGCATGGGCAGATGATTTTAAGGATAAGCATTTGAATAAATATCTTAAAGCTATTCAAAAAGAAAGCAGCAACCATTGCCAAAAGATAAGTTTTAATGAGACAAATATTTATGTATATGACACGGCTTGGCAGGCGTTTTACCTAATTATTCATATGCTGACGCACTTTGTGGGAAGCGGCTTCGGCATCAGAAATCTTTGCGACTGGGTTGTTTTGTGGGAAAATTGTGACGATGAAAACACCCGTAAGGATTTTATAAAAATGGCACAGGATAGCGGAACGGAAAAGTTTGTAAAAGCTGTAAATTCCGTTTGTGTTAAGTACCTTTCTTTAACAAAAGAAAAAAGTCCCTTTCCTTGTGATGAGCTGACGGAAGATAGCCTTACGGACGAATTTTTAAGGGACATTTTAGATGCAGGTGAGTTTGGCTATAGCGAAAAGGCACGTATGGTTGGGATGGAGGGAAATTCGGTTGTTTCTTATGTAAGGGAATTTCACCATCAGATGCATATTAATTTTCCTGCATTGGGAAAAGTAGCACTCTTTTGGCCCCTTTTATGGATTGCAACGCTAATCAGATTTTTGTACAACAACAGAAAGTTGAACCGTGGATCCCTCGTGGACATAATGAAAAAGGCGGGCAGTAGGGGACAACTTGTAAAAAAACTTACAGAAAACAATAAGTAGGGCGGCTGATTATTTTTCAAACCGCCCCAATAAATAACCATTTTCAGTAAGTTCGTTTTTGTTGCCTAAAAAAATTGTCTGTCCGCTTGTTTTATCCTTTACTGAAAAATAAATAAGATAATTACCTTTTTTTAATTCCTTCACAGGTAGCTTTTCTGTGAAGGTTTTTTTACTTCCTCCGTATATGCTTTGTAAATCCATATTAAAGGGGAGAGTAGTGCAATCGCCTGTTTCTTCATTAATCAGAGAAAGAGATACATCAAAGGGCTTTAAGGCGTTTGAAAAGCCCACATTTTTGACAATGATGCTCAATGTGAAATCTTTGTTTATAAGCATAGATTTCTTTATTTTACAAGAGTCTATAAGATAGCGGTACCCAAGATGAGCCTTGATGTAACTGTAGCCGTCTGAACCGTTAAATACATCTCTGCCATTCCAGATTGATTTTTTCCATTGTTCCAATACACGGCTGTCATAATCGGCGTTAAGATAAGATATATGCATTTTTCTAAGTGCCATAGCAGCACTCTCAAGTTCTGACAGGTTACTGTTGTAAATAACTTCACCGCCATTGGGAACATAAAGGCAAAGCCTATTCTGAAATTCTAATTCCTCTTTCCTTATGCCTTTATGGGATGGAGAATTGGCGTCCTTTTTTAATGTATTTCCGTAAGTGCCAAGGTCAGTTTCGGAGCCTAAAATCCCGTCATTAAAAAGTCCAAGCCTTTTTGCAATTGTGTTTTCCTTCATAGATAAGGAAAAGTTTTCGGGAACTTCATACAAATTTGTTATACCGCGCCACAGTGAAGGGGTGCGAACGGAAAGATAAATAGAAGGGTCAATAAGCTCATTTAAACGGTTCATAAGGGTTTTTATTGAGTGAAGGTTTGCAAACTTGGAATTATGCATTTCTCCCCAAGCACCTATAAAACAACCTTGCATAATATAAATGGTGCCTTTATATCGGTTTACTAATTGGCTTAATTGTTCCATGTGCTTTAAAACTGTTTGAAGTGAATCTGGCTCTGTAGCGAAAGCCGTACCGTCCCAATCGTAAAGAAAACGTAGTATAAGTTTTGTATGTTTGGGCGATTGCTCCCATGCCGACAAAATATCATTTAGCATGGAAAGACCTTTTTCGCCTATTTCTGAATTGCGATAGTTCTTAAGGTTTATTTCAATAAGTACTAATGGTTCAGTATATGATTTGACACTGTAAACAAAATTGTCGGAGTTTGTATATTCCTCAGATAGGGTATAACCGATAATATGATAAAATCCACAGTAGGGATTTTCAAGTGGACCATTGCTTTCAGAAAATAATTCGGTAGTATAGCCAATGGGGTTGGAATATGAAATAATTTTAAAAACAATAAAAGCTACAAGTAAAGCGAAAACAGATATAAAAAGAATGGTGTGCTGAAAACTTATCAAATTCAATATCTTTCCCTCCAAAAAACTTCCATACAGATACAATAACACAAACTATAAACAATAGGCAAGAAGTAATTGAATATTCTTTAAAATGGTGCAATACCGGTTAGTTGACAAATGTTTTTCAAATAGGTATAATCGTTTTACAGAGATGTTGTAAAATTTAAACGATAAATGTACGAGAAAAAGATTTAACCTTAAAGGAAGTAAATTATGATAAAAGAATTAATGCACGACCCAATATTTTTAGGACAGAAGTCAATAGCGGCAACAGCTGCCGATTTGCAGACAGCGGAAGATCTTATGGAAACATTGATATTTCACAAGGAGTCCTGTGTGGGGATGGCGGCAAATATGATAGGTGTTAAAAAATGTATCATCTGTTTTAATGATAATGGAACGTATATAACAATGTTTAACCCTGAAATTATTACTGCATCCCATGTTTACGAAACGGAAGAAAGCTGTTTGTCACTTTTGGGCGGACCAAGAAAGACAAAAAGGTACAAAAAAATTAAAGTAAGGTATCAGACGAAGGATTTTAAAGTGCGTGTCAAAACCTTTGAGGGATGGACTGCACAGATTATTCAACATGAAATAGACCATTGTAACGGAGTTTTGATATGAAGGAAGAAGTATATAGAATTTTACAAAACATTCCAAAAGGTAAGGTTATAACCTATTCTCAGATTGCCGAAATGATAGGAAACAAGCATTATGCACGGGCGGTGGGAAATATTTTGCACAAAAATCCGGACGGTGAAAAATACCCTTGCTATAAGGTTGTAAACAGCAAAGGTTATCTTTCGGAAAAATACGCTTTTGGCGGTATAGAAAAGCAAAAAGAAAAACTCAAATCAGACGGGATTGAGGTTACGGACTATAAGGTGGATTTAGAAAAATATCGGTGGAGGAAATAGCATGAGAAAAGTTTACGTTGACAATATCAGGTGGATCACCGTGGTTTTGGTAGTGATTTACCACGTGATTTATATGTTTAACAGCATTGTAACCTTTGGGGTAATTGGACCTTTTTCAGCTGTGCAGTATCAGGATGTGTACCAGTATATTGTTTATCCATGGTTTATGCTGCTTTTGTTTGTTGTTTCGGGTATGAGTGCAAGATTTTCCCTTGAACACAGTTCCTCAAAAGAGTTTGTGAAAAGCAGGACAACAAAACTGTTGGTGCCTTCAACTATTGGTCTTTTTGTGTTCTGGTGGATTCTTGGGTATTACAACACGTTAATAGGCGGTGGATTTGAAAGCTTGTCACAGGCACCTTTGCCTATACGTTTTATCGTAATGGCATTAAGCGGCACAGGTCCCTTGTGGTACATACAAATGCTATGGCTGTTTTCATCGGTTTTGCTATTGATTTGCAGAATTGAAAAAGACAGACTGTATCGGATTTGTGAATCGGTAAATGTACCCATTTTGATTGCTCTGGTACTAGTTGTTTGGGGAGCCGCTCAAATCCTAAATACACCTATCATCGTGGTGTATCGATTTGGTATATACGGCGTAGGATTTTTGATTGGATATTTCATCTTTTCCCACGATTCAGTCATGGAAAAGTTGGAAAAATGGTGGTGGATTTTTTTGCCGGTGGCACTTTTGGCAGGAGTTATATTTGTCCTTAGATTTTGGGGTGCACCATATGCAGAACACGAAGTGTTGGATACTTTCCTATGTAATCTGTATGCGTGGACAGCGGTATTGGCAGTTTTTTCAGTGATGAAACGATGGGGCAATTTTGATAATTCATTATCCCGATTTATGAATAGAAAATCATGGGGATTGTATCTGTTCCACTATCTGCCGCTTGCTGTGTGTGCGTGGTACTTACATATCTATGCAGAACTACCACCTGTAGCCATGTATGCTATTGTGGGTGTGGCGGCATTTGTAGGTGCTTTTCTGTTGTATGAAATCATCAGCCGTATTCCAATTCTACGCTGGTGCGTGTGCGGTATAAGTGGCGAAAAGAAGAATAAATAAAACATATATCTATAAAATGGACACATATTGCTTAAAAATCCATATATATTCGTCAAAAGTCTTCTTGTATAATATTACTGTAACTTGTTGAAAAAAGGGAAGGATGGATTTTGATTATGAGAAATGTATTTGATTTTCTTATGGCAGCATTGCCTTATATAGCAATTGGTCTGCTAATAGCATTTTATTTTGCAATAAATGCGAGAAAGAAAAAGGAGAAAGAACAAAGTGGTAATTACGGCACAGAGGGTATGTGTATTGGCATGTGCCTTGGCACAGCCATTGGCACCTCGCTGGGAAATGATACCGGTATCGGCATCTCACTGGGCTTGCTGATTGGTCTTGCTATCGGAACTTGTATAAAGAAAGAAAATCACGGTGAGGACAATGACCAAGATAAATAAAGCTATTTTGGTCATGTTTATTTCAATAAGGAGGAAGTTTGGATGAAAAAAAGATTTTTAATACCCGCCTGTGTGATGCTCATTGCCGCCATCGGCTTTGTCATTTATGGGATGTGGCATCCGGAGATGTCCTTCCCCTGGAGCAGTCGGATTACGGGAATTGTTTACGGATTGTATGCGGATTTAATGGTACTGATGTTTATCCTTGCGTTCTGTAAAAAGGTAACTCTTTTGAATATTCTGACAATAGTTTTTGAATTAGGTTCTATTTTCGTTTTGGTGCAAGGAATTTTCGGTTTGTCTCCTGACGGGCATACCAACTGGTGTCTGCCCTTGGCACTGGTGCTGAACTGCATTGCTGTTTTCTTAAATGCAACCGAGCTGAGAAAACAACAAAAAAGTAGAAAACGAAAAAATGAAGGAGAATAAAAAAATCTGATATAGCATTGTTAAGGGAAGTGATTGCATATGATGAGAATGGAAATAGCCTTGATTTTGGTTTTGGTTTTCATCGCATTTATATATTTTAGTGCGGGCAGAAGAAATACGCCTCTGCACAAAACCTTTTCGGCACTGCTGATTATAACGCCGCTGCATTTTGCGTTTGATGCCGCAACCGTTTATACGGTAAATCACTTGGAAACAGTACCGCCTGTTTTAAATGAAATTCTACACAGGCTGTTTATCGGAACAATGGTGATTGTTGTATATTTGTTTTACAGATACATTTCCATTTTGGTTGAGGAGGAAACAAAAAAGCCTGTACGCTTTCACCTTGCGGCAAAAATATATTTGATAATAGCAGAATTTCTTATAATGATTTTGCCGATGCAGTATACGATCACGGAAAAGGGAAATTATTCGTATGGTGTTTATGTATTTGCCTGCTACATAAGCGTTGCGTTTTATTTATTTGTGTGCCTGTGGTTGCTGCTTAAAAATCGCAGACAAATTGATAGGAAAAAGAAAGCGGCAATCGGTGTGGCACTCATAATTGAAGGTATCGTGTTGGTTTTACAAGCAATAATTCCCACTTGGCTGATTTCAGGAATGGGTATCACCCTGATGACCCTTGCATTCTATTTAACTCTGGAAAATCCCGATATACTTCGTGCGGAGCTTACTGAGCAGAGAATGTCAATGCTGTATTTAAAAAGTCAGGTAAATCCCCACTTTCTGTACAATACCCTTGATACAATCCGTATTCAGGCACAGCTTGGCGGTGATAAGAAAACAGCCGATTTATTGATGCGGTTATCGGATTTTTTCCGTCTCAGCATAAAAACAGACAAGCAGATGACAGTACTTGAAGACGAAATAGAGCTTTCAGATGCATATATGGAGCTAATGTGTTGCCGTTATCCAAACCTGAAATACAACTGTGATGTTGATCCTGATTTAGGTGATGCACTTGTGCCGAACTTTATTCTTCAGCCAATTATCGAAAACAGCCTCCTTCACGGGCTTAAAAATAAAGGCTACAAAGGAGAAATTACAGTATCGGCTAAAAAGTCAAATCAAAATTGTATAGAAATTCAAGTATCAGACACAGGAAGCGGTTTTGAACAAGGTGTAAAAAGCAAAATTGATGAGATGCTTCTGCATTACGACAAGGAAAAAGCAAAGACAGAAAGTATAGGCATTTTAAATGTTCAAAAGCGTATAAAACTTTTGTGCGGCAAGGAATTTGGACTTAGCTACACTGAGAATAGAGGTGGCGGCGTAACCGCACATATACTGTTGCCACTTTTGCAGGAGGAATATAAATGAGAAAACTCAAGGTACTGCTCGTTGATGACGAAATAATGATAAGAGAGGGCTTTAAACGCCTGTTTGACTGGGAGGCACACGGTTGTGAGGTAGTGGGCGAAGCATCAGACGGTATGGAAGCGTTGGGACAAATTGATTTACTCATTCCTGATATTGTTATCATGGACATAAATATTCCGATTATGAACGGATTAAAGGTTATTGAATTAAGCCGCACAAAACATCCTAAAATTGCTTATATAATTGTATCGGGATATGATGACTTTTCATATTGTAAAAAAGCACTTAAGCTTCAGATTACAGATTATATTTTGAAACCTGTAAACTATGAAGAATTTGGCAGTTCGATTGATAACTTAAAAATATCTATGTACGAGAGCAAGACAAGAGAGAATTCAGAATTGGATAAAAGTGACGAAAGAGTTATTTCATCCATAACGAGATATATGCAGGAGCATTTGTCCGAGGAAATAAGCCTTTCTGTTTTATCGGATGAATTTCACTTAAATCCACAGTATATCAGTCAGCTTTTCAAAAACGAAATCGGAGTAGGATTTTTAGCTTATCTTACGAATATCCGCATAGAAAAGGCAAAAAAGCTACTCCTTTCCACTTCACTTTCTGTAACCGAAATAGCAGAGCATACAGGATATAGCGAATACAGAGTATTTACAAAGGTGTTCAAAAAGTCAGAAGGAATTACCCCATCCCAATTCAGACGAGAATTTTTAGGCGGAGAGAAGTAAAATTACAACCTATAATTCTGACACATTTATCTGAAAAATTTGCCTATATGTTTTACGAAAAATGTCGTAAAATGTAGGTACAGAAACAAAGAAGGAGTGAAACGTTACTATGAAAATATTGGTGTTAAACGGTAGCCCAAAACGAAATAAAAGCGATACCATGCATATGACAAGATCTTTTTTAAATGGAATGGACGATACCTGCAAAAATGAGGTGCGTATAATTGATGTGATTGATAAAAAGATAGAATATTGCACAGGTTGCTTTGAGTGTATGAAAAACGGCGGAAAGTGTATTCATAGTGATGATATGCACGACATTTTAAATGAAATTTTGCAAAGTGATGTACTGATTTTCAGTTTTCCTCTATACGGCTATGGTATGCCTGCACCGCTAAAAGCACTTATGGACCGTACACTTCCTCTTGGCAGTATGGCAATGCAAAAGGTAGGAGAGCGTTACGAACATGTTGCACAGGCTGATTTTTCTCATCTGCGTTACGTGATGATTTGCGGATGCGGATTTCCAAACAGCAAAAATAATTTTGAGGGTATGATCAAGCAGTTTGAGCTGATGTTTCCTCATGACAACACAATCATAACAGTACCGGAAAGTCCTATGTTCAATGTGCCCGAGGCAGCTGAGGTTACCAAGCCGTTTCTTGATGTGATGCGTCAGGCAGGGCGTGAATATGCAGGGGATGGAAAAATAGAAGCTGATACAATGAAAAAGCTGAATACGCCAATGATACCGGAAGAGGTTTATGCTCAAATTGTAAATGGAAATGTTAAATAAAGTTGGGGGGACATTATTATGGGTTCACTTGCGATAATTATTATGTATGGAGCTATTATCGGAGCAATTTCCGTTGTGGCTTACTTTGTTATAAAATTGGCTGTAAAAGCCGCTTTAAAAGAATTTGAGGAGGAGAAAAGATATGAAAAGAATTAACAGTATTTTATGGGGGTTGGCTCTGCTTGCGGTAAGTGCTGTACTGATTTTAAACGCATTTGAAATAACAAGCATAGAGATATTCTTTGACGGCTGGTGGACACTGTTTATTATCGTTCCGAGCTTCATCGGACTGTTTAACGGTCATGACAAAACCGCAAATATTATCGGCCTTTTAATAGGAACGTTCTTACTTCTCGCCTGTCAGAATATTCTTGATTTTGATATTGTGTGGAAGCTTACAATGCCTGTAATAATCGCCGTAATCGGAATTAAAATGATTTTTGGCGGCATGGAAAAAAACAAAGTTAAATGTATAGATGTAACTCACAGTAATATGAAAACGGCTTTTGCGGCTTTTTCGGGACATGACATTATTTATGACAATGAAGTGTTTTGCGGAACAGAGCTTACTGCAATTTTCGGAGGGATAAAACTTGACTTAAGAAATGCCATATTTGAAGGTGATACCGTTATAAATGCTTGTTGTATTTTTGGCGGTGCAGATATTTTTCTTCCCGACAATGTAAATGTAAAGGTTAATTCCAATTCTATCTTCGGTGGTATTGATAATAAGAATCACAGAACTTCAAAAGACAATCAACCAACAATTTATTTGAACGGCACTTGCGTTTTCGGAGGAGTTGATATAAAATGACAACCTTTCAGAAAATAATCAAATATCTTGCACTGGCATTTGCGATATTTTTGAGTATCAGTATTATATCAGGTATATGTGGTGCATTGTTTACAGTTGCAAATCTCTTTAGCCCAAATACAGATGATGAAATAGCGATAAATCATACTATTGGAACTGATTTCACAAGTATCAGCATAAATTTAAGTGCGGCAGAACTTGAAATAAAAACAGGTTATAAATTTGATGTGGAAACAAATCACAAATATTTAAAATGTGAAGAAAAAGATGATATTCTTAAAATAAGTGAAACAAGAACGCTATTTGCCTCACATCCGAGAGGTATGAAAGTGATTGTCACAGTACCTAAAGACAAAATTTTTGACTATGTGGATATAAGAGCCGGAGCAGGAAGTGTTACAATAGATGAGCTTTTATCAAATATGCTTAATATTGATCTTGGAGCAGGTGAACTTACTGCACAAAGGCTTGATGCTCTATATAATGCTGAAATTGGCGGCGGTGCCGGCAGTGTAACAATTAAAGGCGGATACCTTAGCAATGCAGACATTGATATGGGTGTAGGTGAGCTTAATTTAATAAGCGAGCTTTCCGGCAAAAGCAGTATTGATTACGGAGTCGGAGAAACAAATCTTGTACTTATCGGTGAAGAAGATGATTATAAGATAGAACTTGACAAAGGCATCGGAGAGGCATGGCTTGAAGGTAAGAAAATGAGTGATGACTCGGTTTACGGTGCAGGCAAAAACTTTATCGAAATCGACGGAGGCATAGGAGAACTAAGCATCACATTTAAGGCAAAAGACAATGAAAAGGAGCTTGAGTAAAATGAAAAATTTAACGAGAATTCTCTTATCGGTATGTATACTTCTTATATCTCTTATTTTGATTATGATAAGTGCTTCAGTGTTTGAATTTTTGCCGATTGACTGGTCAATTTTGCTTGTTGTATTGAGCAGTATAACATTTATCATTGCACTTATAGCGGCGGTACTTATTGATTACAGTGCAGGATATTATGAATGTAAAAAATGCGGACAAAGATTCAAACCTACACTTGGGGCATATGTTTGGGGAGCGCATACGATTACAAGAAGATATTTAAAATGTCCCAATTGCAAAGAAAAGAGCTTTTGTAAGAGGAAATTATCAGAATAAAAAGCAAGTATAAAATAGTTTTGACTTCCACCCAATCCAACGAGCAAGCACAATTCTTTTACAGAAAAATCGGATATGTAGATTGCGGCTCTTTATTGCTGCCTCGTGAGCCTTTAGAGATTATCTTGTTAAAAAATTTAGAATGACAAATCGGAATTTGGCAAAGGAGACATTCGTATGGATAACAATGAAAAAAGAAAAAAAGAACCATGGAGAATTATTGTTGGAATTATAGCGATTGCATATATCGTGTATATGTGGATTGAAAAAGATATTATGACCATTTATACCACAATGCCAAAGGAACAAGTTCTTCCTCTTATCGCAACAACGATTGTAGTTTCTTTGATAAAGGTTGCTACCATCACAGGTGGAATTTTGCTAATTAAATGGATTATCAGCAAATTCAAAAACAAGTAAACAAATTCCGGTTTATTCAAAGACAGAAAACAGTTAGGCGGACTGAAATAATAAGCACAACTCGGAATTTGAGGAGGTGTTTGATTATGTCTATGTGGAATCCGTGGAGAGGGTGTAAAAAATGCAGCGATGGGTGTCTGTATTGCTATATCCATAAAGGCGATGCAAAGCGTGGTATTGTTACGGATAACATTGTAAAAACAAAGGATTTTGAAAAGCCTATCGAACGACTTAAAAACGGCAACTATAAAATGAAAGCAGGAATTGTTTATACTTGTTTCTCCACAGATTTTTTGATTGAAGAAGCTGACGAATGGCGTGAAGAATGCTGGTCTATGATAAAAGAACGGTCTGATTGCACATTTCTTTTTCTCACAAAGCGAATAGAAAGATTTTCAGAATGTATTCCGGATGATTGGGGTGACGGATATAAAAATGTGGTTGTGTGCTGCACTATCGAAAATCAGAAAAATGCAGATAAAAAGCTGTCTGTTTTTGAAAAGCTGCCAATTAACCACAAATGTATCACCGCACAACCATTGCTTGAAAAAATAAACATTGAACAATATCTTGATGATATAGAATTAGTAGTTGTCGGCGGAGAGTCAGACATAGATGCTCGAGTGCTTGACTATGATTGGGTTTTAGATATCCGCAATCAATGTATCAGAAAAAATGTTGACTTTGAATTTAGACAGTGCGGAACTCATTTCATAAAAGACGGCAAACAATATAAGTTACAGACAAAAGATTTATGCAAACAAGCAAGGTCGGCAAATATCAATTATAAAAAACAGTAAAACAAATCGGAATTTACGGAGGATTCTTATGGAAACAAAACATTTAAGAATACGAACAGTAGTAATATCTTATCTTATATTTTTGGCGGGATGGACACTACGAGTTGTATGTTTGGATTTATCGGGGATGAATGAGTTTTTGGCATGGGTTATAAGCTTTTTAATTCATGTTGTGTGGTGGCCTTTGTTTGCATTTATTTTAATTAAACGATACAGCGATTATTTGAACATATCACTGAAAGAAATGATTACAACAAAACCTAAACTCAAAGTATTGCTGCCGCTTTTGGTATTTACATTGGTTTACAATATAGTGGGATTTTTCATTTACAGCAGCGGATACGGAACAAAAATGAAATTGTACGATCTTGTTGTTACGGCAATGACGGTTGGTATTTTTGAGGAAAGCGTGTTCAGAGGATGGTTTTTAAACTCGATATCGACCTTTGTAAGTGAACGCAAGGCAAATTTGATTTCCTCTGCACTTTTTGTGTTAATACACTATCCGGGATGGATTTTTGCAGGATATGAATTAACAACTATTATTATAACAAGTATCTCTGTATACGCACTGGGATTAATATTTGGGTGGGTATTCAGGAAAAATAGGTCAATATGGACAGGGGCAATTCTTCATTCGGCTTGGGATTTAATTACATGGGTTTTATAGTTTGTTAAATGTAGGTTTATTAAACTGAGTGATTAATATGTAATCTTAGCTTTACGACAGAGGGCAAGAAAAACGGTTTAAGTAAGGCAGATATAAAAAATTGTCCAAAATGACAAAGTGGAATTTGGAGATGAACGGAATGAAAATTATACTTGGACATGAAAGTGATATTGATAGTTGGATGGAACTTGTAAACAAAGTAAAAGAAAGCTTTCCCGGACTTGAAACGAAAGAAGCTTTGGATGAACATAGGGATACGGTTATAAATTTTATAAGAAGAGACTCCGCAATATGTGCAAAAATAAATGATAAGGTCGTCGGCGTGTTGTTGTTTTCAAGAGACAATAATATGATCTGTTTTTTAGCTGTAGATAACGAATATCGTAGAAAATATATTGCAGCAAAAATGTTGTCATATATGCTGACATTTCTGGATTCTAAAAAGGATGTTGTTGTCACAACATATTGCGAAGGAGTACCGGAAGGAACAGCTGCAAGAGCATTCTATAAGCAGATGGGTTTTGTTGAAGGAAGGCTGACAGAAGAATTTGGCAATCCGGTTCAGGAATATGTATTGGTTAGATAAGTTCAAGCTTCAGAACCGGATAAATTGGCATTTACAGAGGTAAAATATAATGAATATTGAGTATAAAGATATCCATGATTTTGGCTGTGATGAACTTGAACGGCTATTTCTTTCGGTTGAGTGGTCATCTGGTCATTTCCCGGATAAACTTGTAGTTGCAATGAAAAATTTTGATACAGTTTATTCTGCTTGGGATGGGAATAAGCTTGTCGGTATGGTATGTGCAATGGATGACGGAATAATGAATGCTTATGTTCATTATCTTCTTGTGGATCCAGATTATCATGGAAAAACAATTGGCAGGACCCTTGTAAATATGGTTAAGCAAAAGTATAAGGACTTTATGCGTATAGCGGTTATTGCATACGATAATGAAATGCATTTTTATGAAAATTGCGGATTTGTAAAAAGTAAGGATGCATCACCGATGTTTATAACATCCTTATGGACATAAATTCCTCTTTATTACAACTAGAGGCGGTGTTACAAATGATTAAAATTATCGGTTGTACTGCCGCAATGGGATAAATGCATAAATATATGTTTTACAGAGGTGGAATTTGTGTGGTTGGAAACAGACAGACTTATACTGCGACACGTTAATTCTGATGATGCAGATGATGTTTTTAGGTGTTGGATGCAAGATGAAGATGTATCACGATATATGCTCTGGAAAGCAAGCAATGACATAAATAAGGCAAGGGAATTCATTGATTTTGAAATGAATAATCTTGAAAATGAAAAGTGGCACCGATGGATTATTGTTTTAAAGGATACGGAAGACGTAATCGGCACATGTCTTATTTTCTTTAACGAAGAAGAAAATAACTGGGATATATCCTATAATCTCGGAAAACGCTTTTGGGGAATGGGTTATATGACCGAGGCGATGAGCAGAGTAATGATGTATGCCGAGGAAGAGTTGAAGATTAAAGAATGTATTGCAGCTCATGCGGCAAAAAACAAGGCATCAGGCCGCGTATTGCAAAAGCTTGGATTTCGTTTGGAAAGAAAGGCACCGTATAAATGCGGTGACGGTACAGTAACGGAGGGTTTATATTACAGGCTCAAATTTTAAAGACAGATTTAAAAATTGCCAAAAATGATAAATTGGGATTTATAAAATGAAGTAACACAAGGAGGATTTTGACTATGGATAAAAGGCTTTATAAATCAAACACTAACAGAATATTAGCAGGTGTCTGTGGCGGAATCGGAGAATTTTTTAATATCGATCCGACTATTGTTCGCTTAGGTTGGATTGCGTTTTGTGCATTGGGTGGTAGCGGTATTATAGCTTATATTATAGCCGCAATCATTATTCCCCAAAGTACATATTACGGTTCATAAGTGAGAAGAAAATACAGACTAAAAAGGTGTCATGGCATCTTTATGGTCTGTATTTTTTGCATATACGTGTTCAAGCGGTATGATGAAGATAATCATATAAATTAAATTTTTCGGGGAGGAATAATCATGGCAAAATCTAAATGGATTTCGTTTTTCCTATGTCTGTTTTTTGGATATATTGGTATCCACAAGTTTTATGAAGGAAGAATTCTGTTGGGTGTAGTTTATCTGTGTACGGGTGGACTTTTTGGTATAGGGGTTTTAATTGACTTGATTATTCTGCTTTTCAAGCCTAATCCCTATTATCCGTAAATTGCTTACACAATATATTAAAGGTTTTTGCTGATTGAAAAAAGAGCTGTGAACAAGACGATCAAAAAATCGTTTTTCACAGCTCTTTTTGGCGGAGTGGGTGGGATTCGAACCCACGTCCCTCAGGGGGCATCATGATTTCGAGTCATGTCCGTTATGACCACTTCGATACCACTCCGTATATATTAAGACTTTCAAGAGAAAGCTTAACTTTCACTATTCAGATTTTTTCTCATAACGGACAGTCCGTTATGTCCTATTGCGGTGCCCAAAACTTTTCGCACTTCGTGCAAAGTTTTGACCGCTGCAACTCCTTATTGCTCGCTTCATCGTCCGCAGGACGCACTCGCAAACGTCCCCACTTCGATACCACTCCGTATATATTAAGACTTTCAAGAGAAAGCTTAACTTTC
>JBJDXJ010000006.1:0-10186 GCA_051866635.1 Clostridia bacterium | reverse complement strand
ACTATTCAGATTTTTTCTTTTTCTTGTTACGGATATCGGAAAAGAAGTTATTTAAAAAATCTGTACATTCCTTTTCCATGATACCTCCGTAAACTTCTGTCTTACTGCCAAAGTAGCACGGGGCAAAAAGGTCAATCTTACCACCGGCACCGCCGTATTCAGCATCGTAAGCACCGAAGAACACACGCCGCATCCGTGCATTTATAATTGCACCTGAACACATTGTGCAAGGCTCCAAAGTTACATAAATGTCACAATCGTCCAAACGCCAGTCTCCTATAACCTTACAAGCATTCTGTATTGCAACAATCTCCGCATGAAGAAGAGAATTACGCATAGTCTGGCGAAGATTATGGCCACGTGCAATAATTTCATCATTTCTTACAATGACCGCACCAATGGGAATTTCGCCCACTTCAAGTGCCTTGTATGCTTCATTCAGTGCTTCTTGCATAAAACGATTAGTCATTTCAATAACTCCTTACACCAAGACAGAATACCACAAATTCAATATTTAGTCAATAATTATCTTGCAAAAAAGAGTTAATACAGTTATAATAACTGTATAATAGTTTAAAGGAGGATTTGATTGTCCATGCGAGAAGTTCCCGGCAAGCTTAGAAAACGCACATGGACACAATTCACACTATACGCCTTGTCCGCCACAACAAGTGCGTAAAAATTAAATTTCATTACTATTTGTGGCAGAAAGGCTATGTGAATTATTATGAGTAAAGTTGAAGTTTCAAAAGTTACATACGGAAATTATGGTGAATGTTTAAAAATTACAAACGGTGAAAAGGAGCTTATTGCAACGCTGGAACGTGGTCCCTATATTGTTCGTTATGCTTACGTTGGCGAAGAAAACATGTTTTTTGAAGATACAGAAAACAAATATACAAACGATGTTTCAGCCTCACCTTTTAAGGGTGATACTTGGTGCGTTGTAGGTGGTCATCGCCTTTGGCTTAGCCCCGAACGCCACCCCAGAACATATTACCCCGATGATTATAAGGTTGAATGTACAATAACCGAAAATGGTGCCATTTTGGAAGCACCTGTGCAGGAATGGACTTTTATGCAGTATACAACATGTATCACCATGAAGGAAAACGGTGATGTTGACATTAAACATTCCGTTACAAACAATGGTGCGTGGGCAACAAAGATTGCACCCTGGACAGTTACTGTTTGTCAGACAGGCGGTCTTTGTGTTATTCCTCAGAATGTTACAGATACAGGATTTTTCCCAAATAAGTGGGTTTGCTTCTGGCAGTATACACCTATGAACGATGAAAGATTCTATATTGGTGATGAATTTATCACAGTTGACCAGAGAAATACGGACAAAGCGGCAAAGCTTGGTGTGATTAACGAACATGGATATATGGTCTATTTTGTAAATAATGCTGCTTTTGTTAAAAAGTTTGATTATGAAAAGAATGTACAGTATCCTGACAATAACTGTAACTGTGAATGTTATACTTGTGACGGCTATACAGAAATGGAGTGTTTGTCACCTCTTACACTTTTGGAAGCCGGGGACACTACGACTCACTCTGAAAGCTGGAGTTTGGTAAGAGCCGAAAAGCCTCAGCGTGACGATGAAAATTCTATTTTGAAGGCTATGGCGAACGTAATCAGATGAAGGAAGTAAATTTATATACAGACGGTGCTTGCAGCGGAAATCCGGGAAAAGGCGGTTACGGTGCAATATTGACTTTTAACGGACACGAAAAAGTCATGAGTGAGGGTTTTATATTGACAACAAATAACCGCATGGAATTACTTGCCGCAATTGTTGGACTTGAATCTTTAAAGGAACCTTGTAAGGTTAAATTATACAGTGATTCCAAATATTTGGTTGATGCAATCAAAAACGGATGGGTATATTCATGGAAAAATAAGGGCTGGAAAAAGAGCGACGGCAAGAAAGCGTTGAACCCTGACTTGTGGGAAAGGGTTCTTAAACAGCTTGCAATTCACGATGTGGAGCTTATCTGGGTAAAAGGACATGCAGGGCATGATTATAACGAAAGGTGTGACGCTTTGGCTGTAGCGGCGTATAACTCTTCTGACCTACAGCATGACAGCGTGTACGAAAATACGATATAATGGCAAAACTAATTGACTTGGACGATAAGAATATAAAGAGAAAAGAGCTTGTAAAAACTATAATATGGATAACGTTTTTAGTGGCGATTATAATTACGGCTTTTGTTTATACCAAACAGGAGGAGCGATTGTACGAAGATGCAACAGAGGCTACTGTGGGCATACACGTAAAAGGTGCAGTTTTAAACAGCGGATTTTACTCTGTTCCCATTGGTACAAGGGTTAAGGATGTTGATAAATACGTAGGCGGATTTTTGGAAAATGCCGATCTTGACTCTATCAATCTGGCGGAGTATGTGTATGACGGTCAGGAAATTTATGTGCCTTATAAGGGAAGCAAATTGACAGGTGCCGTAAACCTCAATACTGCTGACAGTAAAGAATTACAGTCCGTTTCGGGAATAGGTGCAAATTATGCAAATAGAATTATAGAATATCGTGAAAGTCATGGCGGATTTAAAAGTGTGATTGAACTTAAAAGTGTTTTAAATGAAAGCACATATAAATCAGTTTGCGAAAGCTTTTATGTAGACTAATTGAGGCTTAAAAAAAGTGGCTCTGAGATAACAAAAAGACCATTTCGGGACTGTCCCAACAAAACCTCGCAAGGTTTCTTTGGCAAATTGTCTCCCAATTTGCCATAAGGGGGACTGTCCCAAATGGTCTAACTTATTTCTTTAGATACTTTTTTACAGCCTCAATTCTTATACTTATTCTTGGGGCAAAAATCCTTTGCGGGACATTTGTCGCAGTAGGTTTTTCTTGCAGTACATATATCTCTGCCGAATAACACAAGGCGATGGCAAAATTCTGATTGCTTATCTGTAGGAATTAAGGGAGAAGTGTCAAACTCCACTTTTACAGGGTCAGTTTCTTTTGTTAAGCCCATGCGGTACAATATACGTTTTGCGTGGGTATCAATAACCATTCCGCCTTTGTGGTAAACATCGCCCAATATAAGGTTGGCTGTTTTTCTTCCTACACCTGACAGCTTCAGCAATTCGTCCATATTATCGGGAACAGTACAGTTGTATTCCTCAACAAGTTGCTTTGCACAGTTTATGAGATTTTTTGCCTTGTTGTGGTAAAAACCGCAAGGCTTTATTATTAATTCCACATCTTCCAATTTTGCCTTTGACATGGAGAGTGCATCGGGAAATTTTGAAAACAAATAAGGTGTTGTAAGGTTAACACGTGCATCGGTACACTGTGCAGAAAGCTGTACCGCACACAATAGTTGGAAAGGGTCGGAGTATACAAGGGAACAGATTGCATCGGGATATAAGTGCTCCAGTATTTTTATAAATTCTGTTGCACGTTCTTTTTTTCGCATATTTTCTCACCTCATGCAATATTTTATCACAAAGTGCTTGAAAAATAAAGAATTATTAGTTATAATGAAGTCAAGTTTTTTTCAAAGGAGAATTACCATGGAATTTAACAAAGTTAAAGAAGTTGACATTGATGTTTATGAAGCGATGCAACGTGAAATCGGAAGACAGAGAAACAAGATTGAACTTATCGCTTCTGAAAATTTTGTAAGCGAAGCTGTTTTAGAAGCTATGGGCAGTCCTCTTACAAACAAATACGCTGAAGGTTATCCCGGAAAGAGATACTACGGTGGCTGTGAATACGTTGATGAAGTTGAAACTCTTGCAATAGAAAGAGCAAAGGCACTTTTCGGTGCTGAACATGCAAACGTACAGCCTCACAGTGGTGCACAGGCAAATATGGCAGTATTTTTTGCTGTTTTAAACCCGGGCGACACTGTTCTTTCCATGAGCCTTGCACATGGTGGTCACCTCTCACACGGCAGTCCCGTTAATATGAGTGGTAAATACTTTAACATTGTTCCCTACGGTGTAACTGAGGATGAACAGGTTATTGATTATGAAGAAATCAGACGACTTGCACACGAATGTAAGCCTAAGCTTATCTTAGCAGGTGCAAGTGCATATTCAAGAGAGATTGACTTTAAGAAATTTAGCGAAATTGCAAAAGAAGTGGGCGCATATTTTATGGTTGATATGGCACACATTGCAGGCTTGGTTGCGGCAGGTGTTCATCCTTCTCCTGTGCCTTACGCTGACTTCGTTACAACTACAACCCATAAGACTCTTCGCGGTCCCCGTGGCGGACTTATTTTGTGCAAAGAAGAACATGCAAAGGCTATTAACAAGGCTGTGTTCCCCGGAATACAGGGCGGTCCTTTGATGCATATTATTGCGGCTAAGGCTGTATGCTTCAAAGAAGCATCTTCCGAAGAATTTAAGAACTATCAGCATCAAATTGCTAAAAATGCAAAGGCTCTCAGCATAGCACTTTTAGACAAGGGCTTTGACCTTGTTTCGGGCGGAACTGACAACCACCTTATGTTAGTTGACCTTCGTCCATTTAATATGACAGGTAAGGAATTTGAACACCGCCTTGACGAGGTTGGTATTACAGTTAATAAAAATGCAATCCCCTTTGACCCTGAAAAGCCCGGCGTTACAAGCGGTATCAGAGTTGGTACACCTGCTGTTACGACACGTGGCTTCAAAGAAGAGGATATGAAAGAAATTGCGGACTTGATGTATCTTACTGCTTGTGAATTTGAAACAAAGCAGGATGAAATCAGACGGAGAGTAAAGACTCTTTGCGACAAATACCCTCTTTACTAATGATAACAGCTTTTTTGCAAACTCAGGTAAGCCTGAGTTTGCTTGATTTTTAAGAGAAGGAAGATTTTTATGAGCAGTCCTTTGGCGGACAGGATACGTCCTGATGAATTGAATATGGTTGTTGGACAGCACCATTTACTGGACGAGGGGAAGGTTTTAAGAAACATTTTGGAAAGCGGTAATATCCCTAATATGATTTTCTACGGACCCAGCGGCGTCGGCAAGACAACTGTTGCCAACATTGCGGCAAAGCGTGCAAATAAAAGGCTGTATAAACTTAACGCTACAAACGCTTCCGTTTCGGATGTAAAACAGGTTATACAGGAAAGTGAAATGCTTTTCGGTACCGATGGTGTTCTGTTGTATTTAGACGAAATACAGAATTTCAATAAAAAGCAACAGCAGAGCCTTCTTGAATGTATTGAAAACGGCAAGGTTACACTTATTGCCTCCACTACAGAAAACCCTTACTTTTATGTCTATAATGCCATATTGTCACGTTGCACGGTTTTTGAATTTTCGCCTGTAAGCCCCGGTGATATTGTTATTGCCCTTGACAGAGCTTTGGGTGAAATGGGGGATAATGTCTCTATAAATCCCGATGCAAAAGAACATATTGCAAACACCTGTTCCGGTGATGTTAGAAAAGCGTTGAACACCTTGGAGGTTGCGGCACTTTCCGCCAAGTGGGATAGTGAGGGTAAAAAGAATATTACACTTGAAATAGTGGAGGAAACCACAAGTAAAAAAAGCTTCCGCCATGACCGTGACGGTGACGATCACTATGATGTGCTTTCTGCATTCCAGAAATCTGTCCGTGGAAGCGATGTAGATGCAGCTATTCATTATATGGCACGACTTCTTACAGCCGGTGATATTCAAAGTGTTTGCAGACGATTACTTGTTATGGCGGCAGAGGATATAGGTTTGGCATATCCCAATGCAATAGTTATAACAAAGGCGTGTGTAGATGCGGCACTGCAACTGGGGCTTCCCGAAGCACGGATACCTTTGGCGGAGGCAGTTATAATGCTTGCAACAGCACCAAAGTCAAACAGTGCAATTTGTGCAATTGATGAAGCCATGAATGATATTGCAAAAGGTGACACGGGGGAAGTGCCTGCCCATTTAAAGGATAGCCACTACAAAGGCAGTGAAAGTTTAGGTCACGGTGTTGGATATAAATACCCTCATTCCTATCCGAACAATTATGTTGAGCAACAGTATTTACCCGATAAATTAAAAAATAAAAAATACTATATTTACGGGAAAAATAAAATTGAATCTGCCAATGAGAATTATTGGAAAAGCGTAAAGAGTAAGGAACAATAACAAAGTGTCTCCTCACCTTTGGCATTAGCTTAGCTAAAGCGAACACAGGAGCAAACACTTTGTTACGCCATCTGCATTTTCCGAGCATGTGAGGAAATTCTCGCACGGCAATATGATAAAATGCATTTTATTCCAATATAGGGAATTTCTAATTTCCTATATTGGAATAAAAAAATCCTCTGTGGGAAAGATTTTAATATATCTTTCTTATGGAGGATTTTATGATAAATAAAGTAGAAATATGCGGAGTTAATACTTCCAAATTACCTGTGCTTTCAGCTAAAGAAAAGGAAGAACTTTTTGTAAAAATAAAAGAAGGCGATATGTCAGCAAGGGAACAGTTCATAAATGGAAATTTGAGGCTTGTTTTAAGTATTATAGGCAGGTTTTCTTCCCGAGGCGAAAACCCCGACGACTTGTTTCAGGTAGGGTGTATTGGGCTTATCAAAGCACTTGACAATTTTGATACGGAGCAGGGGGTGCAGTTTTCCACCTATGCCGTACCAATGATAATAGGGGAGATAAGAAGGTACCTTCGTGACTATAATTCCATACGTGTATCCCGTTCTTTAAGGGATACGGCATACCGTGCATTGAGCATTAAAGAACGGCTTACAAATCTTAACGGAAAAGAACCCACCATAGACGAAATTGCAAAGGAACTTGAGAAACCCAAGGAGGAAATAGTTTTTGCATTAGATGCAATAAGCGAGCCTATAAGCCTGTTTGAGCCTGTGTACCATGACGGTGGTGATGCGGTGTTTGTTATGGACCAACTGTCCGATGAAAAGAATGATGAATCATGGATTGAGCATATTGTTTTAAAGGAAGCTATGGACCACTTAAATGATAAGGAAAAACAAATACTTGACCTTAGGTTTTTCCGTGGCAGAACACAAACCGAGGTTGCCGAGGAAATTGGCATAAGCCAGGCACAGGTGTCACGGCTTGAAAAAAGTGCAATTAAGCATATGAAAAAGTATGTGTAGCTCGATTGTTTATGCGATTTTTTGGAAAAATGTAATATAAAATTAATAAACTCTAAAAGTAAATCAAGTTTGTTAAATCCATTTAATAAACTTGACAAAAATGCTGCCGTTTACGGTTTTGAATATTAAAAGAGGCTGTAAAAAAAAGTGGCTCTGAGATAACAAAAAGACCATTTCGGGACTGTCCCAACAAAACCTCGCAAGGTTTCTTTGGCAAATTATCTCCCAATTTGCCAAAGGGGGGCTGTCCCAAATGGTCTTAACTTATTTCTTTAGAGACTTTTTTTACAGCTCCTCTCATATTTCTGTTAAAAAAGTATTTGATTATACATTAAAGCAAAAATGACTTTATGTATTATTCCGACAAATTAATTACGGTTTTTCCTTGGCGTAACATTTTGGTAAGCACCGCCAAATGTGCAAATCAAATATATCAGCCCTTTAAAAAACTATGAGTCAAAATTGCTTCATTATTACATATAATTATACTGTGACGCTATAATGATGTCAATAGTTAATTTTGGAGGCGTCAAAATGAAAGATTGCTTGGCAAGATACACATTGCGTATTAATCCTGTTTTGTTAGAAAAACTTGGCTATATAGCAGAATATGAGGGCAGAACAAAGAATAAAGAGCTTGAGCAAATGATTAAAAAGAGAATAGCCGCTTTTGAAAAAGAACATGGTGAAATAAAACAATCCGCTGAAATGTAATCAGCGGATTGTTTTTTACAAAAAATGTTATTATACAAAAGGTTATGCCAAAAGCTATGGATTTTCAACCGTTGTCTACAACAATGGTTGACATTTTTAGAAATGTTGTATATAATAACCGTAGGTGATAGGTGTGAATTTGATAATTAATACTATACTTAAAGAAAAACACAGGATAGAGTATATGCTTGATGAATACAGGGGTATTTTAAGCCGTCTTCCAAAGGGGAGTGTTTCGTCCGTTGACAAAAACGGGAAGGTGTATTATTACTTAAAATATCGTGACGGTAAAAAAATAGTGACGAAATATCTTGGCAAAGATGCCGGAGAAATCGAAATGCTTATCGAAAAAAGGAAGCATATTGAAGTGATGATAAAATCACTTGAAGGTGAATTGAAAATTGCACAAAAGGCATTGGAGGGGAACATATGATAGTTTATCACGGCAGTAATATTGTTGCCAGGCAACCAAAACTTATACCGCAGAACAGATTTCTTGATTTTGGCTTTGGTTTTTATACAACAACTAATAAGGTGCAAGCGATTAATTTTGCCCAAAAGGTTTTTAAAAGAAAAAAAGAGGGGAAAATGCAAGTTTTAATATATGAGGTTGACGAGAAAAAAATATTTGAAGAATGTTTAGTCTTAAGGTTTAATGCACCTGATGAAGAATGGCTCGACTTTGTAGCCGCAAACCGTTCCGGAAATTATAAAGGCGAAAATTACGACATAATTTACGGACCGGTAGCAAATGATGACGTATATACAACATTTACTCTTTATCAGGCAGGTGCGTTGACAAAGGAACAAACTCTTGAAGCGTTGAAAGTAAAAAAGCTTTATGATCAAATGGTGTTTGCCTCAGAAAAAGCATTTTCGTATTTGAAATTTACGGGAACGGTGCCGGAGGAGGAGTTTTAATGGATAAGAAAAAGTTTGAAGCAATGCTGATTTTAATAGTTCCTGCTGTAATTGAACTGATTGTGAAAAACTATTCATGGGATGAAATAGAGGCATCGGATATATTCTATAAATCAAAAGTGTATGAAGCTTTAGAGCAGGAGGAAACAAAATTGTGGCACTTAAGCCCCTTAACGCTATTCAATATGTTTGACGAAGAACAGAAAACGGGCGGCTTTCTATTCCCGGAGGAGGTGTAATTGTGAGTAAAGAAGGTAATTTTTTAATTTTTTGCATTGAACAGTATAAATCGGCAAAAAATCTCACAGGTAAGCAGGTTGCAGAAATTTTTAGTAAGTATAAGGTTTCGGAATATATAGTAAGCTGTTTTGAAGCATTGCACACTACCGGCAGCAATTATATTATAGAGGATATTGATTTATATATTGCCGCACGGCAAGCTGTGTAACAACTAAATCATAACTTATCGGCAAAAATATAGCCGTTTACTGTTTTGCATATTAAAAATCCCAAGCAAATTTTGCTTGGGATTTTAGTTTATTTCCACGTCGTCAACGGAGCTTTCCAGGATAATATTTATAAGTTCGTTTCGGGAACGGTTGCTTTGCTCGGATAAATCGTCAATCTTTTTTAATACACCTTCTTTTATACGGACGGATATTACTTTGTAGCCGTCTTCGCCTTTTTTGTTTATTCGTATAACATTTTTAGCCACATAAATCACCTCGTGATTTATTATAATATAAATCAATATTTTAAAATATATTATAAATATATTCATAATATAATATATTTATATTGACTAAAATATAGAAATTGTGATATATTAAAACCAAGTTTTCAGTGAGGTGAAGTTTTATGAAAAAGTTTTTATGTACGGTGCTAATACTCTGCATGGTTTTTAACATCGTTTTGACAGTGCCAATGCCGGTATTTGCCGAAACGGCAAGCGGTACTTGCGGCGAAAATTTAACGTGGGCACTTGACGATGAAGGTACCCTTACAATAAGCGGCAGTGGTGGTATGACAGTCTGGAAATTTTTTTCATCTGTGCCGTGGTACAGAAATCGGTCAATTATCAAATCTGTTGTGATTGACAGCGGTGTGACAAGTATAGGGATGTATGCGTTTTATGGTTGCAGCAGTTTAATGAGCGTCACAATCCCCGACAGCGTGACGAGTATAGGGGATAATGCGTTTGATAGTTGCAACAGTTTAATGAGCGTCACAATCCCCGACAGCGTGACGAGTATAGGGGATGGTGCGTTTTATAGTTGCAGCAGTTTAACGGAGTTAACAATCCCCGACAGCGTGACGATTATTAGGGAGGGTGCGTTTTATAGTTGCAGCAGTTTAACGAGCGTCACAATCCCCGATAGCGTGACGAGTATAGGGAATAATGCGTTTTGTTTCTGCAGCAGTTTAAAGGAGATAACAATCCCCGACAGCGTG
>JBJDXJ010000005.1:0-20817 GCA_051866635.1 Clostridia bacterium | reverse complement strand
AAACAGATCCAGTATTCTGTTATGTGTATTTATATCCAGACTTTCTCTCAATTCAAATTTTTTTCTTAATGATTTTATGGAAAAATCGTTAAAGCCCTGACTTATCAAAAACTCCTCAAAATCCAAAGGATACATGCGTTTTACTTCTATACTGCCTATGGGAATTGATGTTGTTTGGGCCAGAGTAATCCCCAAAAGTGAACCGCTTGCAATATAGTTGAATTTATCGTCCTGCTTTAAAAATTTCAAAAGTGTAAGCAAATGAGGATACGCCTGTATTTCATCCAAAAATATTAAAGTAGTATCTTTATCTCTCATTTTATCTCCGGCAAGCATACTTACCTGCAAATAAAAATCTTCCACAGTCCTGACGTTTGCAAAAAGCTTATCACCCAAAAAATCTTCAATCATATTAATTTCAATGTAGTTTTCAAAAAGTTTTTCTCCGGTATAACGTATAATATAAGTTTTTCCAATCTGCCTTGCCCCGTCAATAACAAGTACTTTATTGGAATTTGATTTTAAATAGTTTTCTATATAAGATTGAATTTTTCTGTACAACATAACATTTCACGCCTTCTACACTTTTCAATATTATTTATCGTATATTTTATACACTTTTCAATAGAATTATACCACTTAATACTACATAAGTCAATGTACCGGTCAAGAAAAGTAGACATAAAAATTATTAATTGACATTTTATATCGTCATTTAAGTTTATAAGAGTTTTTAATAAAAAGTGTTGACTAAGTACTTAAATACGTGTTATAATTTCTAAGTAAATTCACTTTCGGGGTGCATGGCAGATGGAACCGAACCCGACCGCCGCCTGTGGCGGATTAAGGGAGGGTGCAGGTTGTGCCGCGGTCGAAATTGGCAAGCAATTGAGCGAGCCAATGAGGGCACCGCAAACGGAAGCGTGCGTTAAGCACTGCGTACCACTACCTCCGATGGGAAAACAATTTAATATATAGCTTTATTATCGGGGTGTAGCGCAGATGGTAGCGTGCTTGTTTCGGGTACAAGAGGCCATGGGTTCAAATCCCGTCACTCCGACCAAAAAAAGAGAAAGCATCAACAGAGTTGGTGGTTTCTCTTTTTTCATTACAGACTGGATTTGAACCCTAAGAGGTAACGGGGCGTTTATAGAAATAATCCGGGCAATAAAATTTAAGCATTGTTGACAATATTTTATTATTAAAATTGTAACGGAATAATTTTATTGACGGACATGCAATTTTTGTATATACTGAATACAAGATGTATCTATAACGTAAAATGAGCTTTCACATTATAGTATTCGGCAATGAATAATAATCTCTTATCATTCTTGTGTTTTGCGGATAAAAGATAAAATTAAATGTGGGGAGGATTGGCATGAAAAGAGCACTGTCTTTTATAATTCTGACGACTGTTTTGTTTACTGTTTTTCCGTTATCAATTGCAGTTGACGCCAATGAATTACCAACCTTAAGAATAGGTATGACACTTTACTATCCTTTTAACTTTTATGATGAAAACGCTACCCTTACAGGCTTTGACACAGACCTTGCAAAAGAGGTTTGTGCACGGTTAGGTTACAACCCGGAATTTGTGGAAATTTCTTGGGATAAGAAATTTATTGAGCTTTCATCCGGAAGAATTGATTGTATATGGAATGCGTTAACCTTTACAGAAGAGGTTGCAAAACATGCCTTTGTAACCGAGCCATATGCCTCCATGAGTATTGTAATTGTTGCTCCGGGTGAAAATAAGGCTGATTTTTCCCATATAAACAGCCTGAAAGGGGAAAAAATTGCCCTTGAGGCATTTTCGCAGGCACGTGAACTTTTAGAAAATACGGGCTGTGAAATAGTCCCTATGCCAACTGAGGCAGATGCACTTTGTGCCGTTTTAACCCAACAGTGCGATGCCGCCGCAGTTTATAACGGCTTTAACGGCAAAGTTTTAAAAGAAGAACGGTTCAAAAACCTTGAAAATATGTTTTCAATCAGTAAGGATGAATATGTGGTTGCATGCAAATACGCACCTCTTGCAGATGCTATTGACAAAGAAATAAAAGCACTTTATGATGATGGCACCATATCACGGCTGGATGAAAAATATTCCCTGGGTCTTTTTGAAGAGATTCCCGATTTTAACGTTTCAACCCCTGCGACTAAAGATGACGATATAAAAATCATTGTGGATAACAATAAGCTTAGCACTGAAACACAGTCCATAATAATAAATAACCGTACGATGGTACCTGCCCGTGCAATATTTAAAGCACTTGGTGCTGAGGTTTTGTGGGACAACGACACACAAACCGTAATTGCAACAAAAGATGACATTCTGGTTGAAATTCAGATGGGAAATCCCGAAATGACCGTTAATCACAGGCAAGTAGAGCTTGACACTCCTGCATGTATCCATAATTTCATAACATTAGTGCCTGTAAGGGCAATATCGGAAGCATTAGGATATTATGTTAAGTGGGATAATGAAACAAAAACCGTTTACATTTACAGTAATAAGCTACCGCCTTTGAATACGGCCTATTAAGTTGCAAAGGCGATTATAACATAAAGCACTTTTTCAACCACCTTTTCAATTCGTTAATCAAAACGGACCGACCCCCAAAAGTCTGACTTTTGGGGGTCGGTCCACAATTAATCCTCGTTTTTCCAAGTAGGTTTATCGTTGCCCATTACAGATATATAATTCAGGCTTTTTTATAACCGCATTTCGGGCAAACGCCGTTTTCGTTCAGTGCAATACCGCAAAGAGGACAACGGTCTACATTCAAATTCGGTTCGTATTCCTCGGAAGCCGCATTAACACCGCTGGTAAAGGTCAATTTAACGATATTAAGCTTATCTTTCAATAAATCGTAAACAATTTTAATCATACCTTCAACGGTCATTGTTTCCTTTGTAACCACCAAACGGCAATCCGGATATGCCGTCGCCAAATCAGTTTTGAAAGCAGGGCCTTTCATAACATTGTTCGGAGTACCGTTTTTAATTCCCTGTTTTTCATAGACATCGAGAATAGCCGGCAAAAGCGGATCATCTTCACGAAGAATCAAAGCATGGTCAAAATTTTTAAGAACTTCCCATGCAGTCTTTTGAATTTCATTGCACGGGAAAACCATATTAACTCCGGCATTAACCGAATCCTCAACTTCTATAGTCAGTACTCCCGTGTGTCCGTGCAAATACTGTGCTTCTCCCTTAAACCCATAGAAACGATGGGCATACTGCAAATCCAATGTGGTAATACTTCTCATTGTTATATCTCCTTACATAATATATTTACGGGTTGTTTGCTCCCGCATGCGCACTTTATTATAAATGACATTAAAATTTATAATCTAAAATGAACTTTCACGTTATCCAACAAATTTCACTATCTGCTAACCTAGAGGAGTGTTATATCAACGAATATTCTTGTCTTTACCGAGTTTTTTCCTACATTCGGGACACACATGGAATACTTTCAAATCGTAAAACAAAAAATCTGTACCAACTTGTTTTTTTAAAGTTTCCGTCAAATCCTCAAGCTGTATATCTGTCAGTTTCCCACAGCTTTGGCAAACAATATGGTCGTGCTTAACAATTCTGTCATAACGCTCACTCATGCCCTCCACCGAAATTTTATTGATAAGCCTGTCTCGGTACAGCTTGTTTAAATTGTTATAAACAGTTGCCAAAACTACACCGGGGAAATCAGCTTTTAATATCTGATAGATTTGCTCAGCAGTCATATGTGATGATGATTGATTAATAATTTCATATATGCGTTTCTCATACTTTGTCATTTTACTCAACTCATTATTAGAATTATTCTAATAATATTATAACCTTTCTAATTTAATCTGTCAAGATAAATTTATCGATTGCATCTGTTGACAAATTTTTTTATCTTATGAAAATTATACAACATAACCGTATTGTTCATTATTCATCAGCCGTAGGCGACTTCATTATTCATTACAAAAATCCTTTCTTAATGAATGATGAATATTGAATAATTAATAATGAATAATACAAAACAAAAAATCCCATCTTGCGATAGGATTTTTGTTTTGGTGCCGATGGTGGGAGTCGAACCCACACGGTGTTGCCACCGACGGATTTTGAGTCCGTTACGTCTGCCAATTCCATCACATCGGCTTATTCAGTTGCAAAAGTGATTATAACATAAGAAAACCACTTTTGCAACTATTTTTTTAAATTTTTATTCAATTATTATTTTAAATACAACAGGCTTATCCGTATCTATAAAATCTGTTGTAATATGTAACCCTTCCGTATCACGGGTCCATTGGCATTTATCATGGCCCAAAACCTTTACATCCTTTATAATTCCGGAGAAGTTAGGTTTTACAGAGCAATCGGAAATATTAAGGGATTTAATGCATACGTCACTGCTGCCCTTCATATTAAGGCAAATGGCATAAATGCACTCGCCCTTAACCGTGAATCGAATATCTTCCTTTGTATAGTTTTTTGCTTCGTTATCGGAGAATTGACCTTCCGTAACCTTTGTAGGTCCTTCACCGGGAATACGCCAACTTTTTGAACTGTAAATTGCTTCTCCGTTTATTTTAAGCCAATCACCGATTTCAAGAAGAATGTTTTTATCCTCCTCGGGGATTGTGCCGTCTGCCTTGGGGCCTATGTTAAGAAGAAGCCTTCCGTTTTTGCTTACAATGTCCACCAAGTCCTGAATTATCTGGGATGATGTTTTATAACTGTTGTTCTTTGTATAGCACCAGCTGTTTTTTGCAACAGCAGTATCGGTTTGCCATACATAAGGCTTTGCCTCGGCAAGCTGACCTCGCTCAATATCAACTACCGCTGTGCCGAACTGAAAAGCATCATGCTTATAGTTGATAACAACCTCTTTACCCCACTCGGTTGCACGGTTATAATAATATGCCGCAAACTTTTTCAAATAGGGTTTTAATGCACTGTGCTGAATCCACCAGTCAAAATATATTATGGATGGCTGATATTTATCAACAATTTCACAACACCTTACAAGCCAGTCGTTTAAAAATTCCTCTGTTGGTACAGGTGTTGAAAACAAATCGTGGTGGTCTGCCTCGGGCATGGAAGGCCAGTATAAATCTCCCCTTTGTAAAGGTTCCTTTATATCTGAATCAAATTCCTTCCCATGACCTAAGAAGAACCAATGTTCTACACGGTGTGAAGAAACACCTTTTACCAAGCCCTTTTTGTCAAAAGCATCATAAAGCTCGCCTAAAACATTCCGTCCCGGTCCCATATTTTTTGCATTCCAGATTGAAATGTCGCTGTCATACATCTGGAAGCCGTCATGATGCTCCCCAACGGGGATTACGTACTGTGCACCTGCATTTTCAAAAAGCTCTGCCCATTCAGTGGGGTTAAACTTTTCGGCTTTAAACATAGGTATAAAGTCCTTGTATCCAAAATTTTTATGTTCACCGTAGGTTTTTATATGGTGTTCATATTCGCATGTACCTTTAATGTACATACCTCTTGGGTACCATTCGCTTGAAAAAGCGGGGACACTGTACACACCCCAATGAATAAAAATGCCAAACTTTAAATCTTTATACCAAGAAGGAACAGTGTACTGCCCCAATGATTCCCAATTATCTTTAAACCGTCCGTTTTCTATGACGTTGTCAATTTCTTTTAAATACTTTTCCATTTTACCCTCTCATATCCCTATGCAATAAATTCTTTCAGACTCTTTAATAGCTCTTCTGTTTCCTCGGTGTATACCCTAAGTGTCAGGGGAGAAGATAAATCCAATGAAAAAATTGCCATAAGGCTTTTTGCATCAACAACATATCTTCCTGAAACCAAATCCAAATCAAAATCAAACTTGTTTACAATATTCACAAAATTTTTAACATCAACAATAGATGAAAGCATTACTTTAAAACTTTTCATGCTATCACGACCTTTCTGACCATACAACGAAAATGTTTTGTTAATCTGTTATTTCAATATTGTCAAGAGTTGCTCTGAAATTTTTTCTTATTGCTTGTAAATATTCTTCCCTAAGTTCCTTTTGTTCTATAAGCTCTGCCTCACTCAAGCCTTCTTCTTTCTTTTTCTTAGCAAGATAGTTTATTCTGTCAATCTTTGCCTGCTCCATTGATTCACTACCTTTCTTTTCAGCTTTAGGTGAACTATACTCCTATTGATTTTAAATTTCAAGTTTTGTAACCGAATTGTAACATTTCTCTTTACTTTAAAAGACTTTAGTGTTAAACTTGTTATGGTGGCAAATGTCCCTGAAAAGGATATTTAAACTATATAATACAAGGAGGATTTCACATGAAAAAAATTTTATCATTATGCCTTGCTTTGGCGATGCTTCTTTCATTTGCACCTATGGCTTTTGCATCCGAGGCTGGTGGCATCCCCGTTTATCTTGACGGTGAAAGGATTGAGAAAGACGGTGTGATTATTAAAGATTCCACCTTCCTTCCCCTTCGTGCCCTTTGTGAAGCATTAGGTTACAGTGTGGACTGGGACAGTGAAACAAGCAGTGCTATTGTAGGTGAAGCACCCGAAGAAACAGAAAAGGGTGACGGGATAAACATTTACCTTGACGGCACACTTATGGAAGAAAAAGGCGTTATCGTTGATTCTTCCACCTATCTTCCCCTTCGTGCCCTTTGCGAAGCATTAGGCAAGGATGTAGAATGGAAAGACGATACACGTGAAGTATATGTATCAACACCCGTAAGTGATACACTTTCAAGCGATACACTTTCAGGAAAATATTTTGAACTTGTACATGCTTCAACCTCGCTTTACCTTGCAGTGGAACATGCTAACACAGCTGACGGTGCCAAGGTTGTTGTTGCAGGAGATGCAAAAAACACAAACCAGATATGGGCATTTACGCAAGTTGGGGACGGCTACTATAAGATAGTGAACAGAAATTCCGGTAAAAGCATGGATATTTCCGCATTTTCCACACTTCCGGGAGTTGAGGTTACACAGTACACTTCAAACGGTGGTGACAACCAGCTTGTAAAGGCAATACTTAACGATGACGGTACATACACATTTACATTCAAACATTCCTCTCTTGCTCTTACAGCAACAGAAAGATATACAACACAAGAGGAATTAACAGGTGATGACACACAGAAATTCACTCTTATATACAAGGGAGAAACAAGCATGGGTTCTCTCAAGCAGAGTGACGGTTACAAGGCTCTTGACAGCGTTACAAAGGAAAGATTTGACTCCTTCGTTTACACCACGCTTCCTTTCGGTGCACGTGTATACACAGCTGTTGAAGACAAACTTATCACAACAGATTACTTTAACCTTTCAGAAGAAGAACAGGTAGATGTGCTTAAAGATTGTCTGAATATTACAGTTTACGGTCAGGTTGACTTTGGCGAAATCCTTCCCGACAAGGAAAAGGCAAAGTATGAAATCGTTGACACAGTATACGAAGAATCCTATGATGTATGGCGTGGAACGATGCTTCCCGTATGGAAGTATTCCGTTAAAATGGAAGGGGATGTTGAAGGTCAGGTTCACGAATGGACAATGATTTCAACTGTGGAAGATTCCCCAATTGTAACAGATGCCATAAATGCACTTGCCCGTTTCCCTTACGCAATAAGACGACACATAAAACGACTTATCTACCGTCAGGACAGTGCAAACAGCTATAACGGCGGCGGCGACACAATCTGGATTCGTCTTACATGGGTACCAAACGAAAAGCAGATTGCACATACTCTTGCCCATGAATTAGGTCACGTTTTAGACTCTAACCTTACAAGTGAATCTGCCCTTTGGAACAGAGCAAGGGAAAACGATATGATTTCCATGTCATCTTACGGCAATTCAAACCGTGAGGAGGATTTGGCTGAATTTTCCCGTATGTACAACCTTTTGAGAACAGACGAAGATTCCCTTACAGAGCTTGAAAAGGTTTATCCCAACCGTTTTCAAGCTTATGCGGCACTTCTTTATACATCAGACCCCATCTACTATGAAAAGTATCAGCCCTATTATGAAAATGCAATGGCTTTTGACGATGACAATAATGAAGCCTTCTACTGCACAATTTCCATTCCCGGAACAAACCTTGTTTTAACAGCAAAGGATGCTTCCAATAAGGGCAGTGTTTTAACGTTTGAAGAAAACACAGGTGATGATAATCAGATTTGGAGGATGAGAGAATGGCAGGGCAGAAATGTACTGTGTAACAAAGCCTCAGGTTACGCTGTCAATGTTCCCGGCAACAGCACCGAAAGCGGCAAAAACCTTATTGTATGGAACGGCGGCAAGGGCGACAACGAGCTTATGACCATTACGAATATTGATGATGATCGTTATACTTTAGTATTCAAACATTCAAACCTTTTCTTAGGTGCCGAAAAGGCAGAGGCAGGTGCAAAGGCAATACAGACAGACAGTGTAGAAGTTTTAATTATTACTGAAGTTGAATAAAAAACTCACAAGAAAGGCTACCGGGAAATTCCCGATAGCCTTTCTTTTTACAACTTTTAATCAAATACAGATGCGTCAATTTCCGCTTCCACAATTCTTCCGATGCTTTCCGATTCAATGGGAATACCGTATTGAGCCACAAGGTTTTCTATTTCCTCAGGGTCTGTTACAACCCTTTGGTCTGTAGCTTCGATAACCACAATGTTCTCTGTGGGTTCCTCTGTGGGGTCTTCAATCTGAACAGTTTCCTTTCCGCATCCTGTGAAAGCCAAAGCAAAAGTCAATGCTGATAATGATAAAATAAGAAATTTCTTCATAACTATATCCTCCTATTGTACTATATTACTTAGCCATACGCCCTTACCTATAAGAACAGCTCCAATAACGCATTTTATCAGTTCTGCACTTTGAACGATAAAGTAAATGGCTATAATATTTAATCCTGTGAAACTTGCAAGGCAGAACGCCAGAGGCACACTTACAATCCATGAAAATCCGCAATCGAAGAAAAATGTTATTACAGTTTTTCCTCCGGCACGAAGAGTAAAATAGGTAGCATGGAGCATACCGTGGGCAGGCATCCATATTGCACTTATTATGATAAATGCAGTTGCAAGCTCCTTTACCTCTGCTGTGGTGTTGTAAAGTTTTGGGAACAAGGGTGCAAAAACTGCCATAATGCCTCCAATCACAACACACATGGCTGTGGAAAAGAAAATCAGTTTCGGTGCCGCTTCCTTCGCCTCTTTCAATTCGTTTGCACCAAGCATCTGTCCGATTACAACAGACACGCCCGAACCAAAGGCAATAAACAGCACATTAAATAAGTTTACAACAGTTGTTGCTATATTCTGCCCTGCCACAACGTCAATGCCACGCATTGCATAGCAAGCGGACAATACCGCAAGCCCTGCAGACCACAGACATTCATTTGCGGTAAGAGGTATAAGACCTTTGATGGTAATCCTCCCGGCAAGCTCTTTAGGCACAAACAGTGAGCGATAAACGCTCTTGGGATAGACAAGCACATTTCTTTTTATGTGAGTCCATGAAATAACAATACCCGCCTGAAGAAATCTTGCAATAACCGTTGCAATTGCCGCACCTTTTACACCAAGAGTGGGGAAAGGTCCTAAGCCGAATATTAAAAGGGCGTTCAAAAGTGTGTTTGTAATAACTGCCGCAATGCCTGCGTTCATAGGCACCGTTGCAATACCGCCCTCACGAAGTGTACCCGAATACACCTGTTCCAAAGCGTAAGGCACAAGACCTATTAACATAATTATCAGATATTCCTTGGCGTAATTAAATGTTAAAATGGGGTCAATGCCTGAATCCCCCTCATTTAAGTATATTGTTATAAGGCTTTCACCGCCTATTAAAAATATACCTATACCAAGTGCTGTTATACAAGCTACCGTCATCAGCTTAAACCTGAAGGTGTATTTCACGCCCTCCCTATCACCCTTGCCGAAAAACTGTGCCGAAAATATGCCTGCACCGCTAAGGGCACCGAAAACAGTTAAATTAAAAACAAACAAAATCTGATTGACAATAGCAACACCTGTCATTTGTTCTGTTCCAACTTGTCCCACCATGATATTATCAATAAGTGCCACAAAATTGGTAATCAGGTTTTGAATCATAATGGGAATTGCTATCATCAACGTACGTTTATAAAAGCTCCAGGAGCCTATTAGTTTTTTCATAAAACCCACCTTTCATCACTTCACAATCCACTTATGAACATTTGCATAAGGCGAATATGGATATGGATTTATTTCACCTTCTATATATTTATTTGTAACAATAAAAGCATTTCTTAATACAAGCCCTGCAATAGGCTGTTGTGCAGCAAAGACAGAGCATATTACCTCAAATGCCGCCTGTGCGTCTGCCTCGTTTATACAACTTGAAAAGTTTTTCAATGCACTGTCCATTTCATTGGATGAATAGCCTTGATAATTAAACTTTCCGTTTGTTGCAAAAAACTCATACACATCATACGGTTTATCGTAGTAGGCTCCACCGATGTAGGCATCAAAATCCCCCTCCGAAAGCCTTGTGTTAAACTCTTCAACATCTACAATTTCCACATTGACCGTAAACAAGGCTTCTTCAAGCTGGCTCTTTATTGCATATGCCGCCTCTTGACGTAAGGGGTCCGAATTTGCACATAAAAGTGTGAATTCCATGTTCTTAATTTCGCCGTCGAAGATTTTTTCAGGCAACAAATCATAATCCAAATCTGTCCATCCCGCAGAGAAAATAACCTCTCTTGCATAATCAAGGTTATAGGCGGACAATTCATAGGAGGGCGAAAAAACATCGCTTCCCGTAAGTCCGGGGAAACCTGCAGAAGTTCCATCAGAGAAGATTTTTTCCATCTCACCACGGTTTATGGCATTTGTAGCCGCAATGCGGAGAAGATGGTCAGAAAAAATACCCCTTTTCGTATTAAAACCTATAAATTCAAAAATTCCGTCAGTGTAAAAATGTTTCGTATTACTTTTCTTAATAGGGAAGTTTTCCGTATCAATCATATCCATTGTAAGGGCATGGAGCTTCCCCGACGAAAATGCCTCCTGTGCCATTTGTGATGTACGCATATAAATAACATTTACATTTTCCGTTAAGACCTCACCGCCGTGCCACAGGGGATTTTTCACAAGTTTAAGACTTTTACCGTCCTCCTCATTAAGCATATAAGCACCTGTGCCGTTAATTATACCGTCGGTATAATTTTTGCTTACAATAGGGAAATACAAAGTGTATATAAACTGTGCATCAGATGTATTGAGATAAAAGGCAACCTCATAATTACTGAGGCTTTCAACCCTTTGCAGGTTCTTTAAGTTGTCATAATAGGATGACTTAGGGTTATACATTATTTTATTTACCGTATAAACCACATCATCTGAAATGAACGGCGTACCATCATGCCAGAAAACGCCCTCTTTTATTCTTACGGTAAGAATTGTGGCATTCTCGTTAAAGGCATAGTTTTCAGCCAAAACCATTTCACATCCGAATTTATCGGTAATGTTAAAGAGGGGTTCATAAACCATTAAAAGTGCATCCCTTACACTTTTCCTTTCTGTAAGAAGGGGGTCAAAGGAGTCCGGCTGACGCATCTGCAGGTTTATAACAGTACCGTTTTGAAGATTTTCTTCCCCATCGCCTGTGCCGTTTTGCCTCATCTGACAGCTTGCCAGTACAAAAAGCATAGCCACTATTAAAATAACAGAGCAAATCTTTTTCATGTTCAAAACCTCAAATCATTTGTATAAATCCGCCTAAGAGTCCGCTTTTTCCCTTTTGTTTACGGTGGGAGAAAAACAAATCGTTTTTGCAACAGGTGCATATATGACTGTTTTCAATGTTTTCCTTCATTACCCCTGCCTGTTCAAGCTGAATTTGGGTAATCTTTTTTAAATCCAAAAGGTATTTACCGTTTTCCTTTTCTTTGACAGCTTCTTTATAATCGGAAAATTCCTGTGCCACATCCTCACTCACTTCGTAACAGCATATGCCTATGGCAGGACCTATAAAGGCTGTAATGTTTTCCTCTAAGGAGCCATACCGGCACATAAGTTGTATGGCATTTTTTATTATATTTTCCTTTGTGCCACGCCAACCGCCGTGAATTGCACCGATAATATGGTTTACCCCGTCATATAAAAGGGTAGGCACGCAGTCTGCACTGTAGCACATTATGGGAACGTTTTTTAAGTTAGTCACAATGCCGTCAACGCCTTCGCCCCACTCACGGATAAAGCCCTTGCCAATGTCGTTTTCCGTTACAAAACGCACGTTATTTGTATGGGTCTGATAAGTTAGGGTAAGATTTCCCTTGTTAAGTCCCATTTTATCACAGCAAATTTCAATATTTTTCATAGCGTTAAATGGGTTGTCACCACGCCTTAAACCAACGTTAAGAGAGTCAAAATCCCCACAGCTTACCCCACCTGACCGAAGGGTAAAACCGTGCAACGCTTTTATTTTTTCACTTACAAGAAACTGCACATTATCCTTTTTTACGATTTCCAAATTCTTTTCACTCCTAAAGCTTTTCCTGTTTTTTCATCAACTGCTACACAGACTCCGCAAAAACGTGCCTTTCCCTCGGCACTTTTAAAGGGATGGCTTTCATCGGGAGTTACAAACCTTCCCACAGCGGTATTGACCTCCATCCCCAAAACGGAATTTACAGCCCCTGTCATGCCGGCATCTGTAATATATGCACTGCCCTTGGGAAGTATTTTTTCATCTGCCGTCTGTATATGGGTATGGGTGCCGAAAACAGCCGTTACTTTCCCGTCAAGGTAAAATCCCATGGCTTCCTTTTCGCTTGTGGCTTCTGCATGGAAGTCCACAATTATTATATTTGTAACCTTTTTTGCCTTTTCAATAAGGATTTCAGCTTCCTTAAACGGGTCTTTTGCTTCCTCCATATATATTCTGCCCAAAAGGTTTATAATTGCAATTTTTTCACCATTTTTTCCACGTACAATTGCCAATCCTTCTCCGGGAAGGTTTTCCGGAAGCATATTTGAGGGTCGCACAATATTTTCGCCACGTTCCAAAAGCACAGTTGCATCGTTTGCTTTTGAAAATGCGTGGTTGCCCAAGGTGAAAAAGTCAACACCTGCCCGTGTCATTTCTTCATATGTTTTAACTGTTATACCTAAACCGCCTGCGGCATTTTCGCCGTTGGCTATTGTATAATCAATGTTGTATTCGTATTTAATATCCTCAAGATAGGTAAAAAGTGCTTCTCTGCCGCATCTGCCGCAGATATCACCTATAAATAAAATGTTCATCATGTCACCTGTATAATATTATTCAATTCGGAAAAACAAAAGCCGGGGAAACCCGGCTTTTATTTTTACTTAGCAAACGCTACAGTTCTTGTTTCACGGATTATGTTTACCTTAATCTGACCGGGATATTCCATATCGCTTTCAATCTTCTTAACAATTTCCCGTGCAATGAAATCCATATCGCCGTCACCGATTCTGTCGGGCTTAACCATAATACGAACTTCTCTGCCTGCCTGAATGGCAAAGCTCTTTTCAACACCGTCAAAGCTTGTGGCAATTTCTTCAAGCTTCTGCAAACGCTTAATATAAGTTTCAATGTTTTCTCTTCTTGCACCGGGACGTGCCGCACTGATTGCGTCAGCCGCCTGAACAAGACATGCAACAATACTGTTTGCTTCAACATCACCGTGGTGTGCTTCAATAGCGTGGATAACGCTTGCACCTTCTTTGTACTTACGTGCCAAATCAACGCCGATTGTAACGTGGCTGCCTTCGATTTCGTGGTCAACTGCCTTACCGATATCATGAAGGAGACCTGCACGCTTTGCAATAGTTACGTCAACACCAAGCTCGCCTGCCATAATGCCTGCCACATGGGCAACCTCGATAGAATGTTTCAAAACATTCTGACCGTAGCTTGTCCTGAAGCGGAGACGACCCAAGAGCTTGATAAGTTCAGGGTGAAGACCGTGTACGCCTGTATCAAATGTTGCCTGTTCACCCTCCTGTTTAATAGTTGCATCAACTTCTTTTTGTGCCCTTTCCACCATTTCTTCAATTCTTGCCGGATGAATTCTGCCATCCATGATGAGCTTTTCAAGTGCAATACGTGCTACCTCACGGCGAACAGGGTCAAAGGATGAAATGATAACTGCCTCCGGTGTATCGTCAATAATAAGTTCAACACCTGTCAAGGATTCAATTGTTCGGATATTTCTGCCTTCACGGCCGATAATCCTACCCTTCATTTCATCGTTTGGAAGACTTACAACAGATACCGTTGTTTCGCTAACGTGATCTGCGGCACATTTCTGAATTGCAAGGCTGATAATGTTCTTCGCCTTCTTTTCAGCTTCTTCCTTTGCCTGGCTTTCAATGTCACGAATCATCATAGCTGCTTCGTGCCTTACTTCGCTTTCAACATTTTTAAGTAAAAACTGCTTTGCCTCGTCAACAGACAAGCCTGAAATTCTTTCAAGTTCTTCCATCTGGCGAGCATGAATTTTTTCGAGAGATTCTTTTTCGGCTTCAAGCTCTTTCATCTTTTCCCCAAGCTTTTCTTCCTTCTTTTCAAGAGCCTCAGTTTTCTTATCAAGAGTTTCTTCTTTTTGCTGAATTCTTCTCTCCTGCCTTGTTATTTCGTTTCTGCGTTCTTTGTTTTCCTTGTCCGCTTCAACTCTGGCTTTATGTATTTCTTCTTTAGCCTCAAGCAGGGCTTCTTTCTTCTTACTCTGAGCTGCTTTATGTGCATTGTCTACAATTCGCTTTGCTTCTTCTTCGGCACTTCCGATTTCAGCTTCTGCAATTTTCTTGCGGTTATTAAAACCCATTCTATATGCCACGATGCCTACAGCAATAATAACAACACATACAATGACAGCAATCAAAATAATAACAGGAATGCTCATATGTTACCCTCCAATCTATAAAATTAAGTATCATAGGTCCTACTTTCCTATAATAACATCTGTTATATTATATACCTTTTTTTATCTGTTGTCAATAAATCTGAGGGATATATTCCGTACTTTTTTAAATTTTAATGCTGTCACAAAATTTCTCGTCAGGTGTGACAGTTGCGGTAAAATAGCCTTCGTAAATAACCATTCCTGCCTTTGCACCGTTGGGCTTTTTCACATGGCTTACAGGGCAATAGTCAACATCAGTTTTTGCCCCCTCCTTGGCCTTTGAATTTGTTGCCGCAACAATTGCCGCCGCTTCTATTACCTCCTTCGGAAAATCCTCGCCCTGATATTTTATAAGGACATGGCTTCCGGGAATGTTTTTCGTATGGAGCCACAGGTCATTGGCCCTGCCCATCTTTAATGTGAGATGGTCGTTTTGCAGATTGTTTTTACCCGAAAATATACTGTAGCCTTTAAATTTGTACTCACAGGGGGCACTTATGCTGTTTTTCTTTGGCTGTTTTTTCTTTGACTGCACAACCTTTATAATGCCCGCGTCTACAAGCTCAAGCCTTATTTCTTCAAGCTCCGAGGGCGTTTTTGCATTTTCTATTTCATGAACAACGCTTTCAAGATAATCTAAGTCCTCCGTTGCCTTTTCAATCTGCTTTTTGCCTTCTGTTTCTGCTGTTTTTGCTTTCTGATACTTTTTATAGTACATCTGTGCATTTTTTGAAGGTGACTTGCTTTCATCTAATGCAATTGTAATTTCGCTAAGGTTTTCGTCGTAGTAATTAACTGCAGTAAGGGTTTTGTCACCTGTTTTCATACTGTAAAGATTTGCAGTAATAATATCACCTGCAATTTTGTACTTTTCCCGTTCTTCGCAATCTTTAAGTGTATCATGCCATATTAAAAGCTTTTTCCTTGTCCTCTCTATCTTACCTGTGACAGTTTTCATAAGGGCATAGCTTTTTGAACGCATTCTTTCCACACGGTCACGTTTTTCATAAAACAGCTCCAATACGGAAAAAATATTATCCTCCTCTTTTGTATAATATTCTTCTCCGTATTGATTTATGGGGTAAACTGCAAAATCAATTGGTTTTTCTTCGCCTTTTTTGTAAAGAATGAGAGGTGTGAAAACATTATTCTTTATCTTCTCAAATAACACTGAAAGCTCTTTTGCAATTTTCTTTTTGTCCCCATCTGTCAATTCCCCTGAAAGAATGTCACATCTGCCTAAAACCTTGTGCATTACTTCACGCATCTGAAGAGGGCTGACACCAAGAAAAGAAGCTACAAGTGCCTTGTCAAGATTTTTGCCCTCGGGGAAGGATTGAATTTCGTTGTAAAAATCCTCCTCTGTGCAAAGAAGTGGGTTTTTACGGCCTCCGTCAGGTGGCAGGGTGTATCGTAAACCGGGGAAAACATTTCTTACACGGCTTACAGATAAATCAACATGCTTTACACTGTCTATTATTTTTCCGTTTTCGGAAAGAAGCATAATGTTACTGTTTTTTCCCATGATTTCGCACATTATATGCTTCTCAACCATATCACCCAGTTCATTTCTTGCTTCTACGGATATGTCGATTATTCTTTCAAAGCCCATACTTTGGACGCTCAAAATTCTGCCTGATGTTATATGTTTACGCATAAGCATACAGAACATAGGCGGGTCCTGTGGGTTTTCCTTTGCTTTTGTTGTTATATAAATCCTGGGGTTCTGACTGTTTGCACTTATAACAAGCCTTACATTTCCCTTTTGGCATTTCACCAAAAGGACAATTTCATCGTTTTCAGGCTGATATATTTTTTCAATCCTGCCCCCTTGGAGCATTTTATTTATTTCATATGCGGTACACCTTACCGCAGAAGCATCAAATGGCATAATCTACCTCGCCTTTCAATTTTAATTATTCTTAACTTTTTTCTGCATATTTAGTATACATTATAAAAAAAATTATTGCAATAGTTCATTTTTTTGTTGACTTTTCACATTTTTAGGGGTAAAATATTTTTAATCCTAAAGTAAAATTTTGGAGGTCTGTTAATGGCAAACCAACATTCATTCGATTCAATGAATGACGAAGATATTGTTCTTTCTGCACAAGGCGGGGATGAAGAAGCCTTAGACTACATTCTTCACAAATTCCGTCCCAGAGTTGCCAAAAAGGCAAAGTCATACTTTCTGGCAGGTGCTGACGGTGATGATATTATTCAGGAAGGGATGATAGGGCTCTTCAAAGCTGTAAGGGATTATAAGTGCGGGAAGGATGCTTCCTTTCGTTCCTTTGCGGAACTGTGTATTACACGCCAGATTATAAGTGCGGTAAAAAGTGCTTCAAGGTTAAAGCACTCCCCGTTAAATACTTATGTTTCCCTTGACCGTCCCTGTCTTGAGGACAACTCCGATTCCACCCTCCTTGACGTTATCGCAGGCGACAATGCGGCAAATCCCGAGGATATTGTAATCGGCAAGGCAAACAAAAAACAGGTGGAAATTAAAATGGGCGAAGTTTTAAGCCCTTTGGAATGTAAGGTTTTATCCTTGTATCTTAAAGGGGAAAGCTACAGTGCTATTGCCTCACATCTTAAAAAGGATGTAAAGTCCATTGACAACGCCTTACAGAGGGTAAAGAAAAAGTTTGAGAAGTTCTCCGACGATTTCAGTTAAGGCTATTTTGTTATATACTCTTATTCGGTTCATGAGCCGTATAGGGTGAATATTTATTTTTATCTAAGCGAGGAGATCAAACATGTACGAAGACAAGACATTAGTCTGCAAAGATTGCGGTAACGAATTCGTTTTCACAGCAGGCGAACAGGAATTCTATGCAGAAAAGGGCTTCCAGAACGAACCCCAGAGATGCAAGGAATGCAGAGTTGCAAAGAAGCAGGCTCTTAAGGAAAACAGAGAAATGTACACAGCTGTATGTGCATCTTGCGGTGGCGAAGCTAAGGTACCTTTCGTTCCTAAGAACGACAGACCCATTTACTGCAGTGAATGCTTTGCAAAAAATAAGTAATCTCCTTTTCTTAGAGGTCAGGTTATGAAAACAAACAGGCTGAGAGTTTTGCTCTCAGCTTTTTTGCATTTGTTAGGTGATATTTTCTGTAATCTTATGCATATAATGACTGTATCAAAGCCTAAGGATGTGTTTTCATGTGTTCAATTGCAGGTATTATTGACTACAAAAATCCTATAGATAAAACTGACGGAGAAAAAATGCGTCAGTGTATGGCAAACCGTGGTCCCGATGACGAAGGAGAATACATGTCAGATTATGCACTTTTACTTCACGGGCGGCTTGCCGTTGTGGATGTAAAGGCATCAACCCAACCTATGACAAGAGGATGGGAAAATGAAACATACACAATTGTATACAATGGCGAGTTGTACAACACCGATGAAATAAAGGCGGATTTAATAAAAAGGGGGGTGTCCTTTACAACAAAGGGAGATACAGAAGCTGTCCTTTTTGCATATATTGTCTATGGCGAAGATTGCGTTCACCATTTTAACGGCATTTTTGCCTTTGCCATATGGCAGGAAAAGGCACAAAAGCTTTTCTTTGCACGTGATTGTATGGGTGTAAAGCCTTTTTTCTATTCCCACTGTCAGGATGCTTTTATTTTTGCCTCAACTGTCCCTGCACTTTTATGTAATAAAAAAGTCAAAAGCACCATCGATATATCATCAGTTTGCGAAATTATGCTTTTAGGTCCCGGAAAAACGCCCAACACAGGAATTTTCACCGAAATTTCCGAGCTTCCCCGTGGCTTTGCAGGCACATTTGACAATTGCGGTCTTAAAATATATCAATACTTTTTCTTAAAGGACACCCCTCACACAGACAACCTTGAAGAAACTGTACAAAATGTGAAAATGCTTGTGACAGATGCAGTAAAGCGTCAGCTTATCTCCGATGTGCCTATAGGTACCTTCCTGTCAGGCGGCTTGGATTCTTCAATTATCAGTTTAATTGCATCGGAGGAAATGAAAAGAAAGGGCAAAAGCCTTGACACATTTTCGGTAACATATAAGGACCAAAAAAAATACTTTAAATCCTCCCATTTTCAGCCTGACAGTGATGAGGAATATATAGAAATGATGGTAAAGCATATAAACTCCAACCATCATGAGGTCACTTTAGACACAGATGATATTATCTCTGCCCTGTATCCTGTCATTGACACAAAGGGGCTCCCCTCCATGGCAGATGTTGATTCCTCTCTCCTTCTTTTCTGCAGAGAAATAAAGAAATATGTAACTGTAGCCCTGTCGGGCGAATGTGCCGATGAAATCTTTGGTGGATACCCTTGGTACAGGGACAAAGATATCCGTGAAGCTGTAGGTTTCCCATGGGCACAGAACACAAAATACAGGATGGAATTTATTTCCGATAGCTTAAAGGACAAAATTCCCTCGAATTACGTTTTTGAAAAATACCAAGAAGCCATAAGTAATGTTGACATAAATACCTGTGATATGGTAGAAAAAAGGATGCGTGAAATGTTCATACTTAACACCGACCATTTTATGCAGACACTTCTTTTCAGAAAGGATGCTTGCAGTATGCACGCCTCCCTTGAAGTCAGGGTGCCTTTTTGCGACAAACGCATAACAGAATACCTCTATTCCACTCCTTGGGAATATAAAAATTATAAGTCCCGTGAAAAGGGACTTTTGCGAGAGGCTTTTTCAAATCTTCTTCCCGAAAAGGTTCTTTGGCGGAAAAAGAGTCCCTATCCAAAAACCCATAACCCTAATTATTTAAATGCACTTCGTGAAATATTCTCAGGCATTATTAAGGATTCGGGAAATCCCATATGGGAAATTGTGAACATAAAGAAAGCCTCCACCCTTTTATATGAAGAAAAATCCCTTCCCTGGTACGGTCAGCTTATGACAACACCCCAGACAATAGCATACTTTATCCAGCTTGAATATTGGCTCCGTAAATTTTCGATAACTTTGATTTAAGGAGGTAAGTATTTGAAAAAAAGTATTGCTCTTTTAGTGGTCATTTTTTCCGTTTTGTCACTCACCCTTTTGGCATACGGTGATAAAGAAAAAATCGTGTACATTACATTTGACGACGGGCCTACACCAAACACACCCGTAATTCTTGACACACTGGCAAAGTATAACGCCAAGGCAACCTTTTTCGTCCTTGACGAAAGGATTACAATGTATCCCGAATACCTTAGCCGTATGAACGCAGAGGGTCATTCAATCGGGCTTCACGGCGTCAGCCATGATGTGAACACAATTTACAAATCCCCCTCGGAGCCACTTAGTGAAATGAATTCGGAAAGAGAAACACTTTACAATACATTAGGTATTAAAACAAATCTTATCCGCACCCCTTACGGAAGTTACCCCTACATGAGTTACGAGCAGTACAAAATTTTAAAAGCCGCAAATTATAAAATATGGGACTGGACAATTGACCCAAGAGACTCTGTAGGCACAGCACCTACAGCCCAAAGCATGATAAGCCGTATAAAAAATGACTTAAAGGGAAACGAGTGTCCCATTGTGCTTCTCCATGACAGAAAATCCACCGCAAAAAATTTAGATACAATTTTGTCCTATTTTGCCTCAAACGGTTATTCCTTCGGTGTAATTGACGAAAACATGGACCCGGTGAACTTTATGGAATTATATGGTCCTGCAAAAGAAAAGTAGAAAAGAGGAACAAATAATCAGTTGACAAGGGGCTGTAGCAAAACGATTTTTTAAATCGGGTTGACTACAGCCCTGTTTTTGTGTCTCAATACTCTGTTTTGATAAGATTTTTCCTAAAAAAGAGTACACTAAACAAGAGGGTATAGAGATTGTAAAATAAAGTGTGTAAGTTAGAAAAAAGCTTGCACACTTTTTGCAT
>JBJDXJ010000004.1:0-20907 GCA_051866635.1 Clostridia bacterium | reverse complement strand
CAAAGAATATCGTTATTAAAAGGTCTGATGAAACTGTGGCGTTAATCTGTGTACCTGTGCCGAAAATGTCACTTAAGCCTGAATTACCCTCAATAACAATTAGGGCACCCAACCTTGCACGGGACAGAGCACATGCCGCTTTTGTAATTTCGGAAGCTGTTTTTACCATATCTGCCTGATTTTCACGGAAAAGGGACTCAAAATTCGTTCTGCCGATTTTTTCAAGCATACGCCTTAATTCAGGCTGGAAAAGAATTACCAGGGCAAGAATACCCACCTGCATAGTATTTCTTAAAATAAAGTTTATGGCATGAAGCTGAAGAATACCACTTATCCATGTTGCTAAGATAAACAGAATAATACCTTTTAAAATCTGCCAGACACGTGCTTCGCGGATAAGATCGCTGAATATGTAAAACACATAGGCGACAATAGCCACATCAATAACATCAGCAGGGCGAAGAAGCGAAAAAAATTCGACAATATTATTCAAAAAAGAAGTCACCGCACAGACACCTCGATTTCATCATAATACTTTATTCTATTATACAATGAAATCTTATTAAAATAAAGTGCTTTTTTTATTTTCCTATAATTTTTTTTAATGAATTTACGGCGTAATCAACATCTGACTTTTCTGTGAAAAATCCGGGTGAAAAGCGTACTGTTCCCGTGTGGCTTGTGGACAATGTCCTGTGTGCCATGGGAGCACAGTGAAGCCCTGCACGAACTGCTATAGAATAGGAACTGTTTAATTCTTCTGCCAAAGATACCGAGTCAAAGGATGGTACGACTATACTGATTGCACTTGTTCTGACTCTTTCGCCGGGGATAATTATACCGTCAACAGATGAAAGAGAGTCATAAAGATACTCTGTAATTTCCTTTTCTTTCTCGAACACACCTTCACGCTTTATAAATTTAACACCTTCTAAAAGCCCTGCTATACCCGACGCATTCATAGTCCCTGCCTCGAAGCGGTCGGGAAAAGATGCAGGCATATAGGGGCTTTCAGAATAACTGCCTGTGCCGCCGTATAAAAGGGGGTTTAGGTTAATTCCTTCCCTTACATAAAGACCGCCTGTACCCATGGGACCTAAAAGCCCTTTATGCCCTGAAAATGCAATCATGTCAAGCCCTGATGCATCAATGGGGATTACTCCGGCACTTTGTGCACAGTCGAAAAGTGCATAAATGCGGTAGCGGGATGCAATTTTTTGAATTTTATAAATATCGTTTATTGTACCTGAAACATTTGATGAATGAATTATACAGATAAGCTTTGTTTTCTTTGTGATTAACCTTTGAACACTTTCAGGCGAAACTCTGCCCAATGAATCTGCTTGTGCTATTTTAAGCACTGCTCCCCTTTTCGATGCGTGAAACGCACTTCTCATTACAGCGTTATGCTCCATTGAAGAAATAATGATTTCATCACCGGGATTAAGAAGCCCGAAAATGGCAGTATTTATTGCTTCTGTGGAGTTTTTAGTAAAGAAAATCCTGTCAGGGGAGGGGATGGAAAAAAGGTCTGCTATGGCAAAGCGACAATCGTAAACTATTTCCGATGAACGTATGGCTTCGTCATATCCTCCTCTGCCGGGGCTTGCACCGCACTGTGTCATAAAGTTATAAACAGCATCGATAACCACCCGTGGCTTGGGAAAGCTTGTTGCAGCGTTGTCAAGATATACCAAAAAAATCACTCCTTTATATAATCGGTACCCTTTGGACCTTTTTCTTCTCTGAAAAATGAACGTATATTTATATTCAATTCTTTGGCGGCTCGGGAAACAATACTCTTGTGCTTATCTTCAAACCGTAGTGAGTAGCCGCAACCTTCTTTTGTAAGTGATGATGGTGTCTGTATTATTTTTGTCTGTATGTTATGCTTTGATGAAACATATTGCCGTATTCTGTTGGCACTGTTTATAGATGCTACTGTCGCAAGCATTGTTTTCCTCCATTTTCAATAATTGTAACGAGATTTACGCTATAGTACATTTTATGTTGCAGTTGTAAAATGTGTCAAAGTCTTCATTAAAATATATTAAATTTTCATGAATAGTGTTGAAAAACACAAAAAAAAATGCTACAATTAAATAAAATTATGTACAGAAAGTATAAACTAAAGAGGACGGAGTGAGGAAGATGCCCAACAATTACGTTAGAACATTAGTGTATCAATTCAGAGATGTTTTCGAAAGGAAACTGGGTGTTATTGATGATACAGGGTTCATTATTTCACCTAACAGCCCCAGGGAAGTGGATGCTCATGTGGAGACAATTTTGGAAAATTGCCAGAATGAGGGGGATGTTTACCGTTTTGCAGACTGTACTTTCCTTGCATGTGGTCAAGGGCAGATGGAGTATATAACATTTGCTTTCGGCACAGATGAAGAAGCTATGAAATGTTGCAGAGCTTTGGGTGTTGCGGTGGCAGGTGTAAAGGTTCTGTACGATGAAAAGTATGACAGAGGCAACTTTATTAAAAATGTTGTTCTTGATAATATTCTCCCCGGGGATATTTACGCAAAAGCAAGGGAACTCAATCTTTCCGGGGATGTTAAGCGTGTGGTTTTCAATATTGCAGATGAAAATATGTCTGCCAATGAGCTTAATATCAGAGAAGTTGTAGAAGGCCTTTTCCCTGATACAGATAAGGATTTCGTAGTTACAATCGACAGCGAAAATATTGTGCTTGTTAAAGAAGTTGAAGATACAGTTACATCTGACGAGCTTGAAAAGATTGCGAAGACTATTGTTGACACACTCTTAAGTGAGGTTATGATAAATGTTACCGTAGGTATAGGCACTGTTATTACAGGTGTCCGTGACCTTCCCAAGAGCTACAGAGAAGCCCAGATTGCCATTGAAGTGGGCAAGGCTTTTGATGAAGAAAAGTGTGTTATAAATTATGAAAGCCTGGGTATCGGAAGACTCATTTATCAGCTTCCCACAACCTTGTGTGAGCTGTTCTTATCCGAAGTGTTCAAATCCGGCTCGATTGATTCTTTAGACAGAGAAACACTTCTCACAATACAGAAGTTTTTTGAAAATAACCTTAATGTTTCCGAAACATCACGCCAGCTTTATGTTCACAGAAATACTTTGGTGTACCGTCTTGACAAGGTTCAGAAGATAACAGGATTGGATCTTCGTATATTGGACCATGCAATTGTTTTCAAAGTTGCGATGATGGTTAAGAAATATCTTAATAATACGCAGAACCGTTATTAATATGGTTTATGCGAGGAAGGAAATGCTATGATAGATTTTGATAATGTTACGGTCATATATAAAAATAATGTGACAGGTTTAGATAAAGTATCCTTTCATATAGACAAGGGGGAATTTGTGTTCCTTGTTGGTAAGACCGGTGCAGGTAAAAGTTCGGCGATAAAGCTTTTAACTGCTGAAATAAAGCCCTTTTCAGGTGATGTGTACCTTGACGGTGTAAAGGTGAACGGACTTAAGAACAGAAAAATTCCCTATCACAGAAGAAAAATCGGTGTTGTGTTCCAGGATTTCAGACTTTTGAGGGATAAAACCGTTTATGAAAATGTTGCACTGGCAATGGAAATTGTAGGTGCATCAAAAAAGGAAATAAGAACCGAGGTTCCAAACATTTTAAGGCTTGTTGGCCTTAGCCAGAAGACAAGAGAATACCCTTCATCTCTTTCAGGTGGTGAACAGCAGAGAGTGGGCATTGCCCGTGCACTTGTAAATAAGCCGTCCTTAATTATTGCGGACGAGCCTACAGGTAACCTTGACAATGTGACAGCGGCATCAATCATGGAGCTTTTCGAGGAAATTAATAATCAGGGTACAACTATTCTCATGGTAACCCATTCCGAAAAAATAGTTAATGATATGAACAAGCGTGTTATTGAGCTTGACAGGGGTATGCTTATAAGAGATGAAAAGAAGGGAGGCTATAACATTGGTAATTAGCAGACAGCTTTACTTTTGGAAAAACGCAATTAAATGTATGAAAAGAAACGGCGAAATGACAGTGACAGCTATTATTACCGTAACAAGCTGCTTGCTTCTTTTCGGTGTTTTCATGCTTCTTTCAGCCAACGTTAACTATATTGGCGAACAAATCAGAAATCAGTGCCAGCTTCAGGCTTATATTGATATAAATGCTACAAGCGAGCAAGAACAGATTGCCTATCAGTCAATTGCCGCTATGAATAATGTAAGTGAATGTACCTTTGTGTCAAAGTCTGATGCAATGGCTGAATATGTTGACTATCTGGGCGATGATGCCGAGGCTCTTGAAGGCTTACAGGGGGAGGAGTTCCTCAGAAGCAGTGTTAAAATTAATATGACTGATATTGAACAGGCCAAAACACTTGCAACACAAATATCTATGCTCCCGAATATTGCAAAGGTTACAAACCGTCAGGATATTTTACAGAAGGTAATTGACGTAACAGATGTTATTAAGCTGGGCAGTCTTATTGCCATGCTTATTCTGGTTGTTGTTGCAATATTTATAATATCTAACACTATAAAGCTCAGCGTGGCGGCAAGACGTGACGAAATACATATTATGAAGTACGTTGGTGCCACCGCAGGGTTTGTAAGGAAGCCCTTCATTCTGGAAGGTGTTCTTACAGGCATAATAGGTGGTATTATATCTATGGTTTTGATAGGCTTCGGCTATAATGCAGTTCTTAACTCAATTAAGGAATTTTTGGATATATTTAATCTTATACCGTTTTGGGTAATTTTGCCGTTCATGCTTGCAACAACACTTATTTTCGGTATAATTATGGGTGCAATAGGAAGTTTCATTGCACTTGTAAAGCACCTTAAGGTGTAATGACGGAAAGGCAGTGAAAACCTATGAATAAACATGAAAATAAGAGAACTAGAAGAAAACGTATAGGTGCTTCCATATGTGCTGTATTGGTTGCTATTGCGGTTCTGGCAGGTATACTGTATCCTGCTTTCACAACAGTTGCCCATGCTGCAACAAAGGCTGAACTGCAAAAAGAGGTTGACGAGGCAAAACAGAATACTGCCAACGCAAAAAAGCAGCTTGATAATGTTAAAGCAAATAAAGCCAATGTGGAAAAGGAAGTTTTAAGCATTGACTCTGAAATAAACAGAACAGAAAATGAAATTGAACAGACAGAGGCGGCAATAGCCCAGTCTGAGGCGGACCTTATAATAAAGGAGCAGGAGCTTCAGATTGCAGAGCAGAATTGTATGGAATATGATGACGAATTCAAAAACCGTGCAAGAATAATGTATGAAAACAGAACAACCTCCTACATTGAAGTTCTTTTGGGTGCCTCAAGTTTTGGTGATTTTTTATCACGAATTGAGCTTATTAAAGAAATTGTTGAATATGACAAAAAGATGCTTGCGGATATGATTGCCTCCCGTAATGCCATTGCACAGGCAAAGCAGGCTATCGAAGAAGAAAAGGCTTTAAATGAATCAAAAAGAGAATCTCTCGCCACCTTAAAGGAAGAATTGGATTACAGGCTGGAGTCAAAATCCCTTCTTCTTACTCAGCTTCAGGCAGATGAAGAGGCTTATAAAAAGGCTTACGAAAAGGCAGAGGCTGACGAAGCGAAGGTTCAGAAGGAGCTTGAAGCATTAGCAAAGAAGGAAGCGGAAAGCGGAAGTAAGACAGTGTATACAGGTTCCGGCAAATTTCAGTGGCCTGTGCCTAACAGCAAGCGTATTACTTCTAAATACGGTTACAGAATACATCCTGTGTATAAAACTAAAAAATTTCACTCAGGTATTGACATCGGTGCCGCATACGGCCTGCCCATTGTAGCCGCAGAGGATGGTACTGTTGTAACGGCAAAGTACGGTTCTGGTTATGGTAAATACATAGTTATTAACCATGGTAGCGGAATCACCACATTGTACGGACATTGCAGTTCACTTCTTGTTAGTAGCGGTGATAAGGTGAAGAAAGGACAGACAATTGCGAAGATTGGTTCAACAGGTGTGTCCACGGGTAACCATTTGCATTTTGAAGTAAGAATTAACGGTCAGACCGCAGATCCGCTGACATATGTAAGTACAAACTAATCAGAAAGGTTTTTTCCAATGAATTGTAAATTTATAAGAATTTGTGCGGCAGTGCTTGTGTTTGTACTTGGATTGTCGGTAGTGGCTTGTGCGGAAGGATTGGAACCTGAGGTTATGGCAGAAGCCGCTATTTTGATAGATGCTGACACAGGCGAGGTTTTGTTTGCCAAAAATGAAAGTCAAAAAATGTATCCCGCAAGTACAACGAAGGTGATGGTTGCACTTTTAGCGTTGGAGAATTTGGAGCTTGATGAAATTATAACTGCAAATAATTCAGTTCTGAATTTGTTGCCTCCGGGGCATACCAATATCGGCATTAAAAATGGGGAGCAGTTAAGTGTCCGCCAGCTTTTGTACGGATTGTTGGTTTCTTCGGCAGGGGATGCGGCAAACGTGTTGGGCGAAAGAATTTCAGGTAGTGTGGATGAATTTATAAAGCTTATGAATACAAGGGCAATGGAGCTTGGAATGGCTAATACCAATTATGTAAATGCTTCAGGTGCCCATGATGATTTACATTATACAACAGCATCGGATATGGCAATTTTAGCCAGAGAGGCTATGAAATATGATGTTTTCCGCGAAATTGTAAAAACTGATGTATACATAATTCCGGCAACAGAACAATACACTGAAGATAGAAGGCTTTTAAATACTAACCACCTTGTATCAAAAAGAAAGACTTCCTTGTATTATTACGAATACGCCACAGGTATTAAAACAGGCTTTACAAACCAGGCAAAAAGATGTCTTGTATCTTCCGCAACGAAGAATGGCATAAATCTTATTTGTGTAGTCCTTGGTGCTGATGTGGTGGATATGGTACAAAGGGATTTTGCAGACAGTAAGAACCTTTTTGAATATGGTTTTGCAAATTATAAAAGAACAAATGTTGTTGAAAAGGGAACGATTGTTGCCCAAGCTCCAATCAAAAGTGCAAAAAGTGCAAAGCAGGTGCTTTTAGAAGCAGGGGGAGATTTATCCCAGCTTATAGCTGTGGACAGTGAACTTGGAGTGGTTGAACGTACGGATATCATTAACGAAAATATAAAAGCTCCCGTTAAAAAAGGTGATGTGCTTGGTACGGCAGAGTTTTTTGTTGATTCTGTTTCAATTGGTACAATATCTTTGGTTGCCGATAAGGATTATGCATTTGACCCTATTAAAAATGTACTGAATGTGGTTGGTTCAATACTTACATCCCCATTTTTGTACTTGCCTTTTATACTGTTCTTTATAATCTTGCTTATAATAAGACAGTATAATTATAATAAGAAAAGGAAAGAATTACGTGAAGCCAGACGTATTCATAAACAGCAGGAAGCAGAAAGACGTAATGCCACCATGAGGAAGGAAGACTTCGTTGATGATTTCCTTAAGAAATAATATAGTCGGAAAGGATGATTAAAATGACAAGCTTTACTACAAAGATTGATTTGGGAAGCGACAAAAATGATGAAATACGTGAAATATTGAAACTGGTTCACGAAGCATTGACTGAAAAAGGGTATAATCCTATAAGTCAGTTAGTTGGTTATATAATGTCAGGCGATCCGACTTACATTACAAGCCATAAAGGTGCAAGAGGCATGATTACCAGATTTGAACGTGACGAAATATTAGAAGTAGTTTTCAAAGATTATCTTAATAAGTGATGTTAGCAATGCAAAACTAAGATGTTTTGCATTGCTGTATGCGGATGTGGCGGAATTGGCAGACGTGCCAGATTTAGGTTCTGGTGCCATCGGCGTGCAGGTTCAAGTCCTGTCATCCGCACCAGAAAAAACGACTTGTCGAAACAAGTCGTTTTTTCAACGAAATAAATCCTATCGGATTTGTGAAATACCCTTCGGGCGTGAAATATTGCTACACAATGTGAAATACGCCTTGCGGCGTGTGGATTTATTTCATTTTACTTGAAACAATAGCTTCAAATTTCACGATTTACGAAGTAAATTATTTCACATCAAGCTCAGCTTGATATTTCACTAAACAAAAATATCCTTATGATTCTTTTTCAACAAAATAAATCCTATCCGCTTTTTTGAAAAAGCAATGACCATTGAGACTATGAATAATCCAATCAAAAATAACATATACTGTTGAATCTGCATCTTTATTGTTTTAATATTCCCAAATTGATTACTTCCTATTTGGTTGTTATCCTTTGCAGTATTCATGTATGATTTGAGTTTTAAACAAATCATCGCGTGCCACTTTTTGAATAAAGTCGGCAATACGTTCCGTATTTCCTTTAATAGTGATTTTAATACTGCTGTTACAATAATTCTCCCCTTTGCGTGGGTGCTATACCATAAGAATTTTAGCCATAATCATCAACATTTTACATTTTTTGTAACAACAGTTATTAGACTTTATGTATTTTATGCCCTTTCTAAAGCAAACCAAAATGTTGTCCCGTCACCGGTTTTGCTTGCAACACCATATTCAGCATTATGAGCAGACAGTATTTCCTTTGAAATGGCAAGTCCAAGCCCAGAGCCTGTTTTTGTACGTTTACTCTGTTTTTCTGTAAAATATCTGTCCCATATATATTCTAAGCTTTCTTCGTCTATTCCGTCCCCAAAATCATGCACTTCCACAAACACTTTATCATCATTTTGTTCTATGGATACTGTAATTTCATTTTTAGTATGATTCATGGCATTATCTATAAAGTTATACAATACACGGGATATTTCCTGTTCATCACATAATGCAAATAAATCATTTTCAATATTTGCGTTTATAACTATTCCGTTGTTTTCACACAGTGAGGCAAATTGTTTTACAATATCAGAAGCAATCTCGGACATATTGCATCTTTTAATATCATACTTTTTGGTCTTTGATTGCAATGTTCCGTATTCCAAAATCTCATTTACAAGACTTGTTAAGCGGTCACTTTCTTTAATAATGACATCAAGGTCGTTTTCACGTGCATCTTTTTCCTGCCACGAAAAATCCTTTACCATCTCCGCATATCCTTTTATCATTGTCAACGGCGTGCGAAGATCATGAGAAATATTGGCAAAAAACTCACGGTGGTAATTTTCCGCTTTTATTAAATCCTTAGAAGTTTTTTCTATAATCTCGGATAATTCATCGGTTTCCTTACAAAATCCTTTGTCAAAATGTGGTTGGTATTCTGCATTGTTGATATTTAACGCCTGCTCTGTAATAGATTTAATCGGTTTTGAAAATCTGCGTGAAACAAAATACGAAAGTATAAAGCCGAAAATCAGAGAGGCAAACGTTACCAATATAAGCTGTTTGCAAAGGATATTTATTGTTCCCTCAACCGAATCAAGAGGCTTGCTTATATATAACACATTGTTGTTATCAAGAACAGTTCCATATATAAATGAATCATCATTTTCGTAATTAACTGTTTTTCTATCGCTTTCGGATAACTTTAATAAAAAATCTTCATACCCATCGGGAAGATTGCGAAAAGTTCCCTTCTGCCAGTTCAATTGTTCCGTATTGTTTTTGAACGGATTTTCATTCTGCTGTGTTCTTTGCCAATTTCCTTTTTTATAGTTATGTTCATCTGTGCTGTAAATAACATTCCCGTCAAGGGCAGTTAAAAAAACAAGTAAGGCATTCTTATGTGCAATGTCATCAATAATTTCTGTCAACTCTTCATTGTTTTGCTCATTTACCACTCGTTCAGCACAGTAATTTATATTTCTGATTTCCATTTTATTATAAAATGATTGCAGAAAAACCGTTTGCATAAGCCATAACAGGCAAAATATAACTGCGGTAAACAATGCAAAATACATCCACAGTTTTACGCCAAAGGATTTAGCTTTCAAATTTATATCCCACCCCTCTGAGTGTTTTTATGTATGTACGATAATTTCCTAATTTTGAACGCAGGAGTTTTATTTGCCAATCGACTGTTCTGTCTTCGCCAAAATAGTCGTATCCCCAAATAGCATTTAAGATATTATCCCGCGATAATGCGATGCCTTGATTTTGCACAAAATACAATAATATATCATATTCTTTTGCGGTAAGTGCTATTATAGCATCGTCAATATATACATTTCTTCCGAGTGTGTCAATTCTAATTCCGTTCAGTACAATTTCTTCTCTATCATCTATGGATATATCACGCTTTTTATTGCGTGTCACTATTACATTCACTCTTGCCATAAGCTCCTTCGGTGAAAAAGGTTTTATCACATAATCGTCAACACCGACTTCAAATCCGAATAGCTTGTCATATTCCTCGCCACGTGCCGATAACATGAGAACAGGGATATCTTTAATCTTTTTGATTTCTTTACACACCGTAAATCCGTCCATTTCAGGCATCATTATATCCATGATAATGATATCAAAATCGTTTTTCTTGCACAATTCGATAGACTGTAGTCCGTCAGATGCAGTCATAACCTCATGTTTCTCACGCTCTGCATATCTTTTGATAAGTGAGCGTATATCAGATTCATCATCAACTATGAGTAGTCTCGCCATTTTTATCACCTTGATTTGTTATTACATATATATTATACTACATTGTTTGATTTTTCAATGTCTTTTTCAGAATAAAAAGAATACGGCACAGACAACTATGCTGTGCCGTAAAACTCACAAACAATTTATACTTCTGTATCAGTTCCTATGTTGCTTTCTGATTTTACTGTGTCTTTTCTAAAACCTGATTTTCCTTTTCCCTCATGCCTTGCTTCAATTTCAGCTTTTATAGCATCAACCTCTTCCTGAGTAATTTCACCTGTGGCGAGTTTTTCCTTGAGCTTTGCGTCTCTGTTACCTTTGTCAGATTCTATGGCATCATATTCTTCCTGAGTGATTTCACCGTTCTCAAGTCTTGTTTCAAGATTGCCACCCTTTCTGAAACCATAGCTTTCCACATCGGCTCTTTCATCAGTACTTGCATATTGGCTACCTTTTGCTCTGCCTGCCAGATAACTATATTCAGTATCTGCTGCAAAAACAGACATACTTGAAATTACCAATACTGCCGCTGTTGCCATTCCAATTACCTTCATTTTCTTAGTCATAATAAAACAACTCCTTTTTATTTTTTGAAACCTTCTTGGTTTCTATGGCTTGATTATACTGTGTATTTTTGGAATGATTATGAGAGCTATGTGGAATATATGTGGAAAATGCAAAGGCATATCTCAATAAGTGAAATTTCACTGCATTGAGTTAGCACCCTCTTTTTCCACCCAAATTATCTTATCACAAAACCGATGAAGGCGAGTGCGGCAATATTCTTGCCCAAAATTTTAATAAACCTGCTCTGAATTTTATTTGGTCATGTGACTTTACCTATATCCGTGTTGCTGACAGGTTTAATTATGTATGCACTGTTTTAGATTTATTTGCAAGAAGAATTGTTGCTTACAAGGTATCAGTCAAAATCATAGATTAGGTTGTTGACGATTACTTAGTGTCTGAAACTCTTGATTTTATTTTGTTTTTGCATAAGTCCTGTAAGAACACCAGAATTTTTTGCGTAAAAAAGGGTCAGGCGATTTAATGCCCGACCCTTTTAAGTTGAATTTTGTTATTTAGTTCTGAGAATTATTTGCAAGACCCTGTTCGTAGTTCATAATCATTTTCTTAACCATCTGACCACCGATAGAGCCAGCCTGCTTACTTGTAAGGTCACCGTTGTAACCGTTTGCGAGATTTACTCCAACTTCGTTTGCAGCTTCCATCTTAAACTTGTTCATAGCACTCTTTGCCTGGGGTACGAGATTCTTATTTCTAGCCATTTTTCATTTACTCCTTGTTTTTATATCTATATTATTAAGTGAGCATCAAAAGCGTTTAAAAGCTTTTTCAATGTCACAATAGTATTGTGTGCAAGGTATGTAAAATAAAATCATGTAAAATTTAACTTGGTTTCAAAAATGCAACATTTTTTGTAAACAAGAAACCCCAAAGCGGAAAAGAACAAAGTCTTCCGTTGGGGTTTGATGCATATTCTAAAAAAATAAATGTTTTAGTTTTCCATATGTTTGCCCAAAAAACCTGCGGCAGATTCTGCCAATTTGTCCTGTATTTCGCCTATTGTGCCGTCTTCCTTCAAAAGTACAACACTTCCTATTGTATCACCTTCGGAAATTATGGGATGAACAACGCCTGCCATATATTTATCAGTTCCCTCAACAACGGGGAACGTATCGGAATCATTTTTCATTATAAATGAAGATTTTTCTTCCATAAGTTTCTCTAATGCATGGCTGACACGCTTCTGGGCAAACTCACGTTTAGGAACACCTGATACTGCGATTATATTATCCTTGTCAGTGATAACTGCGGCTGTACCGCTTGTTTTTGACAATGTTTCGGCATAACTTAATGCAAAATCACCAAGCTCACCGATGGGGGAATACTTTTTAAAAATAACTTCTCCGTCACGTTCTGTAAATATTTCAAGGGGGTCCCCTTCACGGATGCGAAGAACCCTTCTTATTTCTTTTGGAATAACAACTCTGCCCAAGTCGTCAATTCGTCTTACAATGCCTGTTGCTTTCATATATATACTCCTTTAAATTCAATTTAGTTCAAGACTATTGTTTGAATTATGAGGAATTTTATCCAAAGAAATAGTTGGAAGAAAGTTTAACAATTTTTTTCAATTACAATTCTGTATTAATAATCTGTTGCCAAACTTAAAATATGCTACCAAACTCAGTATCCTCAAATAGTTTGTTTTTATTACATATTTAACCGTTCATCGCATTTTCGTCAAGCAAGAACTTTTCAATGCCGATATAATAAATGCCATTTTCATCATGCCAAGGGATGATGTTATCCTTGACGACTACAATCTTCTTGAAGGAATCACCAACACGGTTAAGGGAACGAATTTCCTGCTCACGCTTATCTTCATCCGCTACCGTAAGTGCTGACTGAATATAGTACTTTTGACTACCCTTATTGGCAATAAAATCAATTTCAAGATTTGCCCTTTTACTCTTTCCTTCATCACCACGGTAGAAGTATTCAACCACACCAACATCTACATTAAATTCTCTGCAAATCAGTTCATTGTAAATGATATTTTCCATAATGTGATTTTCTTCCATCTGTCTGAACTGTAGTCTCGCATTACGGAGACCAACGTCGCTAAAATAATACTTCAAAGGAGAACCAATATGCTTTCTGCCTTTCACATCGTATCTTTCTGCCTTATATAGCATAAATGCATCAATAAACAAGTCAAGATATCTTCCGACGGTAGCATTGTCGATGTTGATTTGACGGTTACTCTTGAAAGTCTTTGCAATATTACCTGCATTGGTAAGAGAACCGATTGAAGAAGATACAATGTTCAATATATCATAAAGTACCGACTTTTCATGGAGTATCTTGTTTCGTTCCATAATATCACTTAAATAGATTTTGTCAAACAGACTCCCGAGATATTTTGCCTTATCTTCATGCCCTTGCTTTTTCATTACAAGAGGCAATCCGCCATAGGTATAGTATTCCTGCCAAGCATCTCTCTTATCACCTTCATAGGCATTGTAGAACTCGCTGAAAGACAATGGATTAACTCTTATCTCGTCACCTCTGCCACGGAATTCTGTGAGAATGTCGGAAGAGAGCATTTTGGAGTTACTACCTGTTACGTAGACATCTATATTGTCATGCTTCATAAGACCAAGGAGGACATCTACAAACCCAATTTTATCTTCCACATCTTTGATATACGGATTTTGAATTGATACTACTTTCTGTATCTCGTCAAGGAAGATGTAATAAGTCTTACTCTTATCCGCTGTGAGGGAACGGAGATATTCTCCAAGTTCAAGCGGATTACGGTATCTGATGTTTTCATCATCATCTAGGGCAAGTTCAATTATCTGTTTTTCGGATACTCCCGTAGAAATCAAGTAGTCCTTATATATGTTAAAAAGGAGATAGGATTTACCACACCTACGGATACCCGTAATAACCTTAACAAGTCCGTTTTCCTTTTTGCTGATAAGTTTATCAAGATATTTCTTTCTCTCAATCATAGCAATACCTCATTCAAGAAATCTGTGTATTTCTACATTTTTACGGTTTTGATTATATCATATACATTTTCAAATGTCAATATTCACTTTCGATAATTTTGTGTATTTTCACAAAATTTAAGCTTTAAGTGCAAAGGAAAAAGCAACCTGAAATTAATCAGATTGCTTTTTCACGCTTATGAATTCCATCCGTATATACCAAGAGTGCCTGAAAACTCGTTTCAGCACCCTTTGTGTATGTGTTAAAGTGGTGAAACCTCTGTGTTTACAAAGGCTTCAGGGAAAGTTTAACAATTTTTTTCAATTACGATGAAAATAGGAGGACAGTTGGGGCGGTTATAAAAGGAGTGGAGCATAACCGTATACTTTTTAGGGTCAAGCTTTTCAAGGAATTTTAAAAGATTGTCCCTTTCTTCATACCCTGTGTCACCTCCGTAGTAGGAACAGATTGATATAAAACCGTCGGGTGTTAAAATGTCTAAAGATTCATCTATAGCTTTTATACTTGTGTCTGAGTGGGAAAATATACCGTGATCACCCCCGGGAAGAAAGCCAAGGTTAAACACAACGCATTTTGCACTTGTGACATATTTTTTTATATTGTGATGGCTGTCTAAAATAAGCTCTACGTTTGTACAACTGTTTTCTGCAAGTAACTGATGGGTGGAATTTATTGCATCCTCTTGTATGTCAAAGGCATAAACTTTACCTTTGTTTCCTGTCAGAATTGAAAGTAAGAGCGTATCACGCCCTCTGCCGGCAGTTGCATCCACAACGGTGTCACCTTCCGTTATTTTTGATTTTATATATTCATGCGAAAGCTTTAATGCGTTTTTATCGAAGTAAGTCATAAAATGCTCCTATTACTATAATGTTTTTTTCAGTATAACATGAAAGTGTAATAATTACAATACGGTTACATTTGTTGAAATGTCACGATAATGATGATATAATCTCGTTGGGTGGTTTTTATGAAAAGTTTTAAAGGTACAATTATTGCAGTTATTATTATAATACTGCTTGTGATAATTTCAAAGTTCGGTTTTAATGAAAATTTTGAAAGTAAATCTGTTCTTGTAGAACCTACAGAAGATGTGACGCTGGGCTTTTTGGAAAATACGGAATTTGGTGTTTTGCCAACTGAATAAAAAATTTTTAGTTTAATGCAACTTTTTGAGCTTCTGAAAAGTATTACATGTGGAGGAGGGGTGATAACGTGTTGGTGTTGACAGATAAAAAAGCTGTTTGCGAAAAATATTTTGACAGTATTTACCGTCTGGTGCTGTGCCGTGCCAAATCGAAAGATGCGGCAGATGATATTGTGCAGAATGTTTTTTATAAATACATAAAAACCGATAAGGAATTTGAAACGGAGGAGCATGTGAAAGCCTGGCTCATTCGTGTGGCAATAAACGCATCAAACAGCTATTTTACATCAAGCTGGTTTAAGAAAACGGAGCCGCTTGAAGATAATTTGGTTTTTGATTCTCAGGAAAAAAGCGATGTGTATTATGCTGTGAGAGAGTTGCCGCAAAAATACCGCACGGTTATCCATCTGTTTTATTATGAAGATTTGCCTATTGCTGAGATTTCCAAGTGTCTTGGAATTAATGAATCAACTGTAAAATCTCAGCTTAAAAGAGGCAGGGAAATGCTTTCGGCGAAGCTCAAAGGAGAGTATGACTATGTTTAAAGATGTTTATAAAAGTGCCAATGACTGCATAAAGGGCGACAGAGAAATATTGGATAAGGCATTTTTGCAGGCGGCACAGCCGGAAAAAACCTCGTCCCCCATATGGAAGTTTTCTGCTTTAGGAACCGCAGTTGTGGCAGTTGTGGTTGCAGGTGCCATATTTATGAATTCCGAGCTGTTTTTGGAAAAAGGGAAGGATATTAAACCGGTCGGTGAAGATGATTCTGTAATTACACAGGAAAAGTCGGAACGAATTATGTCTGAGAAAGAAGATATATCAGCCCTTGAAGATAAAGCAGCAGTCCTTGCAAATGACTTAGTATCTGACGAAAATGAAGCAGAAAATAATATTAATCTTCCCGAATTTTCCAATACATCCGACGGTGATTTATCGGTGACAAAAGAAAATCAAACTGAAAAAGGGAAGAGCACGGCTGAAACAAAACCGGACACATCATCAATTGCTGTAGGCAGTACTAATGTGTCCGGTGCAAATTCCGCTGAAAAACAAGAACCGAAAAGCGTAATTTCTGAAGATACGCCTGAAACGAACAATGAAGCAGCCGTCTTCTCAAATAGAAGGTCTGTGGAAGACGAAGCAGAAAACATAACTGCAGAAGTTGGCGTTGCAACTATGTCATTTTTTGAAGAGGATGAGGTTGTAAATGAAAATGATGAAGATGCCGGTTTGATGGTAAGCAGCTATATGCCCAAAACAGAGGAAACTTCCGCATATGATGAAGATGATGCTTGGGATGAGAGTGAAAATGTAATCACCGAAGACGAAGCGGTGGAGGTAGCAAAGTCTGTCTGCACTGTTGAATATGATAATATTGATGTTTCTTACGACAATGAAACGAGGCTTTGGAGAATTACTTTTTTAAAAAATGATACAGTCGGGGGTTGCCAGACGGTATTTGTTGAATTTAGCGGTGCTGTAACTGATATTGTCTACGGAGAGTAATATACCGACAAAGGAGCTTTTAGCTCCTTTTTTCTGTATTGACAATAAAAAAGTGCAGTGCTATAATATAAAAAATATAGCATAAAACTGTAGTGCGAAATATGTATTAGGAGGACTAATTTATGTATAAGATTGTAAGAAAAGAGGTTTTAAATCCTACTGTTACAAGAATGGATATAGAAGCTCCTTTTGTTGCCAAAAAAGCACTTCCCGGTCAGTTTATTATCTTAAGGGTTGATGAAGACGGCGAAAGAATACCACTTACTGTTGCTGATTACGACAGAGAGGCGGGAACCGTTACTATCATATTCCAGGTAGTAGGTGCTACAACGGAAAAACTTAATCATAAGGAAGAAGGGGAATATATCTGCGATTTCGTGGGTCCCTTAGGAAAAGCTACAGATATTGAAGGCAAAAACAAAGTGGCAGTTGTAGGCGGCGGTGTTGGTTGTGCCATTGCTTACCCTGTTGCAAAGGCATTGAGTGAAAATGGCTGTGAGGTTCACAGTGTTATAGGTTTCAGAAATAAAGACCTCGTTATTCTGGAAGAAGATTTTGAAAAGGCTTCCAAAAAGTGCGTTAAGATGAGCGACGACGGTAGCTGGGGAGAAAAGGGTCTTGTTACAGATGCCTTAAAGAAGCTTATTGAAGAAGGCAATGAATACGACGAAGTTATATGCATTGGTCCTGTTATCATGATGAAATTTGTATGTCAGCTTACAAAACAGTATGGCGTTAAAACTATCGTAAGCATGAATCCTATCATGGTTGACGGTACAGGCATGTGCGGCGGTTGCCGTCTTACTGTTGGTGGCGAAACAAAGTTTGCATGTGTTGACGGTCCTGAATTTGACGGTCATCAGGTTGACTTTGACGAAGCTATGAAACGCGGCGGTACATACCGTGAATTTGAAGCAGGAGAAAGAGAAAAAACCTGTAACTTATTCAAAAAGGAGGTAGAGTAAATCATGCCTAATATGAGTTTAGTAAAAAATCCCATGCCTAACCAGGATGCGGATGTAAGAAATAAAAACTTTTCAGAGGTTGCTTTAGGTTATACAAAGGAACAGGCTATTGACGAAGCACAAAGATGTCTTAACTGTAAGAATATGCCCTGCGTTTCAGGCTGTCCCGTAAAGGTTCACATTCCTGAATTTATTGCAGAGGTGGCAAATGGTGAATTTGAAAAGGCTTATGAAATTATATCAAAGTCAAGTGCTCTTCCCGCAGTATGCGGCAGAGTATGTCCTCAGGAAAGTCAGTGCGAAAGTAAGTGCGTAAGAGGAATTAAGGGTGAAGCTGTAGGCATAGGCAGACTTGAAAGATTTGTTGCAGACTGGCATAATGCACAGGAAAATGTAACTGTTAACAAGCCTGAAAGCAATGGTCATAAGGTTGCCGTTATAGGTTCAGGTCCTTCAGGTCTTACATGTGCCGGTGATTTGGCAAAGAAGGGTTACGAAGTAACAGTGTTTGAAGCACTCCACACTGCCGGCGGCGTACTTGTGTACGGTATTCCCGAATTTCGTCTTCCCAAGAGCATTGTTCAAAAGGAAATTGACACATTAAAGGCACTTGGTGTTAAAATTGAGACAAACATGGTTATCGGTAAGGTTTTGTCAATAGATGAGCTTATGGAGGATTACGGCTTTGAAGCTGTGTTTATCGGCTCGGGTGCAGGTCTTCCCAAGTTTATGAACATACCCGGTGAAAACCTTAACGGTGTTTTCTCCGCTAACGAATTCTTAACACGTATCAATCTTATGAAGGCTTATAAAGAAGGAAGTGATACACCTATTTATAAGGGTAAGAAGGTAAGTGTTGTAGGCGGCGGTAATGTTGCTATGGATGCGGCAAGATGTGCAAAGCGTCTTGGTGCTGATGTTACTATCGTTTACAGAAGAACAGAGGCTGAGCTTCCTGCAAGAAAAGAAGAAGTTGAACATGCAATGGAGGAAGGCATTCACTTTAAGATGCTTACTAACCCCGTTGAAATACTCGGCAATGAAAACGGTTGGGTTAAGGGTATGCTTTGTCAGGAAATGGAGCTTAGCGAACCTGATGAATCAGGAAGACGCAGACCTGTTGCTAAAGAAGGTGCAGTATTTGAATATGAATGTGACTGTGTAATCATGAGCATCGGTACAAGCCCCAATCCTCTTATAAAGAGTACAACAAAAGGTCTTGAAACACAAAAGTGGGGCGGCATAGTTGCAAACGAAGACGGCCTCACAAGCAGAAACAGAGTATATGCAGGTGGTGACGCCGTAACAGGTGCGGCAACTGTTATCCTGGCAATGGGTGCAGGCAAAACTGCTGCGGCGGCTATTGATAAAGATATAATGGGTTAAATTAAAATTTATGCATTGAAGGGCGGGCTTTAAGCTCGCCTTTTGAATTTGCAGAGAATTGTAAAACGCGGTAAGAATTTGTTGTTGACAAATATAGCGTATGCGTATTAAAATAATACAAAAAGCTTGAAAAGGGGTACGTTTATGAGAGGTATAGATACAGATATAAGAAGGCTCAGAAAAAGAGTTTTTACCGAGGTTGCCCGCTTGGCATATTCGGGAGAAGATATTAATAAAATTGAGGAAATTCCTTATATCATATGTCCGGGAGATTTTCCTTCATACCGTGACAGCGTACACCTTGAAAGGGCTATTGCGTCCGAAAGAGTGAGACTTGCTTTGGGACTTTCGCTCAGACCGGAAAATAAGCCTGTGCCCATTACTTATGGTACTAAGGACAGCGATATTGACGAAAAGTATTATGAACCGCCGCTTATGCAGGTAATTCCTTCGGCGTGTGATATGTGTAAGGATAATGTTTATGAGGTTACAAACCTTTGTCACGGATGCGTTGCCCACCCTTGCGTTGAAGTTTGTCCTAGAGGTGCTGCCGGCATGGTAGGCGGCAAGAGCGTTATTGATCAGTCAAAATGTATTAAGTGCGGAAGGTGTAAGGACGCCTGCCCGTACGGGGCAATATTACATAATGTCCGCCCTTGTGCTGAGGCTTGCGGTGTGGGTGCTATAAAGAGCGATGAACACGGCAGAGCCATTATAGACAACGACAGATGTGTAAGCTGCGGTATGTGTATGGTTAGTTGCCCATTTGGTGCAATATCCGATAAGAGCCAGATTTTCCAGCTTATACGTGCCATACAAAACGGCGGCAGGGTTATTGCAATTGTTGCACCAGCTTTTGTCAGTCAGTTCGGACCCGATGCAACACCCGGCAAGATTAAGGCGGCACTTTTGGAATTGGGTATTGCAGATGTGAGAGAAGTTGCAATAGGTGCAGACAAGGGAGCTATGGCAGAAGCCGAGCATTACGTTGAAAAAGTTACAACAGGGGAATTACCGTTCCTTCTTACCTCCTGTTGCCCCAGCTGGAGTATGCTGGCAAAAAAACAGTTTCCACAGATGATTGATTCAGTTTCAAATGCACTTACGCCTATGGTTGCAACGGCGAGACAGGTAAAGGCAGAAAATCCCGATGCTAAGATTGTTTTTATCGGTCCTTGTGCCGCAAAAAAGCTGGAAGCGTCAAGAAGAACAGTGAGAAGTGATGTTGACTTTGTTATAACCTTTGAAGAACTGGACGCTATGTTTATTGCAAAGGAAATTGATTTTTCAATCCTTCCCGAGGAGGATATTAACGATGCTACAACCGTTGGCAGAAGCTACGGCCATGCAGGCGGCGTAATAAGCGGTATAGAGGCTTGTATTAAAGAATACTATCCGGGAACGGAAATAAAAACCACCCATTGTGAAGGCTTGAGCGAATGTAAGCGAACTCTTATGATGGCGAAAGCCGGCAAATTAAACGGCTATCTTATCGAAGGTATGGGCTGCCCGGGCGGCTGTGTGGCAGGTGCCGGCACGAACATTCCAATCGCAAAGGCAACGGCAGATCTTAAAAAGTTTGCTTCGTCTGCAAACGAAAAACTTCCTAAAAACGAATAATAAAAACAGTTTACTTTAAAGAAGCTGTAAAAAAATCTATAAAGAAATCATAAAGACCATTTGGGACAGTCCACCTTATGGCAAATTGGGAGACAATTTGCAAAAGAAACCTTGCGAGGTTTTGTTGGGACAGTCCCGAAATGGTCTTTTTGTGTAAACGAAAACCACGCCATAGTGGCGTGGTTCAAAAAAGGCAATGCC
>JBJDXJ010000003.1:0-4069 GCA_051866635.1 Clostridia bacterium | reverse complement strand
AACCCCCGATACCGCCGTGAAAGGGCGGTGTCTTAACCGCTTGACCATCGGGCCAAATGTGGTAGCGGCGAGTGGACTTGAACCACCGACCTAACGGGTATGAACCGTTTGCTCTAGCCAACTGAGCTACACCGCCATATGGACATCCGTCCAAACGCATGATTTATTATACATGACAGGCACGGATTTGTCAACACTTTTTTTGTAAAAAAAGAAAAATATTTTTTGCAAAAAGTACGAACAAATGTTTGCTTTTTTGGATAATGTGTGTTATTATATAAATATGAACGGAGGGATGGATATGGAACTTATGGAAAAGCTGGAAATATTGGCAGATAGTGCAAAGTATGACGTGTCCTGCTCATCTTCCGGGAGCAGGCGTAAGAATGAAGGGATAATCGGTTCGGCTACCCCGGCAGGGTGCTGTCACAGTTTTTCTGAGGATGGAAGGTGCATTTCCCTTTTTAAGGTTTTGTTTACAAACTATTGTATCAATGATTGTAAATACTGTCAATGCCGGGCATCAAATGACATTAAACGTGCGGCATTTACCCCAAGGGAGCTGGCAGATTTATTTATAGGCTTTTACAAGCGTAATTATGTGGAGGGGCTGTTTTTATCCTCCGGGATTGTGAAAAGTCCCGACTACACAGCACAGCTTTTGCTTGAAACGCTGACCATAATCAGAAAAGAATACGGCTTTTCGGGCTATGTGCATGTGAAGGCTATCCCGGGTGCGGACAAAGCACTTATTTACGCCTTAGGTCTGATGGCTGACAGGATGAGTGCAAATATTGAACTGCCCAGCGAAAAAAGCCTGCAGCTTTTGGCACCGCAAAAGACAAGGGAAAAGGTTTTAAGCCCCATACGGCAAATTCAGGCGGGAATAATAAATAATAAAAACGAATTGACCTTATATAAGCATGCACCACGTTTTGTGCCCGGCGGTCAGTCTACCCAGATGATTGTGGGGGCAACGAGTGACAGCGATTACAGAATAATAAAGCTGACTGAAGGGCTGTATGATAAATTCAGCTTAAAAAGAGTATATTATTCCGCATATATCCCTTTGGGAAACCACCCTATGCTACCTAAAACCTCGCCGCCCCTTCTTCGTGAACACAGGCTTTATCAGGCAGACTGGCTACTTAGGTTTTACGGGTTTAAAGCCGATGAGATTTTAACAGAGGATAAACCTTTTTTAGACACTCTTTTAGACCCTAAATGTAATTGGGCTATGAATAACCTTCAGCTTTTTCCTGTAGAGGTAAATAAGGCACCTTACGAAATACTTTTAAGGGTACCGGGGATAGGCGTAAAAAGTGCAAGACGGATTGTTACGGCACGCCGTGGTGTAAAGCTTGATTTCCCTGCTTTAAAGCGTTTAGGTGTGGTTTTGAAAAGGGCGGCATATTTTATAACCTGTGACGGAAAATATATGTACAGTGCCCTGAAAATGAACGAAAATTTTATCTACAGCTCACTAACTGCCTCCCTTCCGCCCGAAGCTGTAGAAAATCCAAGTCAGATAAGCCTATTCCCCCAAATAGAAAGGAGAGAAAAACTATTATGTATGACGGGAGAAATGTAATTTTTGTATTTGACTCTACCTTTGACGGGTTCCTCAGTGTTATTTATCATGCTGTGAAAAACAGAATACGACCTGTTAATATTTGCACCGAGGATAATTTGCAGACCATGTTGGATACGGAAAACGTGTTTATAGAAACAGACAGCCACAATGCTGACACTGTACGCTACACCCTCATGGATAAAATGGGATATGACGGGTTCAAACGGGCATATTACGCATTTTTGTGTTGCGAGGAAGATTCTTATACTGCCGCCTTCAAATACGTCCTGTACGGCTTAAAATACGGAAAAAATACAGCAAATTATCTTTCAACGCCTGATATTTGCAGGGCTTATGAGCTTGAACGTAAGGTGTGTAATGAAGCTGAACGTATGAGGGGTTTTTTAAGGTTTTCAGTGATGGAGGGCGGTGTGGAATATGCACCTATAGAGCCGGAAAATGACCTTTTGCCTATTTTAATGCCTCATTTTGCCCAAAGGCTAAAAAATATACCCTTTGTAATACATGACCTTTTAAGGCAAAAAGCAGGTGTATATTCAAAGGGCAGTTGGTTTATCACAGATGCAGAGGGACTGGCACCTCCGAAACTTTCTCAGGATGAAAAAATGTACAGAAGCTTGTGGAAAAACTTTTATAATGCAATATGTATAAAGGAAAGGCGAAATCTGAAGCTTCAGACACAAAACATGCCGAAAAAATACAGAAAACATATAACCGAATTTCAGTAGAACAAAGTGTCTCCTCGCTTATGGCGATAGCTTAGCTAAGTAAGCGAAGGAGACACTTTGTTACATTTCCGCACCCGGAAGGAATTTCTTCACGGAAATAAGATAAAATAAAGACCTAAAAGAAATCTTTTAGGTCGAGTGTTTTTTATTTAATTATAATAATAGGACCTGCACTGAAAATATCTGAATATTCCCCATCGCCCTTAGTCGGGTCAAAGTCCTTGGGGACACAATAGAAGACACATTCTTTAACTCTGTCTGTCTGAGCGTTGTATCTTAAGTACAAATAATTGTGATAATATGTCGTTTTTTCGAAAATGCTGGGGTATGCGGAAATCTTATTGCCGGTACAAGTTATAACGGGAACAGAACCGTCCATAGCAATACCAATACGGTAGCACATTGACGCATTTGATTCAAAGGAATAATAAGTCTTGTTGCCTTCCTCGTCCAAAATGTAGGTGCACAATTTAGAACCGCTTTTGGAATACATGTCAGTTACAATGTTTCTGTACTTTTCGCTTCCGTCAGAGGGATAATGCACTCCGTATGATTTTTCAAAATTTTCCGGATTTACGGGAATACCCAATGACGCTAAAAGCTCAATGGCGTTGCATCTGCCTGCTTGGTCTGTGGCGATAAGAACAACGCTTCCCGGAACAACATCTTCAATATTGTTTGATAACCCCAGAACAGTCACGTTTCCGGCTAAGGGATATGTAACTTCAGCTCCTGCCTTAAAGCCCTTTAATTCGCTTTCTGATATCGAGGAAACTACAGTAACATTATCCTCCTGATTAAATGTGTAAGAAGTTGATTCATAGGGCGGAACCTTTTCGCCTTCTGATGTATATGCCACACCATCTACAAGTTTATATGTACAAGAAACAGGGGCAAGACTTGTCCTGTCCCATAAAAAAACCTTGTACTCTGTGGCATTCCCAACTTCCAACTCAACATAACCGGCTGAACTATCCTTAAAAAAGACATCAACTAATAAACCATCACTATACTCTGCTGCGAAAAAAGTTAATTCCTCCCCGGAGGTTGAAGCATAAATCGTGTTATCGATCATACTCAACATATCAATCTGTGCCGCTGAAGCACAGATTGATATGGAGAAAAACAAACTAAAAACCGATAGTGCGGCTACAATAAGCTTGTTAAGTTTTTTCATGATTAATTAGTCAACGATAAGTTCATCTTCCTTATCGTAATCGTCGCCTGTAGCAGGGTCGTCAGTCACGTTGTCCAATTCACTGTTTGCAAGAACATCTTCAAGTTCAAGTAATTCAGATAATGCAGGTGTCATGTACTTTTTCATAGTAGACACATCCTTTCTTATTGATACATAGTTATTCTAACACGAGATTTGAAAAAATGCAATAGTAAATTTTCAAATAATTAAGTATTTTTTTGAAAATTAGGGGCTATGATTACATAGCCCCCAATATATAGAGTTAATTGCTTGAAGGAACTGTGAATGTAAATGTTACACTGCCGTCAGAATTAATATCAGAGTCTGAAATGTTTGCAAGAACAGTTGTATGGTTATTGTTAATTCTTACAAATTCGTTCCAGTAGCTCATAATAGTTACCTTGTTGTTAAAGCTCTCCAAAGGTGCAACAGTAACTTTATAAACGCCTTCACTTACCTTTTCGTTTGTAACATCAAAGAAGATATCGCCTGTATAGCTTCCAGTACCTTCTGTGCGTGCTGTAAAGTTGCCATCCTTATCCAATGTAA
>JBJDXJ010000002.1:0-22520 GCA_051866635.1 Clostridia bacterium | reverse complement strand
AGCGTCACCTTGCCAAGGTGAACGTCGCGAGTTCGAATCTCGTCTTCCGCTCCAGGATGTGCAAAAGACGTTTAGCGTCTTTTGCATATTTTATCCATAAGAACAATATAATATAGTATGGCGCCATGGCCAAGTGGTAAGGCACGGGCCTGCAAAGCCTTTACCCCCAGTTCGAATCTGGGTGGCGCCTCCAGAAAAAACGGCAGATTCTTTCAGAATTTGCCGTTTTTTCAACGAAATACGCCTTGCGGCGTGTGAAATAATGTAACCATTGTGAAATAGCTTCGCTGTGAAATATTTGCTTCGCAAATGTTAAAGGGCGTATTTCATTTCACTTGAAACAATTGTTTCAAATTTCACAATTTCGACAGGAATTATTTCACATCGAGCAAAGCGAGATATTTCACTTATGGACATAAATGTTATAACGACCGTCAGGAGTTGATTTACATATCCTCCATAAATACCGCAATACGAAACCTTTATGTTTCCTAAATGAAAATAGCACCCAATCTTTCTGTCAGTCAGAATTGGGTGCTATTCTTTTTCAAATTTAATTATATCTTCTACTTCGCAATCAAGAACGTAACAGAGTGCGTCAAGTGTTTTTGTGCTGATTGCTTCACCTTTTTTTATGCGGTGAAGCGTGTTGGCAGAAAAACCTTGCTTAAATATCAGATAATATTCAGTAATTCCTTTTTTGAACAGAGTCTCATAAAAGGGTGCATAACTAATCATTCTCATCACCTAAATAATTCTATCATACTTAATCTATTGACAATACTCAAAATATTGAGTATAATATCATTGTATGCAAGTACAAAAATGATTATACAAAGGAGAAACAGAATATGGGAAAAATGGTTAAATGTGCATCATGCGGAAATGAGATTGCTAAATCAGCAAAAACTTGTCCCGGTTGCGGTGCAAAGAACAAAAAGCCTATTTATAAAAAATGGTGGTTTTGGGCAATTGTGGTTGTTGTAATAATTGCTATCGGTACAAGCGGTGGAAATGATAATAAAACTACAAATACAACTGTAGATACGGAAAATGCCACAAGTGCGGCAGAAGATGTAATTGAATATGAAGCTGTTAATTTGGGCATGATGATTAAGGACTTAAAAAATAATGCTATGAAGGCTGAAAGTGAATATCAGGATAAATATGTTGAAGTTAAAGGCAGAATTAATAATTTTGACAGCGACGGAAAATATATAAGCATTAAGCCTACAAATGCAAGTGAGTGGGATTTTGATACGGCTATGTGTTATATAAAAAATGACGATCAGAAGACGTTCCTTCTTGAAAAGAGCGTTGGTGATGTTGTAACTGTAAAAGGAAAGGTTAAATCAATAGGAGAAATTATAGGATATCAGATTGATATTGATGAAATCGGTTGATTGAAAAATGTGGCGGTCTTACAGACTGCCACATTTTTTATCAGGAATATCAAAATCTTTTCTATTGTATTTTTCCCACTATGTGATAAAATAAGAGAAGAGGTGGTGTTTGTGAAAAGTAAAATATTGAAAGAAATTAAAAGATATTTATATGTTACCTTAGGCACTGTGCTTCTTACGGCAGGCGTGTACTTTTTTAAAATACCTAACGGGTTTGCAACAGGCGGTGTAAGCGGTATCGGTACAATACTGGGAAAGATTGTGCCGAATGTTTCATCAGGTAGCTGGATTTTGATTATAAATATAGCGTTATTGGTTTTGGGGTTTGTATTTTTAGGGAAAAACAAAATTGTCAGGACAATTTACTGTAGCTTGCTTTTTTCATTTTTAACATACGCATTAGAGTTTATTGTGCCTATAGATAAGCCCTTGACTGACCAGCCCCTTTTGGAGCTTGTATATGCAATGCTTCTTACTGCCGTGGGGTCGGCAATTATATTTAACAGCGGTGCATCTTCGGGCGGTACTGATATTGCCGCATTAATTCTTAAGAAGTATACAAAACTTGATGTGGGAAAGGCTTTGCTTGTGGTGGATTTTTTCATTGCAGGGTCAACATTTTTTATTTTCAATGTTGAAACAGGGCTTTTTTCAATGGCGGGTCTGTTTGCAAAGGCTTTTTTGGTGGATTCGATTATTGATAATATCAACAGCTGTAAATATTTTATTGTTATTACGGACAAGCCTGATTTAATCAATGAATACATAATGGAAGAATTGCACCGTTCCTCAACAGTTACACGGGCGGTGGGCAGTTTTTCAAACAGCGATAAGGTTATGATACATACTGTGTGTAAGCGAATTGAAGCAATAAGATTAAGGTACAGGATTAAGGAAATTGACCCAAGTGCCTTTACAATTATTACTACCACAAGCGAAATTGTGGGACGAGGTTTCAGAAGTGTATAATTATAAATAAAAAGGATGAGGAAAATGAAAAAGTGTTTATCGGTATTTTTGACATGTGTTATGCTGTTTGCCTGCGTGAATATTCCCATATTGGCAGAAAACGACCATGCAAATGAACTACTCTACATTACAGACAGCGGTGAAGAATTAATCTTTAACTGTGAATCTGAGGATTTATTTGGCGGATGGGGAAGTTTTGACAGCGAAGAAAGCCTTGAACATTTCACTACAGGCGGATATTTGGTAGAGGGCGATAAAGAAACTACGCTAAGTGAAGCGAGCAGTTATTGGCGATACAACGAAAATGGCTATGTTGAAGCACTGGGCGATTTGGGAAGTAAAAGCACAGGCTCAATGCTGACATTTGTCCCCCTTAATGAGGGTGACGTTATTGGAAAGGAAAAGATGTATTACTTTTCCATGAAGGTGTATACAGATACCGCCCAGACAATACGTATTGCGTGGAACGCAACAAAAACAAAGCAGTTCTGGTCAATTTATTCCGCTACCGAATACGGTGGCAGATACCCTGATTATGCTGCGGCAGAAACACTTTTAGACAGTGATGAGGTCATTGATAACAATGCACCTGTTGTAACAAGCGGCGGATGGCACACCATTGATGGGTACATGGTGGCAAAAAGTGATGCAAAATACTTTATGTTAAACTGTAGGTACCTGAAAGGGTCAGAAAGTAGCCCCACGCTTATTGACGATATTGTGCTTTATGAAGTGTCCCCAAAAAATGCGGGAAGTGAGCTTTTTATAAATGATTATGTCATTTACGATTCTCTTCCCCAAATTGACGGATATTGGACAGATACTAAAGGCTTTGTAACAGACGGCGTATATACCCGTCCCGAAGTGGGAGATATTGACACAATAACCGCCCATTACAATAGCGGTGATACTGAAAGTTTTACAGTTGAAGTGATAGGTGAAAAGCTTTCGGATATGGATGGCGGTCAGGTGAAGGTTTTGGGCAAAAACCTTATAAAAAACGCAAGCTTTGAATATTATGAAACTGATAACCGTGACGACGGAGAAACATACCCATTTATTTATTCATGGGAATCAACAATTACGGGAAGCACCGGCAGTGGCATAAATAATGCAACTAACGGATGCTTTGAAATAAATAGTGACAGACAGGTTACAGGTAAGGTAAGCATGCGTGTAAGATATTCCGATGCTTATAACAATCATTCCTCCTTTAACCAGTTTGTGACCTTAAGTGAAGGTACATATTATTTTTCATATTACGCAAGAAGAACCACAAGCGACAAGCGAAACTTAGAAATCAGGCTGAATGGGGAAGTAATTCATTCCTTTAACAATGATGTAATAGGCTCCGATTGGAAAAAGTTCAGCTATGTGTTTGATGCAAAAGAGGGCGACAGGTTTGAATTTGACGGATATAATGTTTCGTCGGTTTATCTTGATGCTGTAGGTCTTTTTAAAGCAGAAAAACTTGAGTGCGGTGTGGTTGTAAACTACATTGATGCAGACGGAAACAATATGTTTTCCCATGTGGTTGATAATTTACCGCAGGGTGCTTCGTATACTTATGATTATCCCGTTTTTGTCAAGTGGGAAGATGATTTATATGTATATGCAAAAGGTGAGGGCACGATTAGCTCTCTGTCATCAAACAAGGAAGAAAATGTTATTAACCTTGTTTACGACAGGGTTGTGGAAATTGAAGATTTGGTGATTTACGAAAGTACACCTCATCATGTGGCACCTGAGCTGGATAAATCCGTAACCATAAAGGTTAACGGTAAAAATATTAAAGCCGAAGCAGTTTGGGAAGAGGTTGAAGCCTCCCTTTACGAAAAAGAGGGAAGAGAATTTGAAGTTTTGGGAACAATTTCCCAATGTGTAAATATTAAGGCAGTTGTAGCTGTCACTGAAAACCTGAACTATCTGGAAGGATATTTCAGCACGGCAGATTTTACGACAATTAAAAAGAAAGCAACAAGCAGCAGTAAGGCTGAAATTACTTTTGATTTACTGCCTTTGGCAAGCCGTATTGACGGTGTGATTGCCTTTAGCGGTGATAATAATACAGTTGATGCATGGAACAGCTGTGGCATAGCTTTAAGATTGTATACCGACGGCAGAGTGCAGTATTATTCTGGCAGTGAAGGATATTTGCGGAGCAATGCTTTCTATTCAAGAAATATCGTATATTCTGTAAGAATACTGGCAGACTTTGAAAATAAGACATACAGTGCATATTTATATCAAAAGGGTTCATATCACGGAACGGTTATTTGCGAAAATGCATCCTTCCGGTCAAATGGCATTGAAATGACAAATATAGGTCAGTGTCTGGCACGTGGCGGTGCTTCAAGTAGTGCCGGAGAATTTATAATCGGAAACCTTACATGGGGCGATTGTGAAAAGGTAAGCTTTATCCGTTCATTTATGGGTGAGGACGGAGTAAAGAATGTTATACTTCAGGCTAACGAAACTTCTTCAAGTACGGCATATTATGTTTCATATGAAGACGGAATTTACAAGGGCAGGGAAACAATTGAGCTTTCATATACAGAAGGTGAAAGATTTACTCTTTTGCTGGAAGAAAAGGACAATATGAAACTTATGATGATTGACGAAATGTTAGTCCCCTCCTTTGTGGCTGTTCACTTTGACCAAGACTATGAAAGAAGTTTTACAACAAGCTTTATGGGCTCCTTTGCTTATTATTCAAATGACTATAATTCATCTATTACCGATGATGACCCGGGCATTGTACAGGTTACAGTAATGGAAGTGTATTCGGACAGAATTGTGCTTAATACGAGAAACTACGGTGAATATACAGGCACAATGGAAAATCCCACGCCTTATACAATAATAAGATCTAACGGTGATGACAGTAATACAAAAGAACCTTCTATGCGTGTGCTTCTTTTAGGTGACTATCAGATAGGAAAATATCTTCTGGCAGATGAAAGCTATGAACCTGTAAGAGGGGTATTTACAAAAATGATTGAAGACTTAAAGGGTACAAAATTTGACGCTGTTATGATTGGCGGTGATTTGACGTATTCATCATCTGTAACAGAGGAAAGATGTAAATATGTTGTAGAAACAGTCTTGGGTATTTTGAAGGAAAATATTTCACCTAATATTTACATAGTTGCAGGCAACCATGACTACAACGCAGGGGAAAGGGACAACTACAACAGTGCTAACTATTATGAGTGGTACATGAAAGAAAATAACGGGAACTTAGAAAGTAATGGCAACGGTTATTTTGAAACCAGTGAATATTATGAAGGGGATGTCCTCATTGCATACTGTTACAAACAGGGTGATATATACTTTATGGGACTTAGCACATCACCTGACATGATGCGTGGAAACTTGCAGTATTCAAATTACCAGTACACAGAAGGTGCAATGGATTGGATTGAAGAAAAGCTAAAGGAAATAGGCAGTGACAAAACTGTGTTTATTACAGGTCATTTTCCACTTAACAATTCAAACAACATAATAAAAAGCAGTAAGGGTATGGGAACGGATTGTACATACAGGCTGATTGATATATTTAAGGATTATCCTAATCTTGTATACTTCTACGGTCACGACCATGGAAGCAGTTGGGCATTTATTGATTCCGAAACAAAGGAACGTGTTACCGTTTACGATATGGGCGGATATAAAATGAATTAAAAAATATATACAGAAACTAAAAAATATGGTATAATATTCGGGTAAAGAACAAGAAAGGTCGTGGACGAATGAGAAAAGTAGTTATTACTTCAGACAGTACATGTGATTTATCAAAGGAATTGTTGGAAAGGTACGATATTGCGACTTTTCCGTTACATGTTCATTTAGGTGAAGAACAGTATTCCGACGGAATTGATATTACACCGGAGCAGATTTACGAATGGTCAGATAAGACTAATAAAACACCGAAAACCTCCACCTTATCACCTATGGAGGCAGAGGAATTTTTGGAAAAGCACCTTACGGACGGTAAAGATGTAATTTGCTTTTGCATTTCCGAAACAATGTCCTCCTGTGCAAATGTGATGCGTATGGCGGCAATGAGTCTTGGTAAGGAGGACAGAGTGTTTGTTATTGATTCAGAAAATTTATCCACAGGTATCGGTCTACAAATTATCGAAGCGGCTATTATGGCAGATAATGGCATGGAGGCAAGGGAAATTGTTGAAAATATCAATGGTATAAAGAAAAAAGTCCGTGCAAGCTTTGTTGTGGACACACTTGTATATCTTCACCGTGGCGGCCGTTGCAGTGGTTTAGCGGCAATGGTAGGCGGCACGCTGGGACTGCACCCTTATATCAGCGTTGTTGACGGAAAGATGCAACCGGGCAAGAAGTACCGTGGCAAAATGAGAAGTGTTATAAGTCACTATGTGGAGGATTTACGTCCATGGCTTGAAAAAGCAAAGAAGGACAGGGTGTTTATAACCCACTCAGGCTGTGACGAGGAAATAATAAATCAGGTGAAAAATACACTCGAAGAAATGGGAAGATTTGATGAAATTCTTATTACAAGGGCAGGCAGTGTTGTAACAAGCCATTGCGGTCCCGGAACGTTGGGTGTATTGTTTATCGGTGAATAAAAAAAGGGAGTGCGAGTAATCGCACTCCTTATTTTTGAATGATAGAAATCAGTGTTCGGAAACTTCGCCTGTGTTCTTTGACTTTTTAACAAAGAACATACTTAAGAGAAGTGATACTATGTACAAAACAAGTGTTACATAGAGAACTGTCTGATAGCCTGTGGGGTTAACCATAATACCGTGAAGCTCAACTTCCTGTCCAAAATGTGATACAATCCAAGATGCAAGCTGGTTGCCTGTAAGACCGGCAAATGCCCAGGCTGAAAGGGTAATACCATGGATTGCACTGATATTGCTCATTCCGTAATGGTCGGAAAGAAGGGTGGGAATGTTACTGAAACCGCCGCCGTAACCTGCATTGACAACCATGATAAGAGCAACAACCAAAGCCACATAACCGTTTGTGATACCCTGTGTTATTACTACAATAAGTGTAAACACAATGGAGAAAACAAATATAATCTTAAATATTGTGTTACGGTCACGGAGCTTATCTGCCGCAGCGGACAAGCCAAGTCTGCCGCCTGCGTTAAATATTGCGGAGCATGTGGAAAGTATACCTACAATGCTTGCAAGACCGAGACATTTGAAAATGTACTTTTCCTGGCTGATAAGAGCAAGACCGCAAGTGATGTTAAGGTAGAACATAAGCCAGATACCGATATAGTTAGTCATGGGTCTGAGCTTAAGAACGCTTAAAATACTCTTCTTTTCTTCCTTGTTTGTGGGTTCGTGCCAATCTGAAGGCTTCTTTAAAAGAAGATGGCCCACAAACATCATTACAAAATAAACAGCTGCTAAAATCCAGAACATTTTATATATTGCACCGTCGCCCAATCCTGAAAGCATGCCTTCCATTATGGGGCTTGCAATGGCCTTTGCGGCACCGAAGCCTGCAACTGCCAAACCTGTCGCCAAGCCCTTCCGGTCATTAAACCACAGCATAAGTGTTTTAACGGGAGAAAGATAGCCTGTACCTAAACCGATGCCCATGATTAAACCGTAGCAAATATATATGCCGATAAGAGAAACAAGGCTTTTTGGGTGGTTGCCACCGTACCAAATAAAGAAGCCCGTACCTGCCATACCGCCTGCAAAACAGAGTGCGGCAATTAAGGAGGATTTATGAATGTCTTTTTCAACAAGGTTACCTAAGAATGCAGCAGACATACCAAGGAAGAAAATTGCGAAACTGAACGCCCATTCTGTAGCACCCTTTGAAAAACCGATGTGGTTACCAATCTGTTCACTGAAAAGAGACCAGCAGTAAACAGTACCTATACTGCAGTGAAGAAGCAGTGCAGGAATAGCGGCTCTGAACCACTTGTTTTCCCGCCAATTGCCCGCATTGTTGTTAGCCATAATATCAACCTTTCATAGAAAATTTCTGAAGAAACCCTATATATTTTATCACCTTTTTTGTAAAAATCAAGTAAATAGTATAAAATTATGTCATTTTTTTTCCTATGGTGGCAATGTGGCTTAATAAGCTTCTATATATTCCATTTTCATGGTATAATTGGGGAGAAATTTATAAAAAGGAGGATGTAGATGAAATATATCAGTGAGACTTGCCCTGTAAAAAAGGCAGGGGGGATAGAGGTTAACACAGAATATATTCAAAATAAAAACTGCACCGTTAAAGAGGGACGGAATATTTCCTATGTGGTGATGCACTACACGGGAAACAGTAAAGATAAGGCAGTTAATAATGCAAAGTATTTTAAGAATAACAGTCTGTCTTCTTCGGCACATTATTTTGTGGATGATGAAAGCATTTACCAGTCAGTTGAAATAAAAAACAAAGCATGGCATGCCGGTACAAATGGAACCTATTATTCTTTGGCACGAAACGAAAATTCCGTCGGTATTGAAATGTGCTGCGAAAATAATTACACGGTAAGCGAAAAAACACAAAGTAATGCCGCTTTTCTTTGTGCGGAGATTTGCAAAATGATAGGCATAGGCAAAAATGAAGTTGACACCTTTGTTATACGTCACTACGATGTGACCCATAAAAACTGCCCTGCACAGTGGGTTAGTAACGAAGGGGAGTTTATCGCCTTTAAAGAAAGGGTAAAAAGCTTACTTGAAGGGGATAAATGCTTTTCTGATATAGAAGGTCACTGGGCAGAGAATGTCATTGAAAGGCTTTTTGATAAGGGCATTGTAACAGGATATGAGGATAATACTTTCCGCCCCGATGCATTTATAACAAGGGCAGAAATGTGTGCAGTTATAGATAAAATAGTGGGATAAACAAAAAAGAGACTGTAAAAAAGTCTCTAAAGAAATAATTAAGACCATTTGGGACTGTCCCAAAGAAACCTTGCGAGGTTTTGTTGGGACAGCCACAAAATGGTCTTTTTGTTATATCAGTGTGGACTTTTTTTAAGCCCCTTTTTTTGTTTATTTAGATAACAACGCTCTGTCGTTAGCAAATTCCTCACCTGATGCAGTTGAGAATTTTGCAACAAGCTCTTCTATTGTAAGGTTTTTCTTTTCTTCGCCTGACACATCGAATATTATATGACCCTCGTGCATCATAATAAGGCGGTTACCGTAACGGATTGCGTCCTTCATGTTGTGAGTAATCATCAATGCTGTAAGATTATCTTTTTCAATAATCATTTCAGACAATTCCAAAACCTTTGCGGCAGTTTTAGGGTCAAGTGCCGCTGTGTGTTCATCCAAAAGGAGAAGCTTAGGCTTTTGAAGTGTTGCCATAAGAAGGGTAACTGCCTGTCTTTGACCGCCTGAAAGAAGTCCCACTTTACTTGTAACACGTGTTTCAAGACCTAATTCCAAGGTTTTAAGAGCTTCCTTAAACTGTGCTTTTTCCTTTTCTGTAATTCCCCATCCCAAACCGCGTCTTTTGCCACGGCGAAGTGCCAGAGCCATATTTTCCTGAATACTCATATCAGGGGCTGTGCCGAACATGGGGTCCTGGAAAACACGACCCAAGAAGCGTGCACGCTTATGCTCAGGCATTTGAGTAACATCAATACCGTCAATAAGAATTGAGCCTTCGTCAACCTTCCACACGCCTGAAACGGCGTTAAGCATTGTACTTTTTCCGGCACCGTTACCGCCGATAACCGTTACAAAGTCACCGTCGTTAAGTGTGAGGTTAAGATTATTAAGGGCAACCTTTTCGTTAATTGTGCCGGGGTTAAATGTTTTATAGACATTTTTAATTTCAAGCATTATCTCTTGCCCCCTTCTTCGCTTTTGTGAAGTATGTACTCTTCCAGTGAGGAGTTGCAAGGAAAATTGCAACAACTACTGCGGAAAGGAGCTTTAAAAGGTCGGGGTCTATACCCATACAGATAACAATCTGGTAAACTACGTAATAAGTAACGCCACCTAAAGCAACTGCAAAAAGTTTCAATGCAAAGTTTTTAAACATTTTGCCGAAAATTGCGTTGCCTATGATAATTGCCGCAAGTCCTATAACGATTGCACCACGACCCATTGAAACATCGGCAAAGCCCTGATACTGGGCAAGAAGTGCACCGGAAAGTGCCACGATGCCGTTTGAAATCATAAGACCGATAACAGTGTTAAAACTTGTGTTTATACCCTGTGCACGGCTCATGTTAAGATTAGAACCTGTTGCTCGAAGGGAACAGCCGTATTCTGTGCCAAAGAACCAGTAAAGAAATGCAATAAGCACAACTACAAAAATTGCCACAACAAAAATTGAGTTCTTCCAGAAGGGAACATTCTTAATATATTGAAGAGAAACAAGCAAATCATATATACGGACACTTAAAGCCTGATTTGCTTTGCCCATAATTTTCAAGTTTACTGAATAAAGAGAAAGCTGGGTTAAAATACCTGCCAGAATTGCGGGAATGCCCATAAAAGTATGGAAAATGCCTGTTACAAAACCGGCAAGCATGCCTGCAATAAAAGCACAAATCATTGCAAGAGGAATCGGAACGCCGTTTAGTGTAAGCATTACGCAAACTGCGGCACCGGTACATATACTGCCGTCTACCGTAAGGTCAGATACTTTCAATATTGAATAAGTTATGTAAAGACCAATGGCCATAATGCCCCATATAAGACCCTGGGCAATGGCACCGGGAAGAGAGTTTATGATACTAAATAAAACTGACATTATAAAACTCCTTGTTAATAATACTGATAAAACCGTTGGGCAGATTTGCCCAACGGTTTTATACTTATCGCAAATCTTATTCGACTGCTACGTAATCTTCAGGAACTTCTATACCGAGTTCTTCACAGATTTCAGCGTTATACTTCTTAACAACGTCCTTGTCGTATTCGATAGCCATTGTGGAAATGTCTTCGCCTTCAACGAGAATTCTGTAAGCCTGTTCGCCTGTAACTCTACCAAGCTTGTAGTAATCAATGGAAAGTGTTGCAACACCGCAACCTACACAAATACCTTCTTCACCTGCAATAACGGGAACTTTCTTAGCACGGCAGATACCGTCGATAACGCCTGTGGAGGATGCTACTGTGTTGTCTGTGGGAGCATAGATAACGTCAGCGTATGCACAAGCGGCTTCTGTAACCTGAGCCAAGTCGTTGGAGTCAGCAAATGCAAACATCTGAGATTCAAGACCTTTTTCAGCAAGGTACTTTGCAACTTCGTCAACCTGATACTGAGAGTTAGCTTCAGCGGAGCAATAAAGAAGAGCAACCTTCTTAGCTTCGGGGAAGAGCTCAACAATCATATCAGCCTGCTGGTCAAGAGGTGCAAGGTCGCTTGTACCGGAAATGTTGCCGCCTACAACACCGTCAAAGTTTTCGATACCGAGAGCAACACCGTATTCTGTAACGGATGTGCCGAGAATGGGAATTTCGAAAGTAGCGGAAGCTGCAGCCTGAAGTGCAGGTGTAGCATTTGCAAGGATAAGGTCAACCTTGTCGGAAACGAACTTGTTAACGATTGTGGAACATACTGCAGTGTCACCGGAAGCATTCTGTTCATCAAATACTACGCGGTCACCGAGCTTTTCTGTAAGTACATCGCAAAAGCCCTGAGTAGCGGCATCAAGAGCTACGTGCTGAACGAGCTGGCAGATACCTACTGTGTAAACTTCTTCAACTGCTTCAGTGGGATCGGTGGGTGCAATAGTTTCCTCCTTTGCGGGAGAGCAAGCTGCCATGGACAATGCCATTACTGCGGCAGTTGCAAGTGCAAAAAACTTTTTCATAATAATCTACTCCTTTGAATAAATGATAGAATTAGTATAAAACTTTCGGATAAAAATGTCAATATTTTAATGGCAAAATTCACAAAAAAAGTTGGAAGAAAGGAAAAATATTGTATAAATTATTATTCAATTGGGATATAGTCATCAGGAATTGTAACGCCTAAATCGGCTGCAATAGCCCTGTTATACATTTTAGTTGCATTGTCGTCGTGCTTTATGGGCATATCTGAAACAGATGCACCTTCTTTTAAGATAAGGTAAGCCATTTCGCCTGTTTGTCTGCCCAGCTCATAGTAATCAATGGAAAGCGTTGCCAGACCGCAGGAGGCACAAATGCCTTCTTCCCCTGCAATAACAGGCACAAGGAAATTGAGACATATATCGCCTATAATGCCGGCACATTCGGCAATTGTGTTGTCTGTAGGAAGATATATAACATCCGAAAATTCACATGCCGCAGTAACTGCAGATGCAAGGTCGTTTGAATCTGTAAAAGTAAATTCAACACCGTTTATACCTTTTGTCAGAAGGTACTGCTGAATTGTATTTACCTGATAGAGAGAGTTAACCTCTGATGAACAGTATATAAGACCAACATTTTTTGCTTCGGGGAAAAGCTCTGTTATCATTTCGGCTTGTCTGTTCAAAGGTGCAAGGTCACTTGTGCCGGAAACATTTATACCTGTTGAAGAACCTGAAAAGTTTATGCCCAGTGCCTCTGAATAGTTTGTAACGGCTCCGCCCAATATGGGAATTGTATCAGTTGCGGCGGCGGCAATCTGTAATGATTGTGTGTTGTCTGCCAAAATAAGGTCAACATTTTTTGTTACAAAATTGTTTGCGATAAGTGTTGCGAAATTTGCATCTCCCGATGCATGCTGGCTGATAAAGGAAATATCATCGCCAAGCTTTTCTGTAAGGACATCGCAAAAACCTTGTATTACAAGTGATTGTGCTTCGTGGGATGAGTACTCAAGTATGCCAACCGTGTATGTAGCATTTGTGCCACCGCAGGCAGTAAGTGCCACGGCAAGCATAAATGCAAGTATGATAGAAAAAACTCTTTTCATTCTCATTGCTCCTTATATATTTCCGTCAATCCAGTCGGTAAGCTCTTCGAAACCTAACGCACCAACTGTCTTTGCCGCTTCTTCACCGTTTTTGAAAATAATGATGGTGGGAATACTCATAATTGAATAATCCCTTGCAATATCCTCTGCCTCATCAACGTCAAGTTTTACGAATTTCACCTTGCCCTCATAATCCTCCGACACAGACTCAAGAACGGGGGCTAACATTCTGCAGGGACCGCACCATGTGGCAAAAAAGTCCACCACAACGGGAATGGGAGAATTTAATACTTCATCCTGAAAACTTTTGGAATTAACCTGTAACATAAAAAATCCTTCTTTCTTTAAGTTTAAAATTTATTTGATAAGTGTAAGATAATCGCTTTTTTCCATTAAGTTAAAGTAACCTGTCTGGCGAAGGGCTTCGTATACAACAATTGCAACGGAGTTTGATAAATTAAGGCTTCGTGCATCCGCCACCATGGGGATACGTATGCATTTTTCCAGGTTATCGGATAAAAGACTTTCCGGAAGACCCTTTGTTTCTTTGCCAAAGAAAAGGTAGTCATTATCCGAAAAAGAGGCTTCTGCATATGTGTGAGGTGCCTTTGTTGTGCAAAAGTAGAAATTACCGCCCTTGTTTTTTTCAAAAAAGTCGTCAAGGTTTTCATAGTAAGTTATACTTAACATATGCCAATAGTCAAGCCCTGCACGCTTTAAGTGTTTGTCACTTATTTCAAAGCCCATGGGCTTGATTATATGAAGTTTTGAGCCTGTTGCCGCACAGGTGCGAGCAATGTTGCCTGTATTTTGCGGAATTTCAGGCTCGTGAAGAACTATATTAAAACTCATTTCCTATCCCACTCATTTCTCATTATTTCATCACGGACACGGAAAAATACGCCCTCTTTTACACCGTGAGAGCAAACGATGCATTTTTTACTGCCAAGCATATCCATAAGCACCTTCATTGGCATAAGACCTGCAAGAATAATATCGGCACGGCTTTTTTCCATACCGGGGATATTTTGTCTTAAGGAGACAGGTGTGGAATAAACCTTCTGATAAATTCCCGCTACCTTATTGCAACTGATACTGTGGCCGTGGACTTCGTCAATGCCCTTTAATTCCTTAAGCGAAAGTGTTGCAAGAGTTTTCGCACTGCCACCGACACCGTAAAGGTCACAGCCTACGGCTTCATCAATCCAGTCAATTGTGCCTAAAAGGGTAACTACATAACGGTATAACTCAGCCTGGCTTCTGTTACGGAAGGCTTCTGTGAGACGAACTGCACCTAAGGGCAGACTTGCACTTTTTGCAAGGTGACCGTTTTTAATTAAAATCAGCTCGGTGCTTCCGCCGCCTGTGTCAAAAACAAGACCGTTTTTCACACTTAGCGAGCTTACCACCGCAAGATAGCTGTAATACGCTTCATCGTCACCTGAAATAATGTCAAAATGTATTCCGGTTTCACGGTTGACCCTTTCGATGAACATATCACGGTTCACAGCACTTCTTACTGCGGCAGTGGCTATTGCAACAATGGTCTGACAAGAGTCAAGTTTTGCCAAAGTGCAAAAATCCTTAAGGGCGTTAATAACCCTTACCATGGCATCTTCCTTAAGTATGTTATCAATACCCATACCTTCGGATAGTCTTACTGTGGAACGTTTTTTCATCAGAACATCCCAACTGCCGTCTTCGTGAAGGAGGTTAATGGTCATTCTTACTGAATTGGAGCCTAAATCTATAACTGCAATACGTTTTTCCATAATGTCACCTCATATAACAATTTTATGATTATATTTTACATTAGAAACATTGTTAAGTCAATGAAAATCAGTCAATAATAAATAAGAGGTGACTAAAAAAATGGATACAAGAACAGATTTGGCTGTTGAAGCGAAGGTCAACAATGAATATCTTACGGGAATTGAAAGTGAGGAGGAGGTAAAAGACAATATTAAAATTGAAAGGGTAAATATTACTACACGAGAAGCGGCAGAGAAAATCGGTAAACCCATAGGCAATTACGTAACTATTACGGCTGCTGATTTGTCGGAAAATGACAGGGAAGAATATGAAGAAGTTTGTCTTTGTTTAGCCAAGGAATTAAAAGCCATACTTAAAATAGGAAAAAACGACCCTGTTTTAGCGGTAGGTTTGGGAAACGAAAATATAACTGCCGATTCAATCGGACCTAAATGCATAAAAAACCTCCTTGTAACAAGGCACATAAAAGAAATGATGCCTGAGGAGGTGGATGAAAGGGTAAGAAGCGTTTGTGCATTAAGCCCTTCCGTTATGGCTCTTACAGGCATCGAAACAAGCGAAATAATAAAAGGTGTTACCGAGAAGGTTAATCCAAGCCTTGTGATTGCCGTAGATGCCTTAGCGGCAAGGGATTTAAAAAGACTTGGCAAAACAATTCAGATTACAAATACAGGCATAAACCCCGGAAGCGGTGTGGGGAACAACAGAAAAGAGCTTAGCGAAAATACATTGGGCATTCCCGTTGTGGCAATCGGTGTTCCAATGGTGGTGGATGCACTGACGGTTGCGGCAGACTGTATGGAAATGTTAGAGGGACGAGGGGACTACTCCGATATTTACGAAAAATTGAAGGACAATAATGCGGATATGGTGGTAACGCCCACAGAGGTGGATTCCTTGGCAGTAAGGTGTGCGAAAATTATAGCAAACGGAATTAATCTGGCACTTCAACCCTTAGACCGTGAGGATATAGATAGGTATGGAAATTAGCCAAAAAACACAGAAAAATTAAAAGACGCACTTCTTATGAAGTGCGTCTTTTGGCGGAGAGAAAGAGATTCGAACTCTTGAACGGGGTTAACCGTTACACGATTTCCAGTCGTGCGCCTTAGACCAACTCAGCCATCTCTCCGGGTCCTCAGTTATTATAACCAAGTATGTGGCGAATGTCAAGCATTTTTTTAAAAATTTTATCATTCATTGTACTAAAGACTGTTTTAATATAAAACTTTATTGATATAAAGGGTTTATTATTTTCTTAAATACATAACGAAGGAAGATTGCACTCATTGCAAATGAAGCTATTTCCGCAATGGGGAAGGAATACCATACAAGGTTAATATTACCTGATAGTGAAAGAATGTATGCCGCAGGAAGTAAAACCACCAGCTGACGGACAATGGAGGTACACATGCTGAGTATTCCGTTGCCCACAGCCTGCAACACACTTCCGGTAATAATACAGAAGCCTGCAAAAATGAAGCTGAGGCTTATTGCTCGAAAGGCGGGAACGCCAAGTATAATCATATTTTCGTTGGCGTTAAACATACCTAAAAGAATGTGGGGTATGAATGTAAAAGCGATAAAGCCCAAAGCCATAATTGAAACTGCATACATGATTGAAAGGAAGATAGTTTTCTTCATTCTGTCGGGCTTTTTCGCACCGTAGTTATATGCGACTATAGGCACCATACCGTTATTAAGTCCGAACACAGGCATAAATATAAAGCTCTGAAGCTTGTAGTATACACCGAAAACACTTTGTGCATCGTTGACAATTGCTTCAAAGAAAGTGAAAATCTTATTCATGCCAAAGGTCATAACACTTGTGATAGACGCCATGATTATTGAAGGAATACCTACCAGGTAGATTTTCTTTATAATAGACAAATCGGGCTTGAAACCACGAAATGTAACATGTATTTCACCATTGAATTTACGGTTTAAAATAATGCCCACAATAGCCGCTGTCCACTGACCCATAACTGTTGCAATGGCGGCACCTGCCACACCTAACTTTGGGAAGGGACCGATACCGAAAATAAGAATAGGGTCAAAAATAATGTTTATCAGGGCACCTGTAAGCTGGGTACACATGGAGAAAAGCGACTTGCCTGTAGAAATTAAAAGTCTTTCCACGGTTACCTGAATAAAAAGACCCAAGGAAGCAATACAGCATATGGATGCATAAGTGATGCCGTAATTTACTACTGTCATGTCGGGGCTTTGGGCCGAAAAGAAGGGGTTCACAAGAAATACACCTACAAAAAGAAATATAAGGTAATGAACTATTGCCAGAAACAAACCGTTGCAAGCGGCTTTGTTTGCACGGCTGAAATTCTTTTCCCCAAGGCTTTTGGACAAAAGTGCATTAATACCAACACCTGTACCTGTTGCAAAAGCAATCATTACATTCTGAAGAGGGAATGCTAAAGAAACGGCAGTTAAGGCGTTAATATCGTAGTTTGACACGAATACGCTGTCCACAATGTTGTAAAGAGCCTGTACAAGCATTGAAATGACCATTGGCAGGCTGATTGTTATTAAAAGCTTATTTACGGGCATGGTGCCCATTTTATTTTCACTTTGCTGTTCCATAACACACCTCTTTTGTATTTTTTACAATGTAGGAAGGAATTATAGCATAAATATATATAAATGTCAAATTATGATATAAATGTTTACTTTTTGCAAGATAAATGATAAAATTATTGCGATATGTACTTTTTATAGGACACCTAATCAGATATCCTTAAGTCAGAAAAAATAATATTTGAGTAGGAGGAAGTACATATGAAAAAGATTTTTGCTGTTATGGTATTTGTGGGATTTGTTCTTGCGGCGGCTACCGCAGGGGGTGTTGATGCGGGTATGCTTTCAGTTGACAGAATTCTTATTCAAGGCGTTATGGCATCAATTCTGATGTTAGGCGGTACTTTGCTGATAAAGAGAGGTGAGAGAGTATGAGCTTTTTCACAAACAGCGGAAAAATGATTAATATGGAAAATGTTGATATAAACGCAATAGAAATTGAGGATATCGCTCACGGGCTCAGTTTGACTTCTCGTGCATCAGGGCAGTTTACTCATTTTTATTCGGTGGCACAGCACAGCATAAACTGTATGCGTGAAGCAAAGGCGAGAGGATTTTCCGACAGGGTATGCTTTGCGGCACTGCTTCATGACGGAAGTGAAGCGTATTTGTGCGACATACCTACACCATTAAAAAGCTTACTTAATGATTACAAAAAAATCGAAAAGGATTTTCAGGAAAAGATTATGAAAAAGTTTAACCTTTATCCATTGACCAAGGAGGAAGAACGCCTCGTTAAAACTGTTGATGAAGCAATGCTATATTATGAATTCAAAAAGCTTCATACAATCCCCATTTGTTTTGAAAAAACACCAATTCTTTGTTCAACACCTGTTGTGGAATATATGGATATGAATAAGGTTGAAAAGGAATTTTTAAATGCGTACAGTCAGTATAAAAAAGTTAGATTAACTGCATGAGGAGTTGATTGAGATGGCAAAAGCACCAATGCAAAAGCTGAAAGCGATGTATCTTTGTGATTATCTTATGAAAAATACAGATGAGGAACATCCTGCAAGCATGAAGGAAATACTTACTTACCTTGATAGCTGTGGGATAAGTGCGGAAAGAAAAAGCATATATTCGGATATTGAAAGTTTAAAGCTTTTCGGTTTTGACATATTAAGCAGTTCAAAGGGGTATTACATTGTGTCACGTGATTTTGAACTTCCTGAGCTTAAGATGCTTGTTGACTGTGTTTCCGCATCAAAGTTCATTACCGAGAAAAAAAGCGAAAGGCTTATTAAAAAAATTGAGTCCTTAGCTTCAAGGCATCAGGGGTATAAATTGCAACGACAGGTGTTTATTGCAGACCGTATAAAGGGTATAAACGAAGAAATTTACCGAAGCGTTGACACCTTGAGTGAAGCTATAAACAGCCATAAAAAGGTGTCCTTTAAATATTTTGAATATGATGCAAATAAAAAAAGGCGGTTTAGAAACGGGGGAAATGAGTATACAGTAAGCCCTTACAGCTTAACTGTATCGGACGAAAACTACTATCTGATATCATACTATCCAAAGCACAATGATTTAACCCATTTCCGTGTTGACAGAATGACTGAAATTAAAGTTTCGGATGAAGCAAGCGTCGAAGCAGAAACAATTATGGGCGAAAAATTTAACATAGGTGAGTATTCAAAAAATATATTTTCCATGTACGGCGGTGAAAATACAAGGGTTGAAATTCTGTGTGAAAACTCCATGATGAACAGTGTTATTGACCGTTTCGGCGAAAGCGTATTCGTACAAAAGGTGGATGATGACCATTTTAAGGTGACAGCAAATGTTGATATAAGCCCCACCTTTTTCGGCTGGATTTTTACATTCGGAGGGAAAATGAAAATTATATCCCCTGAAAGTGTTAAGTGGGAGTTTGGTAATGTTATCGGAAAATTTGTGGAATAAATATAAAAAACACTAATTTTACATAGTTTAATCTAAAATTCGATAAAAAATATATAATAATCAATAGTTTTTTCTTATTTTGGTTAAAAACTATTGATTTTTTTTGAGGATTGCAGTAAAATAACTATAAGAATGGAGGCAGTATTATGATACTTAGACCTGATTATATTAAAGCAATACGCCCTTTTATAAGTAAACCATTTGTAAAAATTCTTGTTGGTGTCCGCAGATGTGGAAAAACGACCATACTGGAAATGATGAAAAATGAAATAGCAAATATGGGCATTAGCAAGGATAATATATTCGCTAAAAATTACAGCCATATAAATTCAGAAGACAATTTAACAAATAAATCTATGTATAACGAAATAAAGAGTTTTGTGGCAGATAAGGGGAAATGCTATCTCTTTTTAGACGAAGTCCAAGAGGTTGACGGTTGGGAAAAGGTTATAAATACACTGCTTGAAGAAGATAACTGCGATATATACGTTACAGGCTCAAACTCAAAACTTATGTCCGGAGAGATTTCAACCTATCTGACAGGACGATATGTAACAATTCCTGTGTATACATTATCATATAGAGAGTTTTTGGAATTTAAAATGTTAGATACTTCCTTCGGAAGGGAAAAGGTGGAAGACTATATAAGACTTGGGGGATTCCCAATTATCGCTATATCAAAATTTGATGATAGGTCTGCTTATCAGATTGTTGAAGGCATTTACTCCTCTGTTATAACAAAAGATATTTCAAAAAGGCACAAAATTAACGATCAGGAATTGTTTGACAGAGTGGTGAGGTTTATTGTTGAAAACATAGGGAAAACCTTTTCGGCAAACAGCGTTGTAAAATTTCTTAAAGGGGAAAAAAGAAGTTTTTCTGTAGAAACAGTATATAACTATATTAAGTGGATGGCAGAGGCCTTTATAATTTATCCGTGTAAAAGATATGATCTGCAAGGAAAATCTGTGCTTCAAACGCAGGAGAAGTATTATTTATCCGATGTTGCATTTAAGTATTCACAGTTTGGGTTTAATGGAAAAATGGTTGCATCTGTTATGGAAAACATTGTATTTTTAGAACTTAAACGTCGGGGATATGATGTATATGTCGGTAAGAACGGAACAAAAGAGATAGATTTTATTGCCGAGAAAAGAGATGAGAAACTCTACGTTCAAGTGTGCAGAAGCATACCTGAAAATTCCACAAGGGAATACGATAACTTGATGGAAATAAGGGATAACTATCCAAAGTATATAGTAACCCTCGATTCTCTTTACTGCGGCAATGAAAATGGAATAAAAACTGTACATCTTACCGATTTTCTGCTCTCTGATGAGTTTTGATTTAAAAAGGAAACCTTGTTATAAATTTATGGAATAAAAAAGTCCTCTCATAAATACAATGTAACAACTTGTATTTACGGGAGGATTTTTTATGGAAAATATATATACAGACATTGCAAAACGCGGTGGCGGAGATATTTACATAGGCGTTGTAGGTCCTGTGAGGACGGGAAAGTCCACCTTTATAAAAAAGTTTATGGATAAAAGTGTTTTGCCCAACATAACCGAAGAATTTAAAAAAGAGCGAGCAATTGACGAGCTTCCCCAAAGTGCAGGGGGACGAACCATAATGACTACAGAGCCTAAGTTTGTGCCAAACGAGGCGGTGGAAATTTCTATCGGTGATAATGCGTCATTTAAGGTCAGGCTTATTGACTGTGTGGGATATGTGGTAAATTCCGCCTTGGGACACAGCGAGGACGGAATTGTCCGAATGGTTACAACACCCTGGTTTGAAGAAGATATCCCTTTTGACCGTGCCGCAGAAATAGGTACGGAAAAGGTAATAAAGGAACATAGTACAATCGGTGTTGTGGTAACTACAGACGGCAGTATATGTGATATTGACAGAAACGATTATATTGAGGCAGAAGAAAGAGTTGTGGGGGAATTAAAGGAAATAGGAAAGCCCTTTGTAATACTTTTGAATTCCAGAACGCCTAAAAGCGAAAGTGTAAAAAGGCTTGGGGCGGATTTGGAGAAAAAGTATAATGCACCTGTTGTAATATCCTCCTGTGCGGATATGGAGGAAGATGATATAAAGGATGTTTTAAGGGCAGTTCTTTTTGAATTCCCCATACGGGAAATTGACATTGACCTTCCCAAGTGGGTTGATGCATTAAGCCCCGACCATTACCTTAAGGAAAGTATTTTTAACTCCATCCGTCAATGCGTAAATGATGCCGACAAGGTAAAATGTGCATTCACTGTTTCAAAAGGTCTTGAAGAAAACGAGTATATAAACAGTGCAATATGCGATAAAATAAACCTTGGTGACGGCAGTATTTACATAAAAGCCAATGCTGACAGTAACCTTTTTTACAAGGTTTTAGGTGAAATGACGGGCTTTGAAGTTGATGGGGAAGATAAGCTGATTACCTTGATGGAAGAGCTTGCCCAAATCAAGAAGAATTATGAAAGAGTTCGCTTTGCTTTAGAAGCCGCTGAAAATACAGGCTACGGAATTGTGCCTCCCGAGGTTTCAAACATGAGCTTAGAGGAACCTAAAATTATTAAGCAAGGCGGAAGATACGGAGTAAGGCTTAAGGCATCGGCACCAAGTCTGCATATAATAAAGGCGAACATACAGACAGAGGTAAGCCCTATCGTGGGAAGTGAAAAGCAAAGCGAAGAACTTGTTAAATATTTGCTTGGAGAATTTGAAAGTGAGCCGGGCAAAATATGGGAGTCAAATATTTTCGGCAAAAGCCTGTATTCATTGGTGAACGAAGGCTTACAGACAAAACTTTACAAAATGCCTGAGGAGGCAAGGTATAAACTTCAGGAAACCCTTCAGAAAATTATAAATGAAGGATCCGGCGGACTTATATGTATAATTCTGTAATTTAAAAGAGGCTGTAGTCAACCCGATTTAAAAAATATCGTTGGCTTTGTCAAGAAAAGTGTGTAAGTTTTTTTGAATTAGATATAAGATTTTTGG
>JBJDXJ010000001.1:0-79764 GCA_051866635.1 Clostridia bacterium | reverse complement strand
CAGGAAAGACTTGAAAGGGAATATAACCTTGACCTTGTTACAACTGCACCAAGCGTTGTTTATAAGGTGTATACAACTCAGGGAACGGTTCTTGATATTTCAAACCCCACAAACCTTCCGCCCGTTACTGAAACGGACCATATTGAAGAACCTATTGTTGATGCTCATATTTTCGTGCCTACGGAATATGTAGGCGCAATTATGACACTTTGTCAGGAAAGACGCGGTAACTATATGGGTATGGAATATTCAGGTGAGGGCAGAGCCGATATTCATTACGAACTGCCTTTAAATGAAATTATTTACGACTTTTTCGATGCATTAAAGAGCCGTAGCCGTGGTTACGCTTCATTTGACTATGAATTAAAAGGCTATGTAAAGAGCAGTCTCGTTAAGCTTGATATTTTGCTTAACGGGGAAATGGTTGATGCCCTCAGCTTTATTGTGCATGAATCAAGTGCCTATACAAGGGGCAGAAAAATTGCGGAAAAGCTTAAGGAAGCAATTCCCCGTCAGCTTTTCGAGGTTCCCATTCAGGCGGCAATCGGCGGAAAGATTATTGCCCGTGAAACTGTTAAGGCAATGCGTAAGGACGTGCTTGCCAAGTGTTACGGCGGTGATATTACCCGTAAGAAAAAACTTCTGGAAAAGCAGAAGGAAGGTAAAAAGAGAATGCGTAAAGTTGGTAGCGTAGAAGTTCCGCAGGAAGCATTCATGGCAGTGTTGAAGCTTGATGAAGAATAAGGGAATATATATTCACATACCTTTCTGCGTGAGAAAATGTCTTTACTGTGACTTTTGTTCAACATCTTCTGTTGAATTCCGTGAGAAATATGTGGATGTTTTGATAGATGAAATAAAAAAGTATAAAGGCGTTTGTGCAGACACTGTTTTTATAGGTGGCGGTACGCCTACTGTTTTAGGTGACTCTCTTATTAACATAATAAATGCCGTCCGTGAGAATTTAACACTTAGTGAAAATTGTGAGTTTTCGGTGGAGGCAAATCCCGGAACGGTTACGAAAGAGCTTTTGACCAAAATGAAAAAGACAGGGGTCAACCGCTTAAGCATCGGTGTGCAGTCCTTTAACGATAACGAGCTTAAGGCTTTGGGAAGAATCCATACAGCCAAAGAAGCGGAAGTTGCCTTTAACATGGCAAGAGAGGAAGGCTTTGACAATATCAACATAGATATTATGCTGTCAACACCGAAGCAGACTTTGGAAAGTGTGAAAAACACTTTAAATACGGTAAAAAGGCTTAATCCTGACCATGTGTCCGCATACTCTCTTATAATAGAGGAAGGCACGCCCTTTTACAATATGGAGCTTGATGTTCCCGATGAAGATACTGAAAGGGAAATATATCATTACACTGTAAATTTTCTTAAAAGTATGGGTCTTGAAAGGTACGAAGTGTCAAATTTTGCCAAAGAAGGTTTTGAGTCACGGCATAACATAAAGTACTGGCAATGTGATGATTATATCGGCATTGGTGCGGCGGCATATTCATATAATGAAAATTACCGCTTTGGAAATACCGACAATATAGCGGATTATATAAATGCCGAAAAGAAAGAGGTATACCGCGAATTTATAAACGAAGAAGAACGGCTTAAAGAAAAATTCATGCTTGGACTGAGGATGAGTAAAGGCGTTGTATATAATGGCGAATTTAAAGAAGAAATTGAAAAACTTATTTTCCAAGGGCTTTTATGTAAGGAAAATGACACTGTAATGCTGACCGAAAAGGGATTTGACTTGGGAAATCTTGTTTTTATGGAGTTCGTATGATGAGCAGTAAGGATTATGCGGCAAAGTTACTTAGCTTTTGCGACAGAAGCGAAAAGGAAATACGTGAAAAAATATTGAAAAAGGGATACAGTCAGGAAGAATGTGAGGAAGCTGTAGAATTTTGCCGTGAGTACGGCTATATTGACGATATACGTTTTGCGAACCATTTTGTACATGATTGTGTTGAAATTAAAAAGTACGGTGCTTTCCGCATACGTATGGAGCTTAAACGCAGGGGCATAAGTGATGAAATTATTGAAGATGCGCTAAGCTCCATCGAAAATGAAAAGGACATTTTAAAGGCGGAAATGGAACGGAGATTTCCATGTGCCGACTTTTCGGATATGAAGGTAAAAAACAAAATTTTCGGATATTTTTCAAGAAGGGGGTATAAGCCTTCCGATATACTTTATGCAATGGAGGTTGAGGACATTTATGAATAAAGTTGGTTTTGTATCGTTGGGTTGTTCAAAAAACCTTGTTGATACTGAAAATATGATTGGCATTATGCTGCATGAGGGCTACGAGATTGTGTCAAACCCACAGGAAGCTGACATAATCGTTGTAAATACATGCGGATTTATCGATTCTGCAAAGGAAGAGGCTATTAATACCATTCTTGAAATGGCTGAATATAAAAAAGAAAATTGCAAACTGCTTGTTTGTGCAGGCTGTCTTGCCCAGCGTTACAGCGAGGACATAAAAAAAGAACTTCCCGAGGTTGATGTAATTTTAGGTACGGGAAGCTATAAGGATATTGCAAAAGCCGTAAAAGAAGCTATGGAAAAAGGCAAAAGCGAATATAAGGATGATATTAATTTTGCAATTGAAGATGAACCAAGAGTCAGAACAACACCTGACCATGTTGCATATATAAAAATAGCCGAAGGCTGTGACAATCACTGCACATACTGTGCAATCCCTTCAATAAGGGGAAAATACCGTAGCAGAAATATGGAAAGTATCGTAAATGAAGCAAAAGCAATTTCAGAAGAAGGGGTAAAGGAAATTATCTTAGTTGCCCAGGATACAACAAGATACGGTGTTGACCTCTACAGAGAAAAGAAGCTTCCCGAGCTTATACATGAGCTTTGTGCCATTGAAAAAATCAAGTGGGTAAGGGTCCATTACTGTTACCCCGAATCAATTGACGATGAACTTATTGAAACATTTAAAAACGAAGAAAAACTTGTTAAATACCTGGATATTCCCGTTCAGCACGGATGTGACAGGGTTCTTAAAAGAATGGGAAGACCTACAACGAGGCAAGAAATTTTAAACTGCGTAAGGAAACTTAGAGAAAGTGTTAAGGGAATTACCCTTCGTACAAGCATTATTGCAGGGTTCCCCGGTGAAACAGAGGATGACTTTAATGAGCTTTTAAGTTTTGTGAAAGAAGCAAAATTTGACCGTATGGGTGTATTTGCCTATTCCTGTGAAGAAGGAACACCGGCGGCAAAATTAAAAGAACAGATAGACGAAGAAGTTAAAGAGGCACGCCGTGATGCGGTAATGGAAATCGCCCAGAAAATTTCAAAAGAGCGGAACGAAAAAATGCTTGGCAAGATAGTAGAGGTTGTGGTTGAAGGTTTTGAAGATAACCTTTACTACGGCAGAAGTCAGGCTGAAAGTATGGATGTTGACCCGAAGATTTATTTTGGCTCCTTAGATGAGCTGAATATGGGTGATTTTATAAAAATAAAGATTGTAAACTTTGATGAATACGATTTATATGGGGAGCAGGTGGAAGAATGAACTTACCTAACAAACTTACTTTAATAAGAATAGTGCTTGTGCCTGTGTGTATGGCTCTTACATTGTCAGGACATATGTACACGGCTCTTGCAGTTTTTATTGTTGCATCGATTACTGACTTTTTTGACGGATATATTGCACGTAAAAACAACCTTGTCACAAGTTTCGGCAAAATTATGGACCCTTTAGCTGACAAAATTCTTGTTTTCGGTGCACTTTTGTGCTTTTTACAGATGGGCTTTATAAATGCATGGTGCGTTGTAATTATACTTGCACGTGAATTTTTTGTGACAGGTATGCGTGTTGTGGCTGTCGACAAGGGCAAGGTGATTGCCGCTTCATGGTGGGGCAAAATTAAAACAAATATTCAAATGTTTTCCGTTATTTTAGGCTTTATCACTTTTGCCACGGATAATCCTACAGGCGTTTTGGTAGGTCAGATAGGCATTTATATTGCAACTTTATTTACAGCGGCAAGCTGGGTAGCTTATATTTTTGAAAATATTGAAGTTTTTAAAGATTAAGGAGACAAAAATGAATATAGCTCTTATTATAGCAGGGGGTGTAGGCAACCGAATGGGGCAGGACATTCCCAAACAGTTTTTGAATGTTAACAATAAGCCTGTTATTGTATATACAATGGAAAGGTTTCAGCAGTGTGAAAATGTTGACATAATTGCGGTTGTATGTATAGAAGGATGGGAAACTATGCTTCAAGCATATGCAAACCAGTTCGGTATTGCCAAGCTTAAGCATATTATCCCGGGAGGTTCAAACGGACAGGGAAGTATCCGTAACGGTATAGAAGAACTCTCAAAGCATTATGGTAAAGACGATATTGTGCTTATACATGATGCTATACGCCCTATGGTTTCGGAAAAAATTATTTCAGACTGTATTGATACTGTAAAGGAAAAGGGCAGTGCCATTGTGACAATACCCTGTCAGGAAGCAATGCTTGAAACAGAAGACGGTGTTACAACAAATAAGTCCTATCCCCGTGAAAATTTAAAGAGGACCCAGACTCCTCAGGGCTTTTACTTAGGTGATATTGCCGCGGCACATAAAGAGGCTTTGGAAAAAGGCATTACAAATTCTGTGGCATCATGTACTATGATGGTGGAACTTGGAAAAACGGTTTGTTTTTCTCCCGGCAGTGAAAAGAATATAAAGCTTACAACCGTTGATGATATTGAAATTTTCAAGGCTCTTCTGGCGGCAGAGAGGGATAATTGGTTAAAGTAAATTTTTAATGGGGTGGTAAGTTAAATGCTGGAGTTAAACGAAAAGTACTTATCTGCACTTTTAGGTGTGATAAATACAGATTTGGATTATGAAAAGATGATGGGCAAGTCAATCCTTGTAACAGGTGCAACAGGGCTTATAGGCAAGGCTTTGACAGACTACATTATTTTAATAGGCGAAAAATATAATCTTAATTTAAAAGTTTATGCCGCAAGCCGAAGTATTGACAGCTTTAACAAAAGGTTTATAAAAAGGGACAACCTTCATTACTTTAATTACAATATTGAAAATCCTGTGAAAAAAGACATACATTTTGACTATATAATTCATGCCGCAAGCAATGCGGACCCGAAAATGTTTCATATAGACCCTGTAGGCACAATGACTTCCAATTTTATAGGCACCCTTAATCTTTTGGAATATGCAAAAGAAAACAGCACTGAAAGACTTCTCTTTGTATCCTCAGGCGAAGTTTATGGTCAGTGGGACGGAAAATGTGATGCATTTAGCGAGGATTATTCAGGATACGTTGATTTTACCAATGTTCGCAGTTGTTACCCCTCGGGAAAAAGGGCGGCAGAAAACCTTTTGGTGTGCTATAGGGAGCAGTATGGGGTGGATGTGGTTATTGTACGTCCTTCCCACACTTACGGACCTACACAGCTGATTCGTGACAGCAGAGCCATGAGCGAATTTTTTACAAAAGCAGTAAAGGGCGAGGATATTGTTTTAAAAAGCCTTGGGCTTCCTGTAAGAAGCTATACCTGTGTATTTGATGCTGTAAGCGGAATTGTTACTGCACTTTTGAATGGTGAAGGCGGACAGGCATATAACATCGCAAATAAAGACAGCATTATTTCAATAGGAGATTTAGCAAAACGTGTTGCTAAAGAAGCGTGCAGAGAGGTTGTATTTGATCTTCCCAAGGGCGGTACAAAGGGTGGAAGCAATATTGTACGTGGCGTTTTAAATGGCGAAAAACTTGAAAAAATCGGCTGGAAATGTGTATATGATATTGAAAAAGGCGTACAAACTACCTATGATATAATGAGGGACGAATATGAACGAAATGAACAGGAAACTTAAGGCTCTATTGTGTAAAGAGGATGGAATTATTTCAAACCTTTCAAATGCATCTGCACTTTTAAATGAATATCTTGATAATATCAACTGGGTAGGGTTTTACCTTATGCGTGATGGTGAGCTTCGTTTAGGACCTTTTCAGGGTAAAACAGCCTGTGTAAGGATAAAGGTGGGCAGAGGCGTGTGTGGCACCGCAGTTATGGAAGATAAAACACAGCTGGTTTCTGATGTGCATAAGTTTCCGGGGCATATTGCTTGTGACTGTGCCTCAAATTCCGAAATTGTTATTCCCATACATGTAAACGGGACTGTTGTGGGTGTGCTTGATATTGACAGCCCTTTATTTTCAAGGTTTACAGAAGATGATAAGATTAATCTCGAGGAAAGTGTAAGTATAATTGAAAATATATGGAGTGAAGGCTGTTTTTAAACAGCCTTTCATCTATTGACAAGGTGAAAAATTTGTTGTATAATAGAACAAATGTTCGTACTTATGGAAGGTGATAATTGTGGATAAGTTTATACTACATTCCGAATATAAACCCTCCGGTGACCAGCCGCAGGCGATTGAAAGCCTTGCAGAAGGTGTACTAAGAGGCGATAGAGGACAGATACTTTTAGGTGTAACAGGTTCGGGTAAAACTTTTACAATTGCAAATGTTATTGAAAAGGTGAATAAGCCCACACTGGTGCTTGCCCACAATAAAACCCTGGCGGCACAGCTTTGTAGCGAATTTAAGGAGTTTTTCCCTGAAAATGCAGTTGAATATTTTGTGAGCTATTACGACTACTATCAGCCTGAAGCGTATATTTATGCCAGCGACACCTATATTGAAAAGGATGCACAGTTAAATGAGGAAATAGACAAATTGCGTCATAGTGCCACAACAGCCCTTTTTGAAAGACGGGATGTTATTGTAGTTGCTTCTGTAAGCTGTATTTACGGTTTGGGTGACCCTGAAGATTATTCAACTATGATTATTTCCCTCCGTCCGGGTATGGAAAAGGACATGGATGAGGTTATACGCCGTCTTATTGAGATGCAGTACGAAAGAAACGACATTAATTTTGTAAGAGGTAAGTTCCGTGTTCACGGGGACATACTGGAGGTGTTCCCCTCGAACAGCGGCGAAAATGCCGTAAGGATTGAATTTTTCGGAGACGAAATTGAACGTATAAGCGAAATTGACACCTTGACAGGTGAGGTTATAGGCACACGTGACCATATAGGAATTTATCCTGCTTCACACTATGTTACAACAAAAGAAAAACGTGAAAAAGCAATTGCTTCAATCCGTGAGGAGCTTGACGAAAGGTTGGAATATTTCAGAGGCGAGCAAAGGTTTCTTGAAGCACAGCGAATAGGCGAAAGAACAGAATATGATATTGAAATGATGCGTGAAATAGGCTACTGTTCGGGCATTGAAAACTATTCAAGGCATATAAGCGGTAGGAAAGCGGGAAGTGCTCCGTATACACTTTTGGATTATTTCCCCGATGACTTTTTATTGGTTGTTGATGAAAGCCATGTAACAATCCCTCAGGTTAGGGCGATGTATGCAGGGGACAGAAGCCGTAAGGAAAGTTTGGTGGAATATGGGTTCCGTCTGCCCAGTGCTTTCGACAACCGTCCCTTAATGTTTAACGAATTTGAAGAAAGAATTAATCAGGCCATTTACGTCAGTGCAACGCCTGCACAGTACGAAAAGGACCATAGTGTTAACACTGTACAACAGCTTATCCGTCCCACAGGGCTTCTTGACCCACGGGTTATTGTAAAGCCTGTTGAAGGTCAGGTTGACGATTTGCTTTCGGAAATTTACAAGCGTACAGAAAACAACGAAAGGGTCCTTGTAACAACATTGACAAAGAAAATGGCGGAGGATTTAACAGACCATTTTGCATCTATGGGTGTAAGGGTAAAGTATATGCATTCTGATGTAGAAACAATGGAGAGAATGGAAATTATACGCGATTTAAGACTGGGAGTGTTTGATGTTCTGGTAGGTATTAACCTTTTAAGAGAAGGCTTGGACCTTCCCGAGGTTTCACTTGTTGCAATACTTGATGCGGATAAAGAAGGATTTCTCAGAAGTGAAACAAGCCTTATTCAGACTATCGGCCGTGCCGCACGAAATGATAAGGGCGAGGTTATTATGTATGCCGACAGGATAACCGAGTCCATGCAACGTGCCATAGATGAAACCGAAAGAAGACGAAAAATACAAGATAGCTATAATAAAGAGCATAATATTACTCCTAAGACTATTGTGAAAGCTATTGCTGAAACTATTGCCGCAGTGCATGAGGAAAAGGATGATGACAAAGCTCCCGAAAATAAGGAGATTATTGAAAAGCTTACAAAGGCTATGCTTCAGGCAAGTGAAGAACTAAGGTTTGAAGATGCGGCAAGAATACGTGACAGAATATTGAAGCTGAAAAGAGAAAAGTAGGTGGAATGATGATAAGCGATTATATTGAAGTAAAAGGTGCAAGAGCAAATAATTTAAAAAATGTCAGTTTAAAAATTCCAAGAAATACACTTACGGTTTTTACAGGTGTGTCAGGTTCAGGCAAGACAAGCCTTGCCTTTGACACCATATTTGCAGAAGGACAAAGACGATATGTTGAATCACTCTCATCATATGCCCGTCAATTCTTAGGTCAGATGGAAAAGCCCGATGTGGACGAAATAACAGGACTTTCACCTGCTATATGTATTGACCAGAAAACAACAAGCAAAAACCCTCGTTCAACTGTAGGTACGGTAACTGAAATTTCAGACTATCTTAGGCTTCTTTATGCAAGATGCGGTGTGCCTCATTGCCCTAAGTGCGGTAAAAGAATTGAAAGGCAGACTATTGACCAGATTGTTGACAAGATTATGGAAATGCCCGAAAAAAGTAAAATACAGATTTTGGCTCCGGTTGTAAGAGCTAAAAAAGGTGAGCATTTAAAGGTTTTTGAAAATGCTAAAAAAAGCGGTTACGTAAGAGTAAGGGTAGACGGCATTTTATATGAACTTAGCGAAGAAATAAAGCTTGATAAGCAGAAAAGACATAATATAGAAATTGTTATCGACAGGCTTATGGTTAAGGAGGAAATCGTAACAAGACTTACCCAGTCATTGGAGCTTGCCCTTCAATTGGCAGGGGGATTGGTTGTAGTTTTAACGGAAGATGATGAAATACTCTTTTCCCAGAACTATGCCTGTCCTGATTGCGGCGTAAGTATTGATGAGCTTTCACCGAGAACATTTTCTTTCAACAGCCCCTTTGGTGCATGCCCCGTTTGTTCAGGGCTTGGCATTTTGAAAAAAATCGACCCCAGACTTGTTTTAGTATCAAGCGAGCTTTCAATTTTGGAAGGTGCCTTTGCGGTAAGCGGATGGAGAGCCGCAGACAAGGATACATCTGTGGCAAATGCCGTATATAAGGCTCTTGCAAAGACTTATGGCTTTAACCTTAACACCCCTGTTAAAAACCTTCCGAAAGAGGTTATACAGATAATCCTTTACGGAACACAGGGCGAAAAGATTGAAGTTGAATATGTAAGCGAAAACGGAAGTGTAAGAAAAAGAAGTATCGAGTTTGAAGGTTTGGTAAATAACCTTCAAAGAAGGTATGACGAAACAAATTCCGACTGGGTTAAAATGGATATAGAAAATCTGATGCGTGAAATACCCTGCGATGCTTGCCAAGGTCAAAGACTGAAAAAGGAAACACTGGCAGTAACAGTTGGTGGGCTTAATATTCACCAGCTTTGCGATTTGTCAGTCAGTGATGAAATTGAATTCGTGAAAAAACTGCCCGAGCAGTTTACCGATATGCAGAAAACCATTTCCGAACAGATTATAAAGGAAATTGTACTAAGGCTACAGTTTCTTAAAAATGTGGGGCTTGATTATCTTACATTAACCCGTTCTTCAGGTTCTCTTTCAGGCGGTGAAGCACAGCGAATAAGGCTTGCCACACAAATAGGTTCAGGTCTTGTGGGTGTTATGTATATTTTAGACGAACCCAGCATAGGCCTTCATCAGCGTGACAATGGAAAGCTTTTAGACTCTTTAAAGGGTTTAAGAGATTTGGGTAATACTTTAATTGTGGTAGAGCATGATGAAGACACAATGCGTGAAGCCGACCACATTGTTGACGTTGGACCTTTGGCAGGTGTACACGGCGGTGAAATTATTGCCGAAGGTACAGCCGAGGAAATTATGAAGTGTGAAAATTCACTGACAGGGGCATATCTGTCAGGCAGAAAGAAAATCCCTGTTCCAAAGTCTAGGAGAGAGGGGAACGGCAATTTCCTGAAAGTTTTAGGTGCCGCTGAAAACAATCTTAAAAATATTGACGTTACAATTCCCCTTGGCAAGTTTGTTTGCGTAACAGGTGTATCGGGTTCAGGTAAAAGCAGTCTTGTAAACTGCATTTTATATAACCGCTTGGCTTATGAATTGAACAGGGCACATACTGTGGCAGGCAAGCATAGAGGCATTGAAGGGCTTGAAAATTTGGATAAGGTTATAAATATAGACCAGTCACCAATTGGCAGAACACCCAGAAGTAACCCTGCAACATATACGGGTCTTTTCAGCGATATACGTGAATTGTTCGCATCAACACCCGATGCCAAGGCTCGCGGCTATCAATCGGGACGCTTTTCCTTTAATGTCCGTGGAGGTCGTTGCGAAGCTTGTTCAGGTGACGGTATATTAAAAATTGAGATGCACTTTTTACCTGATGTTTACGTACCCTGTGAAGTTTGTAAGGGCAAGAGATATAACCGTGAAACATTGGAAGTAAAGTTCAAAGGAAAGAGCATTTCTGATGTGCTTGAAATGACCGTTGATGAAGGGGTGGAATTTTTTGAAAGCATCCCCAAAATAAAAAGAAGACTTGATGTACTTCAGGACGTGGGCTTAGGCTATATTAAAATCGGTCAGCCATCTACAACTCTTTCAGGCGGTGAAGCACAGCGTGTTAAACTTGCCACAGAATTGGCTAAAAGACCTACAGGCAAAACAATTTATATTCTGGACGAACCTACAACAGGGCTTCACAGTGCTGATGTACACCGTCTTATAACAATGCTTAACAAGCTGGTGGATAACGGAAATACAATTGTGGTTATTGAACATAACTTAGATGTTATTAAATCTGCAGACTATATTATAGACATGGGACCTGAGGGCGGTAACGGCGGAGGCACCGTAGTTGTTACGGGAACACCCGAGTGCGTGGCAAAGTGTGAACAGTCATATACAGGTCAGTTCTTAAAAGATATATTAAATAAGTAATAGTGAAACCTCCCACGCATATAATTATGTATGGGAGGTTTTGTTTTATGGAAGAAAATTTACATAATCTTATACTTGAAGGAAGAGAAAAACTTACAGTCAGCGGAGTTAAAAATGTTGTAAGCTTTAACGATGGGGAGGTTGTGCTTACCATTGCCGATGCCACAATTTATGTGAAGGGCAACGGGTTAAAGGTTGAAAATGTTTCAAAAGAAAAAGGTGAAGTTAACATTAAAGGCGATATTGTTACAAGTATCAACTATTCAAAAAGTGTTAAGAAGTCGGAAGGTATTTTAGGAAGGATGTTTAAATAAATGAAGGTTTCCGATCTGGCACAGGGAAGGGTTTTCCTTATAAGTGTTTTGGTGGGAATACTTTGTGTGGTGCTTTTTGATATTGTTTGGGTAATAAGGAAACACTATGGAAAAAATGTAATAGTTGTGAACATATTTGACGCAATCTATTTTCTCGTGGTATTTCTCATTCTTTTTTATACAGGTGTAAAATACAATTTCGGTGCATTAAGATACTATCAGATGATAGGAATATTGATGGGAATGTTGTTTCAGTATTTTGTTTTTTCATCCTTGGAAAGAAAAATACTGGATAAAATTTTGACACTTTTATTGAAATTTATAAGGATAATTTTTAAAATAATATATACTCCTTTAATGTTTATTTTAAGAATAATGTCAACAATTGCAGAACTTTTTGAAACAAAAATAATAAAAAAAGCATCTAAGATAAACAAAACACGGAAAAAACTGGCTCTGAAAAGAGAAAAAAATAAAAAAACTGTAAAAAAACGTATACAAATGATATAAAAACTCTTTACAAATCCAAAAAAATAAGTTATAGTAATTACGTTATACGAAAGTGGGGGTATTGGGTTGAATAAAAAGATACGTTGGATTTTTTGGGGCATTGTAATAGCCTGTACCGTAGCTTGCGTTGTATCTCAGCAGCTTACCATCAATAAGAAAAAGGCTGAAGTTGCCAGACTTGAGGAGTCTATCGATGCTATGAATGAAAGGAAGCTTGAGCTGGAAACTCAGGAAAATACATACATGTCAGATGAGTATATTGAGGATATTGCCCGTGAAAGATTGGGTTATGTCCGCTCAGACGAAGTTGTATTTCGAGATGCTGACTGATAAAGCTGAAAAGTTGAAGGGAGATAAGACATAAATGTCATTGGAAGTTGGTTCTATTGTTGAGGGTAAAATTTCAGGTATCACAGGTTTTGGTGCATTCGTAGATTTGCCCGAAGGAAAAACAGGACTTGTACATATTTCAGAGGTTGCTCGTAATTACGTTAAGGATATTAAGGAGCATCTTAGTGTTGGACAGGTTGTAAAGGTAAAGGTCCTTACCGTTGAGCCTAACGGAAAAATCAGTTTGTCTATAAAGAAGGCTGTTGAAACCAAAGCTAAGGCACCTGCTTTTTCAGGTGTACCTGCCGAGGTGGATTTTTCCCGTCGTTCCGATGAACAGTTTATGGCGTTGTCTTTTGAAGAAAAGATGGCAAAGTTCAAATCTACAAGCGACGAACGTATGCAGGATATTAAACGTAATACAGATGCGAAACGTGGTAGCTACAGACGAGGAAGTAACTGATTAAGGTCAAAATATTTATTAGACGGACTCTATGGAGTCCGTTTGTTTGTATATTGAAAAATTAATGCCAAAATCTAAAAAATTTCAAAATTCGTATTGACAAAAACAGCTCACCCTGCTATAATAACTCTTGTCGTTGAAAAAACGAATAAATATGCGAGAGTGGCGGAATCGGCAGACGCGCACGTTTAAGGTGCGTGTGGGAGACCATGCGGGTTCAAGTCCCGCCTCTCGCACCAAAAATCGACAAGACTTTCTAAGGACTTGTCGATTTTTACTTATTCACTATTAACTATTAACTATTACTTTTCTCTCTTCTCGAAAACTTCTCTAAGGAGGAACCGTCATGCTGAAATTTATTTGTTACCCAAAATGTACAACCTGTCAGAAGGCACAAAAATGGCTTGATGACCATAGTGCGGAATATGAAGTCCGCCATATAAAAGAGAATAATCCCACATATGAAGAATTAAAGGTATGGTACGAAAAAAGTAGCCTTCCCCTTAAAAAGTTCTTTAACACAAGCGGAATTTTGTACAAGTCCATGGATTTAAAAAACAAAATTCCTCTTATGAGTGAAGAAGAACAGCTCAGTCTTCTTGCAACTGACGGTATGCTTGTCAAACGCCCCATTTTAGAGGGGGATGATTTTGTGTTGGTTGGCTTTAAGGAAAATGAGTGGTGTGATAAAATATGAAAATAATTAAACCAATTGCCTTGATTGTTCTCTTGGTTATATTAACTGCCTGTACAGCTAACAATAAGAATATGGAGGAGGCACAGGTCATGTACGAGAATATAACAGCCGAAGAGGCAAAGGCGATAATGGACAGCGAGGAAAACTATATTGTTCTTGATGTGCGGGAGCAGGAGGAGTATGACAGCGGACACATTAACGGTGCAGTTCTAATCCCCTATACACAAATTGAGAATATGGCTGAAGAAAAACTGCCCCATAAGAACGAGCTTATTCTCGTTTATTGCCGAAGCGGCAGAAGAAGTAAAATTGCCGCAGAAACTTTAGCACGCTTAGGCTATACCCGTGTTAAAGAATTCGGCGGAATTAACGATTGGAAATATGAAATTGAAAAATAATAAAAGCGTGCTTTGCGGCACGCTTTTATTATTTTAGCAACTCTTTATACTCTTTCCCCCAACTACCCATAGCATCAAGAATGGGCTTTAGGCTTTGTCCCAATTCTGTAAGGGAATATTCAACCCTGGGCGGTACTTCGGCATATACCTTGCGGCTTAGCAGACCGCTTTCTTCCATATCGCGTAGCTGTGCGGTCAGCACCTTTTGCGACACGCTGCCGATAGACTTTTTAAGCTCTCCGAAACGTTTTGTTCCCGGCAATAGGTCTCTTAATATTAAAACCTTCCATTTATCGCCGATTAATGTTAATGTGGTTTCAACAGGGCAAGCCGGCAGCTCCTTCGCTGATTTTTGATATATCATAACAAAATACCTCCCAATAGTTTCAAATAGTAACTTGCATGCTAATTTTACCATACTTACTAATATGTAGTCAATAGTTTCCATTGGGTAACTACACCACAAAATTGTGCGTACTTTACAAGATTGGAACACCTTTGTATAATGATGTCAAGAACTGAGGACAGCGGCCGCTCCGAAGTCAGATACATATTATACGGAGGATTTTTTATGAACAAAAACACATTTACAACGCTTAAACTTGCAAAGGGCGAAATGAATATTTATGACTTTGGCACAATTAAGCTTCACGCTTACAAAACAAATGATTTTATTGACGACGAGGTATTTATTGTTGAAAAAAGCGGTAAAGCAGTTATTATTGAATCACCCTGCTTTTTTGACAACAACAAGGAACTTGAAACGTACCTTGAAGATGTTGAGGTTTGTGGCATATTGATTGCCTATCATGGAGCAGGCGGAAGCTTTATGCCAGAAGTAAATAAGTACGCCACACAAAACGCAGTGGATTATTCCGCAAACGGCGGCGGTAAAGCATTGATTAATAAATTTACGGGAGTATTCGGAGAAATATTTGACAGCTCTGTTCACAAGATTACAAATGTAATAGGTGAAGGAAAAATCACAATCGGCGGTATAGATTTCATTATTAAACAAACAGCAGAAGCCTTTGACATTGAAATCCCCGAAATTAACGCGGTATATACCCATATGCTCGGTCACGACTGCCACTCCATTGTTGCAGGCGAAGGTCATGCGGACGCAATTATTTCATGTCTTAAGGATTATATCAATAAGGGCTACGACCTTATTTTGACCTCACACTACACACCTGAGGATTTGAAGGACGCAGAAACAAAGATTGCGTATATTGAAAATCTGAAAAAAATTGCAGCAGATTGTGAGACACAGGCTGAATTTAAAGCTCGGGTACAAAACGAGTACCCCAATTACAGCGGAGAAAACTATTTGGATATGACTGCCGGATTTTTCTTTGCCTGAAACAAATATAAACAGGCTGTCAATGTGACGCACAGTATTTTAATGTGCATATCACATTGACAGCCTGTTTCGCTATACAGACCTTTTGCAAATAATCTATTGACAATATAAAAAACAAGTGCTATACTAAAACATAGTTACAGAACAGCGTTGCAAAACGAAGTTTTAAATAGTAAAGGGTGATAAATATGCCGCCAAAACCGAAGTTTACAAAGGAAGAAGTTGCAAAAGAGGCACTTGACATTATAAAGGAGGAGGGACTTGACAATTTAACTGCCAGAAATTTGGGAGCAAGGCTGGGTGCATCCGCAAGACCTATATTTACAGTTTTTAACAATATGGATGAGGTAAAATGGGCTGCACGTGAGATTGCCATGCATGAGTTTGAAGTTTATGCCGGAGATTACAGAGAATATACGCCTGCCTTTAAGCGTATAGGTATGCTGATGGTGTCGTATGCTGTAAATGAGCCCGAGCTGTATAAGCTTTTGTTTATGCAGGAGAGGAAAGAGGGCAGGAGCTTTGTAGATGCCATAGGCGATTTGGGTGAAATGGCACCTGTTTGCATAGAGCTTATAAAAAAAGATTATAAAATGACGGACAGTCAAGCGGAAACCTTGTTTGAACAGATGTGGGTGCATACCTTCGGTATGGGTGTTTTGTGTGCAATGAAGGTATGTAATTTTACCGAGGAGGAAATATCCGAAAAATTAGGTCAGGCATTTGCGGGCATGGTGATGGCTATTGAATCAACAAACATTGAACATATTACCGCAAAGCCCGAAAAAAATTCCGACGGGCAGTTTTGCGGTGCAAGGGTAGAGGAAATTCCCTATCTGAAAAGTAGGAAGGTGTGAATTTCTGCCTGTTGACGGTGGCTTGGCGTTGATTATAATAAATGCCATGAATGTGTAGAAAAAAGTTTTTGTAAAAGGAAAAATTGATTTGGAGGTAATAGTTATGAAAAGAATAAGCAGTATTTTATGGGGTATTATTTTAATTTTGGTAAGTGCGGTGCTTATACTCAATGCACTTAATATTACAAATATCGACATATTTTTTGACGGTTGGTGGACACTGTTCATTATTGTACCCTCGTTTGTAAGTTTGTTTAATAACCAGGACAGAACCGGCAGTATAATCGGGCTTTTAATAGGCGTGTTTTTGCTCCTTGCGTGCCAGAATGTACTTAATTTTGATATGCTCTGGAAGCTTTGCTTGCCTGTAATAATTGCATATATAGGCATTAAGATGATTTTTAAAGGCATTTTCGGAAACAGAAGTGCGGAAATAATGAAAAAGTTTAAAGAAAACGGGGAAACAATGAAAACAGCTTTTGCGGCATTTACAGGACAGAATATAAATTTTGACGATGAAGTTTTCACAGGCTGTGAGCTTACGGCTGTATTTGGCGGAATAAAGTGCGATTTAAGAAACACTGTTTTTGAAAGCGATGTTGTTATAAACACTTGTGCAATCTTTGGCGGTGTTGATATCCTCCTTCCCGAAAACGTAAATTTAAAGGTAAATGCAACTTCACTTTTCGGCGGTGTTGACGACAAAAAGCATCAGAATTTTAAAGGCAACTGCTACACTGTATACTTGAACAGCACATCTATTTTCGGAGGGGTGGATGTTAAATGACAACAATGCAAAAAATTATTAAATACTTAGCTTTGGCGTTTGCTATATTTTTATGTGTTAATATTATAGGCGGAATATGTGGGGCTTTGTTTTCTTTTTCCTTCTTCTTTGGCGGAAGGGACGTGGCAGGAGAAATGCAGGAATACTATATAGAAGATAATATTGACATTTTAAAGGTTGATTTGTCAGCTATTGACTTTCATATTAAATCCGGTGATAAGTTTAAGCTTGAAACAAACCATAAGTATATTAATTACAACACAAATGACAATGTACTGGAAATAGAGGAAACAAAAAAGTTTTTCGCTGTTTTTCCAAAGGGAGTAGAGCTTACTGTCTATGTGCCTGAAGGAAAGGATTTTGAATACGTATATATAAACACCGGTGCAGGCAGGGTTGATATTGACACTCTTAATGCCAATACCCTTGACTTTGATTTGGGTGCAGGGGAAATGACTGCACGGAGAATAGAAGCATATACAAAAGCTGATATTGACGGCGGTGCAGGCAGTATCACAATTTCAAGCGGAAAGATTAATAATCTCAATATTGAAATGGGCGTAGGAGAGCTTAATTTAACAAGCCGCCTTACAGGAAATTGCGATCTTGATTACGGCATTGGAGAAACAAATCTTGTGCTTATAGGAGAACGGAACGATTATAAGATTGAGTATGACGGCGGTGTAGGTGAAGCACGGCTTGAAGGAACAAAAATGCAAGACGACTCCGTTTACGGCAGTGGCAGTAACCGCATCGAAATTGACGGCGGAGTGGGAGAATTAAATATTACTTTTATTTCTGATTTAGAGGGCACTTTTACGGCCTAGATAATTCTTTCCTCTGTTTCGGGGATTGGGTTGATTCCGGAAATGTACGGAAAACGAAAATAATCAGGAGAGTGGATTAAAATGGGCAGACGGTTAATAATTTATGACATAAAAAACTTTTCATACCCCGGCAGAACAGGTGATATTCTTTTTTCGGCAAACCCGATTGCAGAGCCTTGCAAGGGCTGTTTTAACTGCTGGGTAAAAACTCCCGGCAAATGCGTGATAAACGACAGATGCAGTCATATACCATCTGAAATAGCTATGTGCGATGAGATGGTTTTAATAAGCCCCATATTATACGGTGGATATTCGGAAAATATAAAAGCGGTAATCGACCGTTCGATACCTTATGTTTTACCGTATTTTCGCATTTTAAAGGGCGAAATGCACCATAAAATGCGTTACAGCAACCCATTTAAGCTGACAGCTTGTTTTTACGGGATTTGTGACGAGGAGGAAAAGCAGATTGCCGAAAACCTTGTAAAAGCTAACAGTTTAAATTTCGGTGCGAAAAGCTATGAGGTAAAATTTTTCGATGAGCTTGACCAATTGAGGAGTGAAGTTTTATGAGCACAATAATGATTTGCGGAAGCCCCCACGGTAAGGGCGGCAACTCTACATATTTGCTGGAAGCCTTAAATGAAAAGCTGGGAGGCGTATGTGAAATCTACAATGCGATAAACTTCCCTGAAAGTGCGGAAAACGCTTTTTTAAGAGCTGTAGAAAAGGGCGACAGCATTGTTTTTTCCTTCCCTTTATATGCCGACAGTCTCCCGGCACATTTTCTTTTGTTTTTAAGAAGAATGGAACAGCTTATAAAAGAAACTGCTTCCGAAAGCCGCATTTATGTAATTGTAAATAACGGTTTCTATGATGATTTTCAAAACAGCATTGCAATAAAAATTGTTTGGAAATGGTGCGAAAAATGCTCCCTTAAAAAGGGCAGAGCCTTGGCTGTAGGTGCAGGCGGCATGACACAGGCGGCACCCATAGGGAAAGGTCCTATGGCAAAGGTTGGAGAGTCGCTTGAAAAACTATCTGAAGATATACAAAAAAACAGGAGCGGCGATACAATTTTTGTTAAACCCTCTTTTCCGAGATTTATGTATAAATCTATGGGTAACCTTAGCTTTACCCTTGAGGGAAAGAAAAACGGACTGACAAGAGCCCATATGAAAAAATGTAATTAGCTTATATACAAAGGGGGAAAATATTTTGGAATTTATAAAAATAACACACGAAAACATCGAAAATGAGCATATTTGCTGTGCAATTTCCAACAACAAAGACTGCCAGGTAATGAGTAAAAAGGCGTGGCTTAAAGACAGACTTGACGAGGGGCTCGTTTTTCTCAAAGGTAATGTACGGGGCAAATGCTTTATTGAATATATTCCTGCCGAATACGCATGGGCACCTGTGGAGGCTGAGGGCTATATGTATATAGACTGTCTTTGGGTATCGGGGCAGTTTAAAGGACACGGGTATTCAAATCTGCTTTTGGAGGAATGTATTAAAGACAGTAAAAGCAAAAATAAAAAAGGGCTTGTTGTTTTATCCTCCAAAAAGAAAATGGGATTTCTTTCCGACCCTAAATATATGAAATACAAGGGCTTTGAAACCTGCGACAGAGCGAGAGATTATTTTGAATTAATGTATCTGCCTTTTGATAAAAATGCCCAAAAACCTGTGTTTAAACCTTCGGTACAAGAAACAAAAGAAATTGAAGAAGGATTTACGGTATATTTTACAAATCAATGCCCTTTTACGGCAAAATATGTGCCAATTCTTCAAGGTATAGCCGAGAAGCGGGGCGTTAAATTTAATACAGTTCATATAACTACACGTGAACAGGCACAGAACGCCCCCATTCCATTTACGGCGTTCAGCTTGTTTTATAACGGCGAGTTCATAACTCACGAAATACTTTCGGAAAAGAAATTTGAAAAAATCCTTGACGAAAAAGGGCTGTAAGGTTGTATTAATAACAAAGACAATTGAAGTGGACGGAAAAATGATTAGAAAAATGACGAACAGTGACCATGACAGAGTTAAAGAAATATATAAACAGGGGATAGAGTGCGGTACAGCTACATTTAATGCTGTATGTCCGTCTTTTGAAGAATGGGATGCTTCTCATATAGCAGAATGTAGATATGTATATGAAGAAGATAATACTATTGTGGGTTGGGTCGCTCTGTCGAAGGTTTCCGATAGATATGCTTACAGAGGTGTAGCAGAAGTCAGTATATACATTGATGAACAGTATCATGGACAAGGAATCGGAACAAAGCTATTAGAATATGAGTGCATGGAAAGCGAAAAAGCCGGATTTTGGAGCTTATATGCCGCAATTTTTTCCACTAACAAAGCAAGCATTGCAATACACAAAAAATGTGGATTCAGAGAAATTGGCTACAGGGAAAAAATTGCAAAAGACAGATTTGGAAAATGGCAGGATACTGTATTAATGGAAAAAAGGAGTTCGGTCATTATATAAGCTGATAAACAGAGGGTGGAAATATGAACAGCGATTTTATTAATTTAACAGATGAAAATATTGACACAGAGCATTTGTGCTGTATTATCCGCACTAAAAAGCCCCATGCAGGCGTTGAGGCAAAGCGGAAATGGCTAAAGGACAGGCTTTCGGAGGGGCATATTTTCAGAAAGCTCAATGTAAAAGGCTGTGCTTTTATTGAATATGCACCTCTTGAAAAAGCGTGGGTTCCCATAGTGGGCAATAATTATTACTATATATACTGCCTGTGGGTTACGGGGGATTTAAAAGGAAGTGGCTACGGACAGGAGCTTATGGAGTATTGCATTGCCGATGCTAAGGGAAAAGGCAAATCCGGCGTTTGTATGCTGGGGGCAAAAAAGCAGAAGGCGTGGCTTTCAGATATGGCATTTGCAAAAAAGTACGGATTTGAAACAGTTGACGCTACCGATAACGGCTATGAGCTTTTGGCACTGTCTTTTGACAAAACTGTGCCAAAGTTTGCTCAAAACGCCAAAGAAGAAAAGATTAAAAACAAAGATTTGACAATCTATTATGATATGCAATGCCCCTATGTTTACGACAGAGTTGAAATTATAAAAAAATATTGCGAAGAACATAGTGTCCCGCTATCTTTAAAAAAAGTGGACACCCTTGAAAAAGCAAAATCTTTGCCATGCGTTTTCAACAACTGGGCTGTATTTTATAAGGGGAAATTTGAAACGGTAAATTTAACCGATATTGCATCATTGGAGCGAATACTGAAAAAATAAAGGGTGAAATAATATGAAATTTAAAAATCCGTTATTGGTTGTATCAGATATTGAAAGGTCGGTAAGTTTTTACAAAAAAGTGCTTGGACTTAATAAAACTGTAGACTTAGGTGCAAATGTGACTTTGACAGGCGGAGTTTGCATGCAAACGAAGGAAAGCTGGATTAGCTTTATTGAAAATGATAATATAACCTACGGCGGCAATGATTTTGAGCTATATTTTGAAGAGGAGGATTTTGACAGCTTTATAAAAAAGCTGTCGAGCCTTGATATAAAATATGTTCACAAAGTTAAAGAGCATAGCTGGGGGCAGAGGGTTGTACGCTTTTACGATCCTGATATGCACATTATCGAAGTGGGAGAAGATATAAAAGCTGTTACAAGGCGTTTTATAGACAGCGGTATGACAATAGAGCAGGTGGCAGAGCGTATGGATGTGCCTTTAACATTTGTAAAAAGAGGTATGAAATAATGACACTTGAAACAAAAAGACTGATTCTTCGCCCGTGGGAAAATGCAGATGCGGAAGAGCTGTACAAATATGCAAAAGACCCAGATGTTGGACCTATTGCAGGCTGGCAGGTACATACAAGCGTTGAAAACAGCCGTGAAATAATAGAAACCGTATTAAGTAAAGAAGGAACCTTTGCTGTTGTGCTTAAAGAAACTATGCTCCCTGTGGGCAGTATAGGCATTATGTTTAACGTTAACATCCCAACAAAAGAAGGTGAAGGGGAAATAGGGTATTGGATAGGTAAACCCTATTGGGGTCAGGGCTTAATCCCCGAAGCGGCACAGGAAATAATAAGATATTGTTTTGAGGAATTAAACCTCAACTTAATATGGTGCGGCTATTATGACGGCAACGAAAAGTCACGCCGTGCACAGGAAAAATGCGGATTTAAGTATCATCACACAAATTACAATGTGCCCTGCGAATTGATGGGCGATGTGAGAGAGGAGCATGTAACGCACCTTACAAAAGAGGAGTGGGAAATTTGGCAACAAGCAAGGAATACTTAAATTATATATTGGAATGTCTGTCAGAAACAGATAATATAACCTACAAGCAGATGATGGGCGAATACATAATTTATTACCGGGAAAAAATTGCGGCATATGTCGCAGACGACCGCCTTTTGGTAAACCCTGTGGAGGCGGCGATAAAAATGATGAAAAATGCAAGGTATGAGCCGCCCTATGAGGGAGCCAAAGAAATGCTCCTTGTAGACAACGTAGAGGATAAAATGTTTTTAAAAAAGCTTTTTGAAGCAATGTACGACAGTTTGCCAATGCCGAAGAGAAAAAGCGAAATTAAGGCTAAAAAGCTTTCAAGGAAAGAAATCCCCTGTGCGTTGGAGCTTGTGCGGAGTGTGTTTTTAGAATTTGATGCAAAAGATTATTCAAAAGAAGGTGTTCAGGAATTTATGAACACCCTTGATAACAACGGCTTTGTGGAAAGCTTAAAGTTTTACGGAGCGTTTGAAGGAAAAGAAATGGTTGGCGTACTGGCAATGCGTGAAAAGCAGCACATAAGCCTGTTTTTTGTAAAAGCGGACCACCACAAAAAAGGCATTGGCAGAAAACTGTTTGAATATATGAAAAATGATTATGCAATACGGGAATTTACAGTAAATTCCGCGCCTTATGCGGCAGAGGTGTACCTCCGCCTGGGCTTTGTTGATACAGCTGCGGAGCAGATTACAAACAATATCCGCTATATACCGATGAAATACACAGAAGAAAACCGTAAAGCTGATATAGAAAGTCTGGTTAATTTATTAGAGGACAAAAATAACACGGTAGCCTGCGGTGCAATGAATTGTCTTTCGGAAACAGCACAAAATTCAGACGCGGTATATAAGTATATGGACAAATTTATAAAAATGCTTTCAAGCAGTAATTCTTATGTGCGTAACCGCGGATTAAAACTTATCAGCGTAAACGCAAAATGGGATACGGATTTTAAAATAGATGAAATAATCGACGAATACTTAAAGCATATTACAGATATTAAACCTATTACGGCAAGGCAGTGTATTTCATTTTTGCCCGAGATGGTAAAACACAAAAAGGATTTAAAAGAAGATATTTTATCTGCACTAAGTAGTGCAGATGTGACAAAATACCCCGACAGTATGCAAGGTTTGGTTTTGAAAGATATAAAAAAAGCGATAAGGGAGATAGAAAGCTGTGAGTAAATATGACCCATTGTGGGAGTACATAAAAACAAATGAGCCTGATATGTTAACTTTTGATGAAATTGAAAGAATCCTTGGATTTGAGATTGACCATTCTTTTTTAAGGTATAAAAGTGAGTTGGAGCAATACGGATATGAGATAGGAAAAATCTCAATGAAAAATCAAAGTGTTAAAATTATTAAACAGCAAAAATAGTCGAGAAGTCTTTTCTTAAAAAAAGTATAATGAATTTGTCGGAGGTGAGAAAAGATGAACGAACAGGTTAATGCAGTACAGCGGATGCAGGATTATATAAAGACGCATCTGTACGAGGAGATTACCATGGCAGACTTGGCAGGCGCCGCTTTGTTTTCGCCCTGGTATTCATACAGGCTTTTTAAAATGCTGACAGGTATAACCCCATCTGATTATATCCGCAGATTTCGCCTTTCAAAATCTGCCGAAAAGCTAAAAAACGAAAATGTAAAAATCTGTGACGTAGCTTTTGAAATGGGCTTTGGCAGTGTGGACGGCTACCAAAGAGCCTTTGTAAGAGAATTTGGCTGTAATCCAAAGGAATATGCAAATAACCCTGTTCCCATATGTCTTTTCGTTCCTTACGGTGTAAAATTCAGAGAAATGAGAAAGGATTTGACCCAAATGGAAAACGTAAAAAATGTCTTTATTCAACTTATTAAAAAGCCCAATCGCAAGGTGATACTGAAGCGTGGAAAGAAAGCTGAGGATTACTTTGCCTACTGCGAGGAGGTGGGCTGTGACGTATGGGGTACGCTTTTAAGCATGAATTCACTCTGCGGCGAGCCTGTTTGTATGTGGCTACCTGAGAGCATGAAAAAGCCCGGAACATCAACATATGTGCAGGGCGTTGAGGTAGAAATTAATTATGACGGAAAAATTCCCGATGGTTTTGATGTTATAGAACTTCCCGAAGCGGAATATCTAAGCTTTACAGGAGAACCCTTCCGTGAGGAGGATTACTGCGAAGCAATTAATGCTGTGCAACAGTCAATGACTAAGTACAATCCGTTGGCAATCGGCTATGAATGGGACGATGAAAACCCCCGTATTCAGCTTGAGCCTATAGGCGAGAGAGGATATATAGAACTTCGGGCGGTTAAAAAGAAAAACTAAAAATTCAGGCGGCAGAACTTTCTGCCGCCTCAGACTGTCGATAAACTTATTTTTCTCGCAATCGCAAAGGGTTCGGGAAAGAAGGTTTCCTAAATAAAATAGGCAGGGTAATCGTATTACTCTGCCGAAAGTGGAGATTTTAGGTGGGCGGAGCCCCCTTGCACGAGAAATTGCCACTTTGTTCCTCAAAATTACAGACCTCAAAGAGCCCAACGACGTAGTCCGCCTTTGAGATCGAGTGTCGAAAAAATATATAAAAACTTGACATATTTAAAAGACACGGCTATCATTATTATGTAAGGCAACGAGGAGGTTTTACAAAATGGAGCTTGGAAAGTTTTTTAAAAGCATGGTAGAAGAGGACAGATGTGCTGTTGTAATCTGCAATCTAAACCATGAAATTATTTGTATGAACCCTGCCGCATGTGAAAGGTATAAAAAGCGGGGCGGCAAAGAGCTTGTGGGTAAAAGCCTTATGGCTTGCCATAATGAAAAATCACGGGAAATGATAGAAAAGGTCATTGAACACTTTAAGTGTAGCAAAGAAAATAACAGGGTATTTACTTACTACAATGAAAAAGAAAACAAAGATGTGTACATGGTAGCACTTCGTGATGAGTCAGGGGAGCTTATCGGCTACTACGAAAAGCACGAGTACAGAAACCGTGAAACTGATGAAGTATACAAATTTTAATTAAAGAAAGGAAAGTTAGTATGAAAAAGTTGTATAAATCAAACACAGATAAAAAATTGTGCGGTGTATGCGGAGGAATTGCTGAATTTTTTGAAATCGATTCAACTGTTGTACGCCTTATATGGGCAATTGCCGTGTTGTGCTTAGGCACAGGATTTTTGGCATACATAATAGCGGCTATTGTTATGCCCCAAAGCCCACAGTATTAATAGAGGGGCAACGTATGAATGCACAGGAACAATTTAATCTGATTGCACAGGAATATGACTCAAACCGAAAAAAGTTCATACCCTGTTTTGATGATTATTATAAAAACACAACAAAATTTATTGCATCTAATATTGCTTGCCCAAAAAGGGTTTTGGATTTAGGTGCAGGAACGGGGCTTTTGACATATTTTTGGTACGCACATTTTCCCAAGGCGGAATATGTTTTGACGGATATAGCTGAAGAAATGCTTAATGTGGCAAAGAAAAGATTTGCCGGACTTGATAATGTCCGTTACGAAATATTGGATTATTCACAAAGTCTCCCCAAAGAAAATTTTGATTGTATTATTTCAGCCTTGTCAATTCATCATCTTGAAAATTGCGATAAACAGGAGCTGTTTGAAAAAATATACCGAAAGCTTCCCGAAGATGGTATTTTTGTAAATTACGATCAGTTTTGCGGAAATGATGAAATAACCGACAAATGGTATAATTCCTGCTGGGAAGAGCATTTGGAAAACAGCGGATTGACTGACAATGATATAAGCCTTTGGAAAGAGCGAAGAAAACTTGACAGGGAATGCTGTGTGGAAGATGAAATTGAATTTCTTAGGAAAAGCGGTTTTAGAAGTGTGCAATGCGTTTATTCAAACCAAAAGTTTTCTGTTATTGTTGCCATGAAATCAAAATAATGCTTATAATGAGTGTAAACAAATGAAATGTTGTAAAAACCCTGATTTTGAAACAATTAAAAAGTACGACCCGAAACCGAAAAACCCCGATGGTAGCATAAGGTGGTTTTTGTACCGCTGGGACGACGGCAAGGACGGGTACCGAAAAATAGAAAAATGTAAAAATTGCGGAGCTTATTTTTTGGTGCAATGCTATAAACTCAATAAATTTGCGGACAGCTCAGGCAAGTTTTACGAGGATTGGTACCGCGTTGAAAACGAAATTGAAGCTGATAAGCTGAATATGAAATACACAGGCATCCAGCTTGAGTTAAAATACAAAATACACTTTGAAAGGATAACAGCTATGAAAAAATATGAGTATGTACATGTTCATATAGGAAATTTTTGCGGTGCAAAATCAGAAGAACATAGGTCTATTATTGACGAATATGCATCAAAAGGCTTTCGCTATGCAGGGTTTATTCCCACAAAAATCAGTGATTACGGGACAATAAAGGATATGGATCTTGTTTTTGAAACAGAGTGTTAAAAGGGTAAATATGTACGGATAGTGGATTGCCCTGTTTATATTATCGGCTTATAATAACTATGGAGGTGCGAAAAATGGATTTAGAAAAAAACGGAAAGCTCCTTTGTAGCTTAAGAAAGAAAAAAGGAATGACACAGGCTGAGGTTGCCAAAAAAATAGGTGTGCTTCCCAAAACAGTTTCAAAGTGGGAAACGGGACACGGATTTCCCGATGTTTCCTCTGTTTCCCTTTTGGCAGAAGTATTGGGTGTAAGCTCGGACACACTATTGTCAGGCAGTCTTGATTTAAACATGGAGGAAGTCGGTAATATGAAAAAAACAAAGTTTTATGTATGCCCCCATTGCGGTAGTATTATGCAAGGAAGTGGAGAGTGCCGTGTTGTATGTTGCGGGAGTCAGCTGAGCCCGCTTGAGGCTAAAAGTGCAGACGAAAAACATATGATAAATGTTTCTGAAATAGAAAATGATTTCTATGTTGAACTTAACCATCCTATGACAAAAGAACACTTTATCGGGTTTATTGCTTATGTAACCTTTGACAGAGTGCTTACGGTGAGGCTTTATCCCGAACAGGACAGTGCGGTGCGTTTTCCGAAAATGCATGGTGGTCAGTTTTATTACTATTGCAATGAACACGGACTCTTTGAGTATAAGACAGATAAAAAGAGAAAAAACAAAACTAATACGCAAACTAACTTAACGGCACTTATGTCTGCATTTTCAAGGGCGTATCATTTAAAAAACAGCGAAAAGCCCGTTTTTGCCGATAGCCTGGCAGAAAAGCTCTTTTCTGAAGAGGAATACGGGCAGATGGAAAACTATATTTTGTCAGGCGGCGGTGATGTGAAGAAATATGTAAACACACAGCTTGCACCAACACCTGTGGCAAGAGCAAAGTTTTGTGAAGAATGTCTTAATACAAGTTTGAATTTGGGCACAGAGCAACACGTGATAATAGGAAGCGGACTTGACACATCCCCTTACAGAAATAAAAATAAGTCCCTTACTGTTTTTGAAATTGACAAAGAAAATGTCATTGAAGATAAAAGTAGGCGTCTTGCAAGGGCAAAAATAGAAATCCCTGAAAATGTGAAACTTATAGCGGCAGATTTGTCAAAAGACAGCATTGAAGAGGTGCTTTTAAAGAATGGCTTTGATAAAAGTAAAAAGGCTTTCTTCTCATGCATGGGGCTGTTTTATTATCTGTCAGTTGACTGTATTTCAGATCTTTTGAAGTCTGTTTCAGCATTATGTGCGGAAGGAAGCGAGATTGTTTTTGATTTTGGGGACAATCATCTGTTTTCGTCAAATATACCAAGGGTGAAAAATATGCTTAAAATGGCAGAAAAAAGCGGTGCACCGATGAAAAGCTGCTTTAGCTACGGCGAAATGGAAAAACTTTTGGAAAAGCACGGCTTTTTGATTTATGAGTTTTTAAGTGATAAAGATATACAAGACAGATTCTTTTCTGACTGTAATAGTGAATTAAGTGCTTTTGAACATATAAATTATGCTCTGGCGGTAAAAAAATAAAATAGCACAAATTCAGAAGAAAAATAAGTATTACATCTCTATAATGAAATTAAAGAAGGAGAGATGTAATTATGAATATAAGAGAAATTAAAGAAAACAAACTTAAAACTATTCTCATGTTTTCAATTCCCACAATCGTAGCAATGCTTTTGCAAACTCTAATCACAATAACCGACGGATATTTTACGGGAAACTACGTGGGCGAAGAAGCATTGGCGGCTATAAACTTAGGTTTACCAATACTTTATTTTTATCTTGGAATAGGGTTATGTATAGGTGTGGGCGGAAGTGTAATATGCGGTAAACTCCTTGGGGCAAAGGATAATACAAAGGCTTCCGAGGTGTTTTCACAGACAGTTGTTACTGCTATGGTTATATGCATAGTAACATCGGTAGCAGTGTTACTTATGTTCACACCTATTTTAAAAGTGTTGAGGGCAGATGGAAATCTTTATGCTTACTTCACAGCGTACTATAAAATAATGCTTTTCAATTACCCTTTGATGGTTATAGGAACCACTTTGGGAATGTTTATCCGTATCGATGGAAAGCCTCAGGTGTGCATGCTTGTGAGTATATTAAGCTGTGCTTTAAATGCAATACTTGATTATATACTGGTGGGCAGATTAGATATGGGAGTTGGAGGCAGTGCAATAGCCTCTCTTGCGGTGCAGATAATTGCAGTGATTATTCAAATTCTTTATTTTGTAGGCCCGTCCTTAAGTATACGGTTCAAGCCTTATAAATTTAACAGGGAAGTAAACAAGGAGACAATTTTAAACGGTTCCTCTGAGTTTATCGGGGAAATGGCAAGTGCAATATCTATGTTTGCATTTAACTATGTTCTGATGAAATATGTGGGGACAGAAGGTGTTGCCGCATTTACTATTCTCGGTTTTGCAGTATATGGATACAGTATGATTACAATTGGTTTCGGACAAGGGTTGGCACCTCTTGTAAGTGTGTGCTATGGTGCAGATGAACAAGAAACGGCAATGAAGCTTCGTGATATAACAAATAGAATATTATTTATAATAGGTGCCTTGTTTGCAGTGCTTTTTGTACTTTTGGGCAGAAGATATGCCGTTATGTTTGGTTGTAGCCGTAATGTGGCAGATATGGTGTCGTCAGGGTTTAAGTTTTACGCTGTCACTTTTATGATTATGGGATATGATGTGATAACCTCAATGTATTTTACCGCTTGCGGCGATGCTTTAAGTTCCGCAATAATATCCTCTTTAAGAGGAATTGTGATTCTTCTGGCATTTACATTAATCTTCCCTGCTATATGGGGTATGACAGGCGTGTGGCTGACTGCTCCTGCTACTGAGGCTTTGACGGCTATAGTTTCGGTGTGTCTTATTGTAAAACAAAAGAAGATAATTGAAAGAGGGTGATATAGTGGAGGAAAAAAGCAATACCACTATCCGAAGTGCAGTTATCAATAAAGCAATTAACTATATCTTTGACAACATAGAAAAAGATATTACCGTAGATGATGTGGCAAAACATTGCTGTTATTCAAAGTATCATCTTATGCGAATGTTTAAAGAGGACACAGATGAAGCCTTGTATCAGTTTATTAAACGCATACGCCTTGAAAGAAGTGCATGGAGACTTAAAGTTGAGAAGGATAAAAATATATCGGAAATCGGTGTGGACTGTGGATATTCCTCGTCAAACTTTGCAACGGCATTTAAGAAGCATCTTAACGTGACTCCGGCAGATTTCAGAAAGATAAGCGAGCGAATGGTTGAGGAAAGTTCTTTTTCGCACGGGATATCAATTGACCAATTGGAGAAATCAGAAGACCTTATCACCGTTGAACATCTTGACAGTTTTTTGGTTATCTATGAGCGGAAAAAAGGCAATTATCATAATATGGCGGAAGAATGGTGCAAGTTTATTAAAAAGTATAAACACCTTTCTTCCGATGATACAATTTATATTGAATCTACAATTGATGACCCGTCAATTACGGATGAGGACAATTGTATGTACGAATTATGTCAGACAATTTCTCCCGATCACGTGGCACTTAAAGAAGGTAGCGATATTCTGACTCATACCTTTGAAGGGGGTAAGTATGCAATTTACCATTTCAAAGGGTTTCCGCAGTTTCTGTTTATGGTGTATCAGGAGGTATTTTGCAGGTGGCTTTCAAAAACAGGAAATAGGCTTGATACAAGAGCCATATTCGATATATACAAAAACGTGAGAGATGACGGGTATATGGAAATTGATATTTGTTTCCCCTTAAAATGAATTGCGTATTACAAGAAAGTGAAAAAGAAAAGTATAAATCCTGATTTGCAGAGGTGTTTCAGATGCAAGAAAAAACATATAACACTCCTTTGGGCATTATTCATTATTGGGTTAATATGGTGAATGTAAATTCTATCACAATTATTTTTCTTCCCGGGCTGACGGCAGACCATAGGTTATTTGACAAACAGATATCATATTTTGAAGGTAAATATAATGTTCTCGTTTGGGATGCACCCGCTCACGGCTTATCATGGCCTTTTGCTTTTGATTTTACCTTGATGGATAAGGCTCGGTGGCTGGATGAAATTTTTGACAGGGAAAACATCAAATATCCTGTGATTGTGGGTCAATCCATGGGCGGATATGTAGCTCAGGCTTATGCCCAGCTTTTCCCGGATAAGTTAAAGGGATTTGTATCTATTGATTCAGCACCTCTTCAAAGAAAATATGTTACAGCAATCGAGCTTTGGCTTTTAAAAAGAATGGAAGGTGTCTATTATCGCTATCCTTGGAAACTACTTTTGAGACATGGAACAAAAGGAGTTTCAACATCAGAATACGGAAGAGGGCTGATGAGAGACATGATGATGGTATATAACGAAGATAAAAAACGCTATGCACGCATAGCAGGACACGGGTTTTCCATAATTGCAGAAGCAATGGAAAAGGACTTGCCTTATACCATTAAATGCCCTGCATTACTAATTTGCGGGGAAAAGGACCATGCCGGTTCCTGCATTCGGTATAATAAAGCGTGGCATAAAGATACCTTAATTGAGTTAGAATGGATTAAAGGTGCCGGGCACAATTCAAACACAGATGAGCCTGACAAAGTAAACCGATTGATTGAAGATTTAATAGAGAAGGTTTACACAATTGAAAAATTATCTGTGAGTTAAGCTGATTGAAAAATCGCAATTTGTAAAAGGATGATAACAATGATTATTTTGATTACAGGGGCATCGCATACTGGAAAGACTGCACTTGCCCAAAAATTACTTGAAAAATATAAATACCCGTATTTATCAATAGACCATTTGAAGATGGGCTTAATTCGCAGCGGATACACCAAGCTGACAGTGCAGGATGATGATGCACTTACAGATTATTTATGGCCTGTTGTACGTGAAATGATTAAAACTGCCATAGAGAACAAACAAAACCTTATTATTGAAGGGTGTTATATACCTTTTGACTTTGAAAAGGACTTTGAAAAAGAATACCTTGATAACATCAGATACTATTGCCTTGTTATGAGTGAAAAATATATTAAAAATCATTTCAACGATATAAAGAAGTATGCAAGTGTAATTGAAAATCGATTGGATGATGAATGGTGTACTTTGGAAAGCGTTTTAGAAGATAATGCACAGTTTTTAGAGCTTGCCCAAAAGCACAATTTAAAGTATCTGCTTATTGATGATAAGTATGAGATAAATATTGATTTATAATAAAACTATATATGCAGGAATTTTCGGAAAGTATGGGATAAGGGGGAAATTAGTATGGCTTTTGATTTTAAGAAGGAATATAAAGAATTCTATATGCCAAAAAACAAACCTGAAATTGTAAATGTTCCGAAAGCAAATTATATTGCTGTCAGGGGCAAAGGGGACCCAAATGAAGAAGGGGGATTGTACAGTCAGGCTATCAGTATTCTGTATGCGGTGGCATATACCTTGAAAATGAGTTATAAGACAGATTACAAGATAGAAGGATTTTTTGAGTATGTGGTGCCGCCACTTGAAGGGTTTTGGTGGCAAGATGATGTTGAGGGTGTGGATTATACCGATAAATCCACTTTTAACTGGATTAGTGTCATTCGTTTGCCTGAATTTGTTTCGAAAGAGGATTTTGATTGGGCAGTGGAAACGGCAACTAAAAAGAAAAAACTGGACTGTTCACCGGCAGAATATTTAACTGTTGATGAAGGCTTATGTGTTCAAATCATGCATGTTGGTCCCTATGATGATGAGCCTGAAACAGTTGCATTGATGGATGACTACTTAGAAGAGAACGGATATGTAAACGATATTAGTGACAGTAGGTTGCACCACGAAATCTATCTGTCAGATGCAAGAAAAACTGCTCCCGAAAAGAGAAAAACAGTTATAAGGCATCCTATCAAAAAGGCATAACAAGACAGAAATTTCGGAGGAAACTGATTTGAAAAAAGTAATTTTATATATTCACGGAAAAGGCGGAAGTGCGGACGAGGCGGAGCGTTACAAAAAAACTTGTCAGGGATATGATATATTTGGCTTGGACTATAAGTTTTCTACGCCATGGGAAACGAAGGACGAGTTTGCCTGTGAATACGAAAGACTTATGGCTCATTATGATTCTGTTATAGTTATTGCCAACAGTATCGGTGCATTTTTCACTATGAACGCCCTTTATGAAAAGAAAATTGAAAAAGCATTTTTCATATCGCCAATTGTAAATATGGAAAAACTTATTTTAGATATGATGATGTGGGCAAACGTTACAGAAAAAGAGCTTTCAGAAAAAAAGGAAATTGCAACAGCTTTTGGTGAAACATTATCGTGGGAATATCTCTGTTATGTTCGGGAACACCAAATTTGTTGGAACATCCCTACCCATATTTTATACGGAGAAAAGGACAACTTAACTTCTTACGAAACGATTTCTGCCTTTCATAAAAATACAAATTCGTCGTTGACAGTTATGAAAGACGGGGAACACTGGTTCCACACGAAAGAACAGCTCGCATTTTTAGATTGTTGGATAGAAAAACTCATCTGATAAATAACAAAATAATGGGGGATTAATATGAAAAAATTGTTTGATTATGCAAATAAGTATGCAAAGAAAAGTACATGGAAGGAATTTGCTCTTGTGAAATGCTGTGTGTGTGCGATAGGAGTAATTATAGGCGTTTTGTTGCCCGATACTGTAAAAATACAGGCACTTATTATAGCGGGCATCGTTTTTGTTGTTACATATATTCCTCTTATGGCAGGCTTTATAAAGATTTTAAGAAATAAGGAATGATAAGTAAAATGAACAGACCTCCAATTGAGATTTATAAATCTTATGTCGGGGGTCTGATTTTTATTTTGCAAAACTAATAACAAAAGATATTTAAAAAACTTGACTAAATATGTCAAGTTATGTATAATTAAGTAAAATTACTTTAAAAGGAGTTAAGAAAATGGAATTTTCAGCAGTAGGTACATTTTTGGCGATATTACCGCCGATTATTGCTATTGCCCTTGCTCTTTTGACAAAGGAAGTTTACACTTCTTTGTTTATAGGCATTTTTGCCGGAGCACTTTTGTATACTAATTGCAACATTATCAGTTCCTTGGAAACGATTTTTGCAATTATGGGCGAAAAGGTAGGAGGCAATATCAATATTGTTATTTTCCTTGTATTTTTAGGTGTTTTGGTAAGTCTGATGAGCCGTTCAGGTGCATCTGCGGCTTACGGTAAATGGGCGTCAAGGTCCATTAAGTCAAAGAGAGGTGCACTTTTAGCAACGAGTGCACTCGGTGCGTTAATCTTTGTTGACGACTATTTTAACTGTCTTACAGTAGGTACTGTAATGACACCTGTAACAGACCGTTACAAGATTACAAGAGCAAAGCTTGCGTATATTATTGACGCAACAGCGGCTCCTATTTGTATTATTGCACCTATTTCCTCCTGGGCGGCGGCAGTAGGTTCATCACTTCCCGAAGAGTCAGCAATTGACGGCTTTTCACTTTTCCTTCGTACAATACCATTTAACTTCTATGCACTGTTAACAATTGTGATGCTTCTTGTGATTATGATATTGAATTTTGACTTTGGCAAAATGGCAAAGTACAATAAGGAAAATCCCGTTGTTACAAGAGAAGCTGAAGAAGAGAGCAACATAAAGGGAAAGGTACTTGACCTTATACTTCCCATTGCATTTTTAATTGTTTCTTGTATTTTCTTCATGCTTTATACAGGCGGCATTTTTGACGGTGTTGGCATTGTTGCGGCTTTCGCTGACTGTTCATCAGCACTTTCTTTGGCATTAGGCTCATTTGTTACAATAATTTTTACTTTTATTTTGTATCTTCCCCGTAAGGTTGTTTCCTTTAAGGAATTTTCAGAAAGCTTGACAGATGGCTTCAAGGCTATGGTTCCGGCTATTATGATTCTTACTCTTGCTTGGACACTTAGCGGTATCTGTGATGCAGACTTCCTTGATGCGGGCGGATTTGTGGCAGGAGTTGTACAGACATACCATGTAAGCATGGCAATCCTTCCTGTTATATTCTTCCTTGTTGCTTTGGGTCTTGCTTTTGCAACAGGTACATCATGGGGTACTTTCGGTATTCTTATACCTATTATCATTTCCGTCTTCGGCGGCGTTGATTCAACACTATTGGCAATCACGGTTTCTGCTTCTCTGGCAGGTGCTGTATGCGGTGACCACTGTTCACCTATTTCAGATACAACAATCCTTGCATCCACAGGTGCACGGTGTGACCATATTGACCACGTTTCAACACAGCTTCCCTATGTGCTTTTAGTAGCGGCATGTTCGTGTGTGGCATATATATTTGCTGGCTTTACTCAAAGTCTTGTGTTAAGTCTTGCAGTAGGCGTTGTGTTACTTGTTGCAATATTACTTTTCTTCTACAAAAAGTCAAAAGCTCATAACTAAACAAATAAGGGCGTTGCGAAAGCAACGCCCTTATTTGTGGCTTTGGAAAGGCAAATATACCTTGACAAAACTTTTGAAATGAAATAAACTTAAACTGTACAGATAATGTATAAAATAAACTTAGACGGAGGAAGAGAAAATGAACAAACTGTTCAAATTGAAGGAAAATGGCACGAATGTTGCAACCGAGATTGTAGCCGGTATTACAACATTTATGACTATGGCGTATATCATTGCCCTTAATCCCAATTTGCTGACAGGTTTCGGTGCAAACGGGCAAGAACTGTGGAATGGTGTTTTTATGGCAACCTGTATTGCTTCTGCAATTGCCATGTTTGCTATGGCATTTCTTGCAAATAAGCCTTTTGCACTGGCACCGGGTATGGGTCTTAACAGCTTTTTTGCAGTTGTTGTTGCAAACATTGCGGCAATGACGGGGACAAGCTATCTTGTATCATTTCAGGCGGCATTGTGTATTATTCTGATTGAAGGCATTGTGTTTATAATTTTGTCTGCACTTTCAGTACGTGAAAAAATCGTTGAAGCAATTCCCTTAGGCGTGCGTACAGGTATTGCACCTGCAATAGGTATTATGTTGATGAATATCGGTCTTGGTTCAAATGCCGGTGTTTATAATTCCGAAGGTACGGCATTTTACGCCTTGAAGGATTTCTTCGGTGCACTTACACCTTCTGTTATAAGAAATAGCATGGGTGAAGCGTACGGAGCAATGGTTCTTACTGTTGTAACAATGTTCGTTGGCCTTTTTATCATGGTTATACTTGACAAAAAGAAGGTAAAAGGCAGTGTTCTTATAGGCATGATTGGTGCAAGTGTTATCTATTGGGCAGGGGAAGCAATCTTTTTCGGAATTAATCCCTTTGCAAGCCTTGCAACAGCAACATTTGTACCGCCCTTTGCAGATATGGTGGAAACAACATTCTTTAAATTCAATTTTGGTGTACTTCTTCAAACAGGCTGGTTTACAGTTATTACACTTATTATCACTTTCTGCATGATAGATATGTTTGACACAATCGGCACTTTGGTAGGTGCGGCATCACGTGGCGGTATGGTTGATAAGGACGGTAAAATGCCCAACATGAAAGAAGCACTTCTTTCTGACGCCATCGGCACAACGGTTGGTGCTTGTACAGGTACATCAACAGTTACAACCTTTGTTGAATCTGCATCAGGTATAGAAGCAGGGGGAAGGACAGGACTCACAGCACTTACAACAGGTGTTTTATTCCTTGCATGCATCTTTATTGCACCTGTTGCGGCACTTATTCCGGCGGCGGCTACATCATCCGCACTTATTTACGTTGGTATTCTTATGATTTCAGGTTTAAAGAATATTGACTGGAACGATATGGACCAGACTGTTCCTGCGGCAATTATGCTTATTGCAATGCCTGTTTCGGGTTCCATAGGTCACGCAATCGGTATGGCACTTATTTCATACACTGTCATAAAGGTATTCTCGGGCAAAGCTAAGGATGTATCGGTTTTAACATATGTTATTTCTGCTTTGTTCCTTCTGAAGTTTTTCATGGTTGTATAATTAAAATGGTGAAAACATAAAATTAAATATTAAATTTCAAGAATGAGTTCGATATTATAACGGACTCATTCTTTTACATTATAGCATTAAAAAATAAATTAAAAAAAATTTGACAATAGTGGAAAAAAGGGTGTAAAATATAACCAAGTATATTTTGTCTGCATAATATATGGCAAATGACTAATAAGTGAGAAAGGCGATGGGTGAATTGAAAAAGGTATTGGCAGTTATATTGTGTTCGATTTTAATAATTTCAACTCTCGTAATACCTGCGGCGGCAAATGACATTAATGTGGAAATTTCAGGCAGAAGGACGGAAAGCGACGTTGCTTTTTCCGTCAAGTTGGAAAATTTGAGTGCAGAGAGTGCAGAGGCGGTAGTTTACCTTGCCACCTTTGAAGCGGATGAATCATTTAAAAACCTTGATAAATACGTTGTCACCGTAGAGGCAAATTCCACTGTCTATGGTGTATACACAGCAGACATATCGCAAGGCGAGGCACAGATTTTTGTGTGGAACAGTTCAATGCAGCCTGTTTTGTCGATGTCAAGCGAAAGCTGTACTTTGGTTGACAGCTTATACGGCGAAAAGCTTGATGTAGAAAGCTCCGACGCATGGGCGTCTAATGTTGAAACAACGTCATCTCCTGCGGGAAATGCTTTTGACGGCAGTACAAGCACAAAATGGGCTGTTACAGGATCTGATGAAAGTATCACTGCATATTTAGGCGAAAACAATATTCTTTCACGTGTGGGAATTGCTTTTGACGGAGGTAGCAGTAAAGAGTACATATTCTCAGTTTCTGTTTCAGAGGACGGAGAGAATTTTAAAACACTTTTAGACAGTCAGACGAGTACAAAAACGAATAGTTTACAGTATTTTGACGTTGCTACAGTAAAGGCGAGATATATTCGTATAACAATTAACGGCGTAAATAGCGGAAGCATAACGGGCATTAAAGAAATTGAGGCGTACGGCTTTGACGACACTTTGGGCGAAATGCTTATGAATAATGCCGAAGCAGACGATAACTGGCAGATAAGTGCCATGGATGAAATGACAACAACAGGTTCCACTCCAACCTTAGGTTCAGCCCTTTATGCCGTAAGCAGCTCTGATGGTCTGCTCCTTTACGACAATATGGACCGTACAGGTGATACAACAGGGGAAAAACTTACAATTACAAGTGTTAGTGCATCGCAGACACCGGAGAGTGCAAATAAGCCCTCCAACACAATAGATGGCAATACAAGCACAATATGGACAGCATCGGGTGTTACGGATGCGGCTCCGGCAACACTTGTTGCAGATTTGGGAGCAAAATATACAGTTTCCACTATAGGTATAGGTTTTGACTTAGGCGCAAGCAGAACATATAATTATTCTGTTGAGGTTTCCGAGGACGGAGACAGCTACACAACAGTAATTTCAAAAAGGACGGCACAGTCCACAAACAGCATTCAGACTGTTTCCGTGGACAATGTTTCTGCAAGATACGTAAGATATACAATTTATGCGAGAACAGATTCCTCTAACAACGGGTGGATAAGAGTAAGTGAGATTGAAATTTACGGAGGAGAGGAAGGTCCCGGAGGTGCAGGCGGTGTATTGGCTCAAAAAACACTTGACCTTCCCGAAGGACGGGGCGATTTTGAATTAAGCTTTGATCTCACAATACCTTCATCAATCTCGGGCACTTCCACAGATGCCACAGGTAGCGGAATTTCCGTAACGGACGGCATTATCACAGGCGGAGCAGATTTAAATAACTATGCGGCTATACAGTTAAGGTTTGAGAACAGCGGAAACAATGTTAAGATTAATCAAATATTGTCAAACTATTTTAACGAGGGCGATAGCGTAAGTCTTTTTGAAAATACCTTCAAAAAAGATGAAACACTTAAGTTTTCCCTTCTTGTTTCACCGCTGAAAAGGCGTTGTTATGTGACCGTATCTGACAGCTCCGTGACGGAAACACAGCTTGTGAACTTTTCCTATTGCGATGATGAGCTTACAAGAAACAGTGCATGGACAGGGCTTACGGCAAACACTTTGGTGTTTAATACAGGTGCGGCAGAAAAGGTTCAGATGACGGTTTCAAACATAAATTTACGTCAAGTGGAAAGCGAAAGCAACACTTTGACGGGCGATGATCCCGTAAATGGAATTATACGTCTGGAAGCGACACGCCTTTCAACTTATCCCACAACAAGCGGTGACTATTACGGCAGATATTTCTATCACAACGGAGGAAACGCCACTCTTTCCGTTGCGGCAGATAAAAATCCTGCCCTTACACGCTTTGTTGAAAGACGCGGACTTATCGGTACAGGTGTGTCATTAGAGTCTGTGTCTATGCCGGGGTATTTTGTTGTAGCAGAAATGGGTGATGCTTTCTATTTGAAGAAGCTGGAAAACACGGGCAGTTTCTACGCAAAAGCCACCTTCTACAAGGAAACAACTGATAACGTGGGATATTATACGGGCAAAACATATAAATACCGCACATATTTACAGGCACCAAACTCCGCTGGAAGTGCCATGGAGGATAAGTATCTTTACGATACAACAAGCGATTATATAACCGGCACTGTGAAGCCATCAACAATTTCGGCGGCGGCACAGGCAACCTTCTATTTGAGAAGTGAAGCAAGTGCGTATGTGTGCGACAACTTCTACGGAAATTCAATTTCCTCACAGTGGTGGACAAATTACCCCTGGAAGAGCAACAATCCCACAAACGATTCTTATAATTTCTCAGCTCTTATCACAAAAAATAATGTAATTGTGGAAAACGGCGAGCTGCTTTTAAAGGCTACACAAATTGCATCAAATGCGTGGCCCACAGATACATCCGGTGAAACCGGTAAACAGTACAACGGCGATTTCGGCAGAACCGACTGGGTGAAATGGAAGGGTTATGTTGGCGTTGTAAGTATACAAAACAAAGTATACAATAAGCAGTGCTATCTTGAGGGTAGCTTTAAACAGCCCAACAGCCCCATCGGTTACTGGAACGCCTTCTGGCTTACGGGACGGGATTCATGGCCCCCTGAAATTGATATTTTTGAAACCCTTTCCTCAAAGTACGGTCATAATGCATGGCACACCGCTATACACGGTGAGAATGACACAAACAATCTTTTCGGTAAGCAGACAAACAGCAGTATTAATGTTGCGACATCTTATCATACTTTTGCCCTTGACTGGGGCTATGACTATGTCAAATTCTATGTGGACGGCACGCTTTTCCAGCGTGGCAGTAATCACGACACAATCACTTTCCAGAAAAATATGCGTCTTATCCTCAATACAGGTATAGGCGGCTGGGAAGAAGAGCCTGACGACACTATGGTTTGGAACGATGGTCTCCGTTGCAAGTACATCAGGTCCTTCCAGTATTGATTGTGAAAATGATGAAAGGAGACAAAAGTATGAAAAAGCACATTGCTATGATAATAAGCCTGATGCTTGTTTTTACCATGACAAATCTTGCCTCGGCAGCAAGTATTGAAAGCCTTGTTGCAGGTGTTGGAGTTGACACTTCAAGAACCGTTTCTGTTACGGTAAAATACCAAAACCCGGAAGATGCACAGGAATCAACCCTTCTTGTGGTAAAGAAGGACGTCAGCATTGTTACAGCGAAAAGCAGCGATTTAAGATATATTGCCCAAAAGGAAGTTATAGGCAATACGGTTACTTATTCCTTTAAAATGGCAGAATCTGACCGCACGGGCACCTATGACTTATATATAGGCGGTACAAAGATAGACGCACCGGAGAGTACCACAATATCCTTTGATTATAATTCGGCAACTACAATTAACTTTGTTGACAAAGCTGATACGTCGGTAAAAATTGCCGCATCGGTTTTGGTAAACGCTAATATAGGTGAGTCAATCGACCTTTCGGTATATGCTCCAGATATTATTGAATATGACAGCAATATTTACAGAAAAGACAGCTCAAATCCTGCAAGCTACACTGTGGAAGCGGCAGAAAATGTTGTTAACGTTTTATATGCGGTTGACGATATTGAAACCATTGACACTGTAAGTGCAACTGTTATAGGAAGTAATCTGCCCGTACTTCCCACTACTATTACGGCAACCACAAAAGGCGGCACGAGCACCACAGTAACGGTTACAGAGTGGGATTTATCAAATCTTACGGAAGGGGAAGAAAATACCGTTTACGGAACCGTATGGGGAAGCAAATTAAAGGCAGAAGCAAAGGTTACTGTTCTGCCGGAGAGCTTCAGCTTAAGCGACACTTCTTCAAAGGGTAGTGCAGACAACAATATTTATTTCCCTGCTAATTTGGCAGATGAATTTTACATTGAATTTGACATGGTAATTAACACTGTGAGCGACACGGGGGCAAACTTTGGTTATAACGGCTCCAAGTGGGGCAGCGGTGCTTTCGGTATAAGCCCCAACGGCGGTAATTTAAAAGCAACGGGTGGTAATAAAACAGGTACAAGTGACGGCGGCACGGTGCTTAAAAGTTCTGTTAAAGCAGGGGAGACATACAGAATTCTTGTAAAAGCAGACGCTTCCACAGACACATTTTCAGTATATGCCACAGGAAGTGACGGCACTGTGGGCAAGGCAGAAAACAAAACCTTCCGTAAAGAACAGAGCCCTGACTGTGTTAACACTATAAACCTTCGCGGTAACGGTGCGGCAGACGGAGATTTGGAAATAAGAAATGTTAAAGTTTATTCAAACAGCTATGTTAAAGCTAAGTTTGTAAACGACGACGGTGAAGTGATAAAGGAAGCTGTGGGCGATGTGAGCGGCGGCAGTTTTACCGTTGAAGGAAAAGAAATTTTTGCAATCCATTCCGATGGCACGGGTGCATTTTACAATATCCCCGAAACATATGTAACCGAACATACAACAGTCGTTGTGGATAAGGTGGACAATAAGTATGCGGTAAACGAGGACGCATTCATTCAGGCAGAGGTAGTTTATGGTATCGGCACAACTAACACAGACAGCGTATTTGTGGGTGCGGCAGAAGGAGCTAACAGAGGTCCCCTTTCCGACGCAGACGGTTTGGCTGTGGCAGATGGAACGCATACCCCGTCAACACTTGGTAGCTACCGTGTGGGATTTTTTGAATTCCCTGTTATTCCCGTTGGTGAAAATGAGGCTGTTATGGCACATTTCTATGTACGCACATGGCATGGCAATACCTTCTCAAACTCGAACAATTCTATTAGGCTTGCGGCGTACGCTGTAAATGATTCCTCCTGGACAAAGACGGAAAAGGGAAGCTATACGCCATCCTCATCGCCCATTCTTACAAGCGATTTGGGAGCAATTTTCTCAAAGTCCAGTACAAATGCGGCTGGATATATAACCTTTGATGTTACAGAGGCAATAAAGACGGCAAATTCGTTAGGTCTTGGCAAATTGTCATTCAAACTTTGCACGGCGTGGGGCGGTGCTTATATAGCCGAGCGCGAAGCCGCTGTGGAAGGCGGAACATACGAAGGTAAAGCAGCTTATGTTGAAATTGTTTCTGCAAATGCAGTTTCAGTTTCGGGAGCAAATAAGGTTACAAAGATGGGTACAGATATTTCTGCATATGCAGACAGCTTTACGGTTCCTGAAGGTGAAACAATCAAAGTTTATACAGAAGCACCCTATGTAACGGATGATACAACCGTTTACACAGTTACAGACGGTGTGTTGACGCTTACACCTTCTGCAAGTGCCGCTTACCGTGGGGCAAATGTAGGCGTCAGCTTGATTGAAGGTGCCCAGGTTAGAATCGGTGACGGTGTTGACGAAAACGGAAAAATTCCCGAAAATGGCGGCAGCGGTTTAAGATTTATTGCAACTGTTGATAATAACGAATCTCTTGCAAGCATTATAAATGCAACCTTCGGTGTTGAAATCATGGCAGAAGGCGACGAAGAAACTGTAGTAGATATAAAGGCTACTAAGTGGCAGAAGGTAGACGAAGTATTTACTGCGGCACTTACAAACCTTGCAGAATCAAACTATAACCGCAAGTTTACAGCTAAGCCTTATGTTGAAATAGGCGGCAATAGGTACTACGGTAATTTGGTTACAAGAAGTATTTATCAGGTGGCGGCAGGCCTTCTTACAAATGGTAATACAGACGGTACAGATTATGACAATTCAGCCATTCAGTCTGAAATTCTTTACAAGGTGCTTAACGCATATGTAAACCAGACAGGTATCCGTCTTACATGGTCCGATATTGATGCAGATGATGTGAAAGAGATTACAATTCGTACAGATGGAACAGGTTCTTACACAGGCGATGCATTTTTTGAAGTAAGCGAAACAACAGTAGATGGTACTAAATATACTGTAACACTTACACCCGTAGGCACAAACACAAAGATCAATACAGATTACTGGAACGAATATGTAAGAATTAACAACAATAACTCAAGGATTAGTGTTGCAACAACTCTTACAGACAACGGCGACGGTACATACACACTTACATTTGATACATCTAAAATTCAGTAATGAATTTTAATGAAATGTGATATGTGAAAAAATTCGGGCAAATATCTGAAAAATGTTGCAATTCATACTTGACAATTTATGAATGTGAGGTTATAATATAGCGGTAACCGCATGGAATGGGTTTTAAAGATTTTATCTACCCCCGACAGCGAGTCCATAATAGTGGGAGGTGCAACAAGATGTACGCAGTAATTAAGACAGGCGGCAAGCAGTATCAGGTTAAGGTTGGCGATGTAGTATTCGTTGAAAAGCTTGAAGCTGAAGATGGCGCTAATGTAACTTTTGATGAAGTTCTCTTAGTAGGCGGCGAAGGAGATGTTAAAGTAGGTGCTCCTGTAGTTTCCGGTGCAAAGGTTGAGGGTAAGGTTCTCGGCCAGACTAAGGGTAAGAAGGTTATCGTTTTCAAGATGAAGTCCAAGAAGGGCTACAGAAACAAGAACGGTCACCGTCAGCCTTATACAAAGGTTGAAATCACTTCTATCAACGCGTAAGCTTATGATTAAGTTTAAGGTTGAAAAAAGTGAAAGCGGGAAAATTGTCTCTATTGAGGTTAACGGACATTCAGGCTACGCCGAATGTGGATCTGATATTGTATGTGCGGCTGTGTCAACAGCGGTGCAAATGACTTTAAACGGCATTGAAGAAATGAAGCTTGCTGACATTTCCTACAGTGTTAATGACGGTTATCTCGTTTGTGAAATTCCCGAGGATAGGGAATACGGAGCAGATTTGCTCTTGAACAGTCTTATGATTACGATTTATGAGATTGCAAAACAATATAAAAAATATCTCTTCATTCTGGAGGTGTAAAAAAATGATGACATTGAATATTCAGTTGTTCGCTCATAAGAAGGGTGTTGGTTCTACAAAGAACGGTCGTGACAGTGAGTCTAAGCGTCTGGGCGCAAAGCGTGCTGACGGTCAGGCAGTTCTCGCCGGTAACATCCTTGTTCGTCAGAGAGGAACAAAGATTCATCCCGGTGTAAACGTAGGCAAGGGTAGCGATGATACACTTTTTGCACTTGTTGACGGCGTAGTAAGGTTTGAAAGAAAAGGCAAGGACAAGAAGCAGGTTTCTGTTTACACAGCATAATTTATGTAATGACGAAAAATCCCAGAAGTATATTCTGGGATTTTTTTGTCAGTTGGAAGTATATATAGTATAGATAGGTCATAAGGAAGTTATGCACCTTTTGAATGAGGTAAAACATGTTTGTAGATAAAGCGAGAATTAGTATAAAAGCAGGCAACGGCGGCAACGGTCTTGTATCATTCCGTCGTGAAAAATATGTGCCTGACGGAGGTCCCGACGGTGGTGACGGCGGAAAAGGTGGAAGTATTATTTTTAAAGCGGATAAAAATCTGACAACGCTTATGGATTTTCGTTACAAAAAAGCATATAAAGCACCTAACGGCGGTGACGGAAGGGCAAGAAACTGTTCAGGCAAAAATGGCGAAAATCTCTATATTCTTGTTCCCGTAGGTACTATTATACGTGATGCGGAAACGGAAAAAGTAATTATTGACTTATCCGAAGATAATCAGGAATTTGTTGCCGCAAAGGGTGGTAACGGCGGTTGGGGTAATGTTCATTTTGCAACACCTACACGCCAGGCACCTAAGTTTGCAAAGAATGGTATTAAGGGCGAGGAAAGGGACGTAACCCTTGAATTGAAGCTTATTGCAGATGTGGGACTTGCAGGGTTCCCCAATGTAGGTAAATCAACCCTTTTGTCCAGAGTCAGTGATGCAAGACCGAAGATTGCAAACTATCACTTTACAACACTTGAGCCTAATTTGGGCGTTGTTGACGCAGGCGGCGGCAAAAGCTTTGTCTTGGCTGATATTCCCGGTCTTATTGAAGGAGCACATCAGGGTATCGGTTTAGGACATGAATTTCTTCGTCATATAGAAAGAACAAGGCTTATTATTCACGTTGTTGATGTTTCCCCTATTGAAGGCAGAAACCCAATCGAGGATTTTGAGAAAATAAACGAAGAATTAAGCCTCTTTAGCGAAAAATTGGCAAAAACAAAGCAGATTGTAGCGGCTAATAAAACGGATATTATCCAGGATGAAGCCATTTATGAAGAATTTAAAAAGTATATAAAAGAAAAAGAACTTACACTTTTTGAAATCAGTGCGGCAACCGGCAGTGGTGTAAGAGAATTGATTTCTTACACAGCATCAATTTTAGATACCCTTGAACCTGTAACAGTTTACGAAAGTGAATATGTTGAAGAAACACCTTTGGAGGAGGCACCTTTTACAATCACCCGTGACAATGATGTGTTCTATGTGGAAGGTCCTTTGGTTGAAAGGCTGTTCCGTGGCGTCAATTTTGATGACGATGAAAGTATGGGATATTTTGAACGTACACTTCGCAAGATGGGTGTTATTGACGCATTAAGGGAAAAGGGTGCAGTTGAAGGAAGCACAATCGTGATGGATGAGATGGAGTTTGACTTTGTGGAATAAGCTGTTAAAAGCCTATTTACGGAAGGAATGATTTAAAACATGATAACAAGTAAACAGCGAGCCTATTTAAGAGGTTTGGCAAATAATATAGATACAATATTCCAGATTGGAAAAGGCGGTATAGGTGACAATTTCCTAAAACAGATGGAAGATGCACTTGAAGCAAGAGAAATTGTTAAAGTAAAGGTTTTGGAAACAGCTTTCATGAGTGCTAGAGAAGCATGTGAAGCAGTTTGCGAAGAAATCGGTGCAGAACCTGTAAGCTGTGTGGGAAATAAATTTGTAGTGTATAAAGAGTCTGTTAATAATAAGCAGATAAAGTTATGAAAATAGGATTATACGGTGGGTCATTTGACCCTGTTCACATAGGTCATATGGCTGTTGCAAAGGCGGCAAAAGAACAGTTTGGGCTTGATAGGGTAATATTCATCCCGACAGGCAATATGCCTCACAAAAAGGGTTGTGTTGCATCAAGCCATGACAGGATAGAAATGCTTAAGCTGTCCTTTGATGACCCTAGCTTTGAAGTTTCCGATTATGAAGTTATGCGTACAGATATAAGCTACAGTGCAGACACTGTGGAGCATTTCAAAAGCCTTTATCCTGATGATGAATTATACTTTATTATCGGCGGCGACAGCTACGCATATATTGACAAATGGTATCAGCCCGAGCGGATTTTTAAAAATGCAACGGTGCTTGTTTTCCCAAGAAACGGGGAAAAAATACTTCCACCGGCAAGAGAATTAAATGTCAGGGAAGTGCCTGTTTCATCAAGCAAAATCCGTGAAAAAATAAAAATGAAAAAAAATGTATCAAATCTGTTGAAAAAAGAAGTATTTGACTATATAATAGTAAGGACTCTCTATCAATAAGAGGAGGTATTTTATGTTAACTGAAGATGAAATGCACCAAAAACTACGTAGCCAACAGAAGGAAAGACGGTATTTTCACACCTTGGGCGTTGTAAAAGAAGCGGTGCGTCTTGCACCTAAGTTTGGCGTAGATGTGGAAAAGGCTAAAATTGCGGCACTGCTTCATGACTGTGCAAAAAATTTTGACCAGGACAGAATATTGGAAATTGCGGCAGATTACGGTGTAACATTGGAAGAATTAGCCATTAAGGAGCCTGCTCTTATCCACGCATTTTTAGGTGCGGCAGTGGCATACCGTGATTATGGCGTTACAGACAAGGAAATTTTGGACGCCATATATTACCACACAACAGCCAGGGCGAATATGACTAATCTTGAAAAGCTGATATACATAGCAGACATGATTGAACCGGGAAGGACTATGCCTCAGGCAGAGGAGTTAAGAAAAATGGTTGAAGAAAATCTTGACGATGCTTTAATCTATGCCATTGACTGTTCAATTAAACATGTTATAAAAAAGGGCAGAATTATCCATCCTGATTCCATTTCTGCCCGTAATTATCTTATTGAAAGGAGAGATGAAATTCGTGGTCAATGAAGAATTTAATCTCTTAAAGCAAGCGGTACAACTGCTTGACAACAAAAAGGCACTTGATATGGTTGTTTTGGATGTTTCGGAATTAACAATCCTAACTCATTATTTTGTTATCTGTTCCGGTGGATCTACAAGCCAGATTCATGCCTTGACGGACGAGCTAAGAGAAAAAATGGGTGCGTTCGTTCTAAAGGTTGAAGGCAAGGAAGAATCGGGCTGGGTAATAGTTGAACTTGGCGGTGTTATGGTTCACATTTTTAACCGTCAAATGCGTGATTATTATTCACTTGAACACCTATGGGGCGACACGGAAAAAGTTGATATTCATAAACTTATAGATGAAGAAGGAGCAAAGTAATGAAGTACGATTTTAAAAATATAGAACAAAAATGGCAAAAATACTGGGAGGACAATAAGTCCTTTGTAGCTGAAAATAACAGCGAAAAGCCTAAGTTTTACGCTTTGGTTGAGTTCCCCTATCCTTCGGGAAGCGGTATGCATGTAGGTCATATAAAGGCATATTCAGGTCTTGAGGTTGTTTCCAGAAAGAGAAGACTTGAAGGTTATAATGTGCTTTTCCCCATGGGATTTGATGCCTATGGTCTTCCCACAGAAAATACTGCAATTAAAACAGGGGTACATCCCAGAATTGTAACAGACAGAAACATTGTAAAGTTCACATCCCAGCTTAAAAGAGTCGGCTTCTCTTTCGACTGGACAAGAGTTATCGACACCACTGAAGAAGGCTATTACAAGTGGACACAGTGGATTTTCCTTAAAATGTTTGAAAAGGGGCTTGTTTTCCGTGACAAAACATTGGTTAACTACTGCCCCAGCTGTAAAGTAGTACTTTCAAACGAAGATTCGCAGGGCGGTAAGTGCGACATTTGCCACAGTGATATTGTCCAGAAAACAAAGGAAGTATGGTATCTTAGAATTACGGAATATGCCGATAAACTTCTGGAAGGTTTGGAAACTGTTGACTATCTTCCCAACGTAAAGCTTCAACAGCAAAACTGGATTGGCAAGTCCACAGGTGCTTTTGTAAACTTTACAGTTAAGGAAAACGGCGAAAAGCTCCGTGTATATACAACAAGACCCGACACACTTTACGGCGTAACATTTATGGTTATTGCACCTGAGCATCCCATTATTGAAAAATATAAAAATTCCATTGCAAATTATGCTGAACTGGAAGATTATAAGAAGGAATGTGCTAAGAAGAGCGAATTTGAAAGAACACAGCTTGTTAAAGACAAGACCGGTGTAAAAATCGAAGGTCTTACAGCAATTAACCCCATTACAGAAAAGGAAATTCCTATTTATATTTCCGACTATGTAATGATGGGCTACGGCACAGGTGCCATAATGGCGGTACCTGCTCACGATACACGTGACTACGACTTTGCAAAGAAGTTCGGCATTGATATAATTGAAGTAATTAAGGGTGGCGACATTACAAAAGAAGCCTATACAGGCGATGGTGAAATGGTTAATTCGGGCATCCTTAACGGCATTAAGACAAAGAAAGAAGCAATCGAAAAAATGCTTGAAGTCTTAGGCGAAAAAGGCTGTGGCGAAAAGGGTGTTCAGTACAAGATGAAAGACTGGGCGTTTAACCGTCAGCGTTACTGGGGCGAACCTATTCCCATTGTTCACTGCGATAAGTGCGGCATGGTTCCGGTTCCCTATGAAGAGCTTCCCCTCCGTTTGCCTCCTGTTGAAAACTTTGAACCGGGTTCAGACGGTGAAAGTCCCTTAGCTAAGATTGAGTCCTTTGTAAACTGTACTTGTCCCAAGTGCGGCAATAAGGCGAGAAGAGAAACAGACACAATGCCCCAGTGGGCAGGAAGCAGCTGGTATTTCCTCCGTTACTGTGACCCCAAAAACGATAAGGAATTTGCTTCCCAGGAAAGCTTGAAATACTGGATGAATGTTGACTGGTACAACGGTGGTATGGAACATGTTACAAGGCATATGATTTACTCCCGTTTCTGGCACAAATTCCTTTACGATTTAGGTCTTGTTCCCACATCAGAGCCTTACGCAAAGAGAACTGCTCAGGGTCTTATTTTAGGTCCCGACGGTGAAAAAATGAGTAAGAGTAAGGGTAACGTTGTTGACCCCAATGATGTTGTTGACCAGTACGGTGCAGATGTGCTCCGTGTTTACGTTCTCTTTATGGGCGACTACGAACAGGCGGCACCTTGGAATGAAAGCAGTATGAAGGGCTGTGAAAGGTTCTTGGACCGTGTGTGGGATTTAAAGACAAAGCTGATTGAAGGTAGTGAATACCGTGAAGAAATGACATCTTCCATGCATAAGACTATAAAGAAAGTAACAAGCGATATTGAAAATATGAAGTTCAATACTGCTATTGCGGCTCTTATGACACTTGTAAATAAGATTTACGAAGTGGGAAGTGTAAACAAGGCAGAGTATAAATCACTTCTTATAATGCTTAATCCCTTTGCACCTCACATGACAGAAGAATTGCACGAAGAAATTTTCGGAAGCATCCTTTCAAAGGGCAAGTGGGTTAGCTACGATGAGGCACTTTGTGTTGATTCCACAATCGAAATTGTTGTTCAGATTAACAGCCGTGTTAAAAGTAAGATGATGATTCCTGCAAATCTTGACCGCGAAGGTATGGAAAAGGCTGCCCTCGAAAACGAGGAAATCAAGACGCTTATTGAGGGACAGAATGTGGCAAAGGTAATAGCAGTACCCGGAAAATTGGTAAATATTATTGTTAAATAAGGTGATGAACATGAATTATAAAAGTACGAGAGACGCATCAGTATCGGTTACAAGTGCAGAAGCAATTGTAAAGGGACTTTCATATGAGGGCGGTTTGTTTCTGCCTGAAAGTATTCCCTCTGTAACAGAAGATTTTATAAAGGACCTTGCTCCTTTGTCATATCAGGAAAGGGCAAAGAAAATTCTTTCTTTGTTCCTTACTGATTTTACAGATGAGGAAATTGAATACTGTGTAAAAGGTGCTTACAACACAAATTTTGCATCTGAAAAGATTGCTCCCGTAACAAAGATAGATGAAAAGAAACATATTCTCGAACTTTGGCACGGCCCCACATGTGCCTTTAAGGATATGGCACTCCAGATTCTTCCTTATCTTCTCACTACAAGTATGAAAAAAATCGGTGTTGATAAAGAAGTTGTAATCTTGGTTGCAACAAGCGGTGACACAGGTAAGGCGGCATTGGAAGGCTTCCGTGACGTTGAAGGCACAAAGATTATTGTGTTCTATCCCGTTGACGGTGTTAGCCGTATTCAGAAATTGCAGATGGCAACACAAAGCGGTGATAATGTTTATGTAGCAAGCGTTAAAGGTAACTTTGACGATGCTCAAAGCGGTGTAAAAATGATTTTCACAGATAAAAACTGTGAGGATAAACTTTCTGAAAATAAAAAGGTATTTTCTTCTGCAAACAGTATTAACTGGGGCAGACTTGTACCTCAGGTTGTGTATTACTTCTCTAGTTATGCTGACCTTCTTGAAAAGGGCGATATAAAGATAGGTGAAGAAATGAACGTATGCGTACCTACAGGTAACTTCGGTAACATTCTGGCGGCATATTATGCTAAATGCATGGGCCTTCCCGTAGGTAAGCTTATATGTGCTTCCAACATGAATAATGTACTTACAGATTTTATAAATACAGGTGTTTACGACAGAAACCGTGATTTCCACACAACAATTTCACCTTCCATGGATATTCTTATTTCGTCAAATCTTGAAAGACTGTTGTACCTTATAAGTAAAGACAGTAATCTTGTGGCAGGATATATGGATGAACTTAAGAATAAGGGTAAGTACGAAGTAAATGGCGAGATAAAGAAAGCTGTTACAGAAAATTTTGCAGGCGGTTACTGCTCCGACGAGGACAGCAAGGCTACTATCGCTTTGTACAAGGAAAAGTACGGCTACACAATGGATACACATACTGCTGTGGCAGTTAAGGTGTATGACGATTATGCAAAATTAACAGGCGATACAAGAAAGACTGTTATCGCATCTACAGCAAGCCCCTTTAAGTTCAACGAAGCGGTGCTTACAGCCTTAGGTGAAGATGTAACAGGTAAGGATGAATTTATGCTTTTAGACATGCTTTGTGAAAAAAGCGGCCTTACAATTCCTGCATCATTGAACGAGCTTCGCACGAAAGATATACGTTTTAAGGATGTTTATGAAAAAACTGAAATGATTGATGCAGTTTATAAGTTTTTAAATATATAAAAAAAGAAAAAAATCCCGGTTTCGGAAAATTGAAACCGGGGTTCTTTTAAAGCTTTTTCTTAAATGTTGAACAGTCTGTCTGTTCCTTAGTGTCGGCACCGAAATGTGTTACCTTGATTGTACCGGCGGAACATTCATTGTTCTGTGTGTGGTACTGACATGTGTTTACTTCGCAAGTAATACCTTTGATAATGTTGTTATTATCCATTTAAGACACTCCTTAAATAATTTCGAGCAATCAGCTCAGAATTATTGTGTCACATATTTTAAAAAATATTCTGAAAGGTGGTGGAAATGTGGCACTTTTTGCATTAAGTGATTTACACTTGCCCTTGGGAAATTTCAAACCAATGGATGTTTTTGGAAATAATTGGAATAATTATGTAGAACGTATTGAAGAGGAATGGAAAAAGACCGTTACTGAAAATGATGTTGTTATTATAAACGGTGATTTTTCCTGGGCAACTTATGTAACAGATGCTTTGCCTGATTTTAAGTTTATAAATAATCTGCCGGGTGTAAAACTTATAAGTAAGGGAAATCATGATTATTGGTGGGAAACAAAAACTAAGCTGAACGCTTTTTTAGAGAGAAATAATCTTACCAATATACATTTTATTCATAACAGCACTTACTTGTATAAAGACTATGCAATATGTGCATCACGTGGCTGGATAACACCTTCGGATAAAGATTTTAAAACAAGTGACGAAAAAATGTATAACAGGGAATTGGGTAGATTAAGACTGTCACTTACGAAAGGTATGGCACAAAACCCTAAAGGGCTTATTGCGGCACTGCATTATCCGCCACAAGACGGCTTTTTGGACGTACTTGAGGAATTTGATGTTAAATATTGCATTTACGGACATCTGCACGGAAAAAGTGCTTTAAACCATATTCCCAAAAAGGATAACCACATTTTAGTTTCCGCAGATTTTTTAAAGTTTAAACCTGTTGAAATTGTGCTGTAACCCATTTCAAAGGGCAATTTATGTGAAGAACTTGACAAAAAATATTTGAGTGATATAATTATCACTTAGAAAAAACTTGATGAAAAGAGGCAATTTTATGACAAAAGTAAATATTATATCAGGATTTTTAGGTGCCGGTAAAACAACTTTTATAAAGAGACTTATCAGTGATGTTTTCAAAGGAGAAAAACTTGTTTTAATTGAAAACGAATTCGGCGAAATAGGTGTTGACGGCGGTTTTTTACAGGATGCAGGCATTGAAATAACCGAAATGAATTCAGGCTGTATATGTTGCAGTCTTGTTGGTGACTTTACAAAGGCACTTGAAGAAACTGTTAAAACCTATTCTCCCGACAGAATTATTATTGAACCCTCAGGTGTAGGTAAGCTCAGCGATGTTATTGCGGCTGTAAATAACACAAATGACGAAAATATCAAGGTTGATTCTTGTATTACCGTTGCAGATGCCACAAAGTGTAAAATGTACAGAAAGAACTTCGGAGAATTCTATGAAGATCAGATTTTGTACTCAAATTGTGTGCTTCTCACAAGAACGGATAAAGCAAGCGAAGAAAAGATTGAGCAGGCAGTTGAAATTATTCGTGACATAAATAAAGATGTTAATGTTATAACAACACATCTTGATGTATTGTCAAAGGAACAGATTTTGTCAGCTTTTGAAAAGGGCAAGATGGAGGAAGAATTGCTCCATGAAGCAATGCACGCTCATGAAGAGCATGAACATCATCACGACCATGACGAGCATTGCGACTGTCACGACCACGACCATCATCATGAAGAACATGAACATCATCATGACCATGGCGAGCATTGCGGTTGTCACGACCACGACCACCACCATGAAGAACATGAGCATCATCATGAACATGACGAAAACTGCGAATGTGGCTGTCACGACCACGACTACCACCATGAAGAGCATGAACATCATCATGAACATGACGAAAACTGCGAATGTGGCTGTCACGACCATGACCACCACCATCATCATGCAGACGAAGCCTTTACTTCCTGGGGCTTTGAAACAGTTAAGAAATATAGTGAAGATGAAGTTAAAAATATCCTTGATGCTCTTGACAGCGGTGAATACGGTGCTATACTCCGTGCAAAGGGAATGGTGCAGTCAGAAAATGGTTGGATATACTTTGACTATGTACCGGAAGAACATGATATAAGAGAGGGTGCACCCTGTTACACGGGCAAAATTTGCGTTATCGGTGCCAATCTTAACGAGGAAAAATTAGCTACACTTTTCAGAAAGGGCTGATAAATAATGTTCGGTGAAAAGAAGGTTCCAGTTTTTATAATTAACGGATTTTTGGAAAGCGGTAAAACAACCTTCATACAAAATGCAATTATACGTGACCCTAAAATGCAAAAAGAAAGGGTTGTTATTGTTGTTTGTGAAGAAGGAGAGGTAGAATATGACTCCCTTCCCGAAAATATCCACTTGCATGTAATAGATGAAAAGGAAAATGTGACCAGCGATGTTTTCGGTAAACTTAATGAAAAGTACAAGCCCACAATGGTCATTTTTGAATATAACGGTGTTTGGGGCATGCAGACTTTATATTCTGTTCCCATGCCAAGAACATGGAGATTGGTAGAACAGATTACTGTTATTGATGCAACTACTTTTGAAAGCTACTTTAACAACATGAAAAGTATATTTGCAGACCAACTCCGTTCATCCACAACTGTTGTAATGAACCGCTGTACCCGTGATGATAATTTTAAGTTTTACAAAGACAGTATCAAGCGTTGTTCACCACAGGCGGAGATTATGTATGTAAGTGACGAGGAAGGTATAATGGATATTATGCTTGAAGAAGACTTACCATATAATCTTAATGATGAAGTTCTTTCACTTGACAAGGATTCCTACGTTGTATGGTATATAGACATGATGGATAACCCATCTCGTTACGAGGGTAAAACTGTTGAATATGTGGCACAGGTTGCAAAGCCCGACTATTTCAGGGAAGGGTACTTTCTTGCAGGCAACATGATTATGACCTGCTGTGAAGATGATATGCAGTTTTTGGGCTACGTCTGTAAATACGACAAGGCTTCAATGCTGGAAGAAGGCGGCTACGTTAGGGTAAGAGGTGAAATTCATAGCGAGTTTTCACCCGAGTATGAAGAAGAAGGCCCTGTTATCTATGTAAAGAGTGCTGCACCTGTGGCAAGACCTAAAAAATAAGTTCATCTACAGTCTGAAAATAAGTATATATATTTCTAAAATGCTCAAAATAACCTTAGGAGGAGATTCTATGGATTATTTATGGGCATTTTTAATTGGTGGCGGAATCTGTGCTATAGGGCAGATTTTAATTGACAAAACAAAACTTACCCCTGCGAGGATACTTACAGGATTCGTGTGTGCAGGGGTGTTTTTGTCACTTATTGGTGTGTATGACTATTTGGTTGAAATAGCAGGTGCCGGTGCAACCGTGCCACTTACAGGCTTTGGTCATAACCTTTTCACCGGTGTGAAACAAGGCATTGAGGATAACGGGATTTTAGGTCTTCTGACAGGACAGTTAACTGCGGCGGCAGGGGGACTTGGTGCGGTAATAGTTTTTGCACTTCTGGCGGCTTTAGTATCTAAGCCAAAGATGAAAAGATGAAAGATTCATTTTTTACGGGAAAAACACAATAATTGGTTGAAAAAAGAAAGTAGGTGTGCTACAATAAAATAGTATGGTTGTATGTTAGAAACTTTTTATAAAGCAATATAAAAATGTATTGGAAGGGTGGAGTATAAATGAAAAGAGAGAAAGCTGTTGTAATAGGAAGCGGTTTTGTAGGCAGTACCATTGCATATACATTGGCGGCAAAAGGTATTTTTGACGATATCGGGTTAATTGATATTGACGTTGACAAGGCTGAAGGTGATGCGGCAGATATAAGCCATGGCGTGAGCTTTGTAAAACCGGTAAGCATTACCTCGGGCGGTTATGACTTATGCAAGGATGCAGACATGATTGTTATTACTGCAGGTGTGGGTCAGAAAAAGGGCGAAACAAGGCGTGAGCTTTTAGAGAGGAACGCCGTTGTATTTAAAAGCATTACCGATAAAATTAAGGAAAATGCAAAGGGCGAACCCTTGGTTATGGTGGTATCAAACCCTGTTGACGTATTAACTTATATGACATGGAAGATGCTTGGCTATGACAAGAGCAGAGTTTTCGGTTCAGGTACTGTTCTTGATACATCAAGAATGAAATATCTTTTAGGTAAATGTGCCGATATAGATATGAGAAATATCCATACCTATGTTATAGGCGAACACGGCGACAGCTCTGTGCCTGTATGGAGTGCAACAAGCATTGCAGGTCTTAGGATTGAGGAGTTTGCAAAAACACATGAATGTGTTGACATTTATGAAATACCCCAAAAGGTAAGGGAAGCTGCCTATGATGTAATTGACAAAAAGGGTGCAACATACTATGCAATTGCGTTGGCTGTTTCAAGAATTTGCGAAGCAATAACAGGTGATGAAAAGTCTGTATTGACAGTGTCAAAGGTTATGGAAGGCGAATACTCTTTAAATGATGTTGCAATTTCTATCCCCACAATAGTGGGCGGCATGGGTGCAGGAAAGGTCATTGAACTGCCCCTCTCAAAGGAGGAAAAGGAAGGCCTTGAAAAAAGTGCGGAGATAATGAAAGGTCAGCTCAGGGATATAGGCTTTTAATGAAAGGGAGTAGTGCATTGAAAGAAAAAATAGCCCTAAAAATTAAAGGAGTAACCTTCGGGTTACTTTACATAGCAATATATCTTATTGCACAGTCCTGCCTTTTTATAGAAGCGGAGTATCTGGAGGGTGACGGGGTAAATTACAGCGGCTTTGTAACACTTGTTGCAGCACTTTTTTCCTTGGGAATATATGCCGTTATAATGTACTTACGGGACCAGAAGTTTAACAAGGTTATAAAAGTAAGACGTGTTGCACTGTTGGATGTAGCGGTGGCGTTTTCGCTCGCTATAGGCTTCAGAATTCTGACAGGTGTTTACTTAAGGTGGGCAGAAACTGTTCCTGTTTTGTCGAAATCCTTGGAAGATGCGGAGGCATTGAATCAGGACTTTACCACAATGACTATGCCTATGATGTTGGCACTTATGCTGTCTATCTGCATAGTTGGCCCCATATTTGAGGAAATACTATTCCGTGGTTTAGTTTTACGTGAATTTAGTAATGTGATGAACGCATATGTGGCAATTGTGTTGCAGGCAATATTTTTCGGCATAGCCCACGGTGTTCTGACTCAGGCAGTTTTTGCTGTTGTGTACGGTGTTATTTTAGGCGTTTTATACCATAAGACAAAAAACATTGCCATTGTAAGCTTAGGTCATATTTTCTTTAATTGCAGTGTGATTTTGGAAATACGAAGTGATGATGACCTTGTGACGCTGTTTGTCATAGGGCTTATGATGACGGTTATATCATTAGCCATATTTTTGTATATGTACAGAAAAAGGCATGAGAAACCGATTGCAGAAGATTTAGGAGGTAACTACAATGGATGAATAGCGAATTACAACAAAGGTTAAAATCGGCGGTGTTGAATATATAATATCCTCTACCGCAGAGGAGGAATATGTAAGACATATTGCATATTATGTTGACAAAAAACTTGAAGAGTTGTCAAAAGCTGATAAAAGGCTTTCCACAGCTATGGCAGCAGTACTTACAGCCGTTAATGTTGCCGATGATTATTTCCGTGTACGGGAAGATTGCGAAACACTTCGAGGTCAGCTTTTAAGCTATGCTGATGAGGCAGGTAGCTTAAAGAGCGAAAATCAGAAACTTAAAGCAGAAAATAAGCGTCTTATGGAAGAAAACAGAAATCTTCAGCTTCACAATGCAAGATTGGACACAGAGCTTAAGCAGTTTAAGAGGAATACACGATAATGAGAGAAATTGAACTTTTGTCTCCGGCAGGAGGCTTTGAAGCCTTGCGTGCCGCTGTACAAAACGGTGCCGATGCAGTTTATCTGGGCGAGAAAAATTTCAGCGCAAGAAAAAGTGCAGAAAATTTTTTCGATGATGATTTAAAGGATGCTGTGGCATATGCCCACGAACGGGGAGTGAAGGTGTTTTTAGCACTGAATACCCTTTTGAAAAATAATGAAATCTCTTTGTTTGAGAAAAGTGTGGAAACTTCTTTAAATTGTGGCGTTGATGCCCTTATAATTCAGGACTTTGGCGGGGCTGAAATTGCAAAATCTGTTTGCCCGAAAATGCCCATTCACGCAAGCACACAGATGAGTGCCCATAACGAAAAGGACGTTGTTGCACTTTTGGAAAGGGGATTTTCAAGAGTTGTTCTTGCACGAGAATTACAAAAAGATGAAATTGCAAAAATTTATAAAAACACAAAGGCTTCCCTTGAGGTTTTTGTCCACGGTGCTTTGTGTGTAGGTGTGTCGGGTCAGTGTCTTTTTTCCTCTTTTATCGGCGGCAGAAGCGGAAATAGGGGCAGATGTGCCCAACCCTGCAGACAGGAGTATTTTGCAGAAGGTAAAAAAGGATATTTTTTAAGCCCAAGAGACTTGTGCCTTTTGGAGGAAATTAAGTCCTTGGAGGAAATTGGTGTTGACTCACTGAAGATTGAGGGCAGAATGAAAAGCCCTGAATACGTTGCAACAGTTACTGGCATTTACAGAAAGTATCTTGACAATCCAAAACGTGTATCAAGTGAAGATATTGAAGAACTGAAAAAAATATTCGTTCGTGGTGACGGTTTTACAAAGGCGTATTTTGCAAACGTCAATACGCCTGAAATGATGAATTATAAATTGTCAAATGACAATATTTCAAACAAAAGCGATAAAGATGTTGTAAAAAGAGCGTCTCAAAGTTACCGTGACGGTGTTGAGAATAAAAAGATAGATATTGACGCCTTCTTTTCTTTAAAGAAGGACGAGCCTGCCTGCCTTACATTTACAGACGGTGAACATACTGCAGTGGCATACGGTCCTACTTCCGAAAAGGCACTGAATAAACCTCTTGATGCCCAAAGTGCAAAGGAGCGTATCGGAAAGCTGGGGCAGACACCTTATAATCTTAGGGAATTTTATTGCGAAATAGACCGGGGAGTGACACTTTCCGCAAAAGATATTAACGCCTTAAGGCGTGACTGCGGTGAAGAGCTGAGTAAACTTCGCCGGGAAATTGCATACAGAGAAGTGCATAAGTTTAACTATAATACTGGTAAGTATAAAAAGGACGGATATAAAATATCCGTAAGCGTCATGAATTCAGAACAGCTTTCTGCATCCAATGGTGCAGATTTGATATACATGCCTCTTGAACTTTTTGAAAAAAGCGACAAAAAGGAAGAATATGTTGTTATTCTTCCTAAAGTGACTTACGATATAAACGCATATTTAAAAAGGCTTAAGGCGGCAAATGCGAAAAAGGTTACTGCATCAACTGTTGGTATAGCTAAGGCTTTGATTGACGAAGGATTTGAATGTATAGGTGATTATGGGCTTAATATTACAAATTATATAAGTGCCAATGAATATGGAAAAATGGGCATAAAACATATTACTCTTTCGCCTGAGCTTGATAAGGACGAAATTAAAAGCATTTGTGAGAGAACAAATGAAAAATGTGAAGTAATATGCTATGGCCGTCAGATGATGATGACAACCCGTGCTTGTATAATAAAGGGTATACGTGGTAAATGCGACTGTGACAGACCTCTTAAGCTTACAGACAAAACGAGGGCTCAATTTTTGGTATATTCCGATAAATACGAGCATATAAATATGATTTATAATACATCAGTTACTTTTATGGCAGATAAGATTGATGTGCTGAAGAACTTAAGTGCCTCATATTTAAGATTAGTTTTTACCGATGAAGATAAGGAAAGGGTTAAAAATATTATTGATATGTACAAAGGAAAGACTGAGGCGGTAACTCCTAAGAAGTTTACAAGAGGATATTTTTTAGGCGCAAAGAAAAATTAAGTAAAGAAGGATGGTTTTATGGGAAGATTATTTGGTACAGACGGCGTTAGAGGGGTAGCAAATAAGGACCTCACAAGCGAGTTGGCTACAAAAATAGGAAAAAGCGGGGCTTATGTGTTAAGCCGAGGCGCAGAACATAAAGTTAAAATCTTAATCGGCAGAGATACGAGAATTTCAGGGCAAATGCTTGAGTCGGCCTTGGTTGCAGGCATTACCTCCGTTGGTGCTGATGTGTACCTTTTAGGTGTTGCACCAACTCCGGCTGTGGCATACCTTGTAAAAAAGCACGGCTTTGATGCAGGTATTGTTGTAAGTGCATCACATAACAGCTTTGAATTTAACGGCATTAAATTTTTTGACAAGACAGGTTATAAACTTCCCGACGATGTTGAAAACGAAATTGAAGCATACATACTTGGCGAAAAGGACGGTATTCCGGCACCTGTAGGTGAAAATGTGGGATGTGTTTATGATTATTCTGAAAAGATAGAAGAATACATTGAAAAAGCGGTAAGCACTGCAAAAGAAAGACTTGACGGCAAATTCTTCGTTCTTGACTGTGCAAACGGTGCATCTTATAAAACCTCAAAGAAAGCCTTTGAAGCTTTGGGTGCAAGGGTAGAAGTTATTTCCGATGCACCTGATGGCATTAACATAAATGACAATTGCGGTTCAACACATATGGAAAACCTTTGTAAAAAGGTGGTAGAGCTTGGTGCAGATGCAGGTTTTGCGTTTGACGGTGATGCAGACAGAATGCTTGCAGTTGACGAAAAGGGAAATGTTGTAGACGGTGATGCCATTATGGCAATATGTGCCAACAATATGAAAAAGAAAGGCACACTTAAGAACAATACACTCGTTGCAACAATAATGAGTAACCTTGGCCTTTTCATTATGGGTGAAAAGAATGAGATAAATGTTCTTAAGACAAAGGTGGGGGACAGATATGTCCTTGAAGAGATGCTGAAAAGCGGTCATTCAATCGGAGGCGAGCAGTCAGGTCACGTTATTTTCCTTGACCACAATACAACAGGTGACGGTTTGATAAGTGCAGTAAACCTTGCTTCCGTTATGTGCGAAGAAGGTAAGATGCTTTCTGAACTTACAGGTATAATCGAAATTTTCCCTCAGGTTCTTAAAAATGCCAAAGTTGCAAAAAGCGGTGACAATACATATTCAGAAGACGAAGTTATTATGTGTGCCATTAAAAGACTTGAAGAAAAGTTTTCGGGCGAAGGCAGGGTTTTAATCCGTCCTTCAGGCACAGAACCTTTGGTAAGAGTTATGATTGAAGGCAAAAATCAAGAGGAAATTGACCGCGATGCTGAGGAATTGGCAAAGCTTATTGAGGAGAGATTGTCTTAATGGAACCGAAGGATTATGTGGTAACAAAAATCGAAGGTGAGTATGCCTACCTTGAAGATTTGGAAATGGGCAATGAAATTTTTATTGCATTGGCACTTTTGCCTTTGGGAACCGATATAGGAACAAGACTTCATTACGAAATGTTTGAATATTCAATTGCATAAAAATCGCCCATATGTGCAAAATAGACTTGGGGTGATTAAATTGAGTAACAAAAACAGCGAAAAAAAGAGCAACCAGAAAAACTCTCAGGCACAGCAGAAGGGCAATAATCAAAAGCCCGAACAGAATAATAAAAACCAGTAAAGACAAAACCTCGGAAAATCCGAGGTTTTGTCTTAGCGTGTCGACATTTCGACACGCGACCTCAAAGGCGGACTGCGTCCTTCAGCACTTTGAGGTCTGTATTTTTTCTAATGAACAAAGTGGCAATTTCTCGTGCAAGGGGTCTACAACCCCCTAAAATCGCCACTTTCGGCAGGGCAATAAGATTACCCTGCCTATTTCATTCGGGAAACCTTCTTTCCCGAACCCTTCGCGATTGAATGAAAACAAGTTTATCTATGGCCTGTTATAACATTATTTGTTTTCTTTTACGCATCGATTCTGTTATGCTTGGCATAAGTGACAATATAAATGCCGCAAGATTGTCAGGTGAAATGTCAAAATCGTTTTTAACCCATTTTTCAATAATACCTAAAGCACCCATGAACATAAATCGGAAAATGTAATCCTTATCTTCAGCGGATAAATTGTCGTGATAGTCAAGCTCTGTAAGTCTTTTTACGGCAACTTCGGAAAAACGGACACGGAATGAATTGTTAAAATCGGGACGCATAAGAATTTTAAACAATTCACCGTTTGCTTTCATATAAGACAAAAATTCACTAAGCCCTTCCACACTATTGTCTTTTACACTTACTTTTGCAAGGCATGTATTTATCTTTTCTATGCTGTCGTTTTCAATTTCCGCACAAAGGGCGAAAGGATCCTGATAATGAAGATAAAAGGTTGAACGGTTAACGTCTGCGTTTTCGCATATTTCTTTAATAGTTATTTTAGGAAGCGGTTTATCCCTGAGTAATTCAAGAAGACTATCCTTCAAAAGTGTTTTGGTCATAGTTGTTCTTCTGTTTTCTTTCATTGGCTTTCACCTCACATATATAAACACGTTATTAGAAATACAACTTATTATTGCTATTTAGACACAGTGTCATTATAATGTTTGATGCAAGAAATGTCAATACGATACTTTAAATGATAAGAATGAGATTGGATGCAATTGAAATAAAAGCGACACCTTGAATTAAAAGATGTCGCTTTTTTATGTTTACAATAAAATTATATAATAATATAATCAGAAGAGGGGGTGGGAAAATGAAAAATAGTTTTGAAAGAATGTTAGTATTTATTCTGAGTGCAGTAATGTTCATTAATATTATTCCTGTAAAGGCGGTGGAGGAAATGAATGATAATTCAACTGAAATTTATGTTTCTCCGATTGGTTCGGATGAAAATTCCGGTACTCTTGAAAGTCCTTTAAAAACCCTTGCCGCGGCTCGTGAAGCGGCAAGAAACAGGCTTGGCAGTACTGAGATTGTCCTTCGTGGAGGAGAGTATAACCTTACGGAAACTTTAGTTTTGGACAAACGTGACAGCAACACAAAATGGACAAATTATAATGATGAAGTGCCTGTTGTTACAAGTGAGCGTACTATTACAGGCTGGAGTATGCACGATAGTGAAAAAAATATTTATAAAGCTAAGGTCGATGAAGGTTTTACCACTCGCCAGCTTTACTTTAACGGCGAAAAAGCGAAAAGAAGCAGAAGCATTTCATATAAGGGCGGCTACTCAAACCTTGACAGAACATGCGAATTGGGACTTAATTCCAGAAACAATAAAGAGTTCTATTTTTACCGTGATGAAGTGGAAAATTGGAATAATTTTGAAGATGTGGAACTGCATCTTTTAACCGCATGGGTTGATAATGTATTCAGGCTTAAGAAGTATGACGAAAATAACAATTTTATTAACACAACGGTTGACAACGGCGGTGAGGAAGGTATTGCAGATGCAGTTGCAGTAAAAATTCAGGACACAGAAGCTGAACGTATTTTTAACCGTGCACATCCCGACATTACCGGAACCACCCGTGGCTATGCATCAAGAAGCTATTACTATTTTGAAAATGCGTATGAATTTATAGACGAGGATACTGAATGGTATTTGGATAAAACCGACAGTACAATTTATTTTAAAGCACCGGAAGGTACAGATATGGAAAAGGCTGTTTTTACAGTACCTACCCTTGAAACTCTTGTGAAGATTGAAGGCACAAAGGAGGAAAAGGCAAGTAATATAACTTTTGAAAATATCGTATTTGAATGTACTACATGGATAAGACCGAGCGAAGAAGGCCTAGTCGGTGCACAGGCGTGTCAGTACGCACTAAAGACAACATTAGACAATGAAACATGGGCTTATCATCCACCGAGTGGCTTTTTTGCAGTATATGCAGACAATTTGCTTGTACAGGGCTGTACCTTCAGAAAAATGGGAGCAGTAGGACTTGACTATTATGTTGGCGTGACAAACAGTCAGATTTTTGGAAACAATGTGTATGATATTGCATCAAACGGTATCTCTGTTGCAAAATTTGTACAGGACGAGGAAACGGAATATCATATAGCATACAACCCTGCCGACAAAAGTGAAATAACAAGAAATATTGATGTTATAAATAACACTGTTCACCATATAGGAACGGAATATGAAGGTGCTGTAGGTATTATTGCAGGTTATCCCGAACATATAGTTATTGCACATAACGATATATACAGTGCACCTTATTCAGGTATTTCCGTTGGCTTTGGCTGGTCAAGCGATGACAACGCCATGAAAAACAATATAATTTTTGCAAACAAAATTTATGATATAGGTCAGGTGCTTTGCGATTTCGGAGCGATATATACGCTTTCCAAACAGCCGGGCAGTGTATGTGCAAGAAATTACATAAATAGCGTTACAGGAAAGTTATGGTTTGACTACGGATATGCGGCAATGTATTTTGACGAGCAGACAGAGGGCTACACAATATGCGAAAACCTTATGTGTAACATAGGTCAGGACGCATGGGGAGGCGGTATTAACTTTAACGGCTGTGCAGGCAAAAACAGCAAAAAAAATAACTATATAAATGTTTCGGTTAACACAAACGAGACCACTATGGCGGTAGAGAAGCAGGCAGGCGTCCTGCATGGTGCAGACTGCACAGAATTGAAAGAGGAAGCGGAAAACTATCTCTTTGATATATTAAACCCCAAAGAGCCTTATGATGAAACAGATTATTATATTTACAGCGAGATTTCACCCGTAAGAGCTACCGCAACAGCGGTAGATGCTTCAAGCAGCGGTGAATATGCCATAGACAAAAACCATAATACCGCATACACCCTTTCGGGACAAACAGCGGAAAATATAGACAGTCAGTATCTTTTAATCGAGCTTGACGGAAAAAGCGTGGTTGACAGAATTAAGATTGAACGTCAGTACAATGCAGGGGGCGTTTCCGATAACAACTATTGGGCGGACTGGTGCTTGGCAGTAGGCTGTGAATTGCAAGGCTCATCGGACGGCGAGACTTGGGAAACTGTAGGTGTTATGAACACCTGGCCCGACGGAACGGGCGAAATGAGCGAGGATATTTTTGAGCTTGAAAACCCGAAAGCATATAAATATATCCGCTATATAAGAACAAAATACAAAACGGGCAGTGATTATGCGGTGTGGCGTTGGTCCTCTACGGACGGCGGTAACAGGCTAAATGTAAAGGAAATCAGCTTTTATTCCAAAAAGCCTGCTGAAAGCATAGATATTGTTGGTGTTACTGCAACAGCATGCGATGAAGGCAGTAATCCAAATTATGCAGTTGACAAAAATCCCGCAACTGTATATACCCTGTCTGCTCAGACGGAAAATTCAATTAATGACCAGTACTTAATGCTTGAAACTGACGGCAAAAGAGAAATAGAAAAGATAATTATCCGCCGCCAGTACAATGCCGCAAACACTAATGATAACAACTATTGGGCGGACTGGTGCTTGGCTGTTGGTTGTGAACTGCAAGGCTCCTTTGACGGAAAAAATTGGGAAACTGTAGGCATTATGAACACCTGGCCCGACGGAACAGGGGAAAAAACCAAAGAAATTTTTGAGCTTGAAAAACCCAAGGCATATAAATATATCCGCTATATAAGAACAAAGTACAAAACAGGAAGCGACTATGCGGTGTGGCGTTGGTCCTCTACGGACGGCGGCAACCGATTGAATGTAAAAGAAATAGAGCTTTACACATCACAAACGCTTTCAATTTCCAATGTTGAAAAAGCAGGCGATAGTATAAATATAAACCTTGAAAATGTTTTTGAAACAAAAGGCGTGCTTTTAGTTGCAAGCTATAAAGGCGATGCGTTGGCAGGAGTGTCTGTTTCAACTGTAAAAGAGGGCAAGACCGAATATAGCGTACCTTTTGTAAATGGTGCAGAAAAGGTTAAGGTTATGATATTGGAATTAGAAAACATCGAACCTTTGTGTAAAGAGTGTGAGATAGATGTGGAGGGATAATATTGAAAAAATTAGTTTCGTTCGTGACAAGTTGTATAATGATATTAAGCTGTATGCCCACTTTTGTAAAGGCGGAGGACAAAATGCCCGAAATTTATAATTTGCAAACAGAATATCTCACAGAGCCTTTAGGCATTGATGAAACTTGCCCGAGATTTAGCTGGAATATTTCATCGAATAATAGAGGGACAATGCAATCAGCTTATCAGATTATTGTTTTGGATTTATATGGTGATACCGTATGGGACAGCGGTAAGGTAGAATCAGATAAAAGTAACAATATTGAGTATGAAGGTCTGCCTCTTGAAAGTAAAAGTAAGTATTACTGGAAGGTAAAAATTTGGGACAATTACGGAAATGAGTCTCCCTATAGCCGTCCTGCTTCGTTTGAAACCGCATTTTTAAAAAATGAATGGGAAGCGGAATGGATAACTGTAGAAGATGAAACATATCCCAAAGTGGTTATTAATTTTGATACACCTACAGATGCAAGATACATAAGGCTGAACGCTTCAAAACTCGGCGTGAGCGTTGACGGCTGGGGCGAAAGAAGCGGTTACAGACTTCAGCTTGCGGAATTTGAGATTTATTCATCTAATGGCGAAAATGTAGCTTTGGGAAAAGCTGTTTCATCACCCCAGGCTTTCACAAATGCAACATGGACACCCGGTTATATTGTTGACGGCGAGAGGTCATCCGGTGGTAACAAACAAGGCTACACAAGCCAGATATATACAAATGTTGATACAAATGTGACAGTTACTGTAGATTTAGGAGCAAATTATAATGTGGGTAAAGTGGTGTTTTATCCGAGAAACGATGCCGCATCCATAAATCCGCCGTGTATTCCTTCTTTTCCGCAAAGCTATAAGATTGAATACAGTACGGATAATATAAATTACTCTATCCTATACAGTGCGGAAAATGTCCCTGTTCCCACTTTTGAAGAAAACACCGCCCTTCCGGTGTTCGGCAGAAATTTTAGTGTGGATACCAATAAGGAGGTTGCTTTTGCCCGTGCCTATGCAAGCGGACTTGGTCTTTTTGAAATGCATATTAACGGTGAAAAGGTGACAGATGCTGTTTTAGAACCCGGCGAAACAAACTTTGATAAAAAAGCCTTTTATGTAACATATGACATAACCGACAAAATTGTAAAAGGTGACAATGCAGTGGGCGTATATATGGGCAAAGGATTTTATTACAATCCCTCCGGTGAGGGAAGATATAACCGTTCGCCTAAAATATGGGGACCATTAATGTTTATTTCCCAGATAGAGGTTACATACACAGACGGAACAAAGAGCATTGTTGTAACCGATGACAGCTGGCGGTATGCGAAAGGTCCTGTTAAAGAATCCGTTTGGCTTGGCGGTGAAGATTACGATGCAAACTGCGAGATTGAAAACTTCGCCAAGGAGAATTGGGATATGTCAAACTGGAATTCGGCTCAGATTGTAGAAAAAGCCGATTATCCTTTTGAACGGTTGGAGGCAAAAGCCTATCCTTCGATTAAAGCTGTTGACACTGTAGCGGTAGATAGCATTACCGAAATTACAAATTCTGACGGAACAGTAAGCTATACTGTAAAATTCGAGAGAAATTTTGCAGGCGTGTATTCCTTTAAGGGATCATACGAAAAGGGCAAAAAATTAACATTCCGCCCGGCAGAGCATATAAACATCGATGGCACGGTAAACCAAGGCTCAACTATTATGTGGGGCAGTAGCGGCAGTATTTATGATACATATACATTTAGAGGCGAAGGCGAAGAGGTTTACACACCAAAGTTTGTTTATCACGGATTTCAGTATTTGCAGATTGACGGAAGCAGTAAGCCTATAACAAAAGAACAGCTGACAGGTTACGTATACCGTTGTGACAATAAGATTACAGGCAGTATTTCCGCATCTGATGAAAATGTTACAAAGGTGCACCAAATGATAACAAATTCAATAAGTGACAATATGTTTAATGTTCTTACCGACTGTCCTCACCGTGAAAAGTTAGGCTGGCTTGAGGTGTCGCACCTTTTATACCCCTCTATTGCAAACAATTTTAACGTGGCGGCTTATATGGAAAAAATCTCGGACGATATGATTGACGCACAGAAATCTTCAGGCAGTATTCCGTCAATTGTACCTCCGCTGACAGTGGGCAAAAGTGAACACGCCCTGCGTGACAACAGTGATGACGACACACCAAACGACCCTACCTGGTGCGGTGCAAATATTATGGTGCCGTGGTACACATATGTTACCTATGGCGACACAAGACAGCTTGAAAAGGCATACGACTCTATGAGTATGTATTTTGATTATCTTACACAGCTTACCCAAAAAAGCTCTACACCCTATATTCTTGAAAGCAGTGACTTAAACCGCGATTTGGGCGACTGGATGAGTGTTGAAAATACCAGCGTCACTTTTGTTGTAAGCTGTACCTATTTTCAGCTTGCGGACACAATGGCAAAAATCAGCACCGTTTTAGGTAAGGATGCAGAAAAATATACGCAAATATGCGAAAATGTAAAAAATGCAATTAACGAAAAGTATTTTGACAGCACAGATTTCAGCTACGGAACAAGCCAGAGTGCAAATGCAATTCCCTTGTATTTAGGAATAGTGCCTGAAGGTGACGAGGAGCGTGTGGCAGAGCATATTGCATTTAACGCAGAAAGCAGAGGCTATCATCTGTCTGCCGGTGAAGTTGGCTTAAAACCCGTATTTAATATGCTTTCCGAATACGGTTACTCAGATTATGCCTACAAAATGATTATGAACGAAACAAGCCCCAGCTATTATTACTTTGTAAGTCAGGGCAAAACGACCCTACCTGAAATATGGAACGGGGGAGCAAGCCAGAATCATTGTATGGCAGGTCACGGTGAGGGCTGGCTGTATGAATATCTTGGCGGTATCAGAAACGACTCTGTTGCGTACAAAACAATTGTTATTGACCCGTATATAGCAGAAGAGTTAACAAGCTTTGAGGCAAATGTAGACACAGCCTACGGCAATGTTTTGTCACAGTGGGAAAAAATTGACGAAAGCGTATTAATTAATGTTACCGTTCCGGCAAATACAACGGCTAAGGTGTATTTTAACACGGTGAAGCAGTCAAATGTTAAAGAAAACGGAATAGAGCTTTCAAATGTTGACGGTGTACAGAATGTTTATAACGACAACGGAAAAACAGTGGCAATTATCGGTTCAGGCAGCTACAGCTTTACAATGCCTTTGGAAAAGACGGTTAAACCGCCTGTTGTAAAATTAGAACCCTCTGTTACAGCAAAAGGCGGTTCAAACGGTGAATATGCTGCAGACGGCAATGTGGATACTGCTTTTAAAATTGAAAACCAGACAGAAAGCGAATATCCAAACCAGTATGTTCAATTTGAGCTTACAGGCACTGATGAAATAAATAAAATTGTTGTAAAAAAGCAAAAGATTGCCTTAGGCGGCAACACCACCTATTGGGGCGACCATGCTTATGCGGTTGGCTGTGTACTGGAGGGTTCAATGGACGGCGATACTTGGGAAACAGTACATGTTATGAACAAAAAGCCTGACGGATTAGACAATCAGAGCGAAGTTGTTGTAAACCTTGAAAAGCCAAAGGCTTATAAGTTTATCCGTTACATACGAAAAGAAAATAACAGCTACATAGGCTGGGCATCAAACGGCGGCAATAAGCTGATACTTTCTGATATTGAGTTTTATGCAACAAAACTTTCTGTTAACAATTGCTTTGCCGACAATATGGTAATTCAGCAAAACCAAAGCATTACAATTTCGGGAAAGGGCGAAAACGGAGCAGTTGTAAACGTAAGCATAGCAAGCGGTACAGATTGTATAGAGGCAACTGCAACGGTAAGTGACGAAAAATGGCAAGTTGATATGCAAAACACGTTACCCGCAGGTGACGGATATATTATGAGTGTTACAACGGGAGAATACGGCATTGAGTATGAAAATATTGCCATAGGCGATGTTTATCTTATTGCAGGGCAGTCCAACATGGAAAGATTGATAAGCCTTTTGGGAGATGCTTCTCCCGAAAACGGGAACATAAATCCCTTAAATGACTCTGTCAGAATTTTCAATTATTATAAAGGCTTTACGGGTACAGACGGTGGAAACGGAAGTGTTGAGCCTCTTGAAGAGCCTTTGTACAACACATGGAGCGTTATGAACTCGCAGAATGCCATTAAAAATGTTTCGGCAATAGGTTATTATTTTGCAGATGAAATTGTTAAATCCGAAAATGTACCAGTAGGCATTTACAGCGTTGCGGTAGGCGGAAGCGGAATAGATAAATGGCTGCCGGGCGGCGTACTTTACAACAGCAGAATATATCCCTTTAAGGACATGAAGATAAAAGGTGTTCTGTGGTATCAAGGCGAACAGGATGCAATAGAGAGTATGAGTGCGGAAAACTATGCCGATAAAATGGCACAGGTGATAGACAGCTACCGTGAACTGTGGAATGAAGAAGATTTACCCTTTTATTACGCTGAGCTTATGCGAATAGAGAGCTGGAAAGGTCAGGACAGCTTAATGTATGACTTTACCGAAATTCGTAAAGGTCAGGCAAGAGCACTTTGTAAAGTGAAAAACAAGACAAACATCGGCATTGTACCCACATTAGATTTTTACGGAAATTACAGCGAAAATACTACCTTCCGTGATGCTGAGGGACGTATATGGACAGGTAATGCCAGAACAGATATTCATCCTTGGAACAAACAGGCGGTGGCAACCCGTTTTGCAGCATTTGTTTTGCGTGATATTTACGGCAGAGATTTATACCCCGAAGGTCCGTTGCCAAAAGGTGCTGTTGTTAAGGATAATAAAATTATTATAGGCTTTAACTGCACCGGAGATTTGAAAATTGCAGATGCCGTAAACTATATGGACAAAACAGCGGCTGATAAGCTTACCGAAAACGAGACCTCTGTGCTTGGAGAGTTTGAAATTTCGGCAGATGGAACAGATTGGTATGATGCAAATGCCAATATTACCGAGGGTAAATTTATTGAGGTGTATTCCGAAAAAGTTGAAAATCCTTTGTATGTAAGATATGCTCACAGCACATATCCCGAGATGCCAAACCTTACAGACAACACTAATCTGCCACCTGTTAACTTTGAATTGGCGGTAAACGAAGATGATAAATGTATTTGTATAATAAAAGATGCTCAGCTGAATGTTTTTTCAGCCGAAGAGATGAATGCAAATGTGATATTTTCGTCCTGCACAGAGACCGGCACACTTGAAAATGCCGAAACTGTTTGCGTTAAATTTAGCACGGGAGTGAATACTGTAACGGTACCTGACAAATTTGCAGATACAAAGTTTAATGTAATGATATGGGATACTCTTGAAAATATGAATCCGCTGTGTAGTAAAATAATGGGAGGATTGAAATGAATAAGAAGATTAAAAGATTGATATCGGTTGTTCTGGGCAGTATAATGACGATTAGTACTGCTCCTGTAATGGCAGAGGAGAGTGAAGACGTGACAACGCTTTATGAAAAAGGCAACTTTGTACAAAGCTATAACGCTGTATTAAGCCGCTATGTGAACTCATCAAGCCGTGCGTGGCGTGACGGAATGGTGTCGGGTAACGGCGAAATAGGCTACATCACAAGCGGTGAGCCATATAACGATTCCTTTATTTTTCAGCATATGTATTTTAACTATCCATCCTCTCAGCCGAGAGAAATTCCAAAAAATCTGACAGGTCAGCTGGAAGAAGCAAGAGAAAACGTATTTAACCTTAACGATGGCTGGCTTATACGCGATGAAAACGGCAACAGACGAAGCAGGACATATTATTATTCTTACCACCCGGGTCATCAGCTTCGTTTAAAGAGCAGCTATACCGATATAGAAAAGGATTATATCCGTTGGACAAATTACGAAACAGCGGAAACAGGTGTACAGTTTGAAGATAAGTACGGTACATGGAAGAGGGTTAGCTTTACATCAAGAACAGACGGCGTTTCCGTTACAAAAATTACAAAGTCATCACAGAATCAGCTTATTAACATGACTGTTTCAATTGACGATATTGACGATATGTGCAAGGCATGGGACGGTATGAGTAAAGTTCAAGCACAGCGGTATAAAAAAATTGTACCCTCCGATGCAAGCTATATCGCATCAATTGCACATTACCCCGTTTATGATGGCAGCGAGCTTTACGACGGCGGCTACGGCGGTGTTACATATATTATTGCCGAAGGTGAAAAGGCTACTAAAACACGTGTTGTTAACACTAAAGACGACCCCATGCTGGTAGGGGACAATGCGGCTGTTGAAATCAAAAATGCGGAAAATGTTTACCTTATCACTGTAAGCGACAGAACATTTGAAATGACAGGCAAAACAGGAGATGTGATGACCGCATTTATCAACATGACAAGCTACACGTTGCTTGACAGTATGCTTGAAAAGGTGACAGGCGTTGCCGAAAAGTACACTGTAGACGGAAAGTTTAATTACAGCGATGCACTTTCACCTTCTGCCCAAATTCAGAAAGCAGAATTCAACCGCGTATCCTTTGACCTTTCAGGCGATGAAGAATACTCATCTTACGACAATAATGCACTTATCGGTGTACAGAGGGGCAACACAAAAACAATCAACCACGAATTTATGCGCCGTGCTTATGAACAGGCAAGGTATGCACAAATTTGTTGCGGCGGTACTACTGCACCAAGACTTTACGGTATGTGGACAGGTGAGTGGAATCCCGGATGGAGAAGTATTTACACCCTTGATGCAAATGTGAATTTACAGGTTTCTGCCATGAATACAGGTAATCTTGGCGGTGATTTCCAGGAAGGCTATATCACATTTTTCCTTCGCCATGCACCCGACTTTATGTATAATGCCTCCATGGCATACGGTATGCACGATGCAATCCAGATTAGTGTAAACGCCGATGCTGACAGAGCAATGCATGTTGAATATGACAATTCATATCCCTTTGAATACTGGAACGCAGGTGCAAGCTGGTGCTTACTGCCTATATTTGAATACTGGCAGTGCTACGGCAATAGACAGATACCAATAAACGACTATATGCGTATTGACAACCTAAAGGGTGTACTTAGCGTTAATGACGGCGGTCTTACTGACGAAGAATTTGAAGCAATAAGAAAAAGAGGATATCTTGATTTGGAAAAAGATATTCTGTTGCCTTTACTCACAAAACAGGCAAACTTCTGGGAACAGATTGTAACACCAAGGTATTACACTGATGTGAACGGAAAGGCTTGCCATGACGAGGGTAAAACTGAACTTAAAGAGGGCGAAAAGTACATCATAATTCCCACATACTCCCCTGAAAACAGCCCTGTGGGCTACTACAGCACAATTACCGCCAATGCGACTATGGACATTTCTGCAGCACGTGACGGCTTGGATATGGTTTGTACCATTGAAAAGGCTGTAGGCAGAGACGGTTGGGAAGAAGCTGTTAATAAATGGCAGAGCCTGAAAAATAACATTTCCGACTATAAAACAGACACAGACGGTGCACTCCGTGAATGGGCTATGGAGGAATATACTGAAAATAATAACCACCGCCATTTGAGCCATTTGTATGTTGCATGGCCCTCTTATGACACACAAAACGACCCTGACCTTTACGATGCCGCCAATAAAGCACTTGATAACAGAAATAAGTTTAACACAGGTGATGCCACTGCCGGTCACGGATGGATGCACAAGGCTTTGGTTGAAGCACGCCTTAAGCGTGGTGACGGTATGATGAAATCCCTTTTAAAAATGATGAACGGCACAGCATATTATTCATCAATGATGACAGACCACGATACAAACCGCCGAAACGATACATACTGTACCGATACAGCATTTGGCACCTTAGGTGCGGTAAACGAAGCCTTGGTATTTTCAAACACCTCTCAGATTGAAATTATCCCGGCACTTCCAAAAGACTGGACAAAGGGCACTGTTAAAGGACTTATGGCACGTACAAGGACGGAGGTTTCTTCACTTACATGGGACATTGACAACGGAGAAGCAGAAGTTACGCTTAATTCTTCTGAGGATGGTAATTTAATCCGCCTTTCCTGCGGTGAGGCTTGGACAAAGGCTGAATTAAACGGAAGTGAGCTTGAAATAAAACATGACGGAATAGGTAATTACGTTGAAGTTACCCTTAATAAGGATAATTCCGGAACTGTTAAGTTTATCCTTTCAGATAATCCTGACGGTACATACACAATCGAAAAGGACGGCTTATACCTTTCTGTAACAGGAATTGAAAACGGGTCAGAAGTTACTTGGGCAGACCTTGGTGAAAACTCCTATTGGAATGTGGTAAATACCGATGAGGGATTTATAACAATTCAAAGCTGCAAAACAGGCAGGTACCTCACAAACGAAAACGGTACACTTGTACAGAAAAGCTATACCGGCGATAGAAATCAGCTTTGGAGTGGTAATGAATTTACCTTGACAAGGCTCACAGAGCTTAAAGATGTGATTATAGCACCTGACAGCATTTCAATTACAGTAAACGGCGAATTAGCAGAGGATATAACTTTAAGAAGCGGTGACAGTGTTCAGCTTGGAGTAAAAATTGAACCTGAAGGTGCAAGTGCCTCTTATGTGTGGTCCACCGACAGTATAGGAAGCGGTGTTGTTCTTTCAAACGGTACCCTCACGGCATATGCACCGGGTAGCTTCGCTGTAAGTGTTACAACGGATAACGGCTTTACACAAAAGGTTTCTGTTCGTGTAACGGATAATGCGAAAGATGCAGTAAAAGCAGAGGTTATAAACGTAACTGCGGCAGATGAGGGATACAACAGTTCATGGAAAGTTGAAAATGCCTTTGACGGCATTGCAGGCAATGCTTATTCATCAAAGGATGATAAAGCCGTAAAATACATTCAGGTTGAATTGGAGAAAGAACAAGCCATTGACCTTCTTTATGTAACAGGTCGTTTTACCGGTGCAGACGGTGAGGGTGCTTTTGCAAACAGAATTAACGGTGCCAAAATTTATGCATCAAATGAATCTGTAGGTGCAAATGTTACAAATGCCGTTTTAGTAGGTGAAATTAAATCCGTCACGGCAACAAGTGCATATATTCCTGCACGTTGTGAAATAGATACAAAGGGTGAAAAATATAAATACTATATTATTTACTTTGACAGCGTAAATAACGGCTCTAATATCAGCTTAGCTGTTGACGATGTTGCTTTCTACACAGGCGGAGAGAGCTTTATAAAAAAACTTTCTCCCTCTGTTACGGCAAAAGGCGGCTCAAACGGTGAATATGCTACAGACGGTGATATAAATACCGCTTTCAAAATTGAAAACCAAACGGAAAGCGAGTATGCAAATCAGTATGTTCAATTCGAGTTTGGCGGCACGGAAGCTATCAGTAAAATAATAGTTAAGAAACAAAAGATTACATTAGGCGGCAACACAACATACTGGGGCGACCACGCATATGCTGTGGGATGTGTGCTGGAGGGTTCTTTGGACGGCGATAATTGGGAAACTATATATACAATGAATAAAAAGCCTGACGGAATGGATAATCAAAGCGAGATTGTTATAAACATAGCTCAGCCAAAGGCTTATAAGTATATCCGCTATATACGAAAAGAGAAAAACAGCTACATAGGATGGGCATCAAACGGGGGAAATAAACTTATACTTTCCGATATCGAATTTTATTCTGTCCATGCCAACGTTAATGCGGAAATTGTAAAGCGTGAGGATAATAAGATAACAGTGAAAGCCGAAAGTAATAAAACGGGAGTCTTTAACATTATAACAGCCGTTTATGACAGTGAAGGAAAACTTCTTGAAGTTGTTACAACGGATATAGACCTGGAAGAAAACACGCCTTCGGAATTTAATGTTACAACTAAAAATAAAGGAGCTTTCAAGGTTTTTATATGGCTGGATAATATGGTCCCCGTTTCCGACAAAATCTCAGCATAAATATATGGACTAGTTTTAAAAGTTCATGTATAATAAAGCCGGGGTGAGTAATATGCTCAATATTTCAGAGGCTAACATAAAATTCCAGCTGGATAACCTTAAAATTAAAGTTGTACATATAAATTACGGCGTGTTCTATAAACCATTTCCAAGGCACAGGCACGGAAACAGGTTTTATGAAGCACATCTTGTAACAGGCGGAAGCGGAACATTAATTGCGAACGGTGTGCATTATCCCTTAAAAGGCGGAACCCTTTATATGACGGGACCATTAATTGAGCATGAACAGATTACCGATTTTTCAGACCCCATGGATGAATACTGTATACAGTTTGAAATTACTGAAACAAAAGGCAAAGTACGGGGAAAAACTGCAACCTTTTTAAAAGAAACTGTGTTCTGGATTGGGGAAGACAGCCAAAATATGAAACGCATTTTTGAAATGCTGACAGAAGAATCCGAAAATAAAAGAATCGGGTATATTCAAAGTGTGATAAATCTTTCTTTCCAGATAATGATATCACTGTCAAGAAATTATGCAGGGATGGAACAGGTGGGAGAGTATTCAGCCATTACCCCTGACGACAAGCGTATGATTATAGCCGACGAAATTTTTTTGTATAATTATTCCACCGTAACGCTGAAGGAGTTAAGCGAAAGACTTAACTTAAGTCCCAGGCAAACACAGCGGTTCTTAAAAAAGGCTTACGGAAAAACCTTTATCCAATTAAGAACAGAGGCACGTGGGCGGCGGGCGAAAGAACTTTTAAATGAAGGTGTACCCTTATCAAAAGCAGCCGAGCTTGTAGGCTACGAAAGCGAAAGCAGTCTTAACTTTATAAAAAAATAGATATATTCCCGTATCATTGACTTTAACCTCACATCGTGATAAAATAAAACTATCATGATGTGAGGTTTTTAACGTGAAAGTTTCACGTTAAAAACCTGTGGCGGATTTGATTGTCCGTGCGAGAATTTCCTCGTAGGCTCGGAAAACGCACATGGACACAATTCACATTATACGCCTTGTCCGCCACAAAAAGAACGTAAAAACGAATTTTCATTACTATTTGTGGCAGAAAGGCTATGTGAATTATTATGGCAAAAAAGACAAAAATTGATGAAATACGCCCTTTTATTAACGATGCTTTTGAAAAAGGATTAAGTTTTGATTTTACACCTAATGGGGTTAGCATGTACCCTTTTATAAAAGGTGGCTGCGACACTGTTACAATCGAAGAATATAAAGGCGGCGGAAAAAAGTACGACATTGTCTTTTATCAGCGGTCTGATGGGAAGTACGTAATGCACCGCATTGTGAAAATTTTGCCAGATTGTTTCGGTGTGTGCGGTGACAATCAGTGGTGGATAGAGAAGGTTCGCGACAATCAGATTTTTGCTATTGTAACAAGTGTTCGCGGCAAAAAGAAAATGGGGGGATTTGTATATCTTCACACATTGCCTTTAAGAAGGTTTATAATACACCTTAAACAATATATAAAAAAGCATTTCAGAGGAGAAAGAAAATGAAAAGAGTTTTAGCTGTTGTACTTGTATTTATGATGCTTTTGGGAATTAACGTAAGTGCAAACAATCCTATTGTAAAGGAAGATGACAAAAATAGCCGTGTTTATGCCGGTGACCCTGCGGCAATTGTCGTGGATGATACGGTGTATCTTTTCTGCGGTAATGACACTTCCACAACAAATTACTATTACATGCCCCAGTGGCTCTGCTATTCATCAAAGGATATGGTAAACTGGAAATATGAAGGCGTGCCAATGAAGGCAAGCGACTTTTCATGGGGGAAAGCCTCAGACGCATGGGCAGGTGAGGTTGAGTATTACAATGGCAAATATTACTTCTTTATGTGCAAAAACGGGACAGGTATTTCTGTTGGTGTAAGTGACAGTATTACAGGCCCTTACAAGGACCATTTGAATGGAAATAAGCTCGTTCAGCCTTCTTGGACAAAGGGTAAGGTTGGCTGGGACGATATTGATCCCACTGTATGGATAGAAAATGATGAAAAGGGTGTTGAACACCGATATATCGCTTGGGGTAACTCTAACCTTTACATTGCAGAACTTAACGAAGAAATGAACAGTCTTGTGGACTTAAATGGTGACGGATGGGTTGATGGCGGCGATATTACAGAACTTTTTATTGAAAATATGCCCGAAGGTACAACATATACCGAAGCACCCTGGATTTACAAAAGAGGGGACTTGTATTATCTTTTCTTTGCAAATAACTGGCATGAAGAATTGTCTTATGCAACAAGTAGTTCTGTGACAGGTCCCTATACATACGGCGGTAAGATTATGGAAGCGGGTAGCTCAAGTAACACAAACCATCCTGCCGTTATTGATTTTAAGGGCAAAACATATATTTTTTATCACACAGGTGCTATGGAAAACGGTAGCGGTTACAGAAGAAGCGTTTGCGTTGATGAATTGAAGTTTAATCCTGACGGTTCTATTGACCTTTTCTATGAAAGCAGTGTAGGAATAGACGGCAGAAAGGTTTATATTTCTTCTTTAAATAAACCGGGCGAAAAACTCTATCACGGGTATTTTTCAAACACCACCGATTCTACGGCATATCCTTCAGGAAGTCTTGTGTACTGTGATAAGTTTACTGCAAACAAGGCAGACTTTGAGTGGGAAATTGTTCCGGGTCGTGGTGATGAAACCCATGTTTCTATTCAGTCGGTAAATAAGATGGGTTATTTTATCACAAATTACAATTCCCATATTAAGCTGTTGCACGATAATGATGCAACGGATGAAACTAAAAGAAGTATGACCTTTATTGAGCATGAAGGCTTGGCCGGCTATGGTGTAAGCTACGAAAGCTTGTCAGAGCGTGGTAAATATTTGACAGTTTCAGATAACAGGCTTATTTTGACAAAGGGTGAAAACAAGGAAAGTGCAACCTTTGTTGTAACAGATATTGATAACCCCTATATTATAGATGTGTTTGCCGATGGTGAAAGCATAAAACTTAATGGTGTCTATACAGGCGAAAAGGCTACCATACTTTTGTATATAAAAAATTCAAAGGGAGATATTGTAGATTTCAGATTTGTGCAAACAGATGATACAAGGAAGATTGACTACGCATATACACCGAAAGAAAAAGGTGTATATACTGTTGTACTTGGCTCATTTAAAGCAGATGTTGAATTTTAAGGAGGGGATCACATGAAAAAGCTTTTAAGTATGATTATTGCTGTTTGTGTTTTCAATTTATCCCTTCCTACAATGGCGACAGAGATAAACAGCTTTGTATTTGACCAAAATGAAAGCCTTGACACTGTTACAAACACCCTTAAAAATGGTGCCGAGGCAAAAGTTTCAGATGGCGTTTTAGTGCTTGACGGAACATATGGCGTTAAGTTAGGCGAAGTTAAAGATACTTTTTCAGTGTCTGCAATGGTAAAAGCCACGTCAAATGGCGGAACAAATACCATTTTCTTTAAGGATATGGATAACGAGGGCAATAAATGGACGGGTGTTATATCTGACAAAATGAAACCTGCCCTTTGGACCCACGGAGAAAATCACAGATGGGAAACAATTGCATCGGGCAGTGAAAACCTTGGTGAGTGGAGCCATGTTGCATATGTTGAAAACAATGGCGTGGGAACCTTGTACGTAAACGGTGAAATTGTAGGAAGCGGCAGTGTTGAAGCAGGCGAAGGCAACTTGTATCTTGGAACCACATACTGGAGTGCCGATGCTTTCAGCGGCGTGGTTGATAATGTAAAGGTTTTTGACAACGCTCTTACAGAGAGTGAGGTTATGAGTGAATATGAAAAGTATGTTGACTTTGAAAACTTTATAAAGCTCCCCTGTGAAGTAATATCTGATATTGAGCTTGTTAAAAAAATTGCATCGAAATCTGTTACCTGGACAAGTAGTGACGAAAGGGTAATTGACACTACAGGCAAGGTCACACGCCAAGATGAGGATAAGGTTGTTACTCTTACGGCAAGTATTGATACCTATGTTTTAGGTGTGTTTGAAGTTAGGGTTTTGAAAAAGCCTGTTATTGTTAATGAAAAGGTTTTGCTTTCCTACAAATTTGATGAAAATGATGGAGAAATCATTCGTGATGTATCAGGCAACGGAAACCACGGTGCATCTTACGGAAATATGGAAATCGGTGAAAACGGCGGTGTATTTGACGGTAAGGACGATTTTGTAAAAATACCCGAGGGTGTCCTTTACGGTCATGATGAAATTACCATTGTCACCACGTTTACACCAAATGATGCACAGAAGAATGTGTTTCTTTACGGGTTCGGCAATGGTACCGAAACAGGGTATATATTCCTTAATCCCTCAACGCTTGGCACAAATCTTTTAAAATTTGCGGCAACAAAAACAAATACAGAAGGTGAAAATATAATCGCATCCCTTCCGGGTGTGAGAAAGAATGAAAAGGTTACTGTAGCCGTTGTTATATCAGAGGGTTATGCGAGAATGTATGTTGACGGCGAATTGGTTATGGACGGTGAAATGGGCTTTGATATAAGTGACCTTGGTAAAACCATGCAGAATTACATCGGCAAATCTCTTGAT